>CABZAE010000004.1 GCA_902523635.1 uncultured Bacteroidota bacterium | reverse complement strand
AATTGTTATTACCTCACCTATTAATTCCTCTTTCGACTTAAGGCTTGCCAAAAAGCCTAGTTGTTCATCTCCGATGTAAATTGCATCATCAATAGAAGCACCCTTTAAGATTGGTTTTTCAATTTTTTTTCTAAACTCCTTTATTATTTTTGCAGGAGCATTCCCCACCTCAGAATACATCAACGAAGTGTTACCCTTCAAAACTTTATCAAGATCTCCAAATTCTTTTTCAGAGCATGACATTGCCTTTTCTAACAATGTGTTTTTTACGACTGAAAGTCTGACATTGGCTTTAAAGCAAGCCCTTCTAAGTTTGCTCGTATCAATAGAATTTAAACCGGATGTATCAGTTAAATAAATAATTTTATTATCATTTAATTCTAATGTTAATCTATCAATTACTACCGATTTTTCTGCTTTTGTCATCTTTTAATATTATTAACTAAAGTTTGTATCAACATTTAATCCAGGACTCATGGTACTAGACATGGATATACTTTTTAAATAGGTCCCTTTGGATGAACTAGGTTTTAATTTTAAAATATTTTGAATTAATTCCAGGGAATTTTCATATATTTTGTTAGCATCGAAAGAAACTTTTCCAATTGAAGCATGGATGATTCCTGATTTATCAACCCTAAAGTCAATTTTACCAGACTTAACATCCGAAACAGCTTTGGATATATCCATAGTTACAGTTCCTGTTTTAGGGTTGGGCATTAATCCTCTGGGTCCTAAAACTTTTCCTAGAGGACCTAATTTACCCATAACACTTGGCATAGTTACAATTACATCTACGTCGGTCCAACCTTCTTTTATTTTTTGTAGATATTCGTCTAAACCTGCAAAATCAGCACCCGCATCAATCGCCTCTTTTTCTTTGTCTGGTGTTACTAATGCCAAGACCTTAACGTTTTTGCCAGTGCCGTTTGGTAAGGTAACTATTCCTCTAATATTTTGATCAGCCTTTTTTGGATCCACTCCAAGCCTTACGGCTAAATCAACAGAGGAATCAAATTTAGTAGTAGTAATTTCCTTCACAACAGATGAAGCTTCTTTTAATGAGTAAGTTTTATCTTTATCATACTTCGTCAAAATACTTTTTCTTTTTTTTGAAACTTTAGACATATCTAACATTGTTACGATTAAAAAGGAGCTTTTCCATTTACTTTAATACCCATGGATCTAGCTGTGCCGGCTACCATTTTCATAGCTGATTCTACAGTAAATGCATTTAAATCAACCATTTTATCCTCAGAAATTGATTTTACTTGATCCCAAGAAACAGAAGCCACCTTATTTCTGTTTGGCTCACCTGAGCCTTTCTTTATTTTTGCTGCCTCTAGCAATTGAACAGCAGCAGGCGGGGTTTTAACAATGAATTCAAATGACTTGTCCTTGAAAACAGAAATCACAACAGGCAGGACTTTACCAGGTTTGTCCTGTGTCCTTGAATTAAATTGTTTGCAAAACTCCATAATATTGACTCCAGCAGCACCCAATGCTGGACCAACGGGGGGCGATGGATTAGCAGCTCCTCCTCTGATTTGTAATTTTAATATTTTATCAATTTCCTTTGCCATTTGTAATTGTTATTATAACAAAAAATTAAATCATAACTTTTCAACTTGCATGTATGAAAGTTCTAGTGGTGTTTTTCTTCCAAAAATTTTTACCATTACCTCTAACTTCCTTTTATCTTCATTAACTTTCTCGATCGTGCCATTAAAACCATTAAAAGGGCCATCAATAACCTTTATATTTTCTCCATTAGAAAATGGGATTGCTATATTTTCTGATTCAGATGACAATTCATCAACTTTTCCTAACATTCGATTAACTTCACTCACTCTTAAGGGAACAGGATCACCTCCTTTTGTTTCACCCAAAAATCCTATCACGTTGGGTAAAGACTTAATAATGTGAGGGATTTCACCAGAAAGATTAGCCTTTATCATGATGTATCCAGGAAAATAAACCTTTTCCTTACTTATTTTTTTTCCTTTTCTAATTTGAATTACTTTTTGGGTTGGAACTAATATTTCTTCTACTGAGGATGAATGCCCAAGTCGCTTTATTTCAGATTCCATGTAAGACCGTATCTTGTTTTCTTGACCACTTACAGCCCTAACTACATACCATTTTTTTAATTCTGTATCAATCATAACTTAATTAATTATATCGAAATAAACCTTGACAATTCGAGAAAGAATTGAGTCAGCCATCCAAATTAACAACGCAAATATTACAGAGAAAATTAAAACGACCATTGTGATTCTAGAAAGTTCATTGGTGGGTGTCCAGGAAACGTGTTCCTTTAACTCCGAAAAAGATTCTTTAATATAAGAAGCTATATTCATCTTTTACTTTTGCACGGGTTGAGAGACTCGAACTCCCGACACCTGGTTTTGGAGACCAGTGCTCTACCAACTGAGCTAAACCCGTCTCTGCAATGGTGCCTAATACACCCTGACATACTATATTTACCCATTAAAAGGTACATACTACTTATTTAAGCATGCAACACCTTTTAACTAATTTAATTTTAATCTAAAATCTCTGTAACTTGGCCTGCACCAACGGTTCTACCTCCCTCTCTAATTGCAAATCTTAAACCAACACTACAAGCGATTGGACTTATTAGATCAACAGTTATTGTTAGGTTATCGCCAGGCATGACCATTTCTACTCCTTTTGGAAGCTCAATATTTCCAGTTACGTCAGTAGTTCTTACATAAAACTGAGGTCTGTAATTATTGTGAAAAGGAGTGTGTCTACCACCTTCTTCTTTTTTTAGTATATAAACTTCGGCTTTAAATTTACCATGAGGCTTAACTGATCCAGGTTTGCATATAACCATACCTCTTTTGATATCTGTTTTCTCGATACCTCTAAGTAAAATTCCCACATTATCTCCAGCTTCCCCTCGGTCAAGTATTTTTCTAAACATTTCAACACCTGTAACTGTTGATGCAAGCTTTTCAGCACCCATTCCAATTATATCAACAGCATCACCGGTGTTGGCAACACCAGTTTCAATTCTCCCAGTAGCAACAGTACCACGCCCTGTAATAGAAAAAACATCTTCAACTGGCATAAGAAAATCTTTATCAACATCTCTTTTCGGCAACTCTATCCAGGAATCAACATTTTCCATCAATTTCATGACTGTATCTACCCATTTTTGTTCACCATTGAGAGCACCAAGAGCCGATCCTAATATAACAGGACCATTGTCACCATCGTACTCGTAAAAGTTTAACAGGTCTCTAACCTCCATTTCTACAAGTTCAAGTAATTCTTCGTCGTCGACTTGATCTGCTTTGTTTAGAAAAACAACTATTCTAGGAATACCTACCTGTCTACCTAATAAAATATGTTCTCTTGTTTGAGGCATTGGACCATCAGATGCTGCAACAACTAAAATAGCTCCATCCATTTGAGCGGCACCAGTTACCATATTTTTTACGTAATCGGCATGACCTGGACAATCGACATGAGCATAATGACGATTAGCCGTTTGGTACTCAACGTGGGATGTGTTTATTGTAATACCCCTTTCTTTTTCTTCAGGAGCATTATCAATTTGATCAAAGCTTTTAGCTTCAGAAAGTCCTGCATCCGCTAAAACTTTTGTGATAGCAGCAGTTAATGTAGTTTTTCCGTGATCAACGTGTCCAATAGTCCCGATGTTTAGGTGGGGTTTTGAACGATCAAAAGTTTCCTTTGCCATAATATTTTGTTTTTTATACTTTTAAAATGAGCGCAAATATATAAATTTTATCATAAAATACTGAATAAAATGTAATTTTTTTTATGACCATTTTGTTTTGTAAAATCTAATACAAACATCGTATACTAAAATTAGTTATTATTATGAAAACCAGATGTGTTTACCAAAATGATTTTTTTCGACTGGTTTTTTATTAATTAAATAGTAATTAATACCACCAATAACTGATTTCAAATAACTTTTCAATAGTGGAGATATTATTAACTTGTATGGAATTAAACTTATGATTCGTGGCCAATTAGAAAGTAAATAAGGATAGACCGTTATTCTTAGAGAAACTGATTTGTCATCAGACTTTATTTTCCATACTACTCTTGATTTTTTTCCTCTTTTTCTTCCAATCATTAGTTCGTAACCATTTTCATCATCCCAAAAAGTGAAATCCCTAAAATATACCAAGCCATTAAGGTACACCAAAACATCTTTTGAATTTTTTTGGTCCCACTCAATTGACTCATTAGACTTGCAAAATGGATGTACCAGATTTAAATGTTCTGGACTAGATATTAATTCCCAAAGTTCTTTTTTACTTGAACTAATTATTTTCTCATAAGAAACTGGGTGTGTACTCATAGATTATAAAATTGAAATGCTTAAGATTGTTAACTTTACATAACTAAATTAATAAATGAATTTTCAATGCTAATGAAAAAAATTAAGTTTTTAATCATCTCTATTTTTTTAATTTCATGTAACAACTCTGATCACACTAATTTCATTGTTATATTTCTAGACGACATGGGGTATGGAGATTTAGGTTCTTATGGTCACCCAACAATTAAAACACCAAACTTAGATAAAATGTCAATTGAAGGTCAAAAATGGACTCAATTTTACTCAGCATCAAGTGTTTGTACACCCAGCAGAGCTGGTCTTTTGACAGGAAGACTCCCGATAAGAAATGGGATGATTGGTAGTGAAAATAATTCATCTAGAGTTTTATTTCCAGATTCTGAATTCGGATTGCCTGAAAGTGAAATAACAATTGCTGAAAAATTAAAGGAAGTTGGATATTCGTCAGTAGCAATAGGAAAATGGCATTTAGGACATAAGAAACAATTTTTGCCTCTTAATAATGGATTTGATTATTATTATGGAATACCTTATTCAAATGACATGGATGCAATTAAAAGTGGAATCGGTTGTTGTGTTGGTCAAAATTATTGGTTACAGTATGCTCAAAAAGAGTTAAATTCAAATAATTATAATGTTCCATTACTAGAAAATAATGATATTATTGAGAGACCCGCAGATCAAACAACGATAACTAAAAGATATTCAGAAAAAGTTGTTGAATATATTAGAAAAAATAAAAACAACAAGTTTTTTATTTATCTAGCACACAGTTTACCACACATCCCTCTTTACGCTTCAAAAGATTTTTTGGGTTCCAGCAAAGCTGGATTATATGGTGATGTTATTGAGGAAATTGATCATGGAGTTGGTATGATATTGGAAGAATTAAAAGAACAAAACATACATGAAAATACAATGATAGTTTTCACCTCTGACAACGGACCATGGCTTCCGTTTAAAACTCACGGAGGATCAGCTGGAGTGTTGCGAGAGGGTAAAGGGACAACATGGGAGGGAGGTCAACGGGTGCCCGCAATTTTTTGGGGAGCAGGAATTAGTCCAGGAGTAATTTCTGGTTTAGGATCTACGTTAGATATTTTACCAACATTTATAGAGATTTCCGGGGCAGAAAAAATTAATGATAGAATTATAGATGGATATAGTTTAAAAAAAACTCTAATTGGTGGTGAATCTTCACCCCGAGATGAAATGATTTTTTACAGAAATAGGGAAATCTATGCAATTAGAAAAGGGGAATATAAGGCGCATTACATAATACAAGGTGCTTACAACTATCCAGAAAAAACAGAGAAAAAAATTCTTGAAAAACCATTATTATACAACTTAAACAATGATCCTTCAGAGAAGTTTGATATTTCAAAGCAACATCCAGATATTTTAGATAAAATTGAATTGATAGGTTTAAGACACAAAAAGAGTGTGAAATTTAAAGAAGATCTTTTGAAATACAGAAAAAAAAAATAATCTAAACTATTTTGTGCTTCTTTGGTAAGCGAAACCACCTCCTTTACCGGAGCTCCATGATGTAAATTTAACAGACAAATATATATTATCTGTTTCCAAGTGCATAACTAGGTCTTTTCCAACCACATCTTTAGGCGAACCAACTGCCGATCTGAAATCTTTAAAAGATAGAGAGCTAGCTTTTTCAATTGTACCTAGCGCCCATTTGGTGCCTGTAGGACTTGTATTTTTATCACTATTACTTTCATTTGCAGCATTATAGATCTGACCCCCGTTGTTTCCGCGGGTAATCCAGACATTTGCTGTTATACGATCTTGATTTTCAGCTTTTGAAGGATCAGCACCGTCTGATTTTGTGAAAGTAGTGGTTGTGCCTTTCCAAATTGTAGCAGAACTTGATTCATTATTATTACCAGTGTTATCTTCATCATCTCCACCAGAACATGATAAAAAAAGTACAGTGAAAGCGATTTTTAATCCTGAGTATATTTTTTTCATACTAAAATATTTACAAAACATTAAACGGAATTTCAAAACGAACATAATCCCAGCCAAAATGAATCTTTGGTTGATCATTTTTATCAGAAAAAGCGATTGAAAAAGCTTCGAGTGATTTTTTACTTTTATTTAAGGGTACCTTTATTCTCAAAATATCATTTTTTGAATTGTAGGAATAACTTCCCCAGATATTTGTTGCGGAATTGATTATAAATACTACCTGCTCTTCTTCAGGAATTGTAAATATTGTGTATGTTCCAGCTTGTAAATTCGTATCACCAATTACAACAGGTTTGAATAATCTTATTTCTGTAGCCTCATTCGCACCAGTTCGCCAAACTTTATTATAAGGAACTATTTCTTGAAATGATCTTTCATTAAGCTGAGGTCTACTATAAGTTATGACTACAATTTTTTCAGTGACTCTATTACTTGTTGGATACTTAGCTTGATCCATGGGACTTTTATCTAGGTCACGAAAATTTTGAGCTTGTAAGAAAAATGGACAGATAATTAAGGATATTATTATTAATTTTTTCATGGTATAAATATAGTTATTTTTTTGAGCCAATGCGGAGAGTTGAACTCCGGACCTCTTCCTTACCAAGGAAGTGCTCTACCCCTGAGCTACATTGGCGTTATATTTATGCTAATGTGTTGCGTAATTTAACAATTTCTTTAATATGTGCTGGAGATGTTTCGCAACATCCTCCTAAAATTGTAGCACCTAAATTTTTAAATGTTTTTGAAAATTCATAGAATTTTTTTGGATCAAGATCTTGCCTCTTGCCCAAAATTAGATTTGGATTATCAACATCACCACTATTATAAATATTTGAATAACCAAGTTTTGGATTTGTTAAATCAAATCCGTTTAGTTTGAAACCGAAAGGAGATTCAAAATCTCTTAAAATTTTTGAATTAAGAAGATAATTTTCTGGTGAAACACAAGAAAGTACAACACCCAAAGCTTCATTTATTTGTAAATTTTCATTCAATGCGGCTATTTTTTCA
The DNA here is from genome assembly GCA_902523635.1 of uncultured Bacteroidota bacterium. Taxonomy (GTDB): domain Bacteria; phylum Bacteroidota; class Bacteroidia; order Flavobacteriales; family Flavobacteriaceae; genus MAG-121220-bin8. Next base: position 102,477 of record CABZAE010000004.1, on the reverse strand, counting down.
CCACTTGGTAGTAGTTTACCTTCAGAAATATGTAATCCAAGTAAGTAAGGTTTTTTAAAAGATTCAATTGCTTTAGTAGCTAACTTGGCCTCCCTGAAACTAGATACTACTTCAAAGAAAAAAAAATCTACATATGGGTTGATTATCTTTGCTTGATCGTAATAATTCTCAAGTATTTCTTCATCAGATCTATCATCGGCAGAATAAACCACATTTTGTGGAGGCAATCCCCCTGCAATTAAAATATGTTGGTTTTTTTCTTTGGCATTTATTGCAATTTCACATGCCTTAACATTCAATTCTTCAAATTTGTGGGCTAAATCATTTTCTACTAACTTTTGTTTTCTTGTACTAAAGGTAGTTGTAATTATTACGTCACAACCAGCATTTATATAATCTAAATGAATGTCTTCAACTAGTTCGTGGTAATTATCTTGTAAAATAGCGCTTGCACTCCAAAGTGTACCAATGGTTTTAAGCCCCCTGGATAATAGTTCTTGGCCCATTCCACCATCAAGGATCCTAACATTTTTAAAAAAATCCTTTTTCAATTTGGTATTAGTTTTATATCAAAAAAATCTGTGTATTGAGCGGGAGACCGGGTTCGAACCGGCGACATTCAGCTTGGAAGGCTGACGCTCTACCAACTGAGCTACTCCCGCTTAAATTTGGTGGGGAGAGCAGGATTCGAACCTGCGAAGTTAAAAACAGCAGATTTACAGTCTGCCCTCGTTGGCCGCTTGAGTATCTCCCCAATATTTTAAAGAACAACTAGAGCCGATGGAGGGACTCGAACCCACGACCTGCTGATTACAAATCAGCTGCTCTAGCCAGCTGAGCTACATCGGCTTGTCCATAATTAATGGTTCGCAAATGTATAGATTTATTTTTTTTGAATCAAAGATTAATAAAATTTTTTAACGTTAAATTAATTACTCTTTTTTTATTTCTCTTGGATGGTTTTTTTGATAATCGCTAATGATTTTTGGAAGTTTTATTTTGGTGTAAATCTGTGTTGAAGCCAGACTCGAATGACCCAAAATTTCTTTTATTGAATTTATGTCTGCACCATTATTTAACAGATGAGATGCAAATGAATGTCTAAGCACATGAGGACTTCGCTTTACTTTGGTTGAAACTTTGGAAAAATATTTTTTGACTACCCTGTAAACAAGGGAAGGTCCAATTTTCAATCCCTTTGAGGTTAAGAACAAGTTTTTTGAGGAAGAATTTAATTGATCACGAAAGATTAAATATTTATGGATACTTTTTTTTAATGAAGTGATTAAGGGAACAAGTCTTTCCTTATTTCTTTTACCCCTTACTTTAATTAAATCTTCATCCATAAAAATATCATCAATTTTAATATTTATTAATTCATCTCTTCTGATTCCTGTTGAGTAAAGCATTTCAACCATAAGCATGTTTCTTTTACCTTCAAAATCATCATCAAACACATCAATTACATTATAAACTTCTTCCTCGGTAAATGGAATAATAATTTTGGGCTGAACCTTAAGTCTTTTGTGATTTTTTAATGGAGATTCATTTATTTCATCGATTTTTATGAGAAAATCGTAGTATCTACTTAAAGCAGATATTTTTCTGTTGATTGTCAAAGGGGACAATTTAGACTCAGATAAATTGACAATCCAATTTCTTATGACAGTGTAATCAATATCTCTGATATCATTTTTTTTTAACTCAGAGATGCAGAAATTTGAAAAAGTATTCAGATCTTTTTTATAAGCTTTAACTGTATTGTCTGAATAATTTCTTTCCTTAATTAGGTAATCAAAAAAATTTTTGAAAAGCATACAACCTATTGAGAAACCTAATTTAATAAAATGGTTGTAAAAAACAGATTATAAGTTTTGAAGATCTTTTAAATTTTGCACATATGCAGCCTTTTTGATCTTGTCTCTGTGTTTAACCGAAGGTTTTATAAAGGCTTGTCTTTCACGGAGGTTTTTCATAGCGCCAGTCTTGTCAAACTTTCGTTTAAATCTTTTAAGAGCTCTATCTATATTTTCTCCTTCTTTGACGGGAATTATTAACATAATTAATATATTGCCCGCAAATATAGAAACATTTTTTAATCACTAAAAATTTTTTTTTGATTCTCAACTAAGTTTTTAGTTAATTGCGCTTAAATATTTTTTTAATTCTTTTTTAACTACAGGAAACAAGAAAAATAATCCTATCATATTTGGAAATACCATTGCAAATATCATAGCATCAGAAAAATCCCATATTGAGCTCATACTGGCTGCTGACCCAATAATTACAAACAAGCAAAAAATCAATTTGTATGTCAGATCAGCTATTCTTCCTCTTCCGAATAAATACTTCCATGACTGCAGACCATAATATGACCATGAAATCATTGTTGATACAGCAAATAATACAACAGAAATTGTCAAGAATACATTTGATAGAGGGATGTATTGCTCAAAAGCTTTTGTGGTTATAGCTGCTCCTTCAAAAGGGACGCCATCAATAAACACAGTTCCCATACCATCGCCTCCATATTCAAAAAACCCTCCAAAATTAAAAATTATGATTACGAGTGCTGTCATTGTACAAATAACAACAGTGTCTATAAAAGGTTCCAATAACGCTACTAACCCCTCAGATGCAGCATATTTTGTTTTTACTGCAGAATGCGCAATTGACGCTGAGCCTACTCCGGCTTCATTCGAAAATGCAGCCCTTCTAAACCCAACCATTACAACTCCAATGAACCCCCCAACACCCACGGCAGTTGGATTAAATGCTTCTGTAATAATTAACGAAATTGCATCATCAACAAGTGTGAAATTTACTAATAGTATGTAAATACATGCAACCAAATAAAGAAGAGCCATAAAAGGAACAATTTTTTCAGTTACAGAAGCAATTCTTTTTATACCGCCAATAATAATTATACCAACTAAAACTGCTAGTACAAGACCAATCATTGCGCCAGCGCTGGTGCTTTCTAGTCCCAAAAGCTGTTTTAAAACTATCGTTGCTTGATTTGACTGGGCTGCATTACCTCCGCCAAAAGAACCTCCAATACAAAATATTGCAAAAAAAACTGCAGCAACTTTACCCAAAATAGTAAAACCTTTTTCTTTTAACCCCTTCGTGAGATAATACATTGGACCACCATACACTGTTCCATCCTCACCAACATCACGATATTTAACTCCAAGAGTACACTCAACAAATTTTGAGGACATTCCAATAAGACCACAAATAATCATCCAAAATGTTGCTCCAGGACCACCAAGAGCAATAGCTAAAGCAACTCCAGCTATGTTTCCATTCCCTACTGTACCTGAAACTGCAGTGGCTAAAGCTTGAAAATGAGAAACTTCACCATCCTTTGAACCAGAGTCGTCTTTCTCTATTTCATCATATTTTCCTCTGACAACATTGATAGCAGTTTTAAAGTATCTTAAATTAGGGAATCCAAAAAATGTTGTAAAAAAAGCTGCACTAGCAATTAGCAAAAGAATAACAAAGGGATAACCAGCAATTTCAAAAAAAATTGTTTTGGTGAAAAATTCAGATATTGGAGCAAATGCTTCATCAATTTTTTGGTCAAGACCCTTTTCTTGTGCTGAATTAGTAAATGTCGTAAAAATTAAAATCAGGCTTAGTATTGTCTTTTTCATTTTTTCTATTTGGAGTAAATATAATTTAACAAGATGCAAATTAATTGAATCAATTCAAATAATTTTTTTATAAATCAAAAACTGATGATCTTTTGGTTGAAATTAAATCTTTCATTTTTAGCCAAAATGCCAAAGTCAAATAAATAGCAAAATTAAATCCAAGAGAAAAAAAACTTATGTATATAAAAAAAAGTCTAACATTCTTAGCTCTAATTCCCATCCAATCAGCAAGTCTTGAACAAACTGAAAAACCATTTCTTTCTAAAAAATATCTAAAGTTATCCAAAACAGCACTATTAAACTATTTTATTTTTCCATTCAGTAATACCACCAATCAAATTAAAAACTTTACTGAAACCCATTCCTTTTATAATTTCACAAGCCTGAAGACTTCTTACACCAGACTTACAATAAACATGAACGCTAGCTTGTTTATCTAATTTACTGATTTCTTCAATAAATTTAACTGCATCATAAATATTAAAATTTAACGAGTTTTCAATGTGGCCGTCATTAAATTCATCTTGTGTTCGAACATCAATAATCAAGCTGTTTTCAGAATTATTAATTGAGGACAACCACTTTTCTTGATTTAAATTCATTTTTCAATATAATAACTATGTAAATTTCTGAATATTTTTAGTTATAAAAAATTAAAGTAATGTTTGTTTTGTAAAACATTGATTAATATATTTGAAAAATGATAAAAAAAATGATTTGGTGGTGGTTTAATCCTAATTGCATTTCGCGATAGTCACACCCATTTTGTTAATGAACCAAGGCTTGTCTCGCGACAGGCCTTTTTTAATTTATAAAAGGTTGTATAATTTTAAGACATATAAAAAAAAGGTTTTGGCAGATACTCTCACACCTGTCAGTATTTACCAAAAAGTCAGGGAAAAATTTTCCAATTCAATTTTACTTGAAAGTAGTGATTATGGTGTGAATGATAATAGTTACGCTTACATATGTTTCAATCCAATTTCACATATTTCTATCAAAAAACAACAAATTGAAATTGAGTATCCAGACCAAAAGAAAAAAATTAATATCAAAACAGGTGATTGTGTGGTTGAACAAATTACAGGATTTTGTAATTCTTTCAAATGTGAGATCAACAATAAAAATCATATGAACAATGGTGTATTTGGTTATACAAACTACGATGCAGTAAAATATTTTGAGGACATAGTGATCGAAGAAAAAAATGATGAATTAGATATTCCATCAATCTTTTATGCTTTTTACACGAACATAATCGTTGTTAACGTATTTAACAATGAAGCAATATTATACAATCATTGCCTTAATCAATCTAATAATTTGGATGAAATCCATGATCTCATTTTCAACAACAAACTTCAAAACTATCCGTTCACCACAAAAGGAAACATCGAATGTAACATGAGTGATAAAGATTATATAAAGCTCGTAAAAAAAGGAATCAATCATTGTTTGAGAGGGGACGTTTTTCAAATTGTAATTTCAAGAAGGTTCAAGCAAAGTTTTATTGGAGACGAATTTAAGCTTTACAGAGCGCTTAGGTCTATCAATCCTTCACCATACTTGTTTTACTTTGACTTTGGAGGTTATAAAATTTTTGGAAGTTCACCTGAAGCTCAAATTGTTATCAAAGATAGAAAAGCCGAAATCCACCCAATAGCTGGTACTTTTAAAAGGACTGGAAATGATATAAAAGATTCAATAAAAGCAAAAAAGCTTTCCAAGGATGACAAAGAAAACAGCGAACACATGATGTTAGTTGATCTTGCAAGAAACGATTTAAGTAGAAACGGAAGTAATGTTAAAGTTGAGAAAGATAGAGAGATTCAATTTTACTCACATGTAATTCACTTGGTTTCAAAAGTTTCGGGTGATGTTAAGAGCAGAACATCAACATTTCAAATTGTTGCCGATACTTTTCCCGCTGGAACACTCAGCGGCGCTCCAAAACACAGGGCCATGCAACTCATAAATAAGTATGAACCATGTAACCGATCATTTTATGGCGGGGCCATTGGATACATGGATTTTGAGGGAAATTTCAATCACGCAATTATTATTCGATCATTTTTAAGTAAAAATAATGATCTGTATTTTCAGGCCGGAGCAGGAATCGTTGAGAAATCAATTCCAAAAACAGAGCTCAAAGAAATTAACAACAAATTGGGTGCTTTAAACTCAGCATTAAAATCTGCAGAAAAAATATGAAAAAAGATGTTATTGTTATAGACAATTATGATTCATTCACTTACAATCTAGTGCATTATTTGGAAGAACTTGGTAGTAAAACAACTGTAATAAGAAACGATAAATTAGGAATTGATGATTTAAAAAAGTTTGAAAAAATCGTTTTGTCTCCAGGACCTGGAATACCCTCTGAGGCCGGATTACTGAAAAAAATAATATCAAATTATGCTGAATCGAAAAGCATCCTCGGCGTATGCCTAGGGCATCAAGCTATAACAGAGGTTTTTGGAGGTGAAATAATAAACTTAAAAAAAGTATTTCATGGAGTTGCTACAAAAATTAATATTACAACAGAAGACTCATTATTTAAAGGTATACCAAAAAGTTTTAATGTTGGAAGGTACCACTCTTGGGTTTCAAAACAACCATTGCCAAAAAATTTAGAAGCATTAGCTTATGATGAAAATAATCAAATTATGGCTTTGCGTCATAAATATTTAGATGTGAGAGGTGTACAATTCCATCCAGAATCAATACTAACAGAGCATGGAAAGTTGTTGTTAAAAAACTGGCTAAACATTTAAAAATGAAAGAAACATTAATCAATCTTATTTCCAATAAAACACTGAAAAAAGAAGAAGCAAAAAGAATTCTGTTAGAAATTTCAACTGGAAAGTTTAATAATTCCTTAATATCATCATTTCTGACAGTTTTTATGATAAGACCAATTACAGTTGAAGAATTAGAAGGTTTTCGTGATGCTCTTCTTGAACTTTGCACTGAGATTGATTTAAAGGAATATGATACTATTGATTTGTGTGGAACAGGTGGGGATAACAAAGACACGTTCAACATATCTACAGCTGCTGCATTTGTTACAGCAGGTTGTGGAATTAAAGTATCAAAACATGGAAATTATGGTGTGTCCTCTTCTTGTGGATCAAGCAATGTGCTTGAATTTCTTGGAATCAAATTCTCAAATGATTGTAATTATTTAAAAAAATGCCTTGACGAATCTAATATTTGTATTTTACACGCTCCACTATTTCACCCTGCAATGAAGCATGTTGCTCCAGTTAGAAAAGAACTTGGGCTAAAAACATTTTTCAATATGCTTGGCCCTCTTGTTAATCCATCAAAACCAAAATATCAAATGGTAGGAGTGTATAGTTTAGAATTGTCGAGACTTTACTCACACATACTACGAAATTCTGAAAAAAAATTTTCAATAATACATTCGCTAGATGGTTATGATGAGATTTCCTTGACTGGAAAAGTAAATATCATCAGAAACAACTCAAATGAGTTTTTAAATCCTTCAGATTTTTCATTTAATAAAGTTGATGCAAAGTCTCTAGAAGGAGGTGTTTCAATCAAAAAGTCTTCCGAAATTTTTATGAATATTTTGAAAAATAAATCTACAATCACTCAAAAAAATGTAGTGATAGCTAACTCCGGTTTAGCCATTTCGACAGCGCTCAATAAAACTTTAGATTATGGACTTGAAAAAGCAAAAGAATCAATCGAATCTGGTGCTGCATTTAACTCTTTCAAATCTCTAAAAAAATGTAGCCTATGAGCATTTTAGAAAAGATCATAAAATTTAAAAGAAATGAACTGCTTCATCAAAGATCTGTTAAGTCATATGGTGATCTAGAAAAGCACGAAAATTTTAATAGAAAAACAAATTCCTTGAAAAATAACTTGATTAAAAGTAGTTTCGGGATAATTACCGAATTCAAAAGAAAATCTCCATCTAAACCAAAAATTAATTTGGAAGCCAAAGTCAATAGAATTATTAGAGATTATGAGAATGAGGGTGCCAATGCATTATCAATTTTAACTGATCAAAAGTTTTTTGGAGGAAACATTAATGACATAATTGAATCAAGGGAGATAACTAACTTGCCTATATTGAGAAAGGAATTTATTATAGATGAGTTCCAAGTGGTGGAATCCAAAGCAATTGGAGCTGATGCAATTTTATTAATAGCAGCATGTTTAGATAAAAAATCAATAAGAAATTTAAGTATTTGTGCAAAATCAATAGGATTAGATGTTCTAGTTGAAGTCCATAATAAAAATGAGCTTAATATGTGTTTTCATGAAACAGTTGACATTATTGGAATCAACAACAGAAATTTGAAAAATTTTAAAGTTGATTTAAATCAAAGTAAAATATTATCTAAACTAATTCCCAATGAGTATGCTAAAATTTCTGAAAGTGGAATTTCAAATTCATCTGAAATATTACTATTAAAAGATTACGGTTTTAATGGGTTTTTAATTGGAGAGAAATTCATGTCAAAATCTAATCCCGGAAATGAGCTGTCTAAAATGATGAAAGATTTAAATAAATAAAATGAAACTGAAGGTTTGTGGAATGAAAATTAATGATAATATTAAAGAGGTTGCGAAACTTCTTCCTGATTTTATGGGATTTATTTTTTGGCCAAAAACAAAAAGATTTTTTTCTGAAAAAGAAATTTCAATTCCAAATCACGTCAAGAAAGTTGGTGTTTTTGTAAATCAAGATTTAGACCTAATTAAAAAAAATGTTAAAAAATTTGGTCTAGATTTTGTACAACTTCATGGAAACGAAAATAAAGAGTTTTGTTCTGAAGTAAATTCCTTTTGCAAAGTGATAAAAGTATTTCATCTAAGTGAAAACTTTAATTTTGAAAAATTAGCTCCCTTTGAAAAACTCTGCAAATATTATTTATTTGACACAAAATCTGAAAAGTATGGTGGATCAGGTCAAAAGTTTAATTGGTCCATTCTTAAAAATTACAATTCATCGAAAGGTTTCTTTCTAAGCGGCGGAATAGATATCAGCGATGTCAACAGAATAATTGAGTTAAAAAAAATGAATCTCCCAATTTTTGGAATTGATATCAACAGTAAATTTGAAATAAGACCTGGACTAAAAAATAAAACTAAAATCGAAAAACTTATAAATAAATTAAATAATGAAAACATCTTACAACATTGATAAAAACGGTTTTTATGGCGACTTTGGCGGAGCCTTTATCCCTGAAATGATGCATGCCAATATTGAAGAGTTGCGTAAGAAATACGTTAGTTTGATTACAAGAAAAAGCTTTACCAAAGAGTTTGATGAATTATTGAAAAATTATGTCGGAAGACCTACTCCACTATACTTTGCGAAAAGAATTTCAGAAAAATATAATACGAGAATATACCTTAAAAGGGAAGATTTGTGTCATACTGGTGCCCATAAAATAAACAATACAATAGGTCAAATACTGCTTGCTCAAAAGTTGGGTAAGAAACGGATAATTGCCGAAACAGGGGCTGGTCAGCATGGGGTTGCAACAGCAACAGTTTGTGCATTGATGGGAATTGAATGTGTAATTTATATGGGTGAAGTTGACATAAAAAGACAATCGCCTAATGTTGCTAGAATGAAAATGCTTGGTGCTGAAGTGATTCCCGCAAAATCTGGAAGTAAAACACTCAAAGATGCTACAAATGAGGCCATTAGGGATTGGATAAAAAACCCCGTTGACACACATTACATCATAGGCTCTGTTGTTGGACCTCATCCCTATCCTGATATGGTTGCACGATTTCAGTCTGTAATTGGTTTTGAAATTAAAGATCAATTAAAAAGCTTAGAGAATAGGGATTATCCTGATTATCTAATTGCTTGTGTTGGGGGTGGAAGCAACGCAGCCGGAATTTTTTACCCATTCTTGGACAACAAAAAAGTAAATATAGTTTGTGTTGAAGCTGAGGGAAAAGGAGTTAACTCTGGTTACAGTGCTGCAACAACAAGCTTGGGTAAAGAAGGAATTATTCATGGTTCAAAAACATTACTCATGCAAAGTAAAGATGGACAAATAACTGAACCTTACTCGATTTCAGCTGGTCTTGATTATCCAGGAATAGGTCCAATGCATGCTAATCTGTACAAAACAGGAAGAGGAAAGTTTATCTCAATCAATGACAATGAGGCCATGGATTGGGGTCTAAATCTGTCAGTCTCTGAGGGCATAATTCCTGCAATTGAGACAGCACATGCTTTTGCAGTACTCGATCATATGAAATTTAAAAAAGATGATATAGTTGTATTCAATTGTTCTGGGAGAGGAGATAAAGATTTAGATACTTACATTGATTTTTTTAAACTTTAATTAACTTAGTTTTTAAACGAAAAGCATCCAAAAATCTTTTAGTTGTTATTAAATGTGAAAATTAAATAAATGAAAAATTTAAAATTTTTTTTAATGTTAATTGTAGTTCTTTCGTTGGGATGCGTAAAAAAAAATGAAACGCAAGGGAACAAAAAACTTAATGTTCTTTTTTTAATTGCTGACGATTTAAACTGTGACCTTGGATCTTATAATCACCCTCAAGTTATTAGTCCTTCAATTGACAAATTGGCATCCAACGGAGTTTTATTTGAAAATGCACACAATCAATATCCACTGTGCGGACCATCAAGAGCTTCATTTATGACTGGTATGTACTCGGATCAAACCAAAATCACTCAAAATAATGTTTTACTGAGAACAACAGTTCCTGATGTTGTAACAATTGGACAAAGATTTAGACAGCAGGGTTATAGATCTGTTCGTATTGGAAAAATTTATCATTACGATAACCCCAGTTCAATTGGTACTTCAAGTGCAGATGACATTTACACATGGGATTATACGATAAATCCATGGGGAAGGGATAAAGAAGAAGAATATAAAATCAATACACTTAGGGAAAGACACTATGGAGGAACTCTGAGTTGGTTAGCCGCTGATGGAACAGATGAGGAACAAACTGATGGTATTGTTGCGACTGAAGCTATAGAGCAATTAGATAAATTCTCTAAAAGTGGTCAAAATTTCTTTTTAGCTGTTGGTATGTATCGACCACATGTGCCTTTCGTTGCTCCAAAAAAATATTATGACATGTATGATATGGATAATATGGAAATTCTATACAACGGTAGTACCGAGGAATATTTAAGCACTTTACCAGATCCTGCTGCTAAATCTATAAGATGGGGAAATAGAAATCAGGGATTACTAAACTTAAAATCAAATAATGATCTTGCGAAAGAGATTAAAGAAGCATACTTCGCCACTACCACTTTTATGGATGCTCAAATTGGAAGAATTCTAAAAAAACTTAAACAAACGGGATTGGATAAAAATACTGTTGTCGTTTTTACGTCAGATCATGGTTATCATTTAAGTGAACATGGTCATTGGCAAAAGCAAACTTTATTTGAAAATTCAACAAGAATCCCTTTAATTTTTTCTGTTCCAGGCTTGAAAAGTGGATTAAGAACCAATTCTCCGGTGGAAATGATAGATATATATCCCACACTTATGGAATTGACTGGAATTGAAACACCTGACCATGTAGTTGGAAAAAGCTTAACTCCTATTTTAAAAAATGTTGGTTCGTCTGTTAGAAAGAGTGCATTAACAAGATGGAAAAATGGTTATTCAATAAAAACAGACAGGTATAGATTAACAAAGTGGGGAGAAGATGGAGAATTAGGTTATGAACTTTACGATCATCAAAATGATAAGGAGGAAATGGTTAACCAATCAAAAAATCCAAATTATCTTAAAGTTCTTGATTCACTAAAACTAGAAATTGATTTGAGAATTAAAGGAGCAAATGCCATCCCCAAAGGCATTGGAAGACAACTTGAGCAAGAATCTTACAAAAAAGCTCCAAATATCACCCCCGGTGATTTGTATGATAAAAATGGTAAAAGAACATATTTTAAACCAGCTGATGAATAGAATTAATAAAGTTTTCAAAGATAAAAAGGAAATTTTGTCCATATATTTTACTGCAGGCTTTCCAGAACTAAATGATACAGTTAATGTTATTGAGAGTCTAGAAAAAAGCGGAGTAGACATCGTTGAGATCGGTCTTCCATACAGTGACCCTCTTGCAGATGGGCCAACAATACAAGAAAGCTCAACTATTGCACTTAAAAACGGAATGACAACAAAAAATTTATTTAAACAACTAAAAAATATTAGAAGTAAAACCAATATTCCGTTGGTTATAATGGGTTATTTGAACCCTATCATACAATATGGTATCGAATCTTTCTGTAAAGATTGTCAGTCTGTTGGAATAGATGGTTTAATCATTCCAGATTTACCTGCTGATATATATCATGCTAAGTACAAAGAAGTTTTTTACAAATACAGGCTTTTAAATATGTTTTTAATCACACCTCAAACATCTGACAAAAGGATTCGATTCATTGACAAAATTTCAACCGGTTTCATTTATATGGTTAGTAGTTTTAGTATTACTGGAGCCGTAAAATCCTTTCAGGCTGACCAAAAAAAATATTTTAGAAGAATCAATAACATGAATTTAAAATCACCTCTTCTTATTGGGTTTGGTATCAGTAATAAAAACACCTACAAAGACGCAATCAATTTTAGCAATGGTGCCATCATTGGTTCAGCCTTCATAAATTTTATAGATAAAGAGGGAATTGGAAAAATTGACAGATTTATTAAAAAAATTAGAGCTTAGATTAGCGTATAAAAACCAATTCCTTTTGTTTCTGAGATTCAATTTCGCTGAACGAATATCCTCCGTAATTAAAGCTTTTCAAATCCTCTGAAGTTTTGGATCCACTGTCTAAAATAAATCTTACCATTAACCCCCTTGCTTTTTTAGCATAGAAAGATATAATTTTTAATTTCCCATTTTTCAGATCTTTGAAAACTGGCGATATCATTGTAGTTTTTAGAGATTTTTTGTCGATAACAGAGGAATACTCATTACTTGCCAGGTTTACTAAAATTTCGTTTTCTTTTAATTCCTCGTTAAGTTTTTTTGTAATTTTTTCACTCCAAAAATCATATAAATTTGAAGAACCGTTTACACTTAGCTTTGTTCCCATTTCTAGCCTGTAAGCTTGAATCAAATCTAAAGGTCTTAGAACACCATATAGGCCAGATAAAATTCTGACTGAATCTTGAGACCTTGATATTTTTTCAGTGCTAAGTGAAAATGCATCTAAACCACTATACACATCACCATTAAATGTAAAAATACTGGGTCTTGCATTTTCTTTATTGAAAGGTAGTTTAAAACTATTATTTCTTTTCCAATTTAAATCAGCCAGTTTTTCAGAAATTTTCATCATTGATTTTAATTCATTGGGCGACCTCTTTTTTAAGGAATCATTAATTAAAGATGACTCTTTCAAAAAATCTGGAATTGAAAATTGTGATGTAGGCAATTTTGTTTCGAAGTCAAGAGATTTAGCTGGTGAAATAATTATTTTCATTCTATTAAATATTTTTCACAAAATTAAAAAAAATCAAACTTTATTTGAATAGTTTTTCCATTTTTCAATACAATTAGTAAGATCTGTTGGAAGATTAGAATCAAAGACCATTTCTTTTTTTGTGGTGGGATGAATAAAACCTATTGTTTTAGCATGTAATGCTTGTCTTGGAAGTAATTTAAAGCAGTTCTCTACGAACTGTTTATATTTATTAAATACCGTCCCTTTGAGTATTTTGTCACCACCATATCTAATATCATTAAAAATTGGATGTCCTATGTGTTTCATATGCGCTCTGATTTGATGTGTTCTTCCAGTTTCCAATTTACATTCAATTAGAGACACATAATTAAATTCACGAACAACTTTGTAATGAGTAATTGCTCGTTTCCCAATTTCAGGTTGGTTGGTTACACTCATAATTAGACGATTTTTACTATCCCTCATCAAGTTTTTATCAATTGTTCCACTTTTTTTTTTCAAAACCCCCCAAACTAGTGCATTGTAAACTCGCTTAGTCGACTTTAAAAAAAATTGTTTTGCAAGATCTGTCATTGCAGACTCTGTTTTGGCAACAACTAATAATCCACTTGTATCTTTATCAATTCTATGTACTAGTCCAGGTCTTCCTTGCTCGTTATTAGGTAAATTTTGAAAATGGTAAATTAGACCATTTAGTAATGTTCCACTATAATTTCCATGACCTGGGTGAACTACAATTCCTGGCGGTTTGTTAACTATTATTAAATCTTGATCTTCAAAAACAACATCAAGAGATATATTTTCAGGTTCCAATAAATTTTCATAAGGAGGATGCGAAAACATTACCCTTACATAATCGTATGGTTTTACTTTTTGACTTGGTTTTACTGAAAAATCATTGATCAAAATGTAGCCTTTTTTTGCAGCTTTTTGAATTTTATTTCTAGTGGCATTTTCAATTCTGTTCATTAAAAATTTATCAACCCTCAAAGGCTCTTGTCCCTTATCAGCTTTAAATTGAAAATGTTCAAAAAGCTCTGAGTTAAGATCATCAATATTTGAAACTTTATTCATCATTTGGTGCGATACCGTTGCCAAGAACAAGGTCAATTCGTGATTTTTTTGGAACTAAAAGTCCAGGCTCAACCTCATCATCATTAAATAGTATTTGAATAACCATATCTTTTCCAATGTTATTCTCGTATAAAATCTCTCCTATTTCAAGATCGGTCGATAGTAGTGATGAGATTGCGCTTCTTTTAGTAATTTGAATTATATTCGGAATTGCGACTTTTCTAAAGTTGGTTGGATTTACTGTTAGGTATATTTTTCTATTTTTTTTTACTTTCGAATTAGCTGATGGAAAATGGCTAAGAACGGTGTATTTTGGAAAATCAGGATTATAAAATGTAGAGTCTGTTATTTCAAAATTCAATTTGTTTTCATTCAAAATTTCATTGATTTCGATTAGGTTTTTACCAACCAAATCTGGAACTAAAATATAGCGATTGTGATTTGTACTTAGATTTAAAAAGACAAAAACAAAAAGGACCAAAAAGGTTGTTGTTAAACAAGCTGTAAAAAACTGTCTAAAAAAATATATGGAAAAAAAATATTTTAACAGATTCATTGCAAAAAAACAAATATATAAAATATGTTATCTAAATATTTAGACAGTAAAAATTGGTACTTTTACTAAAGTGAAAAAAAATGTCGCAATACTTTCCGGTGGTTTTTCGAGCGAATTTGATGTTTCAATTCAAAGTGGAGATGTCATCTTCCAAAATATTGACAGAAACAAATATACTCCATTTAAAATAGTAATTAAAAAAGACTCCTGGCTGTATCATTCCTCAGATGGTGAAAAAATAGCTGTTAATAAGGAAGATTTCTCAATAGAAATCGGTAAGAATCGCATAAATTTTGATGTAGTTATAATTATGATTCACGGCTCACCTGGTGAAGATGGGATTTTACAATCATATTTTGATCTTTTAGGCATTCCATACACTGGATGTAATTCATATACATCAGCCTTGACTTTTAACAAACGTGATTGTATTTCTGTTCTCAAAAAATACAATATTCCAACTGCAAAATCTGTTCATATAAATTGTTCAGACATTATTGAACCAACTCAAATAATTGATGAGCTTGGATTACCCTGTTTTGTAAAAGCAAATAAATCTGGAAGTAGCTTTGGAGTTTATAAAGTTCACTCAGTTAGCGAACTCACCTCATCGGTAAAAAAAGCATTCGAATTTGATAATGAAATTTTAATAGAATCATTTTTGGAAGGAACTGAAGTTTCAGTAGGAGTTATGAAATATAAAAATGAAACACTGGTTTTTGGAATAACTGAACTAATTTCTGAAAACGATTTTTTTGATTATGATGCTAAATATCTCGGTCAATCACAAGAAATTACTCCTGCAAATATCAATGCTGTTCAAAGAAAAAATGTTTCTGAAATTGCTGTAAAAATTTACAACAAGCTTGGAATTAAAGGAATCTCCAGAAGTGAATTTATATTTGTTGATCAAATACCTCATTTTCTGGAACTTAATTCAATCCCAGGAATGACAAATGAGAGTATTTTCCCAAAACAAGCCAAAAATATTGGAATATCTGTAAAGGAGATAATTGACGAACTTATTGAACAAACGTTTATATAAATTTTAATTAATAATGAGAAAAGCTATTTTTCCAGGAACTTTCGACCCATTTACATTAGGACATCTTGATATATTAAAAAGAAGTCTTTCCATGTTTGATGAAATTATTGTAGGTGTTGGTGTTAATGAAAATAAAAACACAATGTTTAACTCTAAACAAAGAGTAGATTTCATCAAAAAATGTCTAAAAAATGAACCAAAAGTAAAAGTTTTAAGTTACAGTGGACTTACAATTGATTTTTGTAAAAAGGTTGGTGCAAATTTTATCGTCCGAGGTATTCGCAATAATGGTGATTTTGAATTTGAAAAAGCAATTGCAAGGACCAATCGAAAATTATCAAAAATTGAAACTATATTTTTGTTAACATCAGCAAAGACATCATACATAAGTAGCTCAATTGTAAGGGAGCTTATTTCAAATAATGGGGATTATAAATTATTGGTTCCTGATTGTTTAAATTTATCCTAGATATCCAAAAGAAGTTTTATGTTAGGAAAAGTATTTTTTATCAAACGAATTGTTTTTTCATCCTTCCATACGACCTTAGTTATATCCTCACTCAGTTCTGGTTGAAGTTTACCTGAATAATTTGTTTTCATTCTAAACCAACTCGTTTCTTTTAACAAATGTCTTTTTCCTTTTTTAAAAATATGATAGGTTTTTTTGTAGAATGAATCCATTTTCAAACCTTTTACCCCAGTTTCCTCTTCCACCTCTCTCATGGCTGCATCTTCAATAGATTCAAATTTATCTTTCTTACCTTTTGGCAAATCCCACTTATTTCTCCTAAAAATAAAAAGTGTCTCATCCTTTTGATTTTTTACTATACCACCCCCTGCCTTAACAACTTTAATTTTTTTCTTAAATTTTGATATTAATTTATCTTCATTTTTGTGTACCAATAATACTTTTTTGTTTTTTTTAAGAATCTTTAAAACTTCATTTAAAGATGATTCTTTTAGAGAAAGTTGAGGGTATTTCGAATCATGAGAAGGTTTTGAGGTTAAAATAATAACCTTTTGATTCACAAAAACTTTATACATTTGTTTAATGGCTTTGGATTTAATAGATGCAAAAAATATAGCAAAAAATTTATTACAAATTAATGCAATTAAATTGAATTCAAAAAGCCCATTTATTTGGACAAGCGGTTGGAAATCTCCAATATATTGTGACAATAGAATCATTTTATCCTATCCCAAAACAAGATCATTCATAACCACTCAAATTTGCAAGAAAATTAATACTTTCTACAAAAAACCTGATGTTATTGCTGGTGTTGCAACTGGTGCCATAGGAATTGGTACTTTAGTAGCTGATCTATTAGAACTCCCCTTTATTTATGTTCGTACAAGCGCTAAAAAACACGGGAGAATGAATCAAATTGAGGGTGCCTTTAGCAAAGGACAATCAGTTGTAGTTGTTGAAGATTTAATCAGCACGGGTAAAAGTAGTTTAATGGCTGTAGATGCTCTTAGAAATGCAGAATTGAAAATCAATGGAATGGTTAGTATTTTCAGTTATGGCTTTCCAATATCGAATAAGAACTTTAAAGCAAGTAATGTTGAACTTAAAACACTTAGTTCATATGACATCTTGCTTGAACAAGCATTGGATTCAAATTACATAGATTCTAAAGAATACGAGGTTCTGCTTGATTGGAAAAAGGATCCAGAAAATTGGAAAATAAAATAAGAACAATGGAACTCAAAAGCATCGTCTCAAGCTCAGAGTTATCGGCAAAAGATTTATTTCGAAAATTATCAGTTGTGAAAAATTTTGAAAAAATAATGCCTAATAATATTTCAAAATTTGATGTATTGAGTTCAGATTCTTTTATTTTTGGTATTAAAGGTATGCCAATATTTCAATTAAAAATTATTGAAAAGATAGAGTCAAAAAAAATTATTTTAAAGTCATTGGAATCTAAAATAGATTTTTATTTAGAGGGTCACATTAAAGAAGTAAATGATAAAATTACCCAGTTTCACATTGAATTTAAAGGTCAATTAAACCCAATGATGGAAATAATGGTTAAAACTCCTCTACAGACTTTCATCAATGATCTATCAAAAAACATAGCTAACTTAAACTAAATGAATGAGCCTTATGCACTCATAACTGGTTCAACATCCGGGATCGGACTTGAAATCGCATATATCTTGGCGGAAAAAGGATTCAATTTAGTTTTGACAGCCAGAAGAAAAGATTTATTAAAAAAATTTTCTAAACATATAAAAACTAAATACAAAGTTAATGTAGACTATATTGATGGTGACTTGAGCGATAAAAACACTCCCAATAAAATATATGAATTTTGTAATTCAAATAAATATTTAATCAAAATTTTGATTAACAACGCAGGCTACGGAATTGTAACACCCTTGCATTTGTCATCTATGGATGAGGAAGAAAAGTGTATTAGAGTTTTGAGTATTTCGGTAATATCCTTGACAAAATTATTTCTTCCACAAATGCTGAAAATTAAAGATGGTAGAATTATGATAGTTTCGTCTGTAGCTGCATTTGCCCCTCCATCGCAAGTTCAGTCTTTGTACGGACCTACGAAAACTTTTGTAAACAGATTCAGTGAGCTGATAAACCTAAACTATAATAATGAAGGCATTTCTTGTACTGCAATTTGCCCAGGATATACGATAACAAATTTTCATACCGCAAGTGGTGTTCAGGAAGAAATGGATAGAGTACCCAGTTTTTTAAAAAACTCAGCACAAAGAGTTGCCAAAGAGTCTGTTGAAGCAATGGTTAAAAGAAAAAAACTTTATGTTCCAACCAAAAGATGGAAATTTATTGCATTTTTATTGAAAACAGTACCTAAACCTGTTTTTAATGTACTTAGTTCAATCATCGCACCAGGGAGATTTTCAAAATAACTTAAAGTTTAAAAAATGATAAACCCCACAAAGTCATCAGTGCCCAAATAAAATACCTTAACATTTTTCCCAATAGCATAAAGGTTGAGACCTTAACAAAATCTATTTTAAAAAAGCCTAAACTCACAGCAATTAGATCTCCAAATAAGGGAACCCAAGAAAAAAATGCAAGTAAACTACCCCAACGCTCAATTTTCAATTTGAAACTATAAACTTTTTTTCTCTTTATACCAAAATATTTTTCTAGTAAACTCCAATTACCTAACCATCCCAAGGCATAACTACTTAGTGCTCCAATCCAATTTCCAATTGTAGCAACAATTACTGTTAAATTAAAATTAAAACCATTTGCAATCATGAAACTCAAAACAAATTCGGAGCTAAATGGAATAATAGTTGCAGATAGAAAACTAGCAATAAACAATCCAATGTATCCCCAATCAGTTAAAAACTCCATTTCAGTATATTAATTGAATATCATTGAAATTGTACTTTTTTATTTCTCCATTAATAAGTTTAATTTTTAAAGATCCATCCCTGTTTAAACCTACAATTTCAGCTTGAATTTTATTTCCTCCACTTATTTTATAGGATTTGATGGTTCCATAACCATGGAGGTTATCCAAATAATTATTAAATATTTTAAATGATTTTATTTTTGGTGTATCTTCAAATATGCTGATACTTTTTTTAATACTTTCTATGAGCCTTTTAGTAAAAGAATCTAAATTTATCTCTTTTTTTAAAATTTTTCTTATGGAGGATGCATTTGGCAAACCTTCAAATGAAATTTGGTTAACATTAATTCCTATTCCAATAATTAATTTATTTACTAAATGTTTATTAATGATTGATTCACATAATATTCCACAAAATTTTTTATTGTATGACAAAATGTCGTTTGGCCACTTAATCTGTAGTCTTTTAATTTTTTCTTTTTTAAAAAAATCGATTAAAAGAACAGAAGCAAAAATATTTACATAAAATATATCCTTAGTTAATAGATTTTTTGGAAAAATTAACAGAGATAATGATAGGTTTTTAAACGGCTCTGAGATCCACTCATTATTTCTTTGACCTCTGCCTTTTTTTTGATTATATGTGTAAGCTATTATTGTTTTCTTTTTATTAATTGTACTTAATTTTTCTTTTAAATGATCGTTAGTTGAATTAGTGGCATCAAGTTTGATTATTTCTATCATTAAAAGGATTATTAAAAAATCAGTTAAAAAAATTAAATTTACACTTAAATAATCAATTTGAATACTGATAAGTTAATATCTTGTGTTGTTGAGGGAATTGAGGAAGTAAAAGGTTCTAAAATAAATATTCTCAATCTAAAAAATATCGATAATGTAGTATGTCAATATTTTATAGTGTGCTCAGGAAACTCAAATACTCAAGTTAATGCTATAACAAACTCAATAAAAAAAGTAGTTTCAAAAAAAATAGGTGAAAAACCACATCAAATCGAGGGGCTTGAAAATTCTAAATGGGTACTGGTTGACTATATTGATGTTGTAGTTCATATATTTGTTGAAGAAACTAGAAATTATTACAACATAGAGGAATTGTGGGAAGAAGCACAATCAACTCTTTTTGAAAATAAATTTTAAGATGAATAAAAAGAAAAATATTTCTAATAAACCAAAATTTAATTCATATTGGATCTATGCCTCTATATTGGTGTTTTTTGCTAGCACATATTTTATGGGTGGAGACGGAAATACAAGTGCATCTAAAAAAATTAATATATCAAGCTTCGAAAAATTTCTGAACAAAGGAGAAATTAAAAATGTTACAGTAGTAAATAAAAACATTGCGCAAGTAACTTTAAACCGGGATGCTTTGAACAGCCCAGACCATAAAAAGGCCAACTCTACTAATTTTCTTGGACAGAGAAATATCAATGGTCCACATTACGTTTTTGAAATTGGAAATCTTGAAAACTTTCAAAACAAACTTGAAAGTGCTGAAAATAACGGAATACAATTCAATTATGATTTTAAGACAGTTGAAAATAAATTTCTAGATTACATAATAGGATTTTTACCCTTAATCATCCTTGTCGGACTTTGGTTCTTTTTTATGAGAAGGATGTCCGGTGGAGCAGGTGGAGGCTCACAAATTTTCAGTATTGGCAAATCAAAAGCAAAACTATTTGATGAAAAGAATGATGTTAAGACCACTTTCAAAGATGTTGCCGGACTCGAAGGGGCTAAAGAAGAAGTACAAGAAATTGTTGACTTTCTAAAAAACCCAACTAAATACACAAAATTAGGTGGTAAAATTCCGAAAGGTGCTCTGCTTGTTGGATTACCTGGAACTGGAAAAACACTACTTGCAAAAGCAGTAGCTGGTGAAGCAAAAGTACCCTTTTTCTCTCTCTCAGGTTCTGATTTTGTTGAAATGTTTGTTGGTGTAGGTGCTTCAAGAGTGCGTGATCTTTTTAAGCAAGCTAAAGAAAAATCGCCATCTATAATTTTTATTGACGAAATAGATGCGATTGGAAGAGCTAGGGGGAAAAGTAACATGACCGGAGGAAATGATGAAAGAGAAAACACACTAAATCAATTATTAACTGAAATGGATGGATTTGGAACTAATACTAACGTAATTGTTCTAGCAGCTACTAACAGAGCTGATGTCCTTGATAAAGCATTGATGAGAGCTGGTAGATTTGATAGACAAATTTATGTTGATCTTCCTGATGTAAGAGAGAGGAAAGAAATTTTCAACGTCCACTTAAAACCTATTAAAATTGCTAAATCACTCGACACTGATTTTCTGGCAAAGCAAACACCTGGCTTTTCAGGTGCTGATATTGCTAACGTTTGTAATGAAGCCGCACTAATAGCTGCAAGGAAATTAAAAAAATCAGTTAACAAACAAGACTTTCTAGATGCAGTTGACCGAATCGTTGGAGGACTTGAAAAGAAAAATAAAATCATTACAGATGCAGAGAAAAAAACAATTGCTTTTCACGAAGCTGGCCATGCAACCGTAAGCTGGATGTTAGAACACGCTGCCCCACTTGTAAAAGTCACTATAGTTCCAAGAGGCCAGTCACTTGGAGCAGCATGGTACTTACCTGAAGAAAGACAAATTGTTAAACCCGAACAAATTTTGGACGAAATGTGTGCAGCTTTAGGAGGAAGAGCAGCTGAAAAAGTTATGTTTAATAATATTTCAACAGGAGCACTAAGTGATCTTGAAAAAGTTACCAAGCAAGCAAGATCAATGGTGACAGTGTATGGATTAAATGATAAAATAGGAAATTTAACTTATTATGATTCCAGTGGTCAAAACGATTATGGCTTCACCAAACCATACAGTGATGTTACTGCTCAAGTAATTGATAAAGAAATCTCTAATATCATCGAAACTCAATACCAAAGAGCGATCAAATTGTTAAAGAAACACAAAACTAAATTAATAGAATTAGCAAATTCCCTGCTCGAAAAAGAAGTTATTTTTAAGGAAGATCTTGTAAGAATTTATGGTGAAAGACCTTTTGACATCAAAGAAGCAATTAAAAAATCCAATTCAAAATAATCTTCGATATTCTCATAACTTACTCGAAAAATAAGATTTTTTATATTTACATTCAAAATCATTATTTTGAAAAAATTCATCAAATCTTTTTTTAATAAAGGTGAGGAAGAATTAAGTGAAGAAGTTTCTGGTAAATATATGCCAGGTTTAAATGATCCAATTGAAGAAAGATTCACATATTTCTTTACAGAAAATGGTGGAAAATTTTTGTATTGTGAAAATAAGCCTGAATGTATAAATTTCTTTTTACAAATAATTGAAGAAAATAATTGGGAAGATGCTGAGATATTATGTTACGATGATTCACTTTTGGAATTCACTTCTAAAAATAATAAATTAAATATTTCAAAAACTAATTTAAATTCAAAGTTTTTTTTGACTGGGTGTGAATTTTTAGTTGCAAATGATGGAAGTTTACTGATATGTGCTGAACAAATAAAGTCACATAAAGTGAATGACCTGCCTCTAAATTTCATTGTTATTGCAAAAATAAGTCAGATCACTGACACCTTAAGTGAAGGTTTAAATAGAATCAAAAATAAATACCCTAATAATTTACCAACTAATATCACAAGTATTAAAAATTTCAAAAATCTTGAAAAAGAAAATACTAATTTTCTTACCTACGGAAGTTCAGCTAAAAATCTTTACTTATTACTTTTAGAAGATTTTTAAATGAAAGATTTTTATATTAGATCGTTTACTGCAATTTCATACGCTATTTTTTTAATTTTTCCTTTGTTTTACAATGAAATTCTTTTCTACATAGTCGGTTTTTTTTGTAGTCTAGTGTTGGTATTTGAGTTTATCAAGTTGATTTCCAATTATAATCATAAATTTTTTTCCTCCGATACAGGTAAATCAAATTTAATATTGTACTTAACTTTTCCGTTGTATATTTCTTTATTTATACTTTCATATAATTGGGTATTTCAAATCTTTTTTGTGCTTACAATAACTATTACTAATATTTTATTGGGATTTTCTTTACTTAAAAAAAAAGAATTTTCTTTTTCTATTCTGAAAAATAGATTCTTGGGTCATTTTTATTTAGTTGGTTCATTAGTGATTTTATTTTCAATTCCAACACTTACAAATGAATATAATCCATACTATATTTTTTATTTTCTAATATTGATGTGGGTTTCTGATTCTAGTGCATATATTTTTGGTATTAATTTTGGGAAAAGACCCCTATTGCAAGTGGTTTCTCCAAAAAAAAGTGTTGAGGGATTTATTGGAGCACTTGCAATGTCTGTAATAACAAGTATTCTACTTTTTAACTTCGTCAATTTAAATTTAAGTCTAACTCAATGGATTGCTTTGGCAATTATTATTACTACTTCCGGAGCAATTGGAGATCTTGTACAATCTCAGTTCAAAAGAGAAGCTGGAGTTAAGGACAGTGGAAATTGGTTGCCTGGCCATGGTGGTCTGTACGATAGAATGGATAGTGTTATATTTGCAGCACCATTTGTTTATTTATTAT
The DNA here is from genome assembly GCA_902523635.1 of uncultured Bacteroidota bacterium. Taxonomy (GTDB): domain Bacteria; phylum Bacteroidota; class Bacteroidia; order Flavobacteriales; family Flavobacteriaceae; genus MAG-121220-bin8. The sequence continues at coordinate 78,732 of CABZAE010000004.1, read as the reverse complement.
TAAAATATTTTGAAAGTGTTTCATAAAGAGGGTTATAAAATCATTTTAGCATCATTCTTTTTAACAACTCTCATTGTAATATTAACTGAGCAAATCACTAACTCATATTTGAGAAATGGTATTCAAATTATCATATTAATTAAGTTCATATTAATTCTACAGTTTTTTAGAAACCCAAAAAGAAAAACAAAAATTAACAAAGAAAATATAATTTCCTCTGTTGATGGTAAAGTTGTCATAATAAAAAAAGTTTTTGAAAAAGAATATTTTAAGGATGAACGTATTCAAGTTTCAGTTTTCATGTCTCCATTAAATGTTCATGTTACAAGACATCCCATAAGTGGATTAGTAAAGTTTAGTAAGTATCATCCTGGAAAATATCTTGTTGCCTGGCTTCCAAAATCTTCTGAACTAAATGAAAGAACAACGATCGTTGTTAACAACGAAGTCTTTGGTGATGTAATGTTTAGACAAATTGCAGGTGCATTAGCAAGAAGAATTGTTAATTATTCAAAAGAAGGTTTAAATGTTGTTCAAGGTACTGATGCGGGATTTATCAAATTTGGATCTAGGGTTGATTTATTTCTTCCCACAGATATTAAAGTCAACGTTCAGGAAGGTGATAAAGTAAAAGGAGGTATAGATGTAATCGCAACAATCTAAAACTTTATTTTGATAATTTATTCTCTAATATTTTGATTTTTTCCAATGTATCTCTCTCTTTTTTTTGTTCATTAAGCAGAACCTGTTTTGGTGCATTGTCGACAAATTTTTTATTATTTAACTTACTCTGTATCGATTTTAGAAACCCAAGGTTGTAATCTAATTGTTGACGTATGTTAGATAAATCATCTTTTAGTTCAAAATTATTTGATATAAAATACTCCTTACTCTCAACCATAATTGAGCTTAAATTATTATTAATTTTTTCATTGTTAAATTCAATACTGACATTCACTAGCTTTAATACGATCTCTTTGAACTCAAAATTATAATCTGGTTTATTTTTACTTAAAAGTTCTATTCTTTTATTGACAGAAATACCATTGACATTTCTAAACTTTCTAATATTGGTAATGATTTTCTGAGTGTGTTGGAAATTTTCAATATAATTTGAATCAATTGAACCTATGTTTGGCCAATTACTAATTATGATTGATGATTCTTTTTGATCTTTAATCAAACTCCAAATTTCTTCGGTTAGAAAAGGCATAAAAGGGTGAAGTATTTTTAAACATTTTTTAAAATACATAAGCGTTTTTTTATAGGTTACTTGATCAATTGATTCTCCATAATTTGGTTTTATAATTTCCAAATACCATGAACAGTAATCCTCCCAAATTAATTTGTAAATTGTAATTAAAGCATCAGATATTCTATACTTTCTAAAGAAATCTTCTACATCATTTAATTTAGAATTAAATTTTGATTCAAACCATTTAGAAGCAATAGTAGACGTTTTAGGTTCACTCAATTTTTCGGAGACGGTCCATGACTTGAGAAGTCTAAGAGAATTCCATATCTTATTTGAAAAGTTTTTACCTTGTTGACAAAGGGATTCGTCAAACAACAAGTCATTACCAGCAGGTGCGCTAAATAATAAACCAACACGAACACTATCAGCACCAAATTTATCAATTAGTTTCAATGCATCAGGTGAATTTCCCAATTGTTTAGACATTTTTCTACCCAATTTGTCGCGAACAAGTCCAGTAAAATAAACAGAATTAAAAGGTTTATTTTTTTTAAATTCATAGCCAGAAACAATCATTCTTGCAACCCAGAAAAATAAAATGTCAGGACCTGTTACCAAGTCATTTGTTGGATAATAATACTTAAAATCCTTATTATCTGGATTTCTTATTCCATCAAATACACTTATTGGCCAAATCCAAGATGAAAACCATGTGTCCAAAACATCATTTTCTTGATATATTTTCTCTTTATTCACATATTCAAAACCTTTTTTTTGATTAATTAATTTTAAAGCTTCGTCGATATTTTCGGCAACAACATAATTGTTTTTATCATTAGTGTAATAGTATACAGGTATTCTGTGACCCCACCAAAGTTGTCTAGAAATATTCCAATCTCTTATGTTTTCCATCCAATTTCTATAGATGTTTTTGAACTTTTTTGGGAAAAACTGTACTTCATTATTCAAAACTGCATTCAATGCTGGTTTCGCTATTTTTTCCATTTTTAAAAACCACTGTTTGGATAACCTTGGCTCAATGATGCAGTTCGTCCTCTCGGATCTACCAATTTTTGTAACATAAGGTTCACTTTTAATTAGCGCACCCATCGAATTAAGTTCAACAACTATTTTTTTTCTAGCTTCAAACCTATCCATCCCTGAATAATGTAGATTAAAATGATTTAGTGAGCCATCATCATTAAGAATATCTAACAACTCTAAATTATGTCGATCTCCTATTTCTTTATCATTTTCGCTGTGAGCTGGCGTAATTTTAAGACATCCTGTTCCGAATTCAGGATCTACAAGGTCATCAGAGATTATTGGAATACTTTTATTTAAAATTGGAATAGAAGCATTTTGACCAATAAATTTTTGATACCTCGTGTCTTTGGGGTTAACTGCAATTGCAGTGTCTCCAAATATGGTTTCAGGTCTCGTTGTGGCAACATGTATTTCATCATCTGATTCTGAAATCTTGTAAGAAATAAAATAAATTTTTGTTTCTTCCTCAACAAAAACAACCTCCTCATTTGACAAAGTGGTCTTGGCCTCTGGATCCCAATTAACCATTTTATAGCCACGATATATCAAACCTTTTTCATGTAGGTCAATAAATACCTTAATTACTGATTCTGACATATCTGAGTCGAGAGTAAATTTCGTTCTACTCCAATCACATGAGCAACCTAATCTTTTTAATTGATCTAAAATTTTTCCTCCATATTTTTCAGTCCAGTCCCAAGCATGACTAAGAAATTTATCTCGGGATAGATCTTCTTTTTGTATTCCTTTTTCTTTTAAATGCTTAACAACTTTAGCCTCTGTAGCAATCGAAGCGTGATCCGTACCTGGTACCCAACACGCATTAAATCCTTCTAATCTAGCCTTTCTTATAAGAACGTCTTGTATTGTGTTATTTAGCATGTGTCCCATGTGCAAAATTCCTGTCACATTAGGAGGAGGTATTACAATAGTAAATGGTGTTTTTTCATTGGGGATTGAACTAAAATATCCATTTTTAGTCCAGTGTTTGTACCACTTGGATTGGATTTTTTTTGCATCAAAACTCTTTTCAATCTCCATTTCATTGAATAATTTCACAAAAGTACTTAACAATATTACAAATCAAAAGCTATTGCCTTTTTTTGTAATATGTTCAAAAAATCATAGTTTTAGTTAAAATACATTATTATGAAAAACCGTTTGCTACTTATATTTTTAATGCTATTAACAATTTCAGTTAAATCACAAGAAAAGATTGCACAGGTTACATTTGATCAAACACTAATTGACTATGGAACGGTCGAACATGGAGCAGATGGAAAAAAAACGTTTAAGTTCAAAAATACTGGAAATGCACCATTAATATTTAATAGAATATATTCATCCTGTGGTTGTACCATTCCAAAAAAGCCCGAAAAACCAATTCAACCTGGAGAGTCAAGCTCAATTGATGTTGAGTATGATACTAAAAGAACTGGTGTTTTTCTAAAAGCTATCACTGTAAATTCAAATGCTTCAAATTCAAATATAATTTTAAGAATTAAAGGTGAAGTTCTTCCAGAGGTCGAATTGGATGAGAACGGAGATCCAATAAAAAATCCTAAGAAAAAAAAGTAAATTAGAGTTAATAAATTGCAAAACTGTACTCAAACTTCTCTAAAGAAATACAATAGTTTCGGTATTGATATAATTTCTAAAAAATTTTTTTGTGCTAACTCAAAAAATGAACTGAAAGAAATTTTAGAAAAAATTAAGGATACGCCATTTATCCTCGGTGAAGGAACAAACATACTATTCAAAAAAGAAATTGAGAGATCGATAATAAAAATCGGAATTAAAGGAATAGAAATAGTAGATGAAGACAAAGATTTTATTTTTGTAAGAGTCGGTGCAGGTGAAAATTGGGACGATCTAGTGAATTGGGCAGTAAATAATGATTATGGAGGTCTAGAAAATCTTAGTTTGATACCAGGGAGTGTTGGAAGTGCCCCAGTCCAAAATATTGGAGCATATGGAGTTGAAATTAGTGATTCATTAACATTTTGTGAAACTATATCAATTTCAAACTTTCATGATTTCAAATTCAAAAATGAAGATTGTAAATTCAGCTATAGAAGTTCCATATTTAAAGAGGAATTAAAAGGGCATTACGTTATTTGCTATGTTAACTTTCGATTAACCAAAAAGAATCACAGGATTAACTTTTCCTACAGACCTCTGCAAGAAATTTTGTCAAAAAATAGAATTAAAACACCAACAATTAAAGAAATATCTAAATTTGTTAAAAAAATTAGAAAAAGTAAACTTCCGGACCCAAAAAAGCTCGGAAATTGTGGGAGTTTTTTTCAAAATCCTGTTTTAAGTTTTGACGAATTTGAAGAATTAAAAAAAAAGGATCACTCAGTCCCAAGTTACTATATGTCAGATAACAGAGTTAAAATTCCAGCAGCTTATTTAATTGAAAAATGTGGTTTGAAAGGTATCAAAAAAGGAAATGTAGGAACATTCAAAAAGCACGCATTAATAATTGTAAATTATGGAAACGCAAGTGGTGAAGAAATTTTTGATTTTTCAACTATGATTAAAGATTATGTTTTAAGAAAATTTAATATCTTGCTTAAAGAAGAAGTGAACATAATAAATCAATAAATGTTATTTGTAGTCACATTAGCTTTACTCTCCTTATCAATAATAGCTATTTCAGTAAAAGTAATATTTAAGAAAAATGGAAAATTTTCTGGTACGTGTGCAAGTGCTAGCCCATTTCTAAACACAAATTCTGAACCATGTGGGATTTGTGGTAAGTTACCTGGCGAAACCGACTGCAAAGAGTCAAAAATAAACTTGAATTAAAAATTGGCTGAAACTAAAAATATTCAAGACCAAATTTGTCTTGCAAAAAATAATGATCAAAATGCTTTTAGTTTTTTATTAGAAACTTTTTGGAAAGATGTTTATTGTTTTCAATTAAAAAGAACTAATAATAAATCCAGTGCTGAGGACATAACCATTGAAAGTTTTGCGAAAGCTTTTGAAAAAATTAATTCTTATAACGCTAAATATTCATTTAAAACTTGGATAATTACAATATCAAAAAATATTCATATTGATAGGCTTAGAAAACATAAAAATAATTTTAATTTATTAGAGGTTGATGACCAAAATAATCTTTCTGAATATTCGCCAAGTCCTGAGGATGACCTGATAAATGAACAGAAATTGGTAAGTTTAAAAAATAAAATTCAGCTACTTAAACCACTTTACAGAAAAGCAATTGAATTAAGATACCTGAATGACCTTTCACATAAAGAAATCGCTAAAGAATTAAATCAGCCTGTTAACAGTGTTAAAGTTAGAGTATTGAGAGCAAAAAAAATACTAGCTGAAATTATTAATCAATCTTAATATAGATGATTAAAAAACTCGGTCCTGGTCTACTTTTCGCTGGAGCAGCCATTGGTGTATCTCACCTTGTACAATCAACCAAGGCTGGAGCAGAATTTGGATTTGGTTTAATTTGGGCATTAATTTTATCCAATTTTTTCAAATACCCTTTCTTTCTTTATGGCCCAAAATATGCAGCTGCTAATGGTGAAAGCTTGTTAGATGGATATCTAAAGATTGGTAAGCCTGTTTTAATTACATATTTAGTTTTATCTCTGGTTACAATGTTCACAATTCAATCAGCTGTAACAATTGTCACTGCTGGGCTGGCCATTGAACTTTTTGGATTTAGTTCAAAGATTGAACTTTGGGCAATACTAATGATTTTCGTTTGCCTGTTAATTCTTTTAATTGGAAAATATAAGTTTTTAGATAGACTCATAAAATTTGTAATAATGTTACTTGCTATATCAACTGTTTTAGCTGTTGTATTCGCAGCTAATAAAAGTAATAATCCAATTTCTCTGCAACAAGTTTTTCCAAGTGCTAGCTTAAATATTGCATTTCTAGTGGCATTCATGGGTTGGATGCCAGCTCCTTTAGACATATCAATATGGCAGTCAATATGGACATTAGAAAAAAAGAAAAAAATAAAAAGACTACAAAAGCAAGAAATAATCTTTGATTTTAATATTGGTTACATCACAACTATTTTCTTAGGTATTTGTTTTATGTCTCTTGGTTTTTTTGTCATGTATGGAACTGAACAGACGTTTTCTAGTAATGGTGGAGTTTTTGCAAGTCAATTAATCAGTTTATATACCCAATCCATTGGTGAAAGTGTTTTTATAATCATAGCTATAGCAGCATTCACAACAATGTTTAGTACTACAATTACATGTCTAGACGCATCACCCAGAGCAATGAAAAAAACATTTGAGCTTCTTGAAATAAAACAATTAGCCAGTTACAAATTATGGATAGGTATTTTATCATTTGGCACATCATTTATTTTTATTTTTCTGATGTCAGAGATGGGATTTCTTGTTAAAGTTGCCACAATTTTATCTTTCGTAACAACACCTTTTTATGCGATTATTAATCACATACTAATTTACAGTAAACACAATCCAGAAAATAATAGACCTAAAAGATCGATAAAAATTTTGAGTATTTTGGGAATAATTTTCTTAACGTGTTTTACGGTATGGTATTTGACGTTAATTATTTAATTGTTCGTAATTTTGTAAAACATATGTCTACTGAATCAAACACTTTAACTAATAACGCAATTACTAACGAAAGTTGGAAAAGTCTTAAAATTTCAAATAAGCTTAATTCTAAAATCAAACCTTCTTTTAAAAGAAAACCAAAATGGATCAGAGTTAAGCTGCCGACTGGAAAAAAATACACAGAGCTAAGAGGTCTTGTCGATAAATATAAGTTAAATACAATTTGTTCATCTGGAAGTTGCCCTAATATGGGTGAATGCTGGGGAGAGGGAACCGCAACTTTTATGATTCTTGGAAATATTTGTACAAGATCATGTGGATTTTGTGGAGTTAAGACTGGAAGGCCTGAAGCAGTTGATTGGGCTGAGCCAGAAAAAGTTGCAAGATCAATATCATTAATGAAGGTGAAACATGCAGTGATCACATCTGTTGACAGAGATGATTTGAAAGATATGGGTACTTTTATATGGACTGAAACCGTGAAAGCAATTAGAAGGTTAAACCCTGAAACAACACTCGAAACTCTTATACCTGATTTTCAAGGCAGTGAGAGGCATATTGACAAAATAGTTGACGTAAAACCAGAAGTTGTTTCACACAATATGGAAACAGTAAGGAGGTTAACAAGAGAAGTAAGAATTCAGGCTAAATATGATAAAAGCCTTTATGTTTTAAATTATTTAAAAAGAAAAGGAATTAGACGTACTAAATCTGGAATTATGTTAGGATTAGGAGAAAAGGAAAATGAAGTTTTTCAGACCCTGATTGATCTTAGAGAAAATAATGTGGACATTGTTACAATAGGACAATATTTACAACCTTCAAAAAAACATTTACCTGTTAAAGACTTTATAACTCCAGAACAATTTAAAGTTTACGAACTTTATGCCAAAAGTTTAGGATTCAGACACGTCGAAAGTAGTGCTTTGGTTCGGTCCTCGTACAAAGCCCAAAAGCACGTTAATTAGTTAAGTTACGTTCTACAATTCTTTTAAAACGATTTTCAGAATCAAGAAATTTAATTTTTATTCTCAAATAGTAAATATCATTTTTTAGTCCAAGTTTTGAAATCTTGTAAAAATCTTTTTCTGTTGTAAGTATTAGATAATTTTTAAACTCATTACTAATCCTTTCATAGTCAGATCTGTCATAAAAATGATGATCTCCAAACGAAATATGTGAGAAAATAATTTTTTTTCTTTTCAAATGTTCAACTATTTGAGTTGAATCTGCAATTCCAGTTATCAATAAGACTTTCCTTTTTAATATCTGGCCAATATCTATTTGATCTCTACCCAAAAGTTTATCATCATAATGTATTGACGAAAAGAATAAGTCTTGATTATTTTTCAATTTAATTTTTTGGGCAATTTTTATTTTTGATTCTTCTTTAAGATCTACTGGACATTTGGTAACTATAATAATGTCTGCTCTTTTAGATTCGGATGAGGATTCTCTCAAAGTTCCCACAGGAGCAATATGATCAGTGTAAAAAGGTTTTCTGAATGTGGTTAGTAAAATACTTAATTTTAAATCTATAGATCTGTGCTGGAAAACATCGTCTAGTATGATTCCATCAATTTTTGGAAACTCTTTTATTAATTTTTTTACTCCGTTTGATCTATCTACATCAACACCAACTTTTATATTTTTAAATTTTTTTAAGATTTGAAAAGGTTCGTCACCTATTTGTTCAACAGTAGAATTTTCAGAAGCTAAAATAAAACCATTAGTTGATCTTTTATATCCTCTACTAAGAAAAGCTAACTCAAAACTTTTATTAAAATTTTCTATTATATACTCAGACATAGGCGTCTTCCCCGTACCACCAAAACTTAAATTGCCAATTCCAATTATGGGTAAATCAAAACTTGTTGATTTTAATATGTTTATTTCATACAAGTAATTCTTGAGAAAAGTGACAAAGAAATAAATTAAAGAAAGTGGATATAGTAAATATTTAAACAAATACATCTGACGAATTTAAAAAATTTATGTGCAATAAAGTATTAAGCACATTATTTATAGATTTGTATACATGAAAATAAAACTATCTGATCTAATAAAAATCATTGAAGATTGGGCTCCAAAAAATTTTTCAGAGGATTTTGATAATGTTGGTTTGATTGTTGGAGATAAAAACTCTATTATCAATAAGGCCATAATTACTCTTGATACTAGTGAAGATGTTATTGATGAAGCTGTTAAAAACAATTGTAATCTGATAATAACTTTTCATCCAATTATATTTTCTGGATTAAAGAAAATAACTACTGAAACTTATGTTGAAAGAGTTGTGTTAAAAGCTCTTAAAAATAATATCAATATATACGCAATACACACAAACCTTGACAATCATCCCAAGGGTGTCAACTACATAATTTCAAAAAAACTGAACCTAAAAAATGTATCATTTTTAATTCCTAAAAAGAATTTTGATATTGGTATGGGAATGATTGGTGATTTGCAGAATCCTGAAGATGAATATGATTTTTTATTAGATCTTAGTAAAAAAATGAACTCTGGTTTTTTAAAACATTCTGATTTCCTTGGGAAAAAAATTAGTAGAGTTGCTGTTTTGGGTGGTTCTGGAAGTTTTGCAATAGGAAATGCCATAGAAAACAACGCGGATTGTTATGTGACATCTGATCTCAAATATCATGATTATTTCAAGGCTGAAAAGAAAATATTGTTAATTGACATTGGACATTATGAAAGTGAACAATTCACAAAAGATCTAATTTTGGATTTTCTTAATAAAAAAATTCCTAAGTTTGCGTGCGTAAAATCTAAAATCAATACTAACCCTGTAAATTATTTTAATTATGGCAAAGAAAACTGAGTTTACAGTTGAAGAAAAATTAAGAGCATTGTACGACTTACAGCTAATCGATTCAAGAGTTGACAAAATAAGGAGTGTCAGAGGGGAATTACCCTTAGAAGTTGAAGATCTTGAAGATGAAGTTGCTGGTCTCAAAGTCAGAATTGAAAAAATAAATGAAGAACTTAATCAATACTCGGATGAAATCAAATCAAAAAAAAATGCCATAGAACATTCAAAGTCAATGATTAAAAAGTATAATGATCAACAAAAAAATGTAAGAAATAATAGAGCTTTTGAATCATTAAGTAAAGAAATTGAATTTCAGGAACTAGAAATTGAATTGTGTACCAAGCAAATCAAAGAATTAGAAACTCAAATTGAGTTTAAAAAAGAATCAATAGAACAAAATAATGAAGCTCTTAAAGAGAGAAGTGAGCATCTTGAACATAAAAAAGGAGAACTGCAAGACATCTTAAAAGAAACTGAAAATGAAGAGAATGAATTGTTAAAAAAATCCAATGAATTTGAATCAAAAATTGACGAGTCCTTACTTATTTCATATAAAAAAATTAGATCAAGTGTTCGAAATGGCCTAGCTGTTGTTGCTGTTGATAGAGGTGCCTCTGCAGGCTCATTTTTTACTATCCCACCACAAGTTCAACTTGATATTGCATCAAGAAAAAAACTAATCACCGACGAACATAGTGGTAGAATTTTAGTTGATAAAGAGCTGGCCGATGAGGAAAGTCTCAAGATGGAAAAATTATTTACAAGCCTATAATTTTATTTAACAATAAATGATTTGTTTAGGTCATTTCCTCCTGAAATCTTGATGTTGTAAAAATATTGACCGGACGAAAGACTTTTTTGAGTCATGGTTCTATCTAATGGAAAAATGTGAGTTCCTTTTCTTAATAATCCATCGAAAACCATTCCATTTGTTCTTCCGAGAGTATCATAAATCAAAATTTTAATATGGTGATCTTGATTAATTCTTAAATGCAAATCAACTTGATTAAATGAGTAAATAGCTGCATGATAAGTAACAATATTATTAAGATCAACAACATCGTCGTTGCAATTTAGGCCTAATCCTAACAAAGAGTACTCTTTGCCCAACATCGCTTTGTTTATATATTCATTGTCCCCGCATAACCAATCAGTCAAAAGAGTTGTATAAATTGATCTGAAATCAATAGAATGTTTTAAGTTCCCTCTATTGTTTAGGTCAGATAAACTAGGATGATTTCCAACGAAACCGTTACCTTTCAGTGCTGATCCAAATAACATTATTGGGGCGGCGGTACCATGATCTGTCCCAAGGGAGCCATTTTCAGCTACCCTTCTTCCAAATTCTGAAAATGTTACAGAGATAACTTTGTCATCCAATCCAAAAGACTTTAGATCATCATAAAAAACCTTAATTGAACTTGATAATGTATTTAATAATTTTTGATGACGATCCGGTTGGTTGCCATGTGTATCAAAACCACCAAGGGAGACCATATAAATTTTTGTACCCAAATTCCCTTTGATCAAACGGGAAACCAAACTTAATTGTTTGTCCAAATTATTTTTTGAATCGTATTGATTAAAATCTTCCGAATTGTTGTAAGCTTCATGAATGACGGATGCATAACTAAATGTTGCATTAGAAATTCGTCTTAAAAATTCTAATTGATCTCCGTGAGTACAGTCAGGTAGATTTGATGTATCAAATAGAGTTCCGTTTTCAGCAACTTTCTTTAGCCTTTCGGGACTTGATACAGCAAACGCATATGCAGTGCTTGAACCATTAAAAATCAAATTTCCACGGCTGCCTATCTGAATGGCTAATGGTTTCTCAGTAGGGTTTGTTAAATAATCAAGATATTTTTCATCATAATACCTTCCCAACCAACCTGTTGAAATTTCAGGATCTTGAGAAGCTGTTGCCCATATATCAGACGATTTAAAATGAGACCCATTTGGATTTTCATATCCTACTCCGTGAACAACCTTCATGTTACCATTTTTCCAAATATTTTCAACATCACTCATGAAATTTGGGATCCCAAACTTATCATTCAATTTTATGATATTTGAACTGGGTATACTAATTTTAGGTCTCTTACTAATGTATGTGTCGTAGTCATATAGTGGAACAATAGTATTTAAACCATCATTTCCACCCTTCAATCTAATCAAAACCAAACATCTATCAGCAAAAGAGTTTTTTAGGGCATTGGTTATAAAATTTGAGTTAATGACTGAGAGAGAATTATTTCCAAATGAGATCGCACCAGCACCTGCTAAACCAAGTGTTTTTAAAAAACCTCTTCTCCCACTCCATGAAGAGTGCTCGTCTCTATGCTTTTTTGAATTTAGGTAATCTCCTTTGCTCATTTTTATTTTAATTGATACTCTGGCAAGTTGATAAAAAACAACATCAAATTAAACACTTGATTTGGAACTGATTCAAAGCTTAGTGTCCATGTTCCATCTTCATAATAATTTTCTGGTGTATCTCCCTTAAAAACATTTACTGCATCCAGCATCTCCTCTGGTTTCATATCAAATTTACAAAACATATAATCTTTCATTTTAGAAACAATAGTGGATGGATTTTTTTCATCATTACCAACCAATTCAATTATAAAACTTCTAAACTGTTCCTTATTTTTTACCCAATGTCTCCTAATAATATATTCTAAAAATTCCCACCTCATGGGTAAAGTTCCCGTTGAGATCCAATCGTGATTCTCTTGCCAACCAGCAACATCAACAGGTTTAAAAATTTCCTGACCCATTTCTACACACTTATTTTTTATGTAATTAAGATAATTACTTTGAAAAGTTTCAGGAAAATCAAATTCAAAATCATTTTGAAGAAAAACGAAGGTATCTATTGGGCTCTTAATTAAAACATTTGAGGAATTGGTATCGAAAAAATGTTCACTCTTAAATAATAATTTGTAAACAGGAATTAAATTAAAGTCATTTGAGACAAAAGTTGCTGCAAGTTGATTAACTATTTCATTTTCAACTTTTGGACTAATAAAATATTTGTATAACTTTTGACATATAAATTTTGCAATTAAATCTTTCTTTTCATTAAAAAGTATGTCAATTACATCTTGATATCCCCAATTTCCAGTTTTTCCAAATATTGTTTTATCTCCATTATCAAAAGTATTTGAATTAAAAATAATGGAACTTCCATTTCCATCGGAATATTTATTGTATCCAGTTAAAGCCCGAGCAGTTTCAGTTATATCATTAGATTGATACCCATTTCCCTCCCCCAAAGTAAAAAGTTCGTATAATTCTCTTGCATAATTTTCATTAGGTGCCTGTTTCCTGTTTGAATATCCATTGAGATAGAGCAGCATTGCTGGTTCCAATCCAATTTCACTGACAAATTCTTTGAAGTTTCCCAATGAATGTTTTTGAAGTTTAATATGATATTGAAATAGATAAGGTGCTCGATTGTAATCATAATACTCTGTGACAAAGTGATTACTCCAAAACAATGTTATTCTTTCTCTAAAACCATCGTTCAAAAAATTTGAAAATGCTTGCCTCTGCCAAATATTTTTATAATAGGATTGATTTTTCCCTGACTGATTAATTTGAGAATTATTCCAATATCCCCATTCAGGAGCAGTTGTTAGAGGAAGATTTTTTGCATTATCAATAATTTGATCAATCAGTTCTGAAGGAGTAAAGCCAAGTTTTGTCTTGGCTTTTTCTAAGCTAATACCAAATCCTAACCTTCTGTAAATGAATTTGATTTTTGAGATATCCCATGGATTAGCAGAAGATGGATTATAAGCAGTTAAATTAGAATTATTACAACTTGCCATTAACCAAAAATAGTCAATTATAACTAAATGATTTACATAACTTTAGAGTTATACTTTTGACTAATTAAAGCACTCACGATTTTAGCGGAAAGTAAACACATAGGAATACCACCACCGGGGTGAACACTTCCACCACAGAAATATAAATTATTTAGTTTATTAGTAAAATTTGGGTGTCTGTGAAATGCAGAAAAGGTCTCATTACTGGATGGTCCATACAAGGCCCCCCTGTATGATTGAGTTCTTTCAAAAATAGTTTTCGGGGATAATATTTTTTCCGAAACAATGTTCTTTTCAATGTGTTTTCCAAGAACTCTTTCAATTTTATTTATAATGATTTTTTTGTAACGTTTAGCTAAATCTTCCCAGTCATGATCAGAGTCATAATGCGTATTTATCATTACATACCAATTTTCACAACCTACAGGTGCGTCCGAAGGATTATCTTTTGATGTAATACTTAAATATATGGTTGGATCATCACAAAATTCCATTTCATTAAAAATTGAATTGAACTCCTTTTTATAATCTTTAGAAAAGAAAATATTATGAAGTTCAAGATTTTCAAAAGAATCATTAATTCCCCAATAGAAAATCAATGCTGAGCTTGATGAATTTACATTTTTTACTCTGTATGGAGTTTTAATATTTTTCAATAGTTTTTCGTAGGTAAAATAGATGTCCATATTAGAAATTACTATTTCATATTTCTTTTTTGTATTTCCATTGATTTGGACACCTACAACATTGTTCTTTTCACATAAAATTTCCGTTACTACAGTATTGTAAATAAAATTAACATTCTTTCTTTCAGCTAACTCAACTAAAACGTTTGTTATCATTCTTAGTCCGCCCTCTGGAAAAAAGGTACCGAAATGAGATTCTAAATGCTGTATTACTGTCATTATTCCTGAAGTTTTGTATGGAGATGAGCCTATGTAAGTGGCAAATCGATTATAAAATTGGATGAGGTGTTTTTCCTTGAGTTGTTGTTGGTTTACTTTTGATAGTGTTTTAAAAAACTCGAACAATCTAAAATTTAAAATAGCCTTTAATACATCCTTAGAAAAAAAGGTACTGAGCTTGTGTAGAGATTTTTCTAAAACAATTTTAGTCGATAATTCATACTTCTTCTTGGCTTTTTTTAAATAAGATTTAAGTATATTTTTATCCACACCTAATTTTAAATTAACCTCTTTTACAAACTTATTTTGGTCTGAATACGCACACAATTCAATACCATCCTCCCAAAAGTATTTACAACCAATTTCTTTTCTTTTGTAATTAAAAAATTTTCTAGGGTTTTCGCCTGATAACTCAAACAACTCATCTACATAAGTCGGCATCGTAAAAAGTTGAGGGCCAGCATCAAAGCTATATTTTCCAGACTTTATAGTAGTTAATTTTCCTCCGGGGTAACTGTTTTTTTCATAAACATCAACATCATATCCAAGATTTGATAATCTGATTGAAAGAGATATTGCTCCTATCCCTGATCCAATAATAGCAACTTTTTTCATTTTACTTCAAAATAAAATCTTTAATAAGATAAAACCTGGAGAATAATTCTTCTTTATACCAATTCTCCTTCCTTGTTTTTTTAACGATTTCTGAATGAGATTTTGATTTATAAGCAAACTCTAAAACATCATTTAATGAATTCCATAAACTTATAGTTGCTTGTTGTATGAAAGGTATTTCTCCAATACCTTTGAAGTAATAAACACCCTTTGCCCTAGAAATTGCTTTGCTGGAATCAGGAACAGATTTCCAAAACGAAATTAACTTTGAAAAATTCAATGTTGCTCTGGTTATTATAGCAATTTTTGAGTTTTTGTTAGCTGTAGATTTTTCAATTTTAAATGGATTTACACCCGACCATAATCCATGACTGTGAAATGGATCCAAAATTAATACTCTTATTTCATGGGATTTTAATTTATAAGTGCTGATTAGTTCACTGGACTTAATAAATTTTTCAGCACTATCCATACTATCCCAAACAGAGA
This sequence comes from uncultured Bacteroidota bacterium, assembly GCA_902523635.1. Taxonomy (GTDB): domain Bacteria; phylum Bacteroidota; class Bacteroidia; order Flavobacteriales; family Flavobacteriaceae; genus MAG-121220-bin8. The sequence goes on along the minus strand of CABZAE010000004.1, from coordinate 63,235 downwards.
CCAATGCATAAGTAGAAAAATCTGGAAACAAACTGAAACCTGTTTTACCACCTGAACCCATAAATTTATGAAAGAGTAATCCCCCTGCATTCTTCATATATTTATTGTTTATTCCCATCTGAGAAAATGCCCAGAACTTATTTTTTTTGAATGTAAAGAGAAAAAAATAAACAATTTTTTTTTTCATTAAATATCTTTCTGTGAAAGTAAGTTTTTAGTTGTTAAAAACTAATACATTTTAACTATAATTGAATAATTTTAAATTATCAAGGGGTATCAGTCCTTAAGACTTTATTCGAGAATTAATGTTTGTAAGTGGATAGATTTTACAGATTGAGGCTGAAATGGTAAGTTAAACTTAAAAACGATTGATAAATTAATTGTTTATAAAAAAACCCACCTTTCAGTGGGTTTTTAAAAGTTATTAGAAGTCCATGACTCTTACCATCATCATTGTATTGACAACTTTTCTTATGTCATTTACTTTTGCGGAATATTTTGCGAAAGAGGGATCGGAGTACATCTCTTTTGTGTTTTTTAAAGCAGTTTCAACATCTGGGGCACCGACCCAAACAAAATGTGAAAAGTCTGCGTTTTTTCCGCTAATTGGATATCCTACGCCATATGAATTTTGAAGATCATATTTTTTTGCAAAATTTTGAGAAAATTCTGCAAACTCTTTTACATACAATGGAGGATTTGTGACTTCCATTTGCCAAATCATAAAAACTTGATCCGGCGTCCAATCATTTTTAAACCAAGCAGGGGTATTGAGCGCTTGATTTACAGGTTTGATATACTTATTCATTTTGTCTCCGAAAACCTGAGCTTGAACAGAACCATACCAAGAGTTCATGAAATTTGCAAAAGCGGCTTCACTGGGAAAACAAAATTGAACAGAATGTGTTGCATTGTTGGATCCATTGAATTGATACGCAAATAATGATTTTGTTCCCTCTATATTTTTGGCCCATTCAGTATCCATCATTCCTTTCAGAGTGGAAACAACAGAATCTGGTTCTGTAGTTTCAAAATCAAAAAATGCACAATACTGAGAATAGGAAAATGAGCTAAATATAAAAGCTATTAATAAAATTGTTTTTTTCATAATTATAATTTTTATCAAAAGTAATAGATAAAATATTAAATAACTATTTTTTGTATGCTAGTTAATTTATCTTAAATAACTTCCTGCATTAATATCAATAGTTGATCCTGAAGCATGATCTAATTTACCCTCAGTAATTAAAGAAATTACTGGTGATAGATCCGTAGGCTCTGTAAGTCTATCGAGCGTTATTCCCTCAGTAGCAATTTCTTCCCCATGTTTATCAATAAACTTTTGAGCCATTTCAGTTCTTACAAACCCAGGAGCAATACTTATTGCTATAACATTATCAATTTTTCCAAAAGATTTTGAAATAGTTTTAGTCAATGACAATAAAGCTCCTTTAGAACATGCGTATGAGATGTAATCGGCTTGCTCTCCACGAAAGGCTGCTCTTGAGCTGATATTTATAATACGTAATCTAGAATTGATATTTTTTTTTCTCTTTAAACAGATAAATTCTTTTGAAATTAAAGCTGGAGCTCTCAAGTTTACATGCATTGTTTCTTCGAACAGGTTATTCCATTTATCAATTTCTAAAGATATGTCAGCAGACTGAGCTATCCCAGCATTGTTAATGATACAGTCAGGAATATTGAATTTATTATATGTTTCATTAACGAGTTTCTTGATGTGAGTAATTTTGGAAAGATTTGCTTGTATAATGAATGAATCAGATTTATTTTTTTTTAAAAGCAATTTTAGAGCAGAAGAATTTTTATTACAATGGAGAGCCAAATCATGACCTCTTTCAAGTAAATCTTTAGCTATTTGTAATCCAATACCACGCGACGCACCTGTTATTAATACTTTCAACTTTTATTTTAATGTAATTATATAAAATCAAAACAACAGAACAAAATTTAATAGAATTAAAACTTAAATTTTATTTGTAGATAATTTTAAATTTTATGACAACTACTAAATTCTGATTTAGTATATTGTCATATAAAGAATACAAAAAATGAAAAAAAAAATCACTCTTATTTTAATATCTCTACTTTTTTCTGTCAATACCATTTCACAGGACAAAAAAAATGAAAAAAAGAAAGAAAAAACAATTTCTGAGTTAACCAAATCAAGTAAAAAAATCGATGGTTTATTCACTATATACCAAGATACAGTTTCAGGTAAACTCAAAATGACAGTTTCTAATGATCAGTTTGATAAGGAATTCATACATTTTTCTCAAATTGCTGACGGAGTTACTGAGGCCGGCGGTTTTAGAGGAAGATATAACGGAGGAACAATTTTTTATATTAAAAGGTTTTTTGATAAAATTGAATTTATTGCTCCAAATACTAATTTTTATTTTGACCCCAAAAGTCCTCTCTCAAAATCAAAAGAAGCCAATATCAGTGAATCAATTTTTTTTAGTACCAAAATTTTAGTTGAGGATAAAAAAAACGGTCTCTTTTTGATAGATACTGATAAAATGTTTAATTCTGAAACTTTAACCAGAATTAAGAGCCCAAGGCGTCCTGGTGCTTCCTCCAATTCATTTAGTTTAGGGAGCTTTGACAAAGAAAAATCAAAAATTAGAGAAATTAAAAATTACCCGAAAAATACAAATTTAAAAACGGAATATGTTTACAATAATCCGAATTATCTGAACGGTGGTTCAGATGCAATTGCTGATCCTAGACATGTTTCAATACAAGTTTTTCACTCTTTAGTTGAAATGCCCGACGAGGATTATGAGATTAGATATGCAGATCCAAGAGTTGGTTACTTCACGACAGAAACCTCTGACATGACTTCAACAAAAACTACCAACTACAGAGACATGATCAATAAATGGAGACTGATTAAAAAAAATCCTGAACTCAAAATTTCAGAGCCAATTAAACCAATTACATTTTGGATTGAAAATTCAACACCAATTGAGTGGAGAGAAACGATTAAAGATGCTGTACTAAAATGGAATATTGCTTTTGAAAAAGCTGGCTTTAAAAATGCAATTGTAGTAAAAACTCAACCTGATGATGCTGATTGGGATGCTGGTGACATAAGGTACAACGTTCTTCGTTGGACTTCATCTCCAAATCCACCTTTTGGTGGATATGGCCCATCCATGGCCAATCCAAGAACTGGAGAAATCATAGCTGCAGACATTATGTTAGAGTTTGTTCATTTCACAAATCGAGTTTTTTATGAAAAACTTTATTTGGATCCAAATGCAAATATGAGCTTAGATGATGACGACACTCACTCAGAAAATTTTGAACATATTTGCCTTGCTGGCGAACACGTGCATGAAAACATCCTTTACGGTAAAACAATTTATCCTGAACTTTCAAGTGATGACATTGAACTGGGAAAACTTGAAAAAGATAATATGTACCGTCTAATAATGCATGAGGTAGGGCATACATTAGGTTTAAACCATAATTTTAAAAGCAGTCATCTGTATAGTCCTGAAGAGTTAACGAATCCTGAACTAATTAAAGGAAAATCTATCAATGGATCGGTAATGGAGTACCCTGCACCCAATGTTAGTTTAGACAAAAGTAAACAAGCACAATTTTCAGATGTTTCTGTTGGTCCATATGATGTTTGGGCAATTGAATTTGCATATAAACCAAAACTGACTAGTGGTGAAATAAATGATATACTCATTAGATCGACTGAGCCTGAACTAGCTTTCGGTAATGATGCAGATGCAATGAGTAGCTCTAACAGAGGAATTGATCCAAGAATTATGGTTTACGATTTATCTAATGATCCAATCAAATTTGCGACTGATAGATTCATATTAAACAAAAGGTTAATGTCTGAAATTCAAGACAAATTTCTAAAAGAAGGATCAACATATGAAGATTTAAGGAGAGCCTTTTACATTTTAAATAGCTCATCTTCAAGAGCAGGTAGCGTAATCTCAAGATTTATTGGTGGTGTTTATGTTGACAGATCTGTTGTTGGTCAACAAGGTGGTACCAAACCTTACACTCCAGTCAACTATGAAGATCAAAAAAAAGCTATGAATACTTTGGCTAAATATATCTTTTCGCCAGAATCCTTTAAAATTCCAAATGAACTTTACAATTTATTAGCAAGAGAAAGACGTGGTCAGGATTTCTTTTCAGGCCCAGAGGATCCCAAAATTCATGACCAAGTTTTGGGTTACCAAACAGTCACTTTATCTCATCTTTTACATCCAAATACATTGCAAAGGATAATTGATTCAGAACTATATGGAAATCAATATAAATTAACAGAATTTATGACAGATTTAAATAGCGCTATTTTCGATGCAGATATAAAAAATAATAACATAAACACATTTCGTCAAAATCTACAAGCAACTTATGTTTCAAGATTGATTGAAATGGTTTCTGGAACAAATTCTAGAAGATATAAAATACCTGCAAAGTCAATGGCTATTTATAACCTTGAAAAATTATCAAAAAAGCTCAAATCAAAGAATGGAAACCTGTCGACATTAGCTCACAAAAATCATTTGAAAAAATTAATTGATAGTGCATTAGATAATATTTAATACATTCAGGAATTATGGAAGCTATTTTTAAATTGAAAAAAATTTAATTATAGTTTGATAACGTGGGCGCTGAGGGATTCGAACCCCCGACCCCTTGGGTGTAAACCAAGTGCTCTGAACCAACTGAGCTAAGCGCCCAAGTAACTGATAATCAATCACTTACATCAATTTTAAAGTTACAAATAATATTTGTGGTCATCATTTGGGTCATCAATAGACCTATTTTGATGCTTAAAATTGCTTGACAAATATAGTTTTATTTATCATTTTTTATAGCTAATTCCTTTTCCATTTCTATTTTTTCTTCGTCTGTTGCATTGTCGTAAGCTTGCTTCTGTTCTGCATTTTTAAATACCAATATTGTTGGTGGCTCATCACAAAAGAGCGGTACATCTTCAGCGACATCATTATTATAAGACATTCTTAATTTTGGTGTTAGATATGGCAGCACAACTTGTAAGTATTTTAACTTTTGATTTGTAGTAAATTCTGTTACATCCATATTGTAAAGTACATCAAAAACATTATTCTTTAGTTTGTCCTTGATTTCTTGTTTGAATAAATCTTTACTGCGTTTAGACAGCTTGCCGTATTCGTTACCTTGTTGAAATCTCATAATTTGTATATTTAGATATGTTTAAAGCTGTATTTAGTTTCTTAAACTCAACTGTTAGAACTTTAGGTGCTATTGGAGGTGGCATTGTTATGTTTTTTGTTTATGGTCTGTTTGGCATCTTCGTTCTATGGATGGTAAGAGGATTTACTTTTATTATGATTGATAGTGATATGATAACGAACGAATACATAATAGAAGGTTATAATTTCTTATTTATGACCCACTTTGATACAGCTCAAATTGTATTCGGATCAATCTTTGGACTTGTTGGTTTTTTAAAAGTTTTCAATACAAATTAAAAACCAAATAATAACATAAGAATACCAGCTATAATAATTATAACGGCTATCCATTTGTTATTATTTTTTTTAGGTGGTGGTGTAAATTTTCCAGACACCATATCCCATTTTTCTTTTTCAGATAATTTACGTTTACTAACACTCACAATACTCTAAATCTACAAACATCTGACCTTAAAAACAATTATCTAGTTCCAGATTAACCTCGTTACTTTATCGTTATTAGCATAGTAACAGCAGGGGACTGAAGCAGAAATGATAGAAGAAAAACCTGCCATTACTACACTTGTTTTCTGACCATGCATTTTCAATGCATTGGTCCAGAAACCTTTAAATATTTATTTTATATCCATTGCCTGAAATATCGAAAGTCAGAAAATTACTTGTAGCCTGTTGAACCTGGAATGGTAGAACCTTAGTATATTTTCCTACTAAATCTAAAGCCTTAATAAGATTGTTACCCCTAATTATTTTTTCATTCTCTATTTCATTTTCTGTGTACCTAGTAAAGTTTTCTATATCTACGATACTAGCATAATCATCTCCTTTTACAATAATGTCTGCATCTATTTTATTAAACTCCATTGCATAATTACTTAGTGGACTGTCATTGATATCCAATAGGAACAGTATCTTTTCGTCTGTTAATTTTATTCCCATTTGCTTACCCTTTTGTTCCTGGACACAACGCCTGAACTCTTTAACCATATCATCTAAAAATAACTTTCTGTCTATTGCATCTGTATTGATGTGAGACCCACACCAGCTCATACCTGCCCATAATATTTCTAATTTTTCTTTGGCACATTTCTGCGCATATTTATACCCTTGTTCATTCACGTGAACTTTCATTGGTACGAACTTTTTACCTTTTCCCATTACTGTATTTTTCTAAAGTTTGACATATAAATAATTCTGCAAGTCTATCTATTTTGGTATCTGCAGCAACTCCCATTATTTCTCTTAATAGTTTGATCTCCTTGTTAGTCAGACTGACTTTTAGTCTTTGACGAATCATCTCTTTTGTAGATTTTAGCACCGCGACCTGTTTGTCTGTGAGATGTTGCATTTCAGGTTGGTTTGCATCTGCTTTTACTCTATATAGTCCCATCTGAAAATAATTTATATCTGATTAGACTTGAAAGATTTACTCTTAATTTATTTGCTTCTTTTTGAAGCTCTGCTTTATCTTCTTTACTTGTTTTAAATATTATTGTATCGTTATAATCCATTTTTATAAAAATTATAGTGTGTTAAGTCTCTACCCATTTCTTTATTGACATACCGCGAGACCTTTTGGTTATTGTCAATATTTTCAAAATATGTTATGCAACTTGGTGCAATATCTAAAGCATAAGACAGATTGTAAGAATCTACTTTTGTAGCTTTCAGCATCAAGTGTATATGATACCCTAACCCATCTGCATTTTGCTCAACTGCATAGAACAGACTGCGTGATCTTGGATGTTCGCTTAGATGTCTCATTTTATCTTCAAACATATATTTGTTGCGCATCCTGAATTGTATTGTTGCAAGTGTATTGTATTTTTCTTTTGTTAGCAGTTTGACCCATTCATATTTACTTTTTTCTCTAACTGTATATTTTCTTTTTTGCAAGTCTGCAGGATCATAAGGTGTACCATTTTTAAACCTCCTATCAAGTTTCATATATCCTTCGTTATCTCTTTTCCTGGTATGTTTTTTGCCGCTGCTGTCTATTGTAGATTTAAGCAAATTGTCTTTGTGATTTGAGTAACTTTTGATCTCTGTATTCTCTGTAATTGCCATAATTTTACTGCTTCAGTTTATATAATATTTTCTTGTCAGGCATCTCTGCCAGTAACCTTGTTTTATTTACCATGCATTTTCAATGCATTGGTAAAAAAACTAATCTAACCTTGCTTTAAATGTCCGCACTATCATCAATGCAGATCACTTGTAAGCAACCTTAACTTATCCCGTAATTGTTTTGTTATTGTTTATTGTTGTAGGCCCGCCATGGGCGGGCAACAACTGTTGCGTTTAACTTGGAGCGCCACCAGTATAACTATATCGAATATTTAATAATATTTTGTATTTGTCAATTTAATTTGCAGCATATTGAATACCATTCTTTGCTAATTCTTTGCTTAAATCATTTGCCTGCTTCAACTCCTTTTCTTGTTTCTTAGCTTCCTTGACCCACTTATTTTCTGTAAGATTTTTCAATACAGTGCTGTGTATTTTATTTTTTGAATCCAACCAAGTTTCTAAGTCGCTCCAGTACCCATCTTCTTTTGACTGATCTTTTTTGAAATACCATTTGTACTTAGATTCAATATTTGTCCAAGTCGGTTTATGATCTTTGAAGCCTGTTAAGACTTTATACTCCCTACCTACTTTATGAACTCCACTTTGCATTAGCAACCATTTCGGCAACCTATTATTATGCGTTATAAGAGTGTTTAATTTATCCATCAATAACTGTATCAACTTAGGTGCTTTAAACTTCTCTAAGACGTCATTATGAGCCTTATCAACGTCATCAACAACCTCTGGTAACTTATAATTGTCGTAATGTTGTTCAATAGTCCTTTGACCTATGTGACCCAGTAGTATTTCTCTTGTTTCTTTGTCAACCTTAACTCTTTGAGCATACTGGTTAAATGTCTGTCTCGCATCCGAAAATCTAAATCCAAACTTCTTTGTTTTTTTATTAACCTCCCTCCAAAGTCCTTTATGAAATTTTCCGTTTGTGTCCTTGTCATAATCATAAAATTTAAGTACATCATTTATGTCTGCTAGTATTGTTTTACCTTTTAGTTTCTTGTCTAATTTAGTATGTACCAAAGAGTATTTGACCATTGTTATTAATCTTAAAACATCTCTAGGTATTTTAACAAAAATGTTAATCTTAGACTTTTCTCTAAGCGTATCTAAATACATATCATTAAAGATTTGTCGACCTACAATTTCTTTACCTTTTTTGTCTGTTACTTTTTTATCACTTAGCATTAATAAGTCTGAATAAAGAAACCCTCTAAGACAAAATGAAATAACCCAAAACGAAACTGCCTGCCATTGCTCTATTGTAGTTAAGTCTCTTATTGCATCGTGTACAACCCAAGGCTCGTGCATAGGTTTACTTTTTTTTGTAAAAACCTCTGTTGTTCTAAACTTCTCTGCAATAATGTATTGTTCATAAACGTTTCTGTTGTTGTATGCGTGATTTAAAACTGTCTGACATACTGAAAGGTAATTCTTATAAGTCCTGGTTGTTATCTCCCCATCTTTTACTTTTTTGTTTCCTATATTTCTCGCAGTTGAATACAACCTTTCGACCATTAAATCTTCAATCTTAAAAGTCTTGTCTTTTTGACCAATCATATTTTTAAAACCATTCCACCAATTTACGTAACTGTCATAGGTAGCATCTTTAGGAATGTCTTTTCTTAGTTGTGTTTTTATGTAATTGTCAACCGACTTGTTAACTGTCCTGTTCATTACTTCGTCAACAACCCCATCCCTATTCAATCTTTTATTTTCATACTTGGTTGTTGCAGTTTCAATACGATGCTTGTATTCAGCAAGTGTCCTGTTGATATGCTCATTTTCAATATGATCTTCAGTAACTCGACTTTTATTCTTATCCCAAAATTTAGGATTAACTGCAATATCTAAAAGTTGTTGTGGTCTATCGTATCTACTAAACGTAAACTGCAAACCTACTTTTTTGCGCCCGTCTTTTAGTGGTCTGGATTTTAAGAAAAATGCTATTGTCATTTAATGGTCATCACGTTAAAACCTCTGTGGTCATCACAATGGTCATCGCAATATATGACAATATTTTATAATATCCTACTCTGTTAAGTGGATTTTACAGGGATATAAAAGTAGTAGGGACTTGAGTGTAAACCAAGTGCTCTGAACCAACTGAGCTAAGCGCCCCAGAATATTAATAATTTATTGTAGTTACTCTTCTATTTGAGCTTCTTCAAGTTGATCGAATACACCGCCAACATCAAAATACTCTAAATCAGCAGTAATTTTTCCATCCTCATTAAACTCTAGAACTGAGTAATACTTAGTGACTGTTTCTGTTCCAGATTTATGAGTTCCTAACCATGTGCCATAAGTTCTAACAGAACCATTTGGAATAAAGTCTTCATCCACACCAGGGTAGAACTGTCTATCAATAAATTTAAATTCATCGAACTCAGTCATCCATTCATTCATACCTGCCCTAAATTCATCTTTGGAAAGAGAATCAGTAGTGCTCGCAGGTGACCAAATAAGATCCTCAGAATGCAAATCCATCATGCCATCTAAATCTTTAGCAATAAAAAGGTTGAAACTTTCATTGGCTATCGTTTTATTTTTTTCAAACAATGCTAGTCCCTTATCAAAATCTGTATTTGTAGGAGCTGTTTGATCGCAGCCCAGGATTAAAGCAATAAATGTGGTAATGTATAATAGATTTTTCATAATATTTTTGTGTTATTTTATATGTAAAGATAGTGTTTAGAGTTTAAGTATCAAATCTAAATCAATTGAATTAATTCTATTACAATTAATAAAAAATAAAAGTTCATTTTATAACTAATCTATAAATTTCAATTATTTTTTTGCTCTTATAAGTCCTCGTCTTAAATAAGGAAATTTTAAATTTTTATCCCAATAGAAAATCATATAACCTTTGGAGTGTGTGACCTCATATCCATAAGATTTCAGCATTTTTGAGTATTTATTGTAGTCAGCTTGAGCGTGATAAGTGCACAAGGCAATTTTCATCTTTTTTGTTTTTTTTATCATTTCCTCAATATTAGACATAACTTCTTCCTCATAACCATCAACATCAATTTTAATAAAATTTACTCCTTTGTCATTAAGAAATTTAATTCCATTTATTGTGTTTGATGAATCTTTATTTGAAAACTTCTTATTTACAATAGTAACTTTATTTTTATATTTTTCAAATGTAGATTTTAAGGGTTTGTCCCATACATTATTAGTTTCGAATAAGTATATATGTTTGACTCTGTCAACAATATCGAGTGAAAAATTGGCCTCAGCGCATCCAATATCTGCAACTACTGTCTCCTCATCTACATCAAAATCAGAGCTTAAATACCTGTGTGGACTATTTTTATCTTGTTCAATTAATAGTTGGTTGAATGCTTTTTGAATTCTACTTTTGGACCAATTTTTCTTAAAATATATCTTTTTATTGTTATTAAACTTCACAAATTTCATTTTTCTCTTTTCATCATAACTGACATTAATTTCCTCCTGATTATAGTCTCTTGTCAATTTATTTGAAATTATTTTTAAACCATTTTTCCTTATATTTTTTATCAAATCTTGTATCTCTTCATCTTTAGAACTTTCGTAATGGCTCAATATCTTTTTCTGCAAATAATTCTTCCAGATCCGAGTTCTTAAAGACTTTGGAACAAAAAACCTATACAAAGGATTGGAGTTAAGTTTATTCATAAATTAATTTTGGTTTATAAATCTTAAAGGTATAATTAATTAAGTGCCATTTTACTTTTCCATATATTTTTGAATACTCCTCTTAACCAGAATCTGGACACATTATTTAAAATATCTCTGTAATTTTTTGAGAAAATTGATTTAATTATTAATTCAAAAGCTTGAAAAATTATCAGTATTAAATGGGTTGAATATTTTACATATTTATTAAAGTGTTTTTCTAAATATATATGTGAAGAAACTATGACCTCAGATTTAGATCTAATTTTTATTTTATCACTTTTTCTTGACGCCTTACCATGAGAATGTATGCATTTCCATTTGTTGATTAAAGTTACTTGAAGACCAAGATTGTTAGCTCTTTTACAAAGATCCATATCTTCGTAATACATCCAAAAATCCTCATCCCAACCATTTAGTAGATCATAATCGGCATGCCTTAGCAAAATAAAGGATCCTGATATCCAGTCAGGGAATGTGATTTCGTTTTTATTAAAATATGAGTTAGAACCTCTAAATAATCTTAGAACTGCTCTTGAGGGTCCTGTTAGTGCCCAAAAACTGAGAAAAAAACCAAACGAATTTGTGTTTTGAAAATTATCGTTTAATTGTTTGATACCAATAATTCTGTAAGAGAGGTTTTTTTCACAAAAATTCAACAATGGTTTTAAACTATTTTTGTCTAGAATCGTGTCTGGATTTAAAAATAAAATCCAATCTGAATTAGATTTGGAAGCACCAAGGTTACACGCCTTTGCAAAACCTAGGTTTTCAGAACTTTCAATCCATTTCACCCAATCATATCTAATTTTAAAATCCGATATTTTATGGTCACCGGAGTTGTTGTCCACAACGATTACATTAATTAAAATATTTTCTTGTTTTTTTATACTGTCTAAACACAGACTAAGACTTGGCCAAGTTTTATAATTAACTATAACAATGGAAAGATTTGTCAAATCAATTTTTTGACAAAATTAATTGTTTCTCGAAACTTTTTCTAAAAATTTGTCTCGTAGTTTTGTTTGATGATTCGATAACTCAAGCTCTCGTCCGTCAATGAAGGCGTGATAAAGAATATTTGTTTTCATGTCTAGAGCATCCCCCTTACTAACAAAAAAAGTCGCGCTTTTACCAACCTCCAAACTGCCATAATCTTTGTCAATTCCTAATATTTTTGCAGGATTTATAGTTAGTGCTTTGATTGCAGCATCATAATCTAATCCATTACCAACGAAACTACCTGCAAAAAATGGAAGGTTTCTTGTGTTAGGTCTCTCCATTCCGCCTCTGACATCAATTGATAAATTGATACCGTTTGAAACAAGAGTTTTAGCTAATTTGAATGCTTCCTTAACATCGGAGTCTTCACGAGAGGGTAATCTGTGGGGGTGAGAAGCTATGACTGAAACATTATTGTTTTTTAGAAATTCAATAATTTGATGCGCTTCATCTCCACCTATGACAACAATCTTATCAATTCCAAGAGACTTAAAAAATGAAACACCATCAATGATTTGTCTTTGATCCTTAGCATGAAGATACAATGTTTGTAGTCCATTAAAGAGATTCTTCATCGACTCAAGTTTTAAATCCAATTTTTTAGAAAAGTCGCTATTGTAAGAGAGGGCTTTATTGAAAATATTTTTCAGATTATTGACTTCATCTAAATAATTTTTTGATGAAGTAACAGTTCTTGATCCAGAAGACCATCTACTCGGTCTATTGTAGGGATTGGGCCAATTAACATGCATTCCTTCATCATATTTTATAGTTGCATCTTCCCAATTCCATGCATCAAATTGAACCACTGAAGAACTTCCTGAGATAACTCCTCCTCTAGGTGTAATTTGACCAATTAATACACCGTTTAATCTCATTGTTTCAACAATTCTTGATTCAGCGTTATATGCGATTATAGAACGAATATTTGGATTGAATGTACCAATTTCCCTTTGATCATCACTGGCTCTAACAGCACTTATTTCAACTAAGCCAAGCGTGGAATTCAGTGCAATAAATCCTGGATAAATGTGTTGTCCCTTTAGGTCAATTTCTAAATCATATTTTTTTTCTGGTTTAGAAATACTGAGGTGATCAATTTTACCATTACTAAATCCAAAAAAACCATCTTCAACAACAGTTCCAACTCCTGTAATAATTTTTGCATTATAAAGAAGGATAGTTTTGTTTTGATCATCACCAGGAATCTGCTTTTGTGACCAGCAGTTGGCAAAAATAAAAAAACAGATAATTAAGTATTTAATTTTTCTCATAATATTGTCTCAACAGTTTCACATTCGTAAATTCTTTTTTCTTCTAAGACAGGCTCTACAGTTTCCTCTCCTCTCTTTTTAGCCTCAATCATCATTGAAAGAATAAGGTTTTTTTCCTCTTGCATGCTCTTTAATTGAGCATCAATATTATCTTTCTCATAATAGAAAACTCCTTCAATCATAGTTTTTTCCGCATTTGCATATACAGAAAGAGGATTTTTATCCCACAAGACTAAGTCCGCATGTTTTCCAACTTTAATACTTCCAACTTTATCATCAATTTTTAATAATTTAGCAGGGTTTAGAGTAACATATTTCCATGCCTCCTCTTCACTCAAATTACCATATTTTACAGCTTTAGCAGCTTCTTGATTTAGTCTTCTAGACATTTCAGCATCATCAGAGTTGTAAGCGACAAGAACCCCAGCTTTTGTCATGATTGGACCATTGTAAGGAATAGCATCATTTACCTCAAACTTATAGCCCCACCAATCCGAAAATGCTGCACCTCCAACCCCATGTCTTTTCATTAACGATGCAACTTTATAGCCCTCAAGAATATGAGTAAATGTAGAAACTGTGAAACCAAATTTTTCTGCAACTTTCATAAGCATATTGATTTCACTCTGCACATATGAATGACATGAGATGTGTCTTTCCTTATTTAATATTTCAGCGATGACTTCCATTTCGATATCAAACCTTGGAGCTATAGTTTTGTTTTTTTCTCTTTTCGATAATTTATTATACTTTTTCCATTCCTTATCATACTCACTTGCCCTCTGAAAATGATCAACAAAAACTTGTTCTACACCCATTCTAGATTGTGGGTATCTGTTGTAGCTACCCCAATTGGATTGTTTAACATTCTCTCCCAGCGCAAACTTGATAAACTTGGGAGCGTCTTTAAAAATCATTTCATCATTTTTTTCTCCCCATTTCAACTTAATGATAGCTGACTGACCTCCAATTGGATTAGCAGAACCATGTAAGATTTGAATTGTGGTAACACCCCCGCTAAGGTTTCTGTAAATATTAATGTCTTCATGATCCACCACATCCTCAATCGAAACTTCGGCAGATGAGTTTTGTCCTCCTTCATTAATGCTAGAAGCAGCTATATGCGAATGTTCATCTATTATTCCAGCGGTGAGATGCTTGTTGGTAGCATCAATAACTTTGACATTTGAGAAGGATAAATTTTTACCAAAAGATTTTATTTTACCATCGGAAACTAACACGTCTGTATTTTCGAGAATACCATCAGACTCGCCAGTCCAAACGGTTGCGTTCTTAAACAATACGTTTTGTTTTTTTGGTTTTGATTTGAAACCATACGCTTTATTTGGATAAGAAACTGGGATCAGTTCATACTGATCATGTTTTTTTATTTTTTTGACAGGTTCTGTGTTTTCGCCAGACTTTTTTAATAAAATATTTTTCTTTATTCCTTCAAAATCGGTAAATGAAATGGAGCCCAAACCGTTTGTATTAATAGTAGAGCTAATGAAACCATATAATTCATTTTCCTTATCTACAATAGACATGTTCAACCAACCATTTTTAACGACCGACTTAACATTTAATTTTATACTATCTTTTTTCAACGAGACATTAATCTTACCTTGACTGTTTTTAACTACGAGCTCATATTTTGAGCCGTTGTCTGAAAAAACATAATCTCCGTCAATTGAATTTTTAGGAACATTTTTAACCGTATGTTTATTACCCATCACCCAGTTCTCAAAAATGATTGTTTCTTTTTCAAAAATTGGACCAGACGTCACAAGAAAGTTTGCATAAGCTCCCTGTTTGATAACCCCAATTTTACCCTCCATATTGATGGATTTAGCAGGAGTAATTGTCAAAGCAGCAAGAGCCTCATCACTGTCTAGCCCATAAGAAATTGATTTTCGAATATTATTAAAAAATTCTGATGAGTTCTTTACATTTTTTGGGCTGATAGCAAAATTTATATTGTTATTTGAAAGTTGAACTAAATTAGATGGTGCTTGATTCCATCTTTTAAGTTGTTGTAATGTTAATTTTTCAACTATGTGTACGTCTGTTAAATCAAATGCCTTGGGATAGTTAATAGGAACAACAATTGTGTTATCATAATTTTTTAAATCCTCAATGTTTTCATATTCATATCCTGAGCCCTCAACAATGCTTTTAAATCCAAGCTGGTCTGAAATTTTAAGCGCTCTAATGACATTTAATTTATCACCTGCACTAAAAATTTTGGGAAGAGAATAATTTTTGATAGCTGCCTCGATGGCCATATCAGTTGATGTACTGCCACCATCTTCATACCATTTGAGATCATGATAAAATTGTCTTAACAAAGCCATGGCACCCATAATTGAGCTTGGATAGGCTTGATTAAATTGTAAACTTCTGTTAAATGAAAAACTTTCAGTTGATGTTGGGTTTAAAATCCTAAATGAATTATTGGATTTATCATCTAAAGCAACTAAAGCTCCAGTTCCTCTATGAACTCCGTCCTTTCTGTGAATATTAACCACACCAAATCCAAATTCTCTCAATTCTTTTGATTTTTTTTCATCATAATTAAAATCATCAATTGTATTATAATCACTCAAGATGTGATCATTCCAATAATAACCCTGTCTGGACGATTTATACTCAGTACTTCTTGAGCGAGATGTATTGGATGGATTTTTTGTTCCAAAAGAACTAGAAACATCCACAAATGAAGGATATACATAAAGTCCAGACATGTCATATTTAACAGTGTTATTGGGGACTGAAAAATCAGAACCTATCTCAACAATTTTGCCATCTTTAACAAGTATTGAACCATCTTTTATAATCTCTCCTGGAGAAACTATTACCGTTGCATTTTCAATTAAAATGTAAGTTTTTAGCTCAGATTTTATGTCAATATTCGTTGGAAAATATTCTTGTGAAAAAGAACTAAGTTGAATCGTAAAAAATAAAATTAAGGATAACTTTTTCATCTATAAATTTTAAGATTGCACAAAATAGAAAAATTAATTCAATTCTTCACTCATTAAAGAAAATTTCTTGAGCGGTAACAAAAGTGTTGCAGTGTGCTTCAACAATTTCATCAACACTCGATGAATATCCCCCACCCATACTTATCTGAATTGGTATTTTCATTTTTTTACAGATGTCAATCACTATTTTATCTCTTTCTCTGCAGCCATGAAGACTCATTGATAAACGCCCCAGTTTATCATTTTTAAGTACGTCAACTCCAGCTAAGTAAAAAATAAAATCAGGTTCAATTTTATTGACTAAATCGGGTAAAATTTTATTCAATGTGTTTAAATAGAAATCATCCTCAGTTCTATCATCGAATTCATAATCTAAATCACTAATCTGCTTTCGAAAAGGATAATTGTTTTTGCCGTGGAAAGATAATGTAAATACTCTTCTATCATTCTTAAAAATTGAGGCTGTCCCATCTCCCTGATGAACATCAAGATCAATAATTAATATTTGTTTAGAATAATTGTTTTCCAATAAAAAGTTAGCGGCAATAGCTTGATCATTTAACATACAAAATGCACCTGGTTTTTCACGGAAAGCATGGTGTGTTCCACCTGCAATATTCATTGAAATACCATTTTTGATTGAATACAATGAACATTCTATTGTTCCTTGAGCAATTTTCTTTTCTCTTTCAATTAAATTTTTTGATAATGGAAAACCTATGGATCTGATTTGATTTTTAGTCAGATTGAAACCTGTTAAATTCTTGTAATAATCTTTATCATGAGTTAAAAAAATATTGTGTTCCTCAATATCAACAGGATCAAAAAAGTTTTGATTGCTAACAACATTACTAGAAATCAATTTCTTTGGAATTAGATCGTACTTTTCCATTGGAAAACGATGACCAATACCAAGATCATGTTTGTAAATTTTATTGTAAGCTATTTTTAAAAATGACAATTTACTTTTTTAAATACTAATCAACTTTAATGTCTCTCTTAATATCTTTGCTTACGGAATTTAAATATTTTTCTCTTTTTCTTTGAGAGACGAAAGGCACAGACCAAAATTGCCTTGTCTTTGAAAATAACGAAAAACGCCAACCAAAAACAAAAGTATATACGCCCATAACCAATCTTAGTTTGACTGAATTTAGATAAAGTGTAATGACAGGAAGAGCTGGTGCACCGTGTGTAACATATGTTCTTACTTTTTTATCTTTTAAAAAGGGTTTTGGATATGCATAAAGCTTTGTAATATTTACAAATTTGTACGCGAAGCCTTGTGTAAATACCTCATCAAAAAAAATTTCCATCCTAGGTGTCAACCTAAACCACCAAACTGGAGATATTATGTAAATTCTTTCGCACCATGTTACGAGATTTTGATATTTTTGTATAATTCCGTCTCTGGGTCGAGTAAAACTATCCCTGTACAAATCAATAATTTCAATCTCTTCGTTTGCATTTTCTAATTCATCTTGAACTGTTTTAAAAATACCACTATAGCAAAATGATTTTTTGTCAGGATGTCCAATAACTATGAGATTTTTCATGAGAATTTAAATTTAGTAATTAAATCTTGGAAATTCCGAGATAGTGAAAGTACTTCCACCAACAAAAATAAGATCAGTTTTTTTTGAATCATTATGAGCATTTTCATATGCCAAATCAACGGAGTTAAAATACTTGCAATCGAATTTTTTCTTATTTGCATAATTAAAAACCTTTTTCATGTCTTGAGATCTATTTGATTTTAGTTTACAAAAATAAAAAGAAACATTGGTAGGAAATTGATTAAGTATATTCTCATAGTCTTTTCCTTTTGTAAATGCTAAAACCAACCTCAATTTACTGTAATTTATTTTTTTTAACTCTTTTAAAATCTCTTTAAATGCATCACTGTTGTGTCCAACATCAAGAATTGTTAATGGTTTTTCCGATATGGTTTCCCATCTACCCAATAAACCGGTATTCTTTTTTACATTATTTAATCCTTTTACAATACTTTCATCTTTAATTTTGTACTGCTTTAATAAAGAAATTGCCTGAACAACCCCATTCAAATTTTTCAATTGAAAGGTTCCCCTTAAATCTGTTTTTTTAAATTTGGTTTGGTCCGAGGCATAAAATATTTGAGAATTTAAACTTCTTGCTTTTTTTCTAAACACATCTTCAATTTCCTTTTGATATTCACTTATAACAACCGGAATGCCTTTTTTAATTATTCCTGCCTTTTCATTTGCTATTTTTCTTAAGCTTTTACCCAAATATTCTTGATGATCCAAACCCACATTTGTTATTAGAGAAAGGATGGGTCTTAAAATATTTGTAGCATCAAGCCTACCCCCCATTCCTGTTTCAATAACAGCTAAATCAACATCAGAACTTGAAAAATAATCAAATGCCATTGCAACTGTCATTTCAAAAAAAGATATCTTATTTTTTTCAAAAAAAAATTTGTGATCTCTTACGAATTTAACAACATGACTTTTTGGAATTTTAGATCCATTAATTTTAATTCTTTCTCTGAAATCTATTAAATGAGGAGATGTATACAAACCAACTTTACATCCTGACTCCTGAAATACTGAGGAAATCATGTGTGAGGATGACCCTTTTCCATTTGTTCCAGCTATGTGAATAGAATTAAAATTTGACTGTGGATTTCCTAAATAACTACAAACTGATTCAATTGTTGAAAGGTTTAATTTGTATTTAATTATACCCTCATTTTGATAAGCTGGAAGTTGATTGTAAAGCCAGTCTACAGTACTATCATAAGTCATTAGACTCTACAGTAAATAATCTCTAAAAATCATGAAGGTTCCATAGCCTGCCCAGAATCCCACCATGGCTAATAAAGTAATTTTTTTGATGTACCAGAAAAAGTCAATTTTCTGCATTCCCATTGCAACTACTCCAGCTGCAGATCCAATAATTAGCATGCTTCCACCTGTTCCAGCGGAAAAGGCAATTCCATGCCATAATGGATCGTCGATTGGATTTGGAAACATCCCGATTGATGCAGCAACCAAAGGAACATTATCTATTAGAGCTGAAAGATGACCAAGCAAAACAATTACAATATCATTATTTGGAATTGTTTCATTAATTAAATCAGCAAAATTAAATAGTATACCTAGGGACTCAAGTGCACCTACTGCCATAAGAATTCCTAAGAAAAACAGAATACTTGGTAACTCAATTTTTGTTAAGGATGCATGGACTGGACTGTGGTCAGATTCTTCGTCATGTGCATCATCCACTTTAGAAATACTGAACTTTTTATTGCTGTAGATTTCAGCGACAGTTGCAACGAAAGCTAATGATAGCATCATACCTACGTAAGGTTGCAATCCTGTTGCAAGTTTAAAAATTGGAACAAATATTATTGAAGATAACCCAATGAATAGCATTTTAGTTCCATACTTATTTTCTTCTGCGTCTTTAACTTTCTGAGGCATCTTGAATTCACCAGTAAAGACCTTGAACTGAGAGGCGATTACAAATGGAACAACCATGCAGACCAGGGATGGAATGATCAAATATTTAATTAAATCAAAAACTGTTACCTTGTCTGCAATCCATAACATTGTTGTGGTTATGTCTCCAATTGGTGACCATGCTCCTCCAGCATTTGCGGCAATTATAATTAAGCCTGAGTACCACAATTTAAGATTTCTTTCTTGGACAATTTTTTGCAATAAAGTAATTAAAACTATAGTAGCTGTTAAATTATCAATGATGGCTGAAAGAAAAAAAGCTAAAAATCCAAAAATCCACAATAAGCTCACTTTACTTCTTGTTGTTACAAGTCTTTTAATTCCCAAAAAGCCCCTAAAAAAGTCTATAATTTCAACAATGGTCATGGCTCCGAGTAAAAAAACTAAAATTTCAGCCGTTTTACCCAAATGATGCAACATTGCTTCATCTATATGAGTTGGAACCAGTTCTAAAAGTTCTGTATTAATATCAAACACTGGAAGGTGGTTAAGAGCAACAATTGCCCACATAACTGCCATCATTGCCAAGGCGGGTATTAATTTATCGATTTTAATATAATGCTCTACAGTTATTAAAAAGTAACCTAAAATGAAGACTGAAATTATGATTAAATCCATGATTTATATTGAGGCTCAAACTTATTAAAAAAATTTGATATATAATGTTATTTAATAATTAATGAATAATAAAAAAAAGTTGTTTAAAATATCAATTAATCAAAATATCTTTAAATAATTGTCAACTTGATATTTAAACAGAATTTGTCATTATTTTTTTTTTTTTGGTAAAAGCAATTTTTACTTTTGTGTATCCCAAAATTTTACTTTCAATGCATAAAAAGCAAGGATTATATTCTCCCGAATTTGAGCATGACAATTGTGGTGCGGGTTTCATATGTAGTTTAAATGGCAAGAAAACAAATGATATTATTCACAAAGCATTAAATATCTTAACATGTCTTGAACACAGAGGTGCAGTTAGCTCGGATGGTAAAACTGGTGATGGAGCTGGAATTTTAATTGAAATCCCTGATGAATTTTTCAGAAAAGAGTGCAATTTTGTGTTGCCTGATCCTAAAACTTATGCCGTTGGCATGGTGTTCCTCCCGCAGAAAATCAATCAGATGCAATTTTGTATTAAAATTTTTGAAGAAGAAATTCAAAAAAGAGGTTTAAGTATAATTGGCTGGAGAGATGTTCCTGTAAATGCAAAAGTAGTTGGGAAGATTGCAGCTCTTTCACAACCTGCTATTAAGCAAGTGT
The DNA here is from genome assembly GCA_902523635.1 of uncultured Bacteroidota bacterium. Lineage (GTDB taxonomy): Bacteria > Bacteroidota > Bacteroidia > Flavobacteriales > Flavobacteriaceae > MAG-121220-bin8. The sequence goes on along the minus strand of CABZAE010000004.1, from coordinate 42,212 downwards.
TCGTAACATATGAAGACAAAAGCTTGTCAGAAAATGAGTTTAACACTCAATTATTTGTTGCAAGAAAAATTGCGGAAAATAAAATTTTTAAAACTTCACTATCTCAAAAAAACTTTTTTTATTTTTCAAGTCTACACAATAGAACGCTAATTTATAAGGGCTTATTAATTCCTGAAGACATTGATAGGTTTTACTTAGACCTATCAAATCCAAATCTAGTCACGAGGCTTGCATTGGTTCACCAAAGATTTTCAACAAACACCTTTCCTACATGGGATTTAGCTCAACCCTTTAGATACATGTGTCATAATGGAGAAATTAATACCCGCAAAGGAAATGTCACCAGAATGATAGCTAGAGAGGAATTGATGCAATCTGAATTCATAGGACCTGAAATCAAAGACATATTTCCAATAATTCTTGAGGGCAAATCGGATTCAGCACAAATGGATATGGTTGTAGAATTACTGTTAGCAACTGGCAGATCTCTTCCTGAAGTCATGATGATGATGGTTCCGGAAGCTTGGGAAAAACATAAATCCATGTCCGACGAAAAAAGAGCTTTTTATGAGTTTAACTCATGTATAATGGAACCTTGGGATGGCCCAGCTTCTATTCCATTTACTGATGGAAATTTTATAGGAGCTCTGCTCGATAGAAATGGTTTAAGACCATCTCGCTATTCTGTAACTAAGGATGGATATGTTATCATGTCATCTGAAACAGGTGTGGTTGACATCAGGCCTGAAAATATTGAAAAGCATGGAAGGCTTGAGCCAGGCAAAATGTTTTTAGTTGACATGAATGAAGGTAGAATTATTGAAGACAATGAAATAAAATCCCAGATTATTTCTAAATACCCATACAGAAAATGGCTTGATGAAAACATTCTTCATCTGAAAGACATTCCTTACACAGGAAATAAAACTCCACTTGAAAAACTTGACTTAGAAACCAGACTTAGGATTTTTGGTTACACAGAGGAGGACTTAAAAACTATTATACTTCCTATGTGTAAAAATGCTAAAGAAGCCATCGGCTCTATGGGCACAGATACTCCCTTAGCTGTTCTTTCCAATAAAACCCAACTTCTGTTCAACTATTTCAAGCAATTATTTGCTCAAGTAACAAATCCACCGCTTGATGGGATTAGAGAAGAGATTGTTACCGACACTAGTTTGGCTATTGGCAGTGATTTTAATGTTTTTGACATTGTACCTAATCACTCCCAAAAATTAAAAATTAATAATCCAATAATTTCTAACGAAGATTTAGATAAAATTAAATTTTTCAAAAGTAAAAATTTTAAAGCTTTTTCCGTGAGTGCATTATATGAAATTAAAGAAGGTCATAATGGAATTGAAAAAGCACTTGAAGACATGGTTTTTTCAGTAAGTAAAAAAGTTGATGAAGGATATAACATAATTATTATTTCAGACCGTGGCGTAAGTAAGAAAATAGGTGCAATACCAATATTACTGGCTTGTTCAAATATTCACCATCAACTCATGAAGTTGAAAAAAAGATCAAAATTCGGAATAGTGATAGAATCTTCTGAACCAAGAGAACCTCATCACTTTTCTATGCTTTTTGGATACGGGGCCAGTGCCATAAATCCATATCTAGTAAATGAGATAATTGAATATCACCATAAATCTGGTTTTTTAAGCAATCAAACCCTGCTAGAATCCATTGAGAATTACAACAAAGCTATTGCTAAAGGAATCCTAAAAGTAATGAATAAAATAGGTATTTCTACTCTACACTCATACAGGAGCTCACAAATTTTTGAAGCTCTCGGATTAAGAAAAAGTTTCACAGAAAAATATTTTTCAAATACGCCCTCTAGGATTGAAGGAATAGGACTCTACAGCCTAGAAAAAGAACATTCAAAACGCCATAAAAATTCTTTTTTAAAACAAAACTCATTTATGAGTTTAGACATTGGAGGAGATTATCGCTGGAGAAGAAATGGAGAATCTCACATGCTCAATCCCCTTACAATTTCAAAATTGCAACAATCAGTTAGAGAGGACAAATACGAAACTTTCAAAATCTATTCAGAACAAATCAATAAACAAAGTAAACAACTAATGACTTTAAGGGGAATGTTCCGTTTTGTTGACCACGATCCAATATCTATAGATGAAGTAGAACCTTGGACTGAAATAGTGAAAAGATTCAAAACCGGTGCAATGTCATACGGTTCCATAAGTAAGGAAGCACATGAAAACCTTGCAATCGCTATGAACAAAATCGGTGGAAAAAGTAATTCCGGAGAAGGTGGTGAGGATCCAGCAAGGTTCAAAAAAGATAAAACTGGAAATTTAAAAAACAGCTCGATCAAGCAAGTTGCATCTGGTAGGTTTGGTGTGAGTTCTCACTATTTATCCAATGCGACAGAAATCCAAATCAAGATGGCTCAGGGTGCAAAACCTGGTGAAGGTGGCCAACTTCCTGGACCCAAAGTGAATCCTCTAATTGCAAAGGTTAGAAATTCAACTCCTTATGTTGGTTTAATAAGTCCTCCGCCTCATCACGATATTTACTCAATTGAAGATTTATCTCAACTTATTTATGATTTAAAAAATGCGAATCGTGAGGCTAGAATTAATGTCAAATTAGTCTCTGAGGCTGGAGTTGGTACTATTGCAGCTGGGGTTGCAAAAGCCAAAGCAGATGTTATTTTAATATCTGGATTTGATGGTGGAACAGGTGCATCTCCTCTCACTTCTCTAAAACATGCAGGACTTCCTTGGGAACTTGGAATTGCTGAGGCTCAACAAACCTTGGTCATGAATGGGCTTCGTGGCAGAGTAGTATTAGAATGTGATGGTCAACTCAAAACAGGTAGAGATGTAGCAGTAGCATGTTTACTTGGCGCCGAAGAATTTGGTTTTTCAACTGCTCCTCTAGTAGCTTCTGGATGTGTGATGATGCGTGCATGCCACCTAAATACATGCCCTGTGGGAATCGCAACACAAGATCCGGAGTTAAGGAAAAATTTTAAGGGAAAACCTGAGCACATCATTAATTTTATGTATTTCGTTGCTCAGGAGCTCAGAGAAATAATGGCGGATCTTGGATTTAGAACAATTGATGAAATGGTTGGTCAAAGTCAAAAAATGGATATGGTAGATGCTGTAAAAAACTACAAAACAAAAGGCATAAACTTATCTTCCATATTACATAAACCCTCAGTTCCAAAATCTTATCCATTGAAAAATGAATCGAAACAAGACCATGGACTTGAAAATGTTTTGGATTTTAGAATATTACAAGAAGCTAAATTTGCTATTGAAAAGAAAGTTAAAATGACTCTTGACTATGACATTAAAAATACAGATAGAACTGTAGGAACTATAATTAGCAATGAGATTTCTAAACTTTACGGCTCAAAGGGACTTCCTGATGACACATTAAAATTAAATTTTAAAGGATCTGCTGGTCAAAGTTTTGGTGCTTTTTCTACCAGAGGTTTAACCATGGTAATTGAGGGCAATACAAATGATTATTTTGGTAAAGGGCTGTCCGGATCAAAAATAATTGTAAAAATTCCTAAAAAGTCATCTTTGGTTTCCAACGAAAATATCATTACCGGTAATGTTGCATTGTATGGTGCAACCTCAGGTGAAGCTTATATAAATGGAATAGCGGGTGAAAGGTTCTGTGTTAGAAACTCAGGAGCAACAGCTGTTGTTGAAGGTGTAGGTGACCATGGATGTGAATACATGACAGGAGGGGTAGTGTTAATATTAGGTAATGTTGGAAGGAATTTTGCTGCTGGTATGAGTGGAGGTATTGCTTACATCTACAAAAATGATAGTTTTGAAAAAAATAATTTCAACTCCGAAATGATTGAATTTGAAAAACCTCGTACCCAAGATATAGATTTAATAAGAAAACTGACTGAAAACCACTTTAGTTACACTTCAAGTCGAATGGCACAACATCTTTTAAATAACTGGAAAAAAGAGTCAAAAAATTTCGTTAAGATAATGCCAATCGAATATAAGCTAGCACTGGAAAAAATGGCAAAACAAAAAATTTCAGAAATAATAAATTAAATGGGTAAGCACAAGGGTTTTATGGAATATGATAGATCTGAAGAGGTTCAAATTCCTGTTCATAAGAGAGTGAAAAACTTTAAAGAGTTTACATTAAAACCAACCGACAGTAATCTAAGAAAACAAAGTGGGAGATGCATGGATTGTGGAGTTCCTTTTTGTCACAGTGGATGTCCTCTCGGAAATTTAATTCCCGATTTTAATGACGCTGTTTACAACAATGAGTGGAAAAAAGCATTACACATTTTACATTCGACTAATAATTTTCCTGAATTTACTGGTCGACTTTGTCCTGCACCCTGTGAAGCAGCATGCGTTTTGGGAATAATAAACCCACCTGTTTCAATTGAAATGATTGAAAAATATATTGTTGAGAGAGGTTTTCAAGAAGGTTGGATTAAACCAAATATTCCCCAAAAAAAAACAGGAAAGAAAATTGCGGTAATTGGGTCTGGACCTGCAGGATTAGCTGCAGCTCAACAATTGAATAAAGCAGGTCATCACGTCGAAGTTTTTGAAAGGGATAATAAAATTGGTGGATTATTGAGATATGGTATTCCTGATTTTAAATTAGAAAAACATATAATTGATAGAAGGGTAGAATTATTAAAAAAAGAAGGTATCAAATTTAGAACCAATACTGAAGTGGGTAAAAACTTCCCAATTAAAAGGCTTGAAACTTATGATTCCATTGTTTTATGCACTGGTTCAACCATCAGTCGTGAATTGCCAATTAAGGGTTCTGAACTTAAGGGAATAAAACAATCTATGGATTTTTTAAAACTACAAAATGAAGTTGTTGATGGATTAAAGAAAACAAAGCCGGATCTTAATGCCAAAGGAAAAAATGTAATTGTAATTGGTGGAGGTGATACTGGTTCAGATTGTATTGGAACATCTAACAGACAAGGTGCTTTGTCTGTAACTAATTTTGAAATAATGCCCAAGCCACCAAAAACCAGAGCCAAAGAAAATCCTTGGCCTTACTGGCCATTTAAATTAAAAACAACTTCATCACACGAGGAGGGTATACATAGAGAATGGAGTATCTTAACTAAAGAATTTATTGGTGACGAAAAAGGTAATGTAAAAACTCTGAAAACTGTGGAGGTAGAATGGGTTAGAAAGGATGGTGTAAATAGTGAACTTGTTGAAATTGAAGGAACTGAAAAAAATTGGCCATGTGATATGGTATTGCTAGCACTAGGATTTACAGGACATGAAAAGTCAATAGTTGAACAACTCGGAGTCCAAACTGATGCTAATGGAAAAGTAATTTCAAAAAACTTTCAGACAAATATTCCTCATATCTTCTCTGCTGGTGATATGAGGCGAGGTCAATCTTTAATTGTATGGGCAATTTCTGAGGGAAGAGAAGCTGCTCATGAAGTCGATAAGTACCTAATGGGGGTGACAGAACTCGAAACAAAAGAAAAGGGAGATCTTCCTTTTGCTAACTAATTTTTAATTAAAGAAATTCCAGACTAAACCAAATCTAACAATAAAATCCCTGTAAGGATATGAAGGTGATGAATAAAAGTTGTTTTCTACCATTGACGAATTAAAATGCTCAACTTTTAAAAAGAGTCTTGTCTGTTTGATTTTTGCATTTGCAAAAAAATCAAGCAAAGGAAATCCTCCAATTTTTTTCTGATTTTGGATATGAAAAGAACTTATAGCAGGATTGTACTCATTAGCATAGAATTTTGTAAAATATTTAAAAGAAAAACCTGTTTGAAAGAAAAGTGCGCCCTTTAAAATCTTGTTTGAATAATATAATGTGTTTCTCGAAATGAATTTTGGTACATTTAAAAAGTCACCTGTCTGTTTAACATTTTGAAATGCTAGCTGGTTGTCAAGTCGAAACTTTCCAAATTTAAATTCTTTGTGCCATTTAACTAATAAATATTCTATTTTGGAGTCAATTTGATTGACTTCAACAATAAGATTATTTAAATTATTTGAATTAAAAAAAGTGTAATTGGAAATTTTATTAAAATCAAAAGTAAAGGCTCCTAGTTTTTCGGTTTTTATTTTTAAAAAAATATTTGTATTTAATTTTTTTTTAATCTCATTACTCCAATTAAGTTCAGAATAACTACTTTCATACAACTCGTAATATAATCCTGGATGTTTGCTAACAATTGAAAACCCCAAGTCATAGTTGAAGTTTTTATTTGATGACACATTAACTACAAAAAAGTCGCCTAATTTTTCACCAAATAGGTTTTTACTAATATCAAATTCGAATTTTTGACCGAGTAGGTTTCGATTAAATTTTAACGAGACTGCGTTCTCATTTGCATTGATTTTATTGCTAGTCTCTGACATTACATTTGTAGAATAATCATAATTATAATTAGAATAAGTGACTTTTAGTTTACCAAGCAAATTTGAGTTTAAGAAGGTATAGAACTCATTTTTGCTTGTTTTGATGTTAGTTCTATCCATAATATTACTAAGCTCTGGTTTTAATTTTCCATAAAATTCTGATGGGCTTGATTGTTCAAATATATTCTTGGTTGTTTCGTACTCTAAATTGTGACCAATTGAAAATAAATTGTTGCTTTTTTTACGGGTTAGTAAAAATTCCTGATTAATGAAATACCTCTTACTAGTAAAGTTGTTAGTTGCATTTTCAAACTTGACTGAAAGCTTAGAGCGCTCGTTAAATAGAGGATCTTTATTTTCAAAATTCATTAAAGATTCATCAGTAAGTCCTCCATTTTCTTGATTTTCAAAACTCTGAGTCACATAATGTAATTTAAAATTATATTTATCGTTAGAGGAAACATAATTAGAAGTGAATCTAAATTGTTTTGACCCCGCTAAAATATTTTGATAATTACCTAAAGACCTAAGCCCTTTGAATGCAACTGAAAAGTTTAATCTTTCTGAAAAATTTGAAGAAAAAAATGCATCTGTATGTTGACCTTGTTTCATTACCGTTTTAAATAAAAGTTCTGTCAGTGGAGTAGGAACCCGATAGTAACTTATTTCATTTCTTGCTATGTAAGCATGTTTCTTTGATTCAAAACTATTCACCGGATAAATTGAAATTTTATCATAAGTTTTGATTAGTTCATTGTAGGTCTGACCTATATTAGAAAACTTGAGTAAACCAAAATCGTCCTTTCTTAGATAATTAAATTTATAATGTTTCTTTATTGTTAGTGTAGTATCAAGAAAAACAGTGTCATTTTCAATATTTATAAATTGATACAACTCGATTGGAGGAAGTTTGGATTTTAAACTATCTTGCTTTTTATCAATCATATCACCCATTCTTAAAAGATCAATATTTTTATTATTAGATTGTGAAAAAGTCAAGCTTAAGGCTGAAAAATACAGTAGAAAGAAAAGTTTAATTTTCATTAATTTACTTTCAGTAAAGTTATATATTTCGAAGAACTTTACTAAACTGACTTATTTTAATGCTAAAGAGACAATTTACAAAGTTAATTGAATGTGGTACTGATGAAGCTGGTAGAGGATCCTTAGCGGGTCCGGTTACCGCAGCAGCTGTCATTTTACCAAAGAGATATTATTGTTCAGAACTTGATGATTCAAAAAAAATTTCTGAAAAAAAAAGAGAAATTCTTCGTTCCGAAATAATAAAAAATGCAATTGATTATTCTGTCTACCATGTTTCAGTAGAAATGATTGATAATTTAAATATTTTTAACGCATCAATTCTGGCCATGAATAAAACAATTGAAAACTTGAAAACAAAACCTGAATTTATTTTAGTTGATGGTAAGTTTTTTGAAACAAAAATGAAAATACCTTATAAATGTATAATTAAAGGTGATGCCACTTACATGAGTATCGCTGCTGCCTCAATTCTGGCTAAAACATCAAGGGACAGGTACATGAGGAATTTATCAAAAAAATTTCCTGCCTATCAATGGGATAGAAACAAAGGATATCCCACTATGCAACACAGAAATGCAATTAAAAATCATGGAAAGACAATTCACCACAGAAAAAGTTTTAAAATAGATTAAATTAAGTGATATGTTCATTAAATTTATATGAATATTTTATGAAAGTTAGGAATTTGATCATAATAATGTTAGTTCTTTCAAGCTGTAAGAACTTTAATGTCTCAGAAACACAATTGATTGATCTTGTTCCCACAAAACCTGTTTTTATTTTGAAAATTGAGTCAATTAATCTACCTAATTTTGAAAAATTCTTTGAAGGTTTTAATACAATAATTGATTACAATTTTGATTCTAAAATTGATAATTTTCTAGACAAACCACTGGTAATAAGTTATCACGATATGGGTAATGATAAAATTCACCCCCTTATAATTACTAGTGAGTTAAATATTGAAAAAAACCTTGAGGTGATTGATTCCACGGTTTATAATGGGTTCGCGATTAGACAAATCAAGTTCAATGATAATTATTTATTTTCTGCTGTTAAGAATGGTATATATCTTCAGTCAAAAAGTAAACTATTAATTGAAAACTCTTTGAGAAATTCGACATATTTAAAAACCGAAAGTAACTCTGATTTGTCAAAGCTTTATCAAATTTCAAATTCTAAAATTTCACTTTTATATAACGGTAAGTTTTCTAAAATTTTAAACGATGATAATACAAATTCTCTATTTTTTCAAAATGAAACGTTTAATTGGATGCAGAATGATATTGACATTAAAAACAATAAACTAACTCTAAATGGTGTAGGTATAATCAAAGACTCATTATTTAGAAAAATAAATACTTTAGTCGGAATTAAAAGTAGCAAATTCAATTTTAAATCTATTGTTCCGCTAAATTTTAAAAAGATAGAAAGGTTCTCACACAGCCATTATGATTATTTGTCAAATTTGAAAAATTTTGTTTCTGTTGATGAGTTTAAAAAAATATCAAATGACTCGTTGTTTTATGATATAAATGAAATTGGAAATATTTTTTTTGAGAATGATACTGTTTCGGTCTCTGTTTTTAAAAACATTAACAAGCTCAAATCCAAAATTCTTGAAGCAACAAAATCATTAACAAAGTATCGTGATTATGATATTTTTGAACTCAATGATGGATTATTTCTAACTGAAAACATCAACAGAGGTTTTTCGCTGAAAAAACAGAAATTTGGCACTCTAATGGAAAATAAATTACTCATATCCAATTACTCCAAATCATTGGAATATATAATTTTAAATTATACAAATAAATCTACTTTAGGCTTCTCAACTGATTTTGATAAAAAATTACAAAACCTTCCTGAAGCAAGCAATATCTTACGAGTTTATAACACAAATTATTTTAGTGAAGATTTATTAAAGAAACTTAATGTTGATACAGAGAAATACAACTTTTGGTTAGATCACACATTTATAGATGAAAATATAGTATACAACACACGTTACATTGAAAAATTAAATGAACAATTTGTTGAAAAAGGACCAAAAGTTGCTTTTAACTTAAAATTTAACAATGAAATAAGTTTAGCTCCAAAATGGGTCAAAAATTACATAACAAAAAAGCCTGAAATTATTACTCAAGATAAAAGCAACAATCTTTACCTTGTTAGTGAGGATGGGAATATTATTTGGAGAAAAAAAATTGAAGATCAAGTTATTGGAAAAGTACACCAAGTTGATCTTTATAAAAACGGGAGACTTCAATATGCTTTTGTTACGAATAAAAGCTTCATGATAATTGATAAAAATGGAAATTTAGTCAAAAAAGTTAAACACAAAAATAATAATAAAGTTATAGGTCTTTCCGTATTTGATTATGACAAGAACAGAAATTACAGATTTTTAATTTGCTTTGAAAATGATATTAAAATGTTGGACTCTAGCATGAAAATAGTCAAGGGCTTTAGCACCAAAAATATTCGCAGTCCTATAAGCTCAATTCCTAAACATTTTAGGATAGGTTCTAAAGATTTTTTGGTGGTAAATACCGAAAAAAAACTATTAATTCTCGACAGGCGGGGAAACATTAGACTTAATATTAATGAAAAACTAAAATCTCCCATAAGTGAAATTTTTAAATACAAAAACTCCTTTAATTTCGTGATGAATAACGATCTTGTAACAATTGATTTAAATGGAAATACTGAAATCACTCCACTCCCACTTGACTCCGAATATAGCTTTGTTAGCAATCAAAATAATTTGATACACATAAGTGAAAACATCATGACAATTAACAATATAAATTTTGAATTGAAATTTGGAAATTACACAAATCCAAAATTATTTTTTAATGATATTGTTTCAATTACAGATTTAGATCTCAAGAAAATATATTTATTCAGCAGTGACGGATCTTTAATAGAAAACTTTCCAATTTATGGGACCAGTGTGATAGATATGAGTACCAAAAAAAATAAATTAAAACTACTGGTTACTATGGGCGAAAAGAATGAAATTCTGGTTTACTTAATTAACTAATTTAGCTGAAAAAACGTCCAAAAAATTTTCAATAATTTTTTGTTTTACTTCCTCAATTTTAATTTCACATCCCAACTCATTTGAGATCGAAGTTATGGACTTATTCCTTATTCCACAGGGAATTATATTATCAAAAAAACCGAGATCTGTATTTACATTCAATGCTAATCCATGCATAGTTACCCATCTACTCGCCTTAACTCCTAGAGCACAAATCTTCCTTTCAATATTATTTGATTTTAGCCAAACTCCAGTCTCATTTTTACTTCTATAGCTGTCAATTTTATAATGTTCTAGTGTTTTGATAACGACCTCTTCGAGTGACCTTAGATATTTGTTGATATCAGTGAAAAAATTATCGAGATCTAAAATTGGGTAACATACAATTTGCCCAGGTCCGTGATAGGTTATGTCTCCTCCACGATTAGTCCTGACGAATTTTATTCCTCTATTCAAAAGTTCTTCTTTAGGTATTAATAAATTTGATATGTTTCCACTTTTACCCATAGTGTAAACACTGTGATGTTCAACAAAAATTAAATGATTTTGGGTAGGTTTTTTTTTATTTTTTTTTCTATTGGAAATCTTAACATCAACTATATCGTTAAAAAGTTTTTGTTGATATTCATAAGCCTCATCATATTCATATAGACCTAATTCGTGGATTTTTACGACTTTATTCAAATCTAATGTTATTGTTGTAAAACTAAGTAAAAGAAAGTTAAAATTAAATGACATTATACTTATCCAATGAATAACTAAATACTATATTATATTTTAACTTGAATTGAGACCCTAACATTGTATGTAACTATCTATTTTTTATCTTTGAAAATAAAAATGTTGTCGGAGCAAGAAAAAATAAGAAGAGAGAAGCTTGAAAAACTTATTGACTATGGAATCAACCCTTATCCCCAACATTCTTTTGAAACCTCAACTGATTCAAAAAAAATAAAATCCAGTTTCGAAGAGGGAAAATCTGTAAAAATTGCAGGACGTTTGATGTCAAGAAGGATCCAGGGTAAAGCAAGTTTTGCCGAGTTATTGGATAATGAAGGTAAAATCCAATTATATTTCAACAGAGACGAAATTTGTCAAGGAGAAGATAAATCACTTTATAATGATGTTTATAAAAAACTGCTTGACATTGGGGATATTATTGGGATCAACGGATCCCTTTTCACAACTAAAGTTGGAGAAATGACAGTGCTTGTGAAAAAATTCACACTTCTAAGTAAAAGTCTAAAGCCTCTGCCACTACCCAAAACTGATTCTGAGGGAAACTCTTACGATGAGTTTAATGACCCTGAATCTCGGTACCGTCAGCGTTATGTTGACTTAATTGTTAACAGCTCTGTTAAAGAAACTTTTATTAAAAGAACCAAAATAATTGATAGGATCAGAACCTTTTTAAATAAAAGAGATTATTTAGAAGTCGAAACCCCTGTACTACAACCAATTCCTGGTGGTGCATCCGCCAAGCCATTCACAACTCACCATAATGCTTTAAACATCCCACTTTACCTAAGAATTGCTAATGAACTATATTTAAAAAGATTGATTGTTGGTGGTTTTGCAGGAGTTTACGAATTCGCTAAGGCATTCAGAAACGAAGGAATGGATAGGACTCACAACCCTGAGTTTACGATGATTGAACTTTACGTTGCATACAAAGATTATTATTGGATGATGGAATTGACTGAAAAATTAATTGAAGAGATTTCGATATCGATTAATAAATCAACATTAATAAATTTAGATGGTAAGGAAATTAATTTAAAAGCTCCTTACAAACGAATTAGTATTTTGGACTCAATCAAAGAACACACAGGAATTGATGTTTCAGATTTTGATGAAAAACAAATGTTCGAAACAGCTAAAAAATTAGGTATCGAAGTGGAGAGCAATATGGGATATGGAAAGTTAATTGATGCTATTTTTGGAGAAAAATGTGAACATCATTACACCCAACCTACTTTTATTATTGACTATCCAAAAGAAATGAGTCCATTAACTAAAGAACATCGTAATAATCCAAAGCTTACTGAAAGATTTGAATTATTTATAAATGGAAAAGAAATAGCCAATGCTTATTCAGAACTAAATGATCCTATTGATCAAATGATGAGATTTAAAGATCAATTAAAACTTAGCGAAAAAGGTGATGAGGAAGCTATGTACATTGACAAGGATTTTGTCAGAGCACTTGAATATGGTATGCCTCCTACATCTGGGATTGGTATAGGAATTGATCGCTTGGTAATGCTCTTTACTAATCAAAAATCAATACAAGAGGTTATTTTTTTCCCGCAAATGAAACCTCAGATAAATAAACCAATCTCAAAAAGATCAGATTTTTTGACTATTGGAGTAAATGAGGATTGGATTGACATTGTAATGGAAATTTATGTTGATACTGAAAGTTTGTTATCCAATAAACCTACTCAGGTTCATCAAAAGCTTAACGGCTTTAGAAAGAAAAACAAATTAAATTTAGATGCATTACAACTCGATAATGTAGCAGAATGGTTCAAGACAAATAGTTAAGTTATTTTAATAGCATTATCTCTGAAAATCATTAACTTTCTCAAAAATTGATATAAATTAAAATTATGATTGATAAATATAAATTTCTGGTTTTATTTTTTTTCTTTGCGCTCGCTTCAATTGATAAAGTTAATTCCCAAAGTCGTGATGAACTAATAGACGCCATAAAAGAGGCCAACGAACAGAATTCAAGTCAAGACTTAAAAAATTACAGCGAAATAATTGATGATAACACCGTTACTGATCAGGGCTTATTTGACGTTCATAAAGTTGATGAAAAATTTTATTTTGAAATCAATGACAGCTTATTAAACAGGGAGTTTTTAATGGTCACTAGAATTGTAAAAATGGCCAGAGAAATTCCATTATCTCGACACAAAATGAGTGAACAGGTGTTGAGATGGGAAAAATTTAATAATAAAATACTTTTGAGAGAGGCATCATATTCTGTTTTTGCATCTGATTCTTTGCCCATGAGAGAAGCTGTGTCAAATTCAAACTTTGAACCTATTATAGCTAGTTTCAGTGTTGAGGCAATAAATGAGTCCAAAAATTCATTATTAATTGATGTTACAGAACTTTTCGAAAGAGACGTCAAGTCATTTGGATTTCCACAATCATCCAGAAAAACTTATAATTTATCTAGTTTAGATACAAAACTGTCATTTATAGAATCCATCAGAAGTTTTCCATTAAATGTTGAGTCTCGGCACATTAAAACTTACAGATCATCCAATACAAAAAATGGGGTTGTTTCAATGGTTTTGAATAACTCTATGATTCTTCTGCCGAAAGTCCCTATGAAAAGAAGGTACTTCGACGAGAGAGTTGGTTGGTTTACGACAAGCCAAACAGACTATGGGATTGATAACCAAGAAGCTGAAACAGTTAAGTATTTGGACAGATGGAGATTAGAAGTACGTGATGAAGACATTGAAAATTTTAAAAATGGAGAATTGGTTGAACCCAAAAAACCAATAGTATATTATTTAGATCGTGGAACCCCAAAAAAATGGAAAAAATATATAAAACTAGGAATTGAAGATTGGCAAGCTGCTTTTGAAGAGGCAGGGTTTAAAAACGCTATTATAGCAAAGGACCCACCCACAAAGGAGGAAGATCCTGATTGGAGTCCTGAGGATATTAGATATTCAGTTGTTAGATATTTGGCTTCGCCTTCACTTAATGCTAATGGACCACATGTAAGTGATCCCAGATCTGGTGAAATTATAGAGTCTGATATAAATTGGTATCATAATGTAATGAAACTTTTGAGAAATTGGTATTTTGTTCAAACAGCTGCTGTAAATCCCAAGGCTAGATCTACTGAATTTGAAGACGAGGTCATGGGTCAACTAATCAGGTTTGTTTCAGCACATGAAGTTGGACACACAATTGGCTTACCACACAACATGGGCAGCAGTAGTGCCTATCCAGTAGATTCACTGAGATCATCTTCATTTACAAAAAAGTATGGAACAGCTCCCTCTGTTATGGATTATGCGAGATTTAATTATGTGGCACAACCTCAGGATGAAAATGTAGTGCTAACACCATCCGAATGGGAAAGTCCGAATGTTGGTATCTATGATAAGTATTCAGTAAAATGGGGGTACAAGCCGATACTTGATGTAAGTCAAGATGAAGAAATTAAAATTTTAAAGAGTTGGATTATTGAAAAAGAAAATGACATGATGTATAGATTTGGTAGTGCTGGTATTGATCCCAGTTCTCAAACTGAGGATCTTGGTGATGATGCAATCAAAGCGAGTGAGTATGGAATAAAAAACTTAAAAAGAATAGTTCCAAAATTAATTGATTGGACTACTGAGGATGGCGAAACTTATGACGAGCTCGAATATATGTATGGCCAAGTTTTAAGCCAATTTAGAAGATATATGGGTCATGTAACAAATAATATAGGTGGTGTTTACCAGTATTACAAAACCGCTGATCAGAAAGGAGCCGTCTATTCTCATGTCGATAAAAGTTTTCAAAAGGCATGTTTAATTTTTTTAAATCAAAATTTATTTAAAACACCGTTCTGGATTATTGATAAAGAAATTTTAACCAAAATTGAATTTGCTGGGACTATTAATAGAATAAGATCTATGCAGTCCAGCTATTTGAATAGACTTTTGGATTTTGGAAGAATAGCGCGAATGATTGAAAATGAAGCACTTAACGGAGATCAAGCCTACAGTTACATCGAAATGATGAGCGACTTAAGAAAAGGGATTTGGAACGAAATTTATCAATTTTCTAAAATTGAAACATTTAGAAGGAATCTTCAACTTGCTTATATCGAAAGAATAGAACATTTACTTAAGAACGAGCAGGATTATGTCTCACCAAGCTACAGGAACTACACCACCACAATTAAAGTTAGTCAATCTGACATAAGAGCTGTTGCATTAAGCCAAATAATGACTATTGAAAAAGACTTATCTAAATATTTGAAAAAAACCAATGATCAAATGAGCAAGATCCACGCTCAGAATTTGATTATAAAAATTCAAAGTATTATTGATATGAGCAAAACTTAAATTTTTTCTATAATCTTTTCAAGAGAACTTAGTGTATATTCTATATCATCAAAGGAAAGTGAATCGTTAAGAAAATAGCTTTCAAAAGGACTCGGGGGCAAGTAGATTCCCTCTTTGAGCATTCCGTGGAAATAATTTTTGAAATGTTGGTTGTCTCCTTTCATTGCTGATTTAAAGTCTACTACAGGATTTTTACAAAAATGTAATGAAATCATTGATCCAAAACTATTTATAGTAAAAGGAATTTTAGTTTTTTTTAATATTGAAATCATTCCTTTTTTTAAATACTCAGTCTTGCTATCTAGACTTTTGTATATTTCAGGGTTTTCATTCAAAATATTTAGTGTGGTTAAGCCCGCAATCATTGCCAACGGATTTCCACTAAGAGTCCCGGCTTGATATATTTTTCCATCAGGCGACAACTCATTCATGATCTCATTTCTAGACGCAAATGCTCCCACAGGGAGGCCACCACCAATGACTTTTCCATATGTAATTATATCTGCATTAACACCCAATCTTTCCTGTGCACCACCTTTAGCTAACCTAAAACCGGTCATAACTTCATCAAAAATTAGTAAAGTTTCATTTTCACTACAGATTTTTCTTAGTTTGAACAAAAAATCATTTTTTGGGAGAATACAGCCCATATTACCTGCAATCGGTTCAATGATAACGGCAGCGATCTCACCAGTGTTATTCTCAAAGATTTTTTTCAAACTTTCGAAGTCATTATATGGTGACACAATCGTATCATTAGCAGTACTTGGGGTTACACCGGGGCTGTTGGGTTCGCCAAAAGTTACAGCTCCACTTCCAGCATCAATCAAAAAAGAATCAGAGTGGCCGTGATAGCACCCTGAAAATTTAATAATCTTATTTTTTTTGGTAAAACCTCGAGCTAAACGTATTGCGCTCATACATGCCTCTGTTCCTGAATTAACAAATCTTATTTTGTCAATATTTGGAGCCATTGAAATAGCAAGTTTAGCCAATTTTGTTTCAAGTAAAGTAGGCATCCCGTATGAGGTTCCGTTTTTAGCAACTCTATTAATTTCACTAATTATTTTGGGATGAGCATGTCCAAGAATCATCGGGCCCCACGATGAAATGAAATCTATATATTTATTACCATCTTCATCATAAACATATGCTCCTTTTGCCTTTAAAGCAAAAATTGGGTTTCCACCAACTGACTTAAATGCTCTTACTGGTGAGTTAACCCCCCCAGGAATTACTTTTTTTGCATCATTAAATAGTTTTACACTTTTCTTATATGACATCTATTTAATTTTTAATATTTGTCCAACACTAATTTCATTGGATTGGATTTTATTTAT
Organism: uncultured Bacteroidota bacterium; assembly: GCA_902523635.1. Classification (GTDB taxonomy): domain Bacteria; phylum Bacteroidota; class Bacteroidia; order Flavobacteriales; family Flavobacteriaceae; genus MAG-121220-bin8. The sequence continues at coordinate 25,291 of CABZAE010000004.1, read as the reverse complement.
TTTTTTTAACTCACTGAGACTTACATTGTATTTTTTCGATATACTAAAAAGAGTATCACCTTTTTTTACTACATATTGTTTAATGTTTGAAATTTTGTCTTTATTTTTTGGTAAGGATTTATCTTCGACTGATTTTACATTTTTTTGCTTTAACTCCTTTTTAGACTTAATAGGTTTTTTTAAACCGTCTAATTTCCACAATTCGTATCTATCAATTAAAGAAATTAGTTTTTGTGCATAACTTGGATCTGTAGCATATCCTGCAGATTTTAAACCAATTGCCCACTTGACATAATTACCACCCTTAATTTTAAACAAATCCCCATACCTGTCCCTGTTTACCAAAAAAAGCGAGTGATCTCTATAAGATTTCTCAGGGTTTTTATATTTTCTAAAACACTCCCCCTTTTTATCATCGTCATGATAAACTTTTTTACCTCTCCAAGATTTATGACATTTTATTCCAAAATGATTATTTGATTTCATCGCCAAAGATCCCATTCCAGAGTTTGACTCCAATATACCTTGAGCCATAGTTATGCTTGCAGGTATAGAGTATTTTCTCATTTCGTTTATTGCAATCTTTCTGTATGTATTTACATACCAATGTGTTCTTTCTTTTGACGACATAGATTTGAAAAATCTTTCAATCGATTTTGACGATTTATTTTCAATATTTCTAACGTTTTTCTTCTCATATGATAATTTATTTGATCCACAAGACAGAAAAATAAGTGATAATAAAAAAATTATTGATTTATTATTGAGCATCCTTTTTTTGATAGTTTTTGGTTGATTCCCTTTATCGAATGTAAACCTCCCGTATTAATCATTAAAATCTTCTTGCCAAAGTCATGGTTATTATTGTTGATTAAACTAATAATCTTATATAGCATCTTGGAGTTGTAAATTGGATCCAATAAAATTTTGTAATTCCTAAAAAAATCATTTATAAAACTAACTAATTTTTCATCAATTTTGGAATAACCACCAAACAAATCATCTTGATAAATTTTCCAATTTTTTTTTGTAACAAATCCATTAATTACCTTTTCAACTCCACTGGATTTTAATGCCGAAAATCCGATAACAATTTGTGTTTCTTTAGATTCATTTATTAATCCTGAAATTGTTCCTCCAGATCCAACAGGACAGCAAATTGAATCAAAATATTTATCATTTTCATTAAGTATTTCTTGGCATCCTAAAACCCCTAAATCATTAGTTCCACCCTCTGGAATTAAGTAAGATCTATCAAATTTATTTAAGAGATATTTTTGATATCTAAGATTATTTCTTTCTTTATATTCATTTCTTGAAATAAATTTAAGTTCCATTCCAAATTTTTGACATTGCTTTAGATTATAATTTAATTCTTCAAATTCCAGTTCCTCGCCCCTTATAATTCCTACAGTTTTAATTTTGTTAATGTAACCTAAGTAAGCACATGCAAATAAATGATTCGAAAATGCCCCTCCAAAAGTTATAATTTGTCTTTTTCTTAATTTTTTTAATTCTAAAATGTTATATTTTAGTTTTCTAAATTTATTTCCAGAAATAATAGTATGAATAAGATCCTCTCGTTTAATAAACAACTCAATTTTTTTTTTGTTTAAAATTGGTAGATCAACTTTCTGATTTGTGATAGTTTTATTTGCGAAAGAAAACATTATGTTTGTTCGAGTTATTCAAACATAATATTATTTATACTAAATTAAAAGGCACAATTATTGCTTAAAGATTTTATATGAAAAAGTTCCTACTAATATCCTTATTATTTCTTTTAAACGGTTGTTATTCAATTAGAGTTTATTCTGACTTTGATTCTGAAGCCAATTTTAACTCATACATGTCTTTCGCTTTTTACAAAGCCGGTATTGATCAAGTTGAAATTTCTGATATTGACAAAAAAAGAATTTTAAAAGCCATTGAAGAGAATTTAAAATCCAAACAATTGGTTATCAGTGAAACACCCGACCTATTAATTAACATTTCTACAGAATCATCAGAAAATATTTATATTGATAATTCCTTTTACAACCCTTATTTTTATGGTTGGTCACCATTTTATTTTGGTAATGGGTATCGAAGAATTTCCCATTCGACTTCTGAGGGAGTATTGTATATTGATATAATTGATGCAAAATCCAAACAACTTATTTGGCAAGGCAAAGGAATAGGTTATCTCGACAATCGTACTGAAAATAGAGATGAAATGATTAGCAACTACGTTAATAAAATTTTAGCATATTATCCCCCTGGATCCGAAAAAATTAAGAATTAAAAACAATTTTTTCAGAAGAATTTAAAAGCCCATCAAGTTTTTGGGTATTTGGACTAGAGGCGGTTGTGAAGAAAGACTGACCTCCACCATTACCTTCAATTTCATCACATATTTTTTTATTTATTTCTCTAGCATCCATTCCTTTTTGTTCTGTTAGATTTTTGGAAATCTGGCAAATTACATATACTTTATCTTGATAGATTGAACCTATAATTAAAACTAAATTCTCAATTAATTTTGATGACTTAAATGCTATATTTTTTAGAACTTGAGGCTCACAGTTTATCTTGATTGAACAAAAATTTATGTCATTTTTAACAATTAATTCTTGTTGTATATCTTTAAGATAATAGTTAATTAATTGATCATTTGTTTTATCAAGTTTTTTTTGGGTTAGTGAATTATTTTCCTTTAACTTTTTTATTGAATCAACATGATCTACACTAGTCGACAAAATTTTATTGATTTGATCAATTGTTTTGGATCTGTTTTTAAGAAAATCAAGTGCACTATCGCCACACAAAGCTTCAATTCTTCTAACTCCAGTTGAAATGGCTGACTCAGATGTTATGATCAAAGTACGTAGGTCAATAGTGTTTTTAACATGAGTTCCACCACACAATTCAAAGGAATCTCCAAATTTAATTGACCTTACGTATTTACCATATTTTTCACCAAACAATGCAATTGCACCTAATTCGAGACATTCATTAAGTGTTGAGTCTCTTTTTTCAACCAAATCAATTTTCTCAGAGATTTTTTCATTAACAAAAGTTTCAACCTTATTTAATTCATCATAAGTTAGTTTTGAAAAGTGAGAGAAATCAAACCTAAGATAGTTTTCAGAAACTAAAGAACCTTTTTGTTGAACGTGATCTCCCAAAATATTTCTTAAAGCTTGATGCAAAAGGTGAGTCGCAGTATGATGGCGACTAATTGAGGATCTTTTTTTATAATCAATGTTTAAAAGGAATTCTTGATGTTTGTTTTTTGGAATATTTTCCGAAATGTGAATTATTGTTTCATTTTCTTTAAACGTATTTAGAATCGAAAACTTTTCAGATTTTGAGGAATCTAACTTAAAAAATCCAGAATCTCCAATTTGACCACCTCCCTCAGCGTAAAATGGTGTTTTATCAAAAACTATTTGGTATAGTATTTTGCCGTTTTTGTCTTCAACTAATCTATATTTTAAAATTTTAGATTTTGAATTAAAATGATCATAACCAATAAATGTTGTATTGCTTGAATTATTAATTATTATCCAATCATCAATAGATTTTGTTTGGTCTGATTTTGATCTGATTTTTTGTTTTTCTAAAAGTTTTTCAAATTTTTTGTGGTCATAATCAAGTCCTTTTTCTTTAAGTATAAGAGAAGTTAAATCAATTGGGAACCCATAAGTGTCATATAATAAGAAAGCATCATCCCCAGATATTTTATCCTCACTAATATTTTTAATAATCTGATTTAATTTGATAATACCATTTTCCAATGTTCTAAAAAATGCATTTTCTTCATCTTTAATCACATTTTCAATTAATTCAATTTGGCTTTTAATTTCAGGGAAAACTGACGAAAATTGGAATGATAATTTTTTTACAAGTTTGTAAATAAATGGATTTTTTTGGTTTAAAAAAGTATAACCATATCTAACACCTCTTCTTAATATTCTTCTTATTACATAACCAGCACCATTGTTAGATGGCAACTGTCCGTCAGCTATTGAAAAAGCAATAGCTCTTACATGATCAACTACTACCCTTATCGCTGTATCAATATCTTCTTTTTCTCCATATTTTACTCTACAAATTTGTTCAAGTTCATTAATAAGAGGTTTAAATATGTCTGTATCGTAATTGGATTTGTGGCCTTGAATAACCATTGCTAATCTTTCTAAACCCATTCCTGTATCAATATGTTTTGATGGTAATTTCTCTAAACTACCATCCTTTTTTCTATTAAATTCAATAAATACAAGATTCCAAATTTCGATCACTTCAGGATGATCTTTATTTACTAATTCAATACCAGGTAATTTATTTTTTTCTTTTTCAGGGCGAATGTCAATATGAATTTCTGAGGACGGACCACACGGTCCTTGGTCACCCATTTCCCAAAAATTATCATTTTTGTTTCCCAAAACGATTCTATCTTCATCTATGATACCTTTCCATATATCATTGGCTTCGGAATCTATCGTTGTACCATCTTTAACTGATCCCTCAAAGACTGTTACATACAAATCTTTTTTTTCTATTTTGTACACTTCTGTTAAAAGTTCCCAAGCCCACTCAATAGCTTCTTTTTTAAAATATTCTCCAAAACTCCAATTACCTAACATTTCGAACATTGTGTGGTGGTAAGTGTCGATTCCTACTTCTTCAAGATCATTATGTTTTCCAGAGACCCTAAGGCATTTTTGGGTATTTGCAACTCTTTTGTCAACTAACTCAGAACAATCTAAAAAGTGGCTCTTGAATTGATTCATTCCTGCATTTGTAAACATTAATGAAGGGTCATTTTTTAAGACCATCGGAGCTGAATCTACTATTTTATGTTTTTTCTCCTCAAAGAATTTAAAAAATGTAGAGCGAATTTGACTTGAATCCATTTAAGCTTGTTAGAAAAACTATTTAATAATTTTATTATTTTTGACTATTGTAAATGTTCTCTTAATCTGTAAAAATACTATAATTTAGTTAATGTTTAAGACCAAATACTATTATGACCCCAACACTCTTTCATACAGAAAGATTGAAATAAATAGTAAGTCTCAACTTAAAAAAATCTTTTCGTTCTTATTTGCGTCATTCATATTTGGAAGTATGATACTTTTAATTCTTCTAAATTCTTCCGTAATAAACACTCCTACGGAACTATCACAAGCAAGAGAAATTTCAAATTATAAAATCCAATTTGATCTTTTGAATAAAAAAATAAACCAGTTAAATGTTGTTTTGGAGAATATCGAACAAAGAGATAATAATATATACAGAGTTTTATTTGAAACCAACCCAATACCCAGTGAAGTAAGAAAAGCTGGTTTCGGAGGAGTTAACAGATACGAAAATCTTATTGGATATAAAAATTCTGATCTAATAATTGAAACCACCAAAAAAATAGATATTCTAACTAAACAAATTGTAATCCAATCTAAATCATTAGATGAAATTGAAAGATTAGCAGGAGAAAAAGAAAAATTATTGGCTGCAATTCCATCAATCCAGCCTGTTAAAAATGACGATTTAACTAGAATGGCCTCTGGATTTGGTTACAGAATTGATCCTTTTACAAAATCTAGAAGAATGCACGGCGGAATGGATTTTAGTGCACCCAGAGGGACACCAATATATGCTGCAAGCGATGGTAAGATTATTCGTGCAGATTCTAGATCATCAGGATATGGAAAACATATTAGAATTGATCATGGATTTGGTTATGTAACACTTTATGCTCACCTCAATAAGTATAATGTAAAGAGAAATCAAATCGTAAAAAAAGGAGATATAATAGGATATGTCGGAAATACTGGACGATCACAAGCCCCTCACTTACATTACGAAGTCATTAAAGATGGTAAAAGAGTTAATCCAATAAATTTCTACTATGGAAATCTAACACCTGAGGAATTTGAGGAATTATTAAAAATTGCCAGTCAAGAAAATCAATCATTGGATTAATAATGCATATTAATCTGCCCGAAAAACTGTACTACACAATTGGTGAAATCTCAGAAGCTTTCAGTGTAAATCCATCACTAATTCGTTACTGGGAGAAAGAGTTTGATGTTTTGCAACCAAAAAAAAATCTCAAAGGCACAAGAAGATACTCTGCACTCGACATTGAAAAGTTTCAAATAATTCATCATTTGGTAAAAGAAAAAGGTTATACGCTTGATGGAGCAAAAGAACAACTCAAATTATCTAAAAAAAAATTTGAAATCATTAGAACTCTAGAAAAATTAAAGACAATTTTAATCAATATTAAAAATGAGCTTTAAATTTTACTTTTTTCTAAAAAAAACACTAATTGGCACACCTTCAAAGTTGTAAAGTTCTCTTATTTTATTTTCAAGAAATCTTCTGTAAGGTTCTTTAACATACTGTGGAAGATTACAAAAAAAAGCAAATTGGGGATATGATGATGGTAACTGTGTGCAAAACTTAATTTTTACATATTTACCTTTAGTAGCGGGTGGAGGATTTTTTGAAATAATTGGAATCAACTTGTCATTGAGTTTTCTAGTGACAATTTTTCTTTGCCTGTTGTTGTAGACGTCCATTCCAGATTCTAAAGCTTTAAATACCCTTTGTTTTGTTAAACTTGATATGAAAATTATTGGAACATTTGTAAATGGCTTGATCTCACCTTTAATTTTTTCCTGAACTTTTTTTGTATTTGTTGAGCCCTTGTCAATTAAATCCCATTTATTTATTAAAATTACTATTCCTTTATTTTTTCTTGCAGCTAACCAAAAAATATTCTTTACTTGAGAAGAAAAGGATCTTGTTGCATCAAATATCAAAAAACATACATCTGCATTTTCAATTGCTCTAATTGACCTTACAACAGAGTAAAATTCAATATTTTCTTTTATTTTGGATTTTTTACGAATTCCAGCTGTATCAATTAAATTAAAGTCAAATCCAAAACGATTGTACCGTGTATTATTACTATCTCTAGTTGTGCCAGCTGTTTCAGTTACAACATATCTTTCTTCATCAAGTAGTGCATTAATAAACGAGGACTTACCAGCATTTGGTCTTCCAACAACAGCAAAACCTGGTAAATTATCATTATCTATATTTTTTTTATCTGGTATAAATTGAACAATTTTATCGAGAAGTTCACCTGTTCCACTTCCGTTGATTGCAGAAATATTGAATGAGTTCTCAAAACCCAGTTTAAAAAACTCGCTGGTATCTATAATTCTTTTGCTATTATCAACTTTATTTACTGCCAAAACTACCTGTTTTCCTGATTTATGAAGAAGTTTAGATATTTCATTATCCATTGAGTTCAGACCAGTCTCAACATCAACTGTAAATATTATGATGTCGGACTCCTCAACAGCAATGATTACTTGGTGGTTAATTTCTTTCTCAAAATTATCCTCTCCTCCTAACATGTAGCCGCCAGTGTCAATTACAGTAAAATCCTTACCATTCCAAAAGGAGAAACCGTAATGCCTATCTCTAGTAACTCCGCTCTGAGAGTCAACAATCGCATCTTGTCTTTGAATTAATCTATTGAATAGAGTTGATTTTCCGACATTAGGTCTACCAACAATAGCCACAATTGAACTCATTATTCTGTTTTGACAAACAAAACTACTGTTTTAAAAATTACTTTTGAATGTATCCAAACTTACGAAGCTCTGAATCACTGGACCGCCAATTTTTATTAACACTTACTTTTAAATCTAAAAACACTTTTTTTTCAAAGAAACTCTCAATTTCTTTTCTGGCTTGAGTGCCAATTTTTTTTAATGCATTCCCCTTATGTCCAATTAGAATGCCCTTCTGACTCTCCCTTTCTACCATTATGACAGAGTATATTTTTAGAATTTTTGATTCATCTTTAAATGAATCTGTGGACACCTCTACTGAGTAAGGAATTTCCTCACTATAATTTAAAAGAATTTTCTCTCTAATAATTTCATTTACAAAAAATCTTTCAGATTTGTCAGATAATTGATCATCTGGAAAATATTTTGGGCCAACTGGCAAAATTTCAATTAACCTTTTTTTTAATTCCAAGGTATTAAATCTTTCGGTTGCAGAAATTGGCCATATTTCAGACTTAGGTATAACCTTTTTCCAATGAGCAACTTCATCTTCCAATTTCTTTTGATCAATACAATCAATTTTGTTAATTACTATAAACAGTGGAATATCAGTTGAAATAATTTTAGCCAAAAGTTTTGAATTTTTAAGTTTATGATCATTAAATTCTACGACATATATAATGATATCTGCATCATCAAAACTAGTTTTTACAAAATCCATCATTGATTTGTGAAGTTTGTGAGCTGGCTGAAGAATACCAGGTGTATCAGAAAATACCATTTGGTAGTTTTTACCACTATCAATGGCTAAGATTCTGTGTCTTGTGGTTTGAGACTTGGGAGAGATGATAGAAAGTTTTTTGTTTATTAATGTGTTGGTCAAGGTTGACTTCCCAACATTTGGATTACCTATTATATTTATAAAACCAGATTTATGACTCACATATCAAAGTTAATATCTTAACTTCAATAGTTAATATTTTTACTAAATTTTTAAAAAATTTGTAAATTTGTATCTAAATCGCGGGATAGAGCAGTAGGTAGCTCGTCGGGCTCATAACCCGAAGGTCGCAGGTTCGAGTCCTGCTCCCGCTACTAATTGAGTTGGGCTGGTTTAAATTCCAGCCCTTTTTTTTTGTAAAAATCAAACAATATTTTAACGAAATTTCGAGTTTAACCTTCAAATTATCAAAAAATTTGTAGAAAAATTGATTTTTCTTTAAGAATCAACATAGTTTTTTTTTAAATATTTGGTTGAAATAATTTTCATTGTTATATTAGAATTGCAAAATGCAAACAACTATACATTTATAGAAACATTATGGAGAAAAATCACTTAGTAAACAGATTTAAATATGGACTGATGTTTTTTTTCATCTTTCTTTTTAATATTAACGTTTTTAGTCAAGAAATTTCCGGAACAGTTACTGGAGAGGGAAATCCCCTACCTGGAGCAAGTGTTGTTAACTTATCCAATGGAGTCGGAGTAACTTCAGATTTTGATGGAAATTATACTCTTACTGGTGTTAATCAAGGCGATGAAATAGAATTCAGTTACATAGGATTTGACAGTCAGAAAATTATTTTTTCTGGACAACTTCAATTAAATGTGAATTTATTAGAATCGACTACGGAACTAGATGAGGTTGTAGTAGTCGGTTATGGAACACAAATTCAACAAAACCTTTCAAGCTCTATTTCAAAAGTAAACGCTGAGGATATCCAAGGAACTGCATTACCCTCATTTGAACAAGCCTTGCAAGGTCGTGCAGCTGGTGTTCAAGTAACAACTGGATCTGGAATGTCTGGTTCTCAAACTAAAATTAGAATACGTGGAGCCAACTCAGTAGTTGCGAGCTCTGAACCACTCTTCGTTGTTGATGGTATAATCGTTGAATCTGGAGGCGTTTCTGACAGATCCAATGGTATCGGATTCATGGATGATGGAGGAGGAAACCTACTAGCAAGCATTAACCCCAATGACATAAAATCAGTAGAAATTCTTAAAGATGCTGCTGCAACTGCAATATATGGTGCCAGAGGGTCTAATGGTGTAATTTTGATTACCACAAAATCCGGAAGCTCTGGTGAAACTCAAATAGATGTTTCTATGGATATGGGTGTATCATCAGCTACAAGAAAAATCGACTTTGTAAATGGTCCTGAGTACATAATGCTTGCACAAGAGGCATGGTATAATTCAGGTGAAGATCCTACGTTATTCTGGTCCAAAAGTGGAGTTTTGGTTGACGGCTTGACAAAGGCTCAAGCGATGATGACAAATACCGATTGGGTTGATCAAGGTCTAAGACAAGGTTTGGCATCAAGATTGAATATTTCGGCCTCTGGTGGAGACAATAAAACCAAGTTTTTTATAAGCGGAAGTTTTCTTGATGAGGAATCTATTTTTGTTGGAAATGAATTCATGAAAATCACTGCCAGAACCAATTTAGATCACAAGGTCAATGATAGATTAAACATCGGAACCAAAATGTTTTTCACAAACATTGATAGCAATCCTGTTCCAGTCCAAAACGGAGTTGGTAGTGCCAACCAAAACTTACCGATACATCCGGTATACAAAGCGGATGGAACTTATTTTAATCCAACAAGAAATGTAAGAGCCAAACTTGATTTATGGGATTATGAATCAAAAGTTAAAACATTTTTAGCAAATTGGTATTTGAGTTACAAACTCACTGACAACCTATCATTTAGGTCTGAGTATGGGATTAATAATATAAATAATGATGATGAACAATACATTGATGCAATTGTTGATGGTAATTCGGAGGCAAAAGCATTCGCTTCCGCGGGAATGAGGAATTCTTGGAATTTTAAAAACCTCTTAAATTATAAAGAAAGTTTTGGAAAACACCGTATAGATGTTTTAGCTGGACTAGAAGCTTCTAAAACTGAAAGAAAAACAAGTAACATTAGAGGAATTGGGTTTGTCAACTCAACTTTACGAACTCCTCAAGATGCATCGCTTATCGAGTCGTATTACAACAAAGACGCATATAGTTTTCTATCTATATTAGCTCGAGTTAATTATGATTTTGATAGTAAATATTTGCTATCGATAACAGCCAGGAGAGATGGATCCTCACGATTCGGTGAAAATAAAAAATGGGGTCTCTTCCCTGCTGTCTCTGTTGGATATAACATTAGCGAAGAAGAATTTTTTAGTGGTTTAAAAAACACCATTAACTTCATGAAAATTAGAGCGAGTTATGGTGAATCTGGAAATGCAGAAATTGGTAATTACGCTTATGCCTCATCATATGGTCAAGCCAATTACAATAATAATAATGGTATTACCCTTTCTAATATTGGTGATGATGAGCTGAGTTGGGAGTCTGTAGAGCAAACGAATGTTGGTCTTACTATACAAATGTTCGATAATAAATTCAGTCTTGATGTAGATGCCTACCAAAAAACAACAAAAGACATGCTTTTACCATATCCAGTAAGTCTTGTAAGTGGTCTCACAAGTGTTACTACCAACTTAGGAAAAATTGAAAATAAAGGTATTGAAGCTACACTTGGTGTAACTCTGTTTGATACTGAAGATCTAACCTGGGATGTTGATTTGTCATATGCATACAATGAAAATAAGGTTACTGATTTAGGTGGAAATCCTGAGGGAATTAATATTCCTGGATTTGGAACTACATCCATTTACCTTAACATGCCTGTGGGAATACAAACTATACCAATTTGGGTTGGTGTAGATCCAGCATCTGGACAAGATATTTATAAGGGTCTTGATGGAAATAATTATACTGTAGCTGAAGCTGCCGCTCAAGCTGGTTCATTAAACAACTTCTTAAATGCAAACCGAGTTCCATTTGGAAAACCATATCCAGATTTTACTGGTTCTTTTAGTAGCAGTTTGAATTATAAAAACTGGTATATGAACACTTTATGGAACTTTGCAGTTGGACAAACATACATAGCTTCAGGTGAACAAATCCAAGGTAAATTCGCTTTTGGATCGATGGATATTACTCCACTGAGAAGTCAATTAGGAAGATGGAGGAACCCAGGTGATGTAACCAGAGTAGCTCAAGTGACAACTGCTCCCACCATTTGGGGAAGAACATCTGAATATGTATCCGAAGTTGACTATCTTAGAATGAGAGACCTAACCATTGGATACAATTTCAACTTGGAGGGTGACTCATTTTTACAAAGTGTAAACCTGTATGCTAAGTTTACAAATTTCTTGACTTTCACAAATGCTCCTGCGTCAATGTATGATCCTGAAAATTACGTTAGACCTGGAAATGTTAATTTGATGGATAAGTGGAAACAAGTTCCTCAAGCAAAGACAGTTAACTTAGGTATAAACATTAAATTTTAAACATATGAACATCAAAAATATTTTTAATATAAAAAAATTGAGCTTTTTATTGATGGCTATTTCAATGACTTTCATAGCTTGTGAAGACTTTTTAGATGAAACCGCTCCCATAGGTTTAACTGATGATAAGCTAACTGATTTATCATCCATGAATGCTTTAGTTAATGGTGCCTATGATAAAATGAGAGGATTTTATGCTTACCAACCAATGATTACCTCTGGATTTGTGAGAGATTATGTAGTTAGAAATTCGGCAAACTGGACACCATATTATAAATGGACGGTTAGTGGTGTTCCCCAAATGTTTTCTGGGAACTCTTACAATAATGGAATGAGAGCTTTAAATGCAATTAACACTGTACTGACTGCTAATATTGACGATATGTATGGTACTCAAGCTGATAAAAGTAAAGTTTTGGGAGATGCTCATTTTTTAAGAGCTGCAATTTACTTCCAACTTAACATGTATTACACACTTCCATCTACAGGAAACTCCATCCCTCTAATTACTACGGTACTTGGAACCAATGACAGAGTTAGTGTAGCTACATCTGCTGCAATAAAAGCCCAAGTTGAGTCTGACATAGAAAAAGCTAGAGAACACTTTAAGGTTGCAAACGGAGTAAGTACTCACTCTGCTGCCACGGCGATGGCGGCAAGAATTTATTTCTTTCACGAAAAATACAACCTTGCACATGAAAGAGCTAATGAAGTTATAAATTCTGGAACCAGCTCACTTGAAGCGAATGTCGCAGATATTTATACCAAAGGAGCTGGCTCATCCGAAGCAATCTATAGTATAATCACAAACAGAACTGAAAACACATTCGGCCCTCAGTCAATTGGAAACAGTAATTTTCAAGCTGACAAAGATAAAGGAGTTGCATCCCTAAACCCGAATAGTTTAATAGCTCAACTTAAGAATGCACAGCCAAATGATAAAAGATTTAGTGACCTATTTACATCCAAAGATGGTTTGATTTATGTTGATAAGAAATACCCATCTTTAGATTCGGATTATATTGTACTTAGATTACCAGAAATGTATTTAACTAGAGCTGAGGCCAGTATCATGGTTAATGGTTCTGTTTCTGCCGCTGCTGTTTCGGATGTTAACATGGTCAGAAATAGAGCTGGTGTTACGCCGATCGCTGGAACACCATCTACTGCAGATATGCTTGAAATGATTTATAACGAAAGGTCAATTGAATTGTGTTTTGAATACGGAGATCGCTTTTTGAATACTAGGCGATTGAAAAAGGATATTGTTGCAGAGGGTGGAAATGGAACTATTCCCCACTCTAACTACAATGAACTTTTAGTGTATCCAATACCACAATCTGAAATAGATATACACAACTTAAAACGATAACATAACTTTAAATTAAATTAAACCCTATGAGAAATATACTTTTTATATCATTTTTTTCACTTGCATTTTTAATTGCTTGTGATGATGCTGACTCTTATGATGTGAGAGAAGATGCATTAATTAATTACAAAACCGACATCAACGGAGAGTGGAGCTTGTACAGTATTGCAAGAGGCTCAACTGATTTAAGTGCTGTTCATGGAACAAACTTAAAGCTTACAATTGCTGATGGGACCTTTACCCTTAGCGATCCAAAGATGCCATTCCCAACTATGACAACGACTGTTGCTGATTTTAGCTCAGGAAATTGGTCATTTGATGATGATTATCAGCCTACAAAAATCCAATTTACAAATGGAACAGATGTGGTGCCAGTTAATCTAATGTTTCCATTGTATGGAAAAAATAATACCTCTCTGGGACTTGAATTTAGTTTAGGATGTGGGTCAGTTAAATATTCGTACCACTTTAAAAAATAATAAATCATGAAGAATATAAATGTTAAAAAAATAGTAGCAGGAATTATTTCACTTCCTCTCTTATTATTATTTGTTACATCATGTTTCGATATAACTGGTGTTACTCAACCAGCATCAGCTAAAGTTGGTGATACCATTACGATTACAGTAAACGTGAACTACGATTCTGAAAGTACAGATCAGAAACATAGACTTTTGGTATTTGGAATGCTTGCACCCAAATCTTGGAAAGTTGCTCAAAATGCAACAGTTCGTTATGACTCTCCATCTGCTGATGTCGATGCAGCGATGCCACTTGATGGTACAATGTCTGTTGACCCTGTAACTGCCACTTACACATGGGCTAATGGTTCACGTGGATTTGATGGAAACAAAACTGGAAATACATGGACTGAAGACATGAATGCTTTATTACCAATCGGAGAAAACTATGGTGAGGTAGAATGGGTAGCATGGAGGTCTGATGAGAAAATTGATGCTTCACAGATTACATTTGATGGGACTGTCACAGTTACCCTTAAAGTTGGAGATGGGCACACCGCTGCTCAACTTGGATATGTAGTTGCTGTTCATAATCAAGGATTCAAAAAGGAAGATGTCCCAGCAAATCAAGCGCATGCAGGAAAAGATGTACAATCTAGGTTCTGGGATACCTTTTACGCAAATATAGCTGTAACTGGAACTGGAAGTGATTCAACGGATCTTCTTGGACCCGCACCAACTAAAACTGCTTCAATGGCTCCTGACCAGTTCATGTTTGATGACATAGTCACTTTAACTTTCGATGCTAAAGAAGGAAAGGATGGTGCAAACACAGCTCTATTCAATGCCAACGAAGTACATGCTAATGCAAAAGTTAAGCTTGCTGATGGTACAATAGTAGCAGGAACTGCAGCCAAAATGACTCTAACTGGAAATAATATATGGTCTGTAACCATGTGGCCTCCAGGATTTTTCGGAGTTGCTGATGGAAACATCATCACAGAACTACACGTTAACTTCTCTAATCCAGATGGCTCTGTAGTTGTGAAAAACCCTGAGTTTGGTACTGACATTGTTTTTGTTCCAAACTGTCAATAAGTTTTAAAGTTATGTTTAACCTAAGCGGGGAAAATAGATCAAGTCTATTTTCCCCGTTTTTTAATTACCTTCTGATGCGTTTTATTTACAAATCCTTAATCTTATTATTTTTTTGTCATTCTTTGATAGCACAAAAAACTTTTACAAATCCTATAATACCTGGTGGATATCCTGATCCCTCAATTTGCAGAGTAGGTGATGATTTTTATATCGTGAATTCATCATTTGAATATTTTCCAGGGCTTCCAATTCATCACAGTAAGGATTTAGTTAATTGGAAGTTAATTGGAAATGGCTTACATAGACCTAGTCAAGGTTCCGGTGCAGTAAATCTTGTTGATGTAAATGAAAATGGCGGAATCCACGCCCCAACAATTCGTTACAATGACGGGACATTTTATATCATTACCACAAACATGTACGCTGATCCAAATGATCGAACGAAATCTCCAAACACAAACTTCATAATAACTGCGAAAGATCCAGCTGGACCGTGGTCAGAACCTTATGTAATTGAAAATGCCCCTGGAATTGATCCGGATTTATTTTTTGATGACAATGGAAAGGTTTACTTTGTTGGCACCCACAGTCCCGGAGACATGTACAAAAGTGGAATTGGTGCAATATGGGTTCAAGAACTTGATCTTGAAAATTGGAAATTAGTTGGTAAAAGATACTCTTTGTGGGAAGGTGCCTGTGATAAAAGCCATACTGAAGGTCCGCACATTTACAAAGTAAATGGAGTATATTATTTATTAGTTGCTGAAGGAGGTACTGGTCATCATCACGCTGTAATGATGGCTTACAGTGATGATGTATTTGGACCTTATTTACCATCTAAAAGAAACCCCGTTCTTACTTCGCGCCATCTTTCAACATTCAACTGGGTGCACAGTACAGGACACGCTGATCTAGTAGAACTTGAAGATGGAAGATGGTTTATGGTTGCACTGGGTAAAAGAAATGACGTAGATGGTCATTCAAACATGGGACGAGAAACGCATATGGTTCCAATCATATGGGAAGATCAAATCACTCATTGGGAACAGGTTAGCGAAACAAAATGGGAACCCAGGCACGTAAAGTTCCCTGTTGCCGCACCTGAGACTGGTAAGGTTGAGAGAACTAATAATCCCCTTCCTTTTGCCGACAGACACCAATTTTATAATGATGCATTCTATGAAAATTTTGATGGAAAAGAGCTCAAACCAGACTGGATTTTTAGAAGAGTACCCTTACCAAATTCATACTCGTTAACAGCAAACAAAGGAAACTTGAGGCTCAACCTCAAGCCGGAAACATTTTCATTAAGAGGGAGGTATAATGTGGTTGGTTTTACACAAAAAGAAAGTGATTTTGAGTTTGAAGCAAAAATGAAATTCAGACCCAAAAAGAATCTGGAAGAAGCCGGGATAAGTGTTTATCAAAAAGATTTAAATTACATTAATTTGACTGTTCAAAGGATTGGAAAGGAAAACTATATCAAGTTGACTGTAAGTGAAAAAAGGGATAAAAATCCTAATTTGTCTAGCACAACTATTGGAGATACGAATGTAGAGGCATTTAAGTCCAAGAAATTGTCAAATTACAATGGTGAAATTTTGTTAAAAATTCAATCAAAAAATGGTAAATATGTATACCTCTTTTCAGTTAATGGTGGTAGCTCCTATGAAAAACTTGGCGAAACACCTGATAATATTTTGCTTGGCATGATGTATACTGGAGCCAACATGGGAGTTTATGCAACTTCAAATGGTCAAAAATCCAACAATTATGCTGACTTCGACTGGGTTAGTTACAAAGGATTGGTAAGAAATTGATAATGATTAATAATAGAACATTAGTATATTTATTTTTTCTGATATACATTTCTTGTGAAAATTCAATAAAGACCATTCAACCTCCGAACGTAGTTCTGATAATTTCAGATCAATGGTCTGTAAAAGCTTCTGACGGTTCTGGTGATTATGATAACGGAATAGAGACACCGTCTCTTGATCTTTTGGCATCACAGGGAATTAGTTTTACAGAGTCCTACTCTACTTATCCGCTCTGTACACCTGCTAGAGCCAGTCTTTTTACCGGATTATATTCACATAACAACGATGTTGGATTTAATTTGAGAAGAGACTCCATCTTAGAAAGATCTAAAACCACACCAACATTAGGTAAATCTTTCAAGATGGCAGGCTACGATGTAGCATATTTTGGAAAAGAACATGCTGGTGGATATGGGTATGCGAGTGCAACTGAATTTGGTTCTATGACGCATTCTGATGGCGGTATGTTAGCTGAAGGTTCAGCGTATGACCCAATTTTTACTCAAGATGCTGTAGAATACATAAAAAACAACGAAGGTGATAAGCCTTTTTTTATGACATTATCATTAATTAACCCTCACGATATATGTAGGGTTTTGGGTGGAAAAGTAGCGGGAGCAACATTCGCAGATGCAATACATTTTGCTAGAACTGATGATGAACCATATTTACGTTTTCAACCTCGCCCTGATCTTCCTAAAAATCACAATATCTCATACGAAAAAGGTATGATTCTTCATGAAGACTTTATGTATAAAGAAACCTTCGATCTGGATACAGATCAATGGAAACGTTTTATTTCTACATACCAATTATTAATTGAAAATACTGATAAACATATTGGTCAATTACTAGAATCAATTGATGAAAAAGGAATAAAAGAAAATACAATTGTTTTGTTTACAACGGATCACGGAGAAATGGCTGGCAGTCACAAATTAATTGCGAAAACCACATTTTATGAGGAATCTGCAAAAACTCCAGTTATCATTAGATATCCAGGTACGATTAAATCTAAGACACTTAATAATAATGCAATAGTTGGCACAATAGATATTATGCCAACTCTTTTGGATTTGGCAGGTGTTCCCATCCCTACTGGGATTGATGGCCGTAGCTTTAAAAATGAGATAATAAATCCACAAAATGAAACTAACTTCGATGTGTTATTTAGTCAAAACCAATTTGGAAGAATGGTCAGGTATGATGACTTTAAATATGTTAGAAGCATTGTGTATGGGATTACCTATGAAATTCTTTACGATTTAAAAAATGATCCGCTGGAATCCACCAATCTTGTAAATAACAATAAATACAGAGATCCATTGGATCGTGGAAGGAAATTATTAGATGATTGGTTGAAAACTGAGAATACAGTTCTCGTAACAAAAAAATAATTTAATTATGAGATTAAAGCTTCTCTTATTTTTTCTTTTGTTGTCTTTTTTAAACGAGGCACAAGTACAAACAAAATTAGAACGAGGAATTCCTGAAAGAGAAGGGCTGAGTTCCAGTGCTATTCTCAACTTCATCAACAAGGCTGAAGAAAAAATTGATGCAATTCACAGTCTGATGATAGTAAAAAATGGTAAAGTAATAAGCGAAGGATGGTGGAAACCATACAATAAAAACTCTCCTCATGAGCTATGGTCCCTTAGTAAAAGTTTCACATCCACAGCTGTAGGCTTTGCTGTTAATGAAGGTTTATTATCAATAGATGATTTGGTGATATCCTTTTTTCCAGATAAAGTTCCTGATAAACCATCATGGCAATTGGAACAATTAAGGATTGTAGACCTTCTAACTATGAATACTGGTCATGTTAAAGAACCCAAGTTAAATGCTGGGGAAGGTGATTGGGAATTCAATTTTCTTAACTCCGATATTCAGTTCATGCCAGGCACCCATTTTCTTTATAACACACCTGCTACATTTATGCTTTCATCAATAATTCAAAAGGTAAGCGGTGAGATGCTGGTTGATTATTTATACCCTCGTTTGTTTGAACCTTTGGGAATTGAAAAACCAGATTGGGAAATGAATGAAGATGGAGTAAACGTAGGTGGATGGGGATTGCACCTTAAGACTGAAGACATCGCCAAATTCGGACTTCTATATTTGAATAAAGGAATGTGGAATGAAAAACAAATATTACCAAGAAAATGGATTGAAGATGCAACTTCAAAACAAGTGTCCAATGGAAGTAATCCCACAAATGACTGGGCTCAAGGTTATGGATATCAATTTTGGAGATCAAGGCACAATAGCTACAGAGGAGATGGAGCCATGGGACAATTTTGCTTAGTAATCCCTGAGAAAAACATGGTAATAGCAATTACTTCGGGCACCAATAATATGGGAATGGTGATGCAATTGGTCTGGGAAAATATTCTTCCGGAAGCTGTTAATACTAGCCTGCCTAATAATACTAAAATACATAACCATCTGAAAGAAAAAACTGCCTCACTTTTTCTAAACCCTTATGACTTTAAATCTTCTAAAGCTGTGAAAAATATGGTAAATAAAAAGTACCAAATTGAAAATAATGAGCACGGTTTAAAGTCAGTAAGTTTTAAAAAGAAAAAAAATAAAAATTATGTAATATTTGATATGGAAGATGGAATTGAAACAATTGAGTACGGTCATGGAGAATATATTTATGATGAAATTATAAATCATCTTCCTTTCACAAACTTAAGGCGCAATCAATTCATTCCAGAGTCATCTCTTCGTTATCTAAAACATAAAAAAATTTCTTCATCAGGAATGTGGATTAATAATAACGAATTTATGCTGTCAACTTATTTGTTTGAAACACCTGTTAGAATGGACTATAAATTTATTTTTAATGATAAAAGATTAATAATTGAAAGTATAGCCAATAACTATTTGGGAAAGTCAAACCAACCTAATCTTTTGAAGTCCGTATTAAATGATTAAAAATATAATCAGCATTTTCTTTTTTTTCAATTTTTCCTTTGCTCAGGATTTACCAATTCCCAATTGGGAAAACATAAACTATGCTGGAAACAATCACATTTTTAATCAAATGGATATTTATACTCCGAAAACAGATCAAAAAAACCACCCAGTAATACTAACTATTTACGGAAGTGGTTGGAAAAGAAATGACAGGAAAGCAACAGATTATATTAAAAGAACTTTAATCCAACCCCTACTCAAATCCGGATTTGCTGTCGTTTCAATCAATCATCGTTCAAGTTCAGATGCGATTTTCCCAGCTCAAATCCATGATGTGAAAGCAGCAATAAGATACATAAGAGGCAATGCATTAAAATATGGTTTCAATACAAAATTTATTGGAATTACAGGCTCATCATCGGGAGGACATTTGGCTGCAATGGCAGGAACTACTTCATTTATTGAAGAAATGGAGGGTAAAGTCGGAAATTTTCTAAATTACAGTAGTCATGTAAATGCGGTTGTTAATTGGTATGGCCCAACAAATTTCCTAATTATGGATGAATGTGGATCTAGAATTGTTCACGATAACATAAATTCTCCAGAATCGTTATTAATTGGTGGTGCAATACAGGAAAATTTATCAAAAGTTAAATTAGCGAACCCAATAACTTACATTTCAGATAAAACTCCTTCATTTTTAATTTTTCATGGTATGTTGGATGGAGCAGTTCCTTACTGCCAAAGTGAGGTTTTACACAATGCTCTCAAAACAAATAATGTTGAAAGTCAACTAGTTTTAATTGAAGATGGAAAACATGGACCTAAAGTATTGATCAAGGAATATTTATCAATGATGAATGAGTTTTTTAAAAATGAGTTAAACAATAATCTATGAAAAAGTTCACACTGTTTTTATTAATCGTTTTATGTTCATGTCAAACTATTGAGGAATACAGTCTTAGTTTGAATAATCTTTTTCAAGATAATATGATTTTACAACATGAAAGCATTGTACCTGTGTGGGGGTCGTCAAAACCTTTGAATTTAGTTTTAATCGAAACAAGTTGGGGAGAAAAGGTTTCTACAAAAACTGATTCGGATGGATATTGGAAAACCAATATCAACACACCAAAAGCCGATCGAATTCCACACCAAATAACGATCAGTTCTGAAAATGAAAGACTGGAAATAAACAATGTCTTATTAGGTGAAGTATGGTTGGCGTCTGGACAGTCCAATATGGGCTGGAAAATGAGACAAACTTTGGATAATGATAAGTTAATGAAGGAACCTTCAAATTCAGAAATAAGAATGATAAATGTAAAAAGAGATTTGGATTTAAGACCAAAAACTACATTTAATGGTGAATGGAAGCTTTGCAGTTCTGAAACCATTTCAGAGTTTTCAGCAGTCGGATATTTTTTTGCTAAAAAATTGTATCAAGAACTAAACATTCCCATAGGTATTATTAATTCAAGTGTGGGTGGAACACCCGCAGAAGCTTGGGCTAATGTAAATAATTTAAAAAAGGTTGAAGGATTTGAAGACATGGAAGAAAGAATGAAAATTAGTACTGATCCTAAAACTGAATATAACCAATGGATAGATGATCATAACTTCATTGATAGATCAGAATTTATTAATAAAAGTCAAATTCGCTATGCAAATGATGGTAACAAATCATTTTCAAAAGAAAAATTTGATGATGATCATTGGGAATCAAGAAGTATTGAACAAATACTAACAACATTTGAAAAAAAGAAAGTTGATTTAACCAAATATGGTCCATCCCATAACCTTACTAATGATTTTGATGGTATTATGTGGATAAGGAAAAAATTTGAACTTGATGAAATCAAATTTGATATTGCTGAATTTGACATTGGAGAATTTGCAGACAATGGGGATTTTTATTCCATTTTTATAAATGGTGAACTTGTTGGAAAAAAAAATAATTGGCCTAAAAAACCTACAAAGTATAAAATTGAAAAAGGAATATTAAAAAAAGGTACAAATACGCTAGCTATAAGGTTTATTGACTTTTATGGTGATGGTGGGCCAATTAAGGACACCAAAAGAGGTTTATATTTGGATAATAAAAAAATAATTTCGTTTGATGGATCTTGGAAGTCAAGAGCTGTAGGTTGGCTTACAAACGAAAATCTTTATCCACTAGATCTTGGTTTTGATGAAGTCGTATTTCCTTCTCCCATGAGAATATCTAAAAGTCAAGGTTCACATACTATTTTAAATAACTCAATGATTCATCCATTAGGTGAATATACCATCAAGGGGGTAATATGGTATCAAGGTGAAGGAAATCGAACCCGTGCTAAAGATTATAAAAGTGTTTTTTCAGCTGTAATAGACAGCTTTCGAGAGCAATGGAACAATAATGAACTTCCTTTTTATTATGTACAATTAGCTCCCTTTGGTGACATTGGAAACAAGAGACGTTCAAATGCAGAACTTGTAGCTCAATTAAGAGAGGCTCAAAGATTGACACTACAAAAAAATAATGTTGGAATGGCTATAATTATGGATGTTGGAGACAGCCTTGATATTCATCCAAAACCAAAAAAACCTGTTGGAGATCGATTGGCTTTGTTAGCTCTCGCAAAAAACTATGGTAAAAAAGATTTGGTGTTTTCTGGACCATTATTTAAAGGGGTTTTGTTCAAAGAAGAAAATGCAATTATTAGTTTTGAACATACTGGAAGTGGAATTTCATACACAGGTGATAAATTAAAGCATTTTGAAATCGCAGGAAAAGATAAAAAGTTTTATGACGCTTTTGCTGAAGTCAGTGGAAATCAGGTTATTGTAAAATCGAAAAAAGTTGACAACCCAATTTATGTAAGATATGGTTGGAAAAATTATTTGAAACCAAATTTTTTCAATAAAGAGGGTTTGCCAGCATCATCATTTAGCTCACTTAACAACCCTTTTACACAATGACAATTAATTCCCCTAGTTCGTTTTTTATAAAGTTTTTTATTATCACTATATTTTTGTTTGGCTGCAATGATAAGCAAAAGTCTAACCTCCCAGATCCTGACTGGTTTGATATTGATTACTCTGGAAAAAATCACATATCTCAAAAAATGGATATTTACCTACCAAAAAATAAAAAAAAGAAACACCCAGCTGTAATTGTAATATATGGAAGTGGTTGGAGTTCCAATAATAAAAAATTTAGTAATTATCAAAAAAAAGTTTTTGTTAAACCACTTGCAGAAAAAGGATTTGCAACAATTGCGATAAACCACAGGTCGTCTAATTTAGACTCTGTTTTTCCAGCCCAAATTCATGATGTAAAAGCTGCTATACGATTTTTAAGAGCTCGGCATAATGATTTTAATCTTGATACATCATTCATTGGAATTGCTGGTTATTCTTCTGGTGGACATTTGGCTGCATTGGCTGGAACATCCTCCAATAATAATTTACTTAAAGGTAATGTTGGAAGTTATTTGAACTATGAAAATCATGTAAATGCTGTAGTAGATTTTTATGGTCCAACAGATTTAAATGTATTTTATGATTGTCCTATAACTAAGGGCAAGTCACTTACTAAAGAACAAAAAATAAGAGTGTTTGGAAATATTGAAAAAATTTCTGAAAAATTTGAATTAGCTAATCCCATTAAATATATCGACAAAAACACTCCTCCTTTTCTAATAATACATGGGGAAAAAGATGATGTAGTTCCCGTATGTCAAAGCAAGCTGCTTCATGAAGCCCTTTTGAAAAATAATATTGAAAGTGAATTAATTTTAAATGAAGATGGAGATCATAATGGAAACACGTTGATGCCATTTCAGACAAACTTAATGGCCAATTTCTTTTACAAACAATATAACAAACAATTATGAAATCAAATTTCAATTTAATTCCAATAGTTATCTACTTATTTACAATAATTGGATGTAATACCAAGTTAGAAAATGAACCATTAAATATATTGTGGCTTGTAGCTGAGGATCTAAGTCCCGATTATTTAAGTGTTTACGGAGATTCAACTGTGCCTACTCCAAACATAGACAAGCTTGCTTCTCAAGGAGTTATTTACGATTATGCTTTCTCCACATCAGGTGTGTGCGCACCCAGTAGAGCTACTTTAGCCACTGGTGTTTATGCTAATTCGTTTGGAGCTCAGAACATGAGGACTATGTGGGCAGAACCAAATGCTCGAAGAAGTGGAATAATTGATTATGAGGCAGTTCCACCACCAAACGTGAAAATGGTTAGTGATATCATTCGCGAAAACGGTTATTACGCAACAAATAATAGTAAAACTGATTACCAATTTGAAATGTCTGTTATGGCCTGGGATGAATCAAGCAATGATGCTCACTGGAAAAACAGACCTGATTCAAATACTCCATTTTTTTCAATTTTCAATTTTAATCAGACTCATGAAGGTAACTTTTTTTCCAATTGGGATGATGAGGAATTTTTAGTGCCCGAAAATGCTAAAATTGATATCCCACCCTACCTTCCACAAAATAATATCGGAGAAAGAGATCTAAAAAAGGTTTATACTAGAATAGTAAAATTAGATGAATGGATCGGAGAAAAAATTAAAGAACTTGAGGATGAAGGTTTATTAGAAAATACAATAGTTTTTTTCTACTCAGACCATGGTGGACCTTTACCCCGACAAAAACGACTTTTGTACGATTCGGGTTTAAAAGTTCCTCTGGTGATTCGATTTCCTAATGGCGAAAGAGCTGGTAAAAGAGACAGCAGATTAGTTAGTTTCGTAGACTTTCCACAAACTGTCTTATCATTAGCAGGAATTAAGCCTCCATTATTTATGCAAGGACAGGCATTTGAAGGAAAATACAAATCCAATGTTGAAAGGAAATATATTCATGGTCATGCAGACAGGTTTGATGAGAGTGTTGATATGATACGAGCAGTTCGCTCCAAAAAATTCAAATATTTTAAAAATTTTAACCCTGAAAAACCATACTATCTTCCTTTGGCTTTCCGTGAAAGATTACCATCCATGCAAGAGCTTTTGAGAATGAGAGATGCAGGTGAACTTGATAAGTACCAATCATTGTGGTTTAGAAAATCCAAGCCAGAGGAGGAACTTTTCGATACTGAAAATGACCCTCACGAACTTAACAATATTGCAAATGACCCCAAATATGCAGAGATCTTAGTGGAAATGAGGCAAGAGTGTGTTGATTGGATGAATACCATCGATGATAAAGGCCTAATAAAAGAAAGAGATTTAATTGAATCATTTTATCCCAACCGAAAAGCAAGACAAACAGAGTCCCCAATAATTGAAATTTCAGAAAAAGATGTTTCCCTTACAAAGGTTACAGAAGGGTCTAGACTAGGGTATAAATATTCAAGTGAAAAACTGCCGAGTAAAGGCTGGAATCATTATAATAATCCGATTGATTTAAAACCCAATGACACTCTTGAAATAATAGCACATAGAATAGGATACAAATCTGTTCTCAACAAAATTTATAATGGTGAGAAAATTAGCGTTGAATATCCACTTTCGAGAATAGAAATTCAAGACATAAGGTATTCTGCTAACAGACCTAAACTTCCTCCCCTGGAATAATTTGGTGTAAAATCATGTTTAAAAAAATCTTAACAACGATAATTCTTTCTGCTTTATTTTTTTCATGTGATATTAAAAGACC
>CABZAE010000003.1 GCA_902523635.1 uncultured Bacteroidota bacterium | reverse complement strand
TTTAAAAAAAAAACCAAACTCAAATGCAAAAATTGTGGTACAATTATTGGAAATGTTTGGGATGATGGACCAGTTTCGACAGGAAATCGTCATTGTGTCTCAAAAAATTCTTTAATTTTTAAAAAAATTTTAAATGACAAATAAATACCTATTTTTAACTATAATATCTTTTTTAATGTTCAATCCTAATTTCTCTCAAAATAAAAATCAAGTGGTAAAATCTGAAAATGAATGGAAAAACCAACTAGATAATTTAAGTTTTCAAGTTTTAAGAAACGCATATACTGAGAGACCATTTACGGGTGAATACAATCTTCACTTTGAAAATGGAAGTTACAATTGTAAAGGTTGTAACCAAACCCTGTTTTCAAGTGATAATAAATATGACAGTAATTGTGGTTGGCCTAGTTTTGACCAGGCAATTCCTAATACAATAATTTATGTAGAGGATTTTTCACATAACATGAGGAGAATTGAAGTAAAGTGCTCAAAATGTGATGGACATCTTGGTCACGTTTTTAATGATGGACCTAGAGAAACAACTGGCAAAAGATATTGTATTAACTCTGCGGCGCTATCATTTAAAAAAGAATAAAAAAATGGAAAAATTTGATTTAATTATTGTTGGAAGTGGTCCTGGTGGATATGTAACAGCTATCAGAGGTTCACAACTTGGACTCAAAACAGCTATAGTTGAAAAAGAAAGTCTCGGAGGTATTTGTTTAAATTGGGGTTGTATTCCAACCAAAGCTCTACTAAAATCAGCTCAAGTTTTTGAATACTTAAAAAATGCTAATGATTATGGCATTAACGTGGAAAATGTTGATAAAGATTTTAATTCTGTAATTTCCAGAAGTCGGAAAGTTGCTGACACAATGAGTAAAGGGGTTAAATTTTTGATGAAAAAAAATAAAATTACAGTTTTCAACGGATTTGGGAAATTATCTGAAAAAAATATTGTAAGCGTTGTTAATGACAAAAATGAAGAGAAGAAATTGAGAGGTGAAAATATAGTTATTGCAACTGGAGCTCGTTCAAGAGACCTAACCAATATTAAACAGGATGGAAAACATGTTATTGGATATAGAGAAGCAATGACCCTTAAAAAACAACCGAAAAATATTGTAATAATTGGATCAGGCGCAATTGGTATTGAGTTTGCTTTTTTTTATAATTCAATGGGCTCGGAGGTTACTGTAGTTGAGTACCAAAACAGAATAATTCCAAATGAAGATAAAGATATTTCTAACGAACTAATGAAAATCATGAAGAAAAAAGGAATAACTTTTCTAACCTCTTCAAAAGTGTTAAATACGAATTTAAAAAACGGAATTGTTAATATTGAAATCGAAAATATCGATGGTAAAAAAGAAATTATTGAATCTGAAATTGTTCTTAGCGCTGTAGGAATTAAATCAAATATAGAAAATATCGGTTTAGAGGAATTAGGCATAAACGTAGAAAATGAAAAAATCGTGGTTGATCAGTTTTACAAAACTAATGTTGAAGGATTCTATGCTATAGGTGATGTTGTTTCTGGTCAGTCACTTGCTCACGTAGCAAGTGCAGAGGGCATTATTTGTGTCGAAAAAATTGCTGGATTGAAAGTAAATCCTATTGATTATGACAATGTTCCCAGCTGCACGTATTGCTCCCCTGAAATAGCTTCTGTTGGTTTTAGCGAAGAAACAGCTGTAGCGAAAGGTTATGATATTAAAGTAGGGAAATTTCCATTTACAGCTTCGGGTAAAGCACAAGCAGCTGGAAAAAGTGATGGGTTTGTTAAAGTAATTTTTGACTCTAAGTATGGGGAGTGGTTGGGTTGTCATATGATAGGTGAAGGAGTAACTGATATGATTTCTGAGGCAGTTTTAGGTAGGAAACTTGAAACAACCGGTCACGAAGTTTTGAAGGCAGTACACCCACATCCAACGATGAGTGAGGCCATTATGGAAGCTGTTGCAGACGCTTATGATGAAGTAATTCACTTGTAATTTACAAAAAACTCCTAATTGCAAGCCTGTAACTATCAAGACCAAAACCCTGAATAACTCCTTTCACGTTAGGACTTAAAAAAGACTTATGTCTAAACTCTTCTCGGGCAAATGTATTTGAAATGTGAACTTCAACAACAGGTGATTTTACAGACTTCACAGCATCCGAAATTCCAACAGAGGTGTGTGTGTATGCTGCTGCATTTAGAATAATACCATCACAAATAAATCCCACTTCCTGAATTTTATCAATAAGTTCTCCCTCAATATTAGATTGAAAAAAATCAAGTTTGATTGCACTGAATTCATCTTGCAGTTTTAAAAAAAAATCATCAAAATTTTGATTACCGTATATTTTTTTTTCTCTGATTCCTAAAAGGTTTAGGTTTGGGCCATTAATAATTTGTAATTTCATGAAAAGTTCTTGAAAAATATTAATCAAATTTAAATATTATAAATGGAATGGGAGAACACTCTTAATAAATTTAAAAATTTTTTAAAAATTGAGAGAAATATGTCGGATAATACAATACAAAGTTATTTGTACGATATTAAGAAACTAGAGTCATTTATTTCTAATAATAAAACTAGCAAGAATCCTACGGAGTTATCTGAACATGAAGTCAGAGAGTTTGTTTTTTTCATTTCAAAAGATGTGAAAAGTAGGACTCAAGCAAGAATTATATCAGGAATAAAAAAATTTTTTGATTTTTTGTTAATTGAAAATCTTATGAATAATAACCCTGTTGATAATATTGAGACACCAAAGCTAGGAATCAATTTACCAAACACTTTGTCACTGGATGAAATTGACAAAATTATTTCAAATATCAATCTAAAATCAAAAACTGGAAAAAGAAATATTGCCATAGTAGAGTTACTTTACAGTTGTGGATTAAGAGTATCTGAACTGATTGAATTAAAAATATCAGATTTATTCTTCAAAGAATCTCTTATAAAAGTTACTGGAAAAGGTAACAAAGAAAGGTTTGTTCCTATAAGTAAACTGGCCCAAAAATATATTTTTGAATACATTAACAATTCAAGAAATATTAAGAATATAAATGAGGGTCATGAGGACACACTTTTTTTAAATGAAAGAGGATCAAAATTATCAAGAGTAATGATCTTTATAATTATAAAAAAGTTAAAAAACCTTGCAGGAATTAGTAAGAAAATTGGACCTCACACATTGAGACATTCATTTGCAACTCATTTATTACAAAACGGCGCAGATTTAATAACAATTCAAAAAATGATGGGTCATGAAAGTATTACTACTACAGAAAGGTACCTCCACGTTGATAAAAAACATTTAATTAGGTCGGTTACAGAGTTTCATCCAAGATCTAAACACACTAATTATTGATTAATAGCCTGAAACCCTCTCCATGAATATTTTCAATCTCAATTTTAGAATCTTTGCTTAGATACTTTCTGATTTTAGCAATGTAAACATCCATACTTCTTGATGTAAAATAATTATCATCATTCCAAATTTTTACTAAGGCAAGTTCCCTAGGCATTAAATCATTGGAGTAACTTAACAACATTTTTAGTAATTCATTTTCTTTTGGTGATAATTTTATTGGATTTTCATTTTGATACTGCAATGTTCTTAATTTTGAATCAAATTTAAAACTAGCAAAATCAAAATGATTTTTTTCAGGCTCTCTATTACTCAAAAGTTTTTTTCGTTTAAAAATAGATTTAATTTTAAAGAGTAATATTTCCGAGTCAAAGGGTTTTGTTAAGTAGTCGTCTGCACCAATTTTATATCCTTTAAGAACATCATCTTTCATTATCTTTGCTGTTAGAAAAAAAAGCGGAACATCCTTATCAATTTCTCGAATTTCTTTTGCTAATGTGAATCCATCTTTGAAAGGGAGCATAACATCTAGGATACACAAATCGAAATTCGATTTTTTAAACTTTTCAAAACCTTCAATACCGTTTTTTGCTAATACAACATTATATGAATGTAAACTTAGAAAGTCATTTAGAAGAGTTCCAAAATTGGAATCATCCTCCACCAACAAAATATTTTTGTTATTATTTTTCATTATTGTATAATTTTAAAAACAGATTAAATGAGCTTCCAGAACCCAAATCGCTATCGACAGAAATTTTTGCATCATGTAAATCAATAATTTTTTTGACATAAGCCAAGCCCAAACCATGTCCTTTAACATCATGAACATTACCCATTTTTTCTCTGTAAAATTTAAAAAATATTTTTTCCTTCACCGAAGGACTCATACCAATTCCATTGTCTTTAATTTGAATTTCTAAATTGTCATCAATCTGATTTGATGAAATAGTGATAGCGGGTTTTTCGTGTGAATATTTAATCGCATTTTCTAAAATATTCACAAATACGTTTACAAAACTTTCCTTTGATACAAAAACATTGCTTTGTTTGGCTCGCAAATTTAATTCTATTTTAACGTTTCTATTTTTTATTAATAGATCTAAATGAACCAGTGCTTTATTTATCAAATTATGAATATCACATCTTGTTTTTTTTAAAATGTTGTCACTACGATCTAACTGAGAAATTCTCAAAACATTTTCAACTTGAAAATTCATTCTTTCATTCTCATCTTCAATCATTTTTAGATATTTATTTCGTTTTTTCAAATCATTCTTGATTTTTTTATTATGAATAGCATCAAGAGCTAATTTAATTGTAGAAATAGGAGTTTTAAATTCATGTGTCATATTATTAATAAAATCTGATTTAATTTCAGAAAACTTTTTTTGCTTAATAATTTGGTAAATGGTTGTAGAAAAGGTTAAAATTATTGTTATTGTAAATAGTAAAGAAAGAAGTATTAAATTGGTTAATGATGATCTTAAAAATGTATTTCTTTCTGGAAAGGCAATAACTAACTCAAAATCACTATCACCTTTTTCATTAACGAATAACGGGGAACTATATTTTTTCAATCCTTCCAAATTAGTATAATTGTCTGATCCTACTTTTGTAGGAAGATTTCCATTAAAAACTCTGTATTGGAATGGGATATTAATTTCTCTGTCTCTCAATTCTCTTTGAAGTAGCAACTCTAGTTCTACATTTGAAAGCCTTCGATGTATTGGCTTCAAAGATGCTAATTCCATGAAAACAGATTCATATTTTGCTTTATCCATGAGTGATAGTTTTTCAACCCTCTGCAGTCTTTCAATACTACTCATATTTTGCATTTCTTCATCAAACGCATCATCAATAATTGTTGTTGTTTTTAAACTCTTGTATTCAAGAATTGATGAACTATCTTCAACTTGAGGTTCAAAAAACTTTGCAGAAATATTGTAATCTTCTTCCAAAATACCATGTGAATAAATATATGTCTGATTTGTATTTTCGTTTCTGTCAACATACCTAAAAACAGCGGTTAATTGAGATTCTTTTGGTGATCCAATGCTATCAACTAGCTTTTGATAAACAGCTAAATAGTCACGTAATTCTCTGTTTTGAATTTGTTCCGATACTGATTTTAGAACTTGATTAATATTGAGTGAAAACTGCTCCTCCTTGTTTTGAAGTGTTGTACTGATCCAAAACGATTGGACAAAAATTATCCCAATAAGAGCAATGCTCATTACTGAAATTAAGGTAAAGTATATTTTTTTATTCATTTGTCTTGATAATTAAGATAATTACCTAAACCCTTTCATCAGAAAGCTTATTAATGAAATAGCTTCTTCTTCAAGCTTATCTAACTCATTGTTATGAACAACATAATCTGATAAACTTATTTTCATTTCATCTTTCCACTGAAATTTCATTTTTTTTCTTACATCATCCTCAGAGCATTTATCTCTCAACATTACTCTTTTAACCCTTTCAAATTCATCACATGTAACTAAAATATTTAAATCATTTTTTTTGTAAGAACCTGTCTCAAAAATAAGTGCAGATTCATAAATAACAAATTTTGATTTTTGTTGTTTTTTCCAATTATCGAAATCTTTGTAAACATGAGGATGAATTATTGAATTAATCTTTTGATTATTTAAAGTACTACTAAATAAAATAGATCTTATGTAATTTTTGTTTAATTTTTCATTAATAAAAAATTCATTTCCAAATGTCGTTATCAATTTTTTTTTAAGTTTTGAATCATGTAACATCACGAATTTAGCTCTTTTATCAGAGCTGTACACTGGAATACCTTTTTTTAACAAAATATTAGAAATTATTGATTTTCCAGATCCAATACCCCCTGTCAATCCAATGATTTTCATGTTTATTAATTGAGAAACTAAAAAAAACTAGTCAATAGATGACATTATATCTATAACATCCTGACTAACTCCTACGTTAGAAAAACCACCGTCATTGTACAAATTTTGTAAAGTTACTCTACGAGTTAGATCAGAAAACATTGCAACAGTATAATTTGCACAATCAAGAGCAGTTGCGTTACCAAGTGGAGACATTTTTTCTGAATATTTAATGAAATTATTAAATCCTTTTACTCCTTTTCCTGCCGTAGTTGGTGTAGGGGACTGAGAAATAGTATTTACTCTAACCTTTTTTTCTTTTCCAAAAAAATAGCCAAAACTTCTTGCAACGGACTCTAAATATGCTTTGTTATCAGCCATGTCATTATAATCTGGAAAAACTCTCTGAGCAGCCATGTATGAAAGTGCAACTATACTTGACCATTCATTCATAGCGTCAAGCTTATAAAGAGTTTGTAATAATTTGTGAAAAGAAACTGCAGAAACATCCCACCCTTTAGTCATCCAATCGTGATTTAAATCTGTGTAATGCTTTCCTTTACGAACATTAACTGACATCCCTATAGAATGTAAGACAAAATCAATTTTTCCACCAAAAATTTTCATAGTCTCTTTAATCAAATTTTCAAGATCATCAAGTTTTGTTGCGTCAGCTGAGATTAGTTTTGATTTTGTTTTTTTAGCAAGCTCATCAACACTACCCATTCTAATTGCAATTGGCGCATTGGTCAAAATAAATTCTCCACCCTCCTCTTTGATTCTTTCAGCTGTTTTCCAAGCAATGGAGTCTTCATCGAGAGCTCCAAAAATGATTCCTTTTTTTCCTTTTAGTAGATTGAATGACATATTTATTTAGTTTAATAATTCTTTTGCGTGATTAATTGCGGAAGATGACATTTCATCACCAGATAACATTTTTGCAATTTCCTCAATTCTTTCTTTATCACTTAACTTCTTAATATTTATTACTGTTCTATTTTTATTATGATGCTTATAAACATTGTATTGATTTTTTCCTTTTGCTGCAACCTGGGGTAAGTGAGTGATTGAAATAATTTGCATTTTTTTACTCATTTTGAGCATCAAATTAGCCATTGAGTTTGATATTTCACCAGAAATTCCTGTATCAATTTCATCAAAAATCATTGTTGGTAAATCTAAATGATCTGCAAGAATAGATTTAATAGAAATTAAAATTCTAGAAATCTCACCTCCGGAGGCTACGTCTAAAATTGAGTTATATTTAGAACCTTGATTTGAGGAAAAAAGTACATCAATTTCATTGGCACCATAAAAATTATATGAGTTAGATTCTGTTAAAATAAATTTAAATTTAGCTTTATTCATTCCCAATTTTGATAAAATCATTTCAAGTTCTGATTTTAATCTTGGAATGACATTGAGTCTAGACTTAGAAATCTTTTTTGATTGCTCGTTTAATAAGGATTCTTTTTTTTGAATCTCATCTTTTAAATTGTCAATATCGATAATAACAGTCTCATTTTTAGAAATTTTTTCTTTTAGGCTTTCCATAACACCAATTAATTCTTTTACAGAGTTAACAGAATGTTTTTTTTGGAGTGAATAAATCAAATCAAGTCTCTTTTCGATATCTATAATTGTTTGCTTACCACCCTCCAAATCTAAGGTATAATTTAATATATCGTATTTGATATCTTCAATTTCGATTAATAGTCCCTCTACCCTCTTAGAAACTTCAACATAGTCATCTGAAATTTTTGAAATATTATTAAGAATTGAATTCAGTCTTCTAATTTGAGTTTCAATACTAGTTTCACTCGCTTCTAATAAAAATTCCATTTCTTTAGTTGATGTCGAAATTTCCTCATAGTTTTTTAATATTTTTAAGTCTTTTTCTAACTTTAATTGTTCGTTTTCAGAAAGTTTTGCATTCTCTAACTCATTAAATAAAAAACTATTGTAGTCAAAATCATTTTGTAAACTAGCATTCAACCGCTCTAATTTTCCAAGTTGACTTTTAAGTTCATTAAAATGAGATAAATTTTGACCAAAATTTTTAACAATATTTTTTTGTTCTGAAATATCATCAAGCAATGAGAAAAAAAATTTATTTTTTGATAAATGAAAAGATTCATGCTGCGTGTGAATATCAATAACTTTGGTTCCCACTGTCTTCATTGTTTCAAGATTGGTGGGTGTATCATTTATAAATGACCTTGATTTTCCATTTGGCAAAATTTCTCTTCGAAAAATAGAATTTTCAAAGTAATCTAAATTACTTTTTTTAAAAACTTCCTTAAGTTCAAATTTATTAAGGTTGAAATCTGCTTCAATAATACATTTTAGTTCATTGTTTTTTATAAGAGAATGGTTTACTCTATTTCCAAATATTAATGACAAAGCATTTAAAATAATTGATTTTCCGGATCCTGTATCTCCAGTAATTGTTGAAAATCCCTCCTCAAAATCAATTTCAATAAAATCAATTAAGGCGTAGTTTTTTATAGATAATTTGGTTATCAATTTATTTTTTTAGTAAATATAACTTAGATTTTAGGATCATCCCAATGCTAATTTTGAAATGACTTCCATTTACTTGAAAAAAATGGAGCTATTCTATTTAATTGACTGAAAAGTAACGATGTGTCAAATTGAGGGCCTGAGGAAAAAATTTCCTTAATTTCATCTGATTTAGTCTCAAAAAAAATTCTAATTAGATTTGAATTTGGAGTTCTTCTGTTCATTTTTTCAAGATCAATAATAGATTCAGATATGTTTAATTTAGCTTGTGCAATATTATCACTTAATAGATCCAAACCATTTACATGATAATTAAACAACATATTTCTGAATTCTACGGAGTTTTCAGAACTAATATTTTCGACCAACCAAAACTTATTCATTCTACCATCATTAGAAGTTGGTTGCCAGGATCTTGAAAAATTACCTTGGGATGCTAGATTCAAAACTTCTTGAGCCTTATCGTAATATCTATCACCTGATTTTAATTTAAAACAATCATTATCAATTCCAGAGATGATGAACATATAAAATGAAATTAAAGAAACTAAATTTGATTGAAACTGGTTTTCAATAAAATACAAGGTTTCATATTCTTCAAAATTAAATTCTACATTTTTGTCGACATAATTAAAAACTGGGGTAATAAAAGATGAATTAAAAACCGGCCTTGTAGATTGAAACCCAAAGTTTGCTAAAAATTTGTTATTATTTGAAGACAAAACATTTATTAGTATGTTAACCTTTAATTTTTCATTATTAGAATAATAATTTCCAGACCAAGAATTATTATTAACAAAATTTGTTATTTCTTTCTCAAGATTAATAAAAACTGATTTATTTGTTTGCCTTACTAAATCAGAATTAACAATAACATTAGCAAGTATATCTTGTGATCTAACAAAATTTAAAAACAATAAAAACAGAAGAACTAGCCTACTCATTTATTTCTTTAATTATTATTTGAAATATATCTTGTGCAACTTCTTTTTTAGTTTTTAACTTAAAACTTTTAAGATTATAATTTTTATCAATGTATGTAATTTTATTTGTTTCACAATTAAATCCTGCTCCAGATTCATTTAATGAATTTAAAATAATAGCATCTAAATTTTTAGTTTTTAATTTTTTTTTAGCGTTTTCAATTTCATTTTCATTCTCCAATGCAAATCCAATTAACATTTGATTTTTTTTTACTGATCCCAATTTTTCTAATATATCAATAGTAGGTTTTAATTCTAGGTTAATTGATTTAGTGTTGTTTTTTTTTATTTTGCCTAGTGTTTTTTTTGCAGGTTTAAAATCTGACACTGCAGCAGACATAATTACAATATCACAATTTTTAAAAAGTTTTGAAACCTCTCGGTTCATTTCATCACTTCCTAAAACATTTATTCTCTTTATGTTTTTGTGCTTAATTTCTAATGATGAAGGACCAGTTACTAAAAAAACATCCGCCCCCAAGTCGTGAGCAGTTTCAGCCAAAGCGAATCCCATTTTACCACTTGAGAAATTACCAATAAATCTAACATCGTCGATCTTCTCATAAGTGGGGCCAGCTGTTATTAAGATTTTCTTTTTAAAAAGACTTTTTTGTGACATAACGTGGTGACTTACGAACTTGACAATATCATCAGGCTCTTTCATTCTCCCAGGACCATCCAATCCACTAGCTAAAAAACCTGAGTCTACAGGGATGAGTATATTTCCGAAGTTAACTAGTTTTTTTATGTTTTTTTGAGTTGATTTGTTTTTAAACATGTCTAAGTCCATTGCAGGAGCAAAAAAAACGGGACATTTAGCTGACAAATAGGTAGCAATTAATAAATTATCTGACCTCGCTGAAGCCATTTTGGATAATGTATTGGATGTTGCTGGAGCAATAACCAAATAATCTGCCCAGAGAGCAAGATCAACATGATTATTCCAAACTTCATTTCTATTTTCTTTATCAAAAAAATCGGAGAATACAGGATTTTTTGATAAAGTTGAAAGAGTTAGTGGAGTTACGAAATCCTTAGCACTAGGAGTCATCAAAACTTGAATATTAGCCCCACATTTAACAAATGATCTTACTAAAGTAGCAGATTTGTAAGCAGCAATGCCACCGGATATCCCCAAAAGAATATTTTTTCCATTTAAAATGGACATTATGATTATTTTATTTCAGGATTCCGAAAGTAAATTTTTTCAGACAACCAGTTTTCAATTGCAATTGCATGTGCCTTTGGTAATTTTTCATAGAATTTTGACACCTCAATTTGCTCTTTGTTCTCAAATATTTCATCAAGACTTTCAGTTGGACTCGCAAACTCTTCGAGCTTTTCAATTAATTCTTTTTTTATTTCTTCATTAATTTGAACAGTTCTTTTTGAAATGACAGAAATAGCCTCGTAAATATTATTGGTCTGAGAATCTAACTTATTTCTATCATAAGTTATAGTATTGAGTGGAGCACTGGTTTTTTTAAAATCCATATTTTTAATTTTTTGCAAATGTAGTAATTTCTTTTTCTAAATCATCATTAAGTTTTGTAGACTGCTCAATGTATTTAGTTTCTGGATAGGTTTCGATTAGCTCTAAATATACTTTTTTTGCATTTTCTAATCTTTCCTTTTTTTTACTTTCAACGCTGTTAATTGCCAATTCATAGGAGGAATCTAGAAGGTAAAATAATGCATCTTCTCTGTAAGGGGTACCTGGATAATCAGATATAAAATCATCTAAAACAATTATTGCAGATTTATAATCCCTTATTGTGTTGTATTGTTTAGCAATCTCAAAAGCTTTAAATTCTATTTTTTCCCTTAACTCTTTCACCAAATCATTAGCTGATGACATTCTTTCAGAGTTTGGATAAGTATTTATAAAATCTTGTAGCTTGTCAATAGCTTCTATAGTTTCTCCTTGATCAAGACTATGTGAGGGTGATGTTTTGTAATAAGCAAATGCAGAAAGATATTTAGCATCTTCGACTTTTTGGCTTAGTGGATATGCTTTTACAAAACTTTCAAATTCGTAAGAAGCCAAAACATAGCTTTTTATGTTAAGTAAACAATTTGCATAGAAAAAAGTTATTCTCTCACCTTGTGGTTTCCCTCTGTATTTGGGTTTAATTTGTTCAAAAAGGCGACTTGCTTTTCTAAATTCCTGATTCTCATAATATTTTTCAGCTAAATCGTATTTAATTTTGATGTCCTCACTTTTCAATACCTTTTGATACTCGTTACAGGAAATGCATAAAAAAACTACAAGGATTATATTTAAGAAGGTTAAGAATTTATTCACTATTAAAAAATATTTGCTAATATAGAAAGTAAAGTCAGATTCTAGAAATAATTTTTTCTATGTTGCTGTATAATTTTTTGGAGGCTGGCAATAGTGGAAGCCGCAAATTATTTTCACATAAATTCAATACATGCATAGCAGCCTTAATTCCAGTTGGGTTACCTTCCTCAAAAAGTAAACGTAGCAAAGGTTTTAAATCACAAAGCATATCGAATGCTTTCTTTTGTTTGTTGTCCATAGAAAAAGTTATCATCTTTGAAAATTCGTGTGGTATCGCATTAGCAGCAACTGAAATAACTCCATCACCTCCCATTAAAACAGTTTCAGGTGCTGTTTCATCATCACCTGAAATAATAAGAAAGTTTTCAGGCCGATTGTCAATTAATTTCTTTATTTGTAATTTTTCTGAGTTAGCTTCCTTAATTCCAATTATATTTTCTGAATAATTAGCTAATCTTA
Source organism: uncultured Bacteroidota bacterium (assembly GCA_902523635.1). Classification (GTDB taxonomy): domain Bacteria; phylum Bacteroidota; class Bacteroidia; order Flavobacteriales; family Flavobacteriaceae; genus MAG-121220-bin8. The sequence goes on along the minus strand of CABZAE010000003.1, from coordinate 125,695 downwards.
TTGTCGTTTCGGGTTCGAGATTACAACTAGTTCTTCCTGGAACATTATATAAAATTATTGGTAGTTCAGAGTATTCAGATATTTTAACGTAATGTTGAAAAAGACCTTCTTGAGTCGGTTTATTGTAAAAAGGTGTAACAGACAAAATTGCAGAGAAACCATTCAAATTTGAATTTGTAATTTTTTGAACCAAATTATTTGTGTCATTACCTCCAAGACCTAAAACCACAGGAAGTCTACCATGAACAGCATCTAGAAATTTTTCTCTGGATTTATCTTTTTCATAATCTGAAAGGGTTGAAGATTCACCAGTTGTTCCCTGAACAACTAGATAATTTATACCACCATCGATTAGGTGATTCACAATTTTTTTAATGGAACCATAATCAACAGAGAGATCAGGTTTAAAAGGAGTAACTACAGCAACTCCTGTGCCTTTTAAATTTAATAGTGAATTATTCATTTAATCATTTTTAAATATTTTATTAACTCAAACTTAAAATCTGAAAATTTTTTTATTTGATCAGAAAAAATTAGGTCATTTAAGTTGGAGTCCACTGAATCAAAGCCGACCCTAAATTTTGCGTTTGTTTTTGATGATAAAAGCGTTAAAAGTTCGTTTGATTTAAAAAAATTGATTAACATATCATAATTATAAGAAATAAATTCAAGTGAATCCCTACCACTAAGATTTCCCATAAATGAAATGCAAGTGGGTGTTATATTCATATTTGAAAAAACGTTAAAAGTGTTTTTATTTTCTTGGAAAGTAATGATCTTTAAATCTTTTTCTTTCAAACCAATTGAAAAACAAAGATCTGTAAAACTGTCAACTGAAACAGGAAAATTTGGATCAATTATACATCCCAAAGATCTTATCTTTCTTGGTTTAATTCGTTCTTGGTTAGATAGTTGTTTAAGAGATTTATTAATCTTTTTATGTAGTAATTTATAATGTAGTGATTTTAAAATCATATATTTATTTAAATCAAAAAATCATATTAAAGTTGACATTAATCATTAAAAAAATAAGACTAACTACAATCCTTCAATTATTTTTTTTAAGCTTTTTTACTATTTCATGTAATAATTTGAATTTTGAAATTAGTGAAATTAATGGAGATAACATTAAAATTATTAAGAGTAACGAGCAAAATCAGGATTTAGAGAATCTGATTCAACCATATAGAAATAAAATCAAAAATTTGAGTAAGGTAATTGGTTACTCTGAGACATCAATGTCAATAAATGATGGTAAGCTTGAATCTTCATTAGGAAATTTTTTGGCAGATATTTTAAGAGACGAAGTCAATCCCATTTTTAAAGAATTACATGGACAATCAATAGATTTTTGCATTTTGAACAAAGGAGGAATAAGAGCAAGTATTAATAAAGGTCCGGTAACACAACATGACCTTTTCAAAGTCATGCCATTTGATAACAAATCTGTTATAGTCAAGATAACCGGACGGGATGTCATAAACTTGATTAATTTTATTAATAAAGAAAATAAATCACATCCAACTTCTGGAATAAAAATCAATTTTGATGAAAATAAAATCAATAAAATATTAATTCAGAACAGTGATTTCGATCCAAAAAAAAATTATTTTGTTTTAACGTCTGATTTTTTGCAAAATGGAGGAGATAATATGTTTTTTTTGACAAATCCAATTGATAAATATGAAATTGATTTAAATATTAGAGATGCTTTTATAAAAAATATCCTAAAAAAGGATACAATTTCTGGAAAAAAAGATAAAAGATTAAACAGAATATGATTAATAGACGTTATTTCATAAAAAAAACTTCAGCATCTTTAATATCAAGTCTTATCTTCCCACCAGACTTAACATCACCAATAAAAACAAATGATTCCAAAACAATAACTATTCTTCATACAAACGATGTTCATAGTCATATTGACCCGTTTCCAGTTAATGATGCATCTTTTCCTAATTCGGGTGGTGTTGTAGCAAGATCAGTTCTAATCAATAAATTAAGAAAAATTAACCCAAACACACTATTATTTGATGCCGGTGATATTTTTCAAGGAACTCCTTATTTTAACTTTTTTGGCGGTGAAATTGAACTAAAGTTGATGAGCAAAATGGGTTATAACGCGGCTACGCTAGGAAACCACGAATTTGATATTGGTGTTGATCATCTTGCAAATAGTTTAGAAAATGCTAATTTTTCAATTATAAACTCAAATTATGTTACTTATGGTACAGCATTGGAAAATAAAATAGAAAAATTTAAAATTTTTGAGATAGATGATGTTAAAATTGGTGTTTTTGGACTGGGCATAGATCTTAAAGGACTAGTTAAAAAAAAATTATATGAGGGTGTAAAATATTTAGACCCAATTGGAATTTCGAATGAAGTATCCGAACATTTAAAAGAAAAAGAAGATTGCAAAATCATTATTTGTTTATCTCACTTGGGCTATAAAATTAATTATGATAAAGGCGGTATGTGCGATCTTCTCCTAGCTGAAAAAACAAAAAATATCGACTTAATAATTGGAGGGCATTCACACACATTCATGGAAAAACCAGCAATAGTAAAAAATCTTATTGGAAAGAATGTATTAATTAATCAAGTTGGATGTTTTGGTATTAATCTAGGTAAAGTTGATTTTCACTTATCAACAGAAAAATCAAAAACAGAAAGCCACATCATAAAAATTTAAATATTAATCATTTCTAAAAATTCTTCAATCGAAATAATTTTTACATTCAGTTCATTTGCCCTTGTAAGCTTGCTTGGACCTATATCCTCACCTCCCAATAAATAATTTGTTTTTGATGTTACAGAGGATGTTGTTTTTCCACCATTAGACTCTATTAGTGTTGCAATCTCATTTCGAGATAAATTTTTAAATTTTCCTGAAATTACAAATGAGTATCCTGACAAAATAGTTTTACTAATATTATCGGATTGACTGACCTCAAATTTTAAGCCTATTTTCTGCAACCTATTAATTATTTTTTTGTTCTCAATTGAACTAAAAAATTCAAGAATACTTTTTGAGATTTTTTCACCGATTTCTTCAACTTCCATTAAACTCTCATAATCAGCAGACATCAAATTATCGATATTTTCGAACGCTTTGACTATTTTTTTTGCAACAGTCTGACCTACGAACCTTATACCTAATGCAAATAAAACTCTTTCAAATTCAATTTGTTTTGATAGATTCAAAGCATTTAAAATATTTTCAGCAGATTTTTCAGCCATTCTTTCTAAAGGAATAAGATCCTTTTTCTTTAAATTATAAAGGTCTGCATAATTTGAAACCAAACCATTTTTATATAATAAATCAATAGTCTCTCCACCGAGTCCAGAAATATCCATTGCTTTTCTGGAGATAAAATGTTGAATTCTTCCTTTAATTTGATAGGGGCATTCATCAAAACTTAAACAATAATGATTGGCCTCATCTTTAATTTTAACAAGATTTTTTTTTAGATTACAAGGACATGTTTTTGAAAATTTTACTGGGCTTGAACCTATTTCCCTTTTTTCTTTTAAAACATTTACTATTTTTGGAATAATTTCACCCCCTTTTTCAACAGAAACATAATCACCCTCATGCAAATCTAGCTTCAATATTTGATCTTCATTATGTAGTGAAGCTCTTTTGACAAATGTTCCTCCCAACAAAACAGGTTTTAAATTAGCAACAGGAGTTACAGCCCCTGTTCTTCCAACTTGGTAATTAATACCAATTAGTTTTGTTGTAACTCTATCTGTTTTGAATTTATAGGCTATTGACCAGCGTGGAAACTTTGAAGTAAAGCCCAACTCATTTTGATAATCCAAATCATTTACCTTTACTACAATACCATCAATTTCATACTTTAAATCATCTTTTTTGTTATCCCAATATTTAATATAATCAGCAACTTCATCTAGGTTTTTACATAATCTGTATGTATTTGAAACATTAAAACCCCACTCAGAAGCTTTTTGCAAACTCATATGTTGAGTATCAAAAAGTTGATTTTCAGAAACTATTTGAAAAAGATAACACGTCAATGGTCGATTAGCCACCTCTTTGCTATCCTGTAATTTTAAGCTTCCAGAAGCGGTATTTCTTGGATTCATATATGGTTCAATACCATTTTTAATTCTTAATGAATTCATCTTATCAAAATCATCTTTTTCGATAAAAATTTCTCCTCTTATTTGAAATTTTTCTGGAAAATCCCCTTTTAATTTTAAAGGAATAGTATTTATGGTTTTTACATTTTCTGTAACATTATCACCCTCTACTCCATCGCCTCTAGTAACAGCACTAACCAGAGAACCTTTTTCGTAGGTAAGGTTTATTGACACCCCATCAAATTTCAATTCACAGAGATATTCAACTTTTTCTTTTCCTGGGATTTTTTTTAAAATTCTTTCTTGCCAATCGTTCAAATCTTTTTTGGAGTATGAATTATTTAGAGAGTACATAGGAAATTGATGTACTACTGTATCGAAAATCTTTGTTATTGATCCTCCTACCCTTTGTGATGGTGAATTCGCATCAAAATATTCAGGATATTTATTTTCAAGTTCAATTAGCTTTTTGAGTTTTATATCGAAATCATAATCACTAATTGTTGGCATATCCAGCATATAGTAGTTATGATTATGTTCATGTAACTCTTTTCGCAGATCATCTATTTTTTTCAAAAGGTTCATTTTATAATTCCTTTGACCATTCTTATTTTTTTTCGAAAATCTTTTCTTAATTGAACATCTCGAAACCCTTTTTCTTTTAATAATATAGAAATATTTTTTCCAAACTTTTCATTTATTTCAAAAAAAATTGACCCATTCGATTTTAATTTTTTTTTTGCAAATTCAATAATTTTTCTGTAGTTGTGAATTGGATCAACACTTTTCACAAATAAAGAATCATGGGGCTCATAATTTAATACATTTGAATCCATATATTTTTTTTCGTTATCACAAACATAAGGTGGATTCGAAACAATTACATCGTACTTTCGTTTTGTCTTTAAGTTATTGATATCATTTATGCTAAAATCAATCTCAACATTATTTTCAGTTGCATTCAAATTTGCAATTTCTATTATTTTTTTATTAATGTCCCATCCATATACCTTATGAGGATTTCCAAATTTTGATAATGAAATAGCTATGCAACCACTTCCAGTACCAATATCCAAAATAGACTTATTTTTAATGTTGGATTCAAGAATCCAAGACACTAATTCCTCTGTCTCGGGCCGTGGAATTAAAACGTAGCTATTCAAATGAAATTTCAAGCTCATAAACTCAGTTTGACCAATAACATATTGTATGGGCATTTTTTTTTCAATTTTTTCAATAGCATTAATTAATTTGTCCAAATCATCGCTTAAGATTCTTCTGGAAGGATTCAAAGCATAATTGAGCCGATCGATTTCACAATAATGTTTAATAAGCCAAAAAAAATACTCCTCTAACTCCTTTTCTTCGATTATTGATTTTAATCTTTTGTTTAGTAAATTATAATATTGAATTAATTGCATAAATTTTTTAGCATCCAAACTGGGCATGATGTATGTCCGGTATTACCCAGTGGATTTTCAATATATTTGAATCCGTGAGCTAGGTATAATTTTTGAGCATCGTTCATATTTCGCATTGTTTCCAAATAACAACTTTCATATCCAAATTCTGAAGCTTTTTGCAAACATTTCGAAATCATCTTATTTCCTAAACCCAAACCACGAGCATCTTTTAAAAAGTACATTTTTTGAAGCTCACAAATGTTTTCTATTGAATTTTTAAGCTTGGCGACACCTGCTCCACCATAAATATTATTTTCTTTTTGTAATATATAATAAATACTATTCTTTTCGTTGTAAGCAGCATGCATATCATATATTTCTGGATCGTTAAGTGCAGTACCATGCTCAGGAACTCTAAACTCTTTCATTACTGATTGCAAAACTTCGCGAATTATTTTGTTGTCAGATTTTTTAATTTCTCTAATTAACCAACCATAACTTGGTTTCATTTTTTAATTAATTTTGCTTTAAGATAATACATATTAATTATTCAACTTAACTGATTTGGAACATATTAAATTTAGTGATGAATATTTTATGCAAAGATCAGTTGATGTTGCCAAAAAAGGTATTGGAACAACGTACCCCAATCCCTGTGTTGGTTGTATCATAGTTCATAAAAATAAAGTTATTTCTGAAGCTTACTCCAGTCCACATGGCTGTAGTCACGCAGAAATTAACGCCATCAACAAGATTAAAGACAAAAATATTTTTAAAGATTGTTCAATGTACGTAACACTTGAACCATGCAGTCATTATGGAAAAACTCCTCCATGTGCGAAAGAAATTTCGAAATACAAATTTAAAAGGGTTATTGTTGGCACAATTGACTCAAGCAATAAAGTTAATGGTAATGGAATAAAAATGATGAAAGATAATTTTATTGATGTTAAAGTCTCTGTTTTGGAAGATGAATGTAAAAAACTGCACAGAAACTTTCTCACATTTCACACAAAAAAAAGACCTTACATAATATTGAAATGGGCTGAATCAAGCGATGGATTCATAAGTCCTAAACAAAAAAAAAATAACGAACCATTCTGGATAAGCAGCAAAAAAAGCAGAATTTTGGTGCATAAGTGGAGATCAATTGAAAATTCAATCTTGGTTGGATATAATACGGTAATTAGCGATAATCCTAGTTTAACTGCAAGAGATTTTGGTGGGAAAAATCCCAAAAGAATTGTTTTAGATCCAAAAAATACATTAAGTCATAAATACAATGTCTTTAACTCTGACTCTGAAACATACAAAATTCCAAAAAAAAATAATACTGATAAATATATAGATGATATAATAGATTTTATCTTTGAAAAAGAAATTCAATCTGTTATTGTAGAGGGAGGCAAGAAGACACTCGATCTATTTATTAAAAACAATATTTGGGATGAAGCGAGGGTGTTTACAGGTCCTATTAAACTTAAAAAAGGTACCAAAAGCCCTCAAATTAATGGAAAAACAATAAATCAGTACAGAATTGATTCAGATCTGTTAAAAATTATTCTAAGAAATTAATAGATTCAATTATAGGCTGTGGGCATCTAATTGGTTTACTATTTATTGACTTAATAAAAATTAGTTTAGTGTAACCAAGAGTTATTACGTTATCATTTTTCAATATTTTATAATCAAACTCAATTGTGTATGATGGTTTTTTTACAAGCTTTGTAATTAAAACCAATTCATCATCAAATTGTGCAGAATTTCTAAAATTTATTTTTAATTCAATAACAGGTAGTAGAATTCCCTGCTTTTCCATTTCTTTATACGAAAATCCTAATTTTCTGAGCCACGAAATTCTGCCCATTTCAAAATACTTAACATAATTGCCATGATAGACGAAAGACATTTGATCTGTTTCACTATATCTTACCTTGATTTTAAGCTTATCTTCAGAATTCAAACAGTTATAAATTATTATAAATGTACTAGCTATAATATCTAAAAAAAAAAATTAAAATTCAATAGCAAAATCATTTTTTTTTAATAAAAATTTGTACATATTTGTTAATAGTTATTAATCAATAAAGTTTTCTTGACTTTGTTGCATAAATAAAACCAAAAATATTTTTTTTTAGATGTTAACGGCTGAATCTGTATGGAATAATTGTTTAAAATTTGTTAAAGACAACATTCAGATTCAAGCATATAAAACATGGTTTGAACCAATAAAGCCAATCAAACTTGAAGATGCGGTACTTAATATTCAAGTTCCAAGTAAGTTTTTTTATGAGTGGTTGGAAGAACACTATATCAAATTACTTAAACTTGCTTTAACTAAAGAGCTCGGTGATGGTGCAAGACTCGTTTACATAATAAAAATGGAGAATACTTTTGGAAATCTTAAACCATTTACCGAAAAAATTCCAAGTCAATATAAAGGCAATATACCATCACAAAAAGTTGATATTCCTGTTACTAACCTAAATACTCAGCTTAGGAATCCTTTCGTAATTCCTGGGATAAAAAACTTAAAAATTGAGTCACAACTAAATGCCAATTACAATTTTGATAACTTTTTAGAGGGTGATGCAAACAGACTTGCGAGGTCAGCAGGACTTGCAGTATCCAATAAGCCAGGTGGGACATCGTTCAATCCATTACTAATTTTTGGTGGTGTTGGTTTAGGAAAGACACATCTTGTTCATGCCATCGGAGTTAATGTAAAAGATAAATTTCCCGAAAAAACCGTTCTGTATATTTCTGCAGAAAAGTTTACTCAACAATATATAGATTCCGTCAAAAAAAATAGTAGAAATGATTTTATACATTTTTATCAAATTATAGATGTTTTAATTATTGATGATGTTCAATTTTTATCTGGTAAGACTGGAACCCAGGATGTGTTTTTCCACATCTTCAATCATTTACATCAGAACGGTAAACAAGTTGTACTGACGTCAGACAAAGCTCCGGTTGATATGCAAGATATTGAACAAAGACTTTTATCTCGATTTAAATGGGGGCTGTCTGCAGAACTTCAACAGCCTAACTATGAAACTAGAGTATCCATTCTGAAAAATAAACTTTTCAGAGATGGAGTAACTATTTCTGAAGAAATAATAGATTATGTAGCAAAGAATATTAAAACTAATGTTAGAGAGTTAGAGGGTGCCATTATTTCCTTAATTGCTCAATCATCTTTTAACAGAAAAGAAATAACAATTGAACTTGCGAAAAGTGTAGTGGATAAATTCGTTAAAAATACAAAACGTGAAGTTTCTATAGATTATATCCAAAAAATTGTTTCTGAATATTTTCAAATGGATGTCTCTACCCTACAATCTAAAACAAGAAAAAGACACATTGTCCAGGCAAGACAACTTGCTATGTTTTTCGCCAAAAAATATACAAAGGCCTCACTCGCGAGCATAGGCTCTCAAATTGGTCATCGCGACCATGCAACAGTATTACATGCTTGCAAAACTGTCGATAATTTGTCATTTACTGATAAACAATTCCGAAAATACGTTGAAGATTTATCAAAAAAATTTACTGTTTAAATTAAATTTTTGTGACCAAAGGTAAACTTTATATCATACCAAATTACTTGGGTGAAAATAGTTTGTTTGATTTTGACAATAGAACCAGAAGTAAGATTGAAAAAATCAATAATTTTATTTTTGAAAATGAAAAAAATGGAAGAGCATTCATTCATAAGATTTCTCAAAAGAAAGATCAATCTGTTCTTAATATAAAGTTATTGAATAAATTCACCGAATTTCAATTAATCTATGATATGATTAAACCCTGTCTTGAGGGAAATGATGTTGCCTTGATTTCAGATGCAGGATGTGCTTGTGTTGCGGATCCGGGAAAAGATTTAGTTATGGTTTGCCACAATAACGAAATTCAGGTAAAACCTTTAGTAGGTCCCTCATCAATTTTACTTGCTCTGATGGCATCTGGCCTTGATGGACAAAATTTTGAATTTCTTGGATACTTACCAATTAAAAATCCTCAAAAAAAAAGATTTATAAAAAATATTGAAATAAAATCAAGAAGAACAACACAAATATTTATGGAAACTCCCTACCGAAATGATAAGTTAATAAATGACTTGATATCAAATTTAAAACTTAGTACAGTTTTATGTGTCGCATCTGAACTTAGCCTTAAAAACGAGTCGATTGTAACTGATACGATTGAAAATTGGAAGAAAAAAAAAATTGATTTTAACAAAAAGCCTTCAATTTTTCTAATTCAATCTAAATAGATGGTTTCTGAATAGCGCTTACTGAAGAGACATTGTAATTTTTAAATGTATTCATATACTTTGAAATCGATGTACCAAAAGCATCCTTGAGATTATTTTTACCATCTGACCTTAAGTATTTTTTTACGTTTCCTGGTCCAGAAAGATGTGCTGCTGCCAGAATTCCCGACTCAGTAATTTCAGTGCCATTTATAACAGTACCCACAAACCAATTAATGTCTTTCCTTAAAATCCATTTATTTCTTTGACAATTAATTAGAAATATTCTTTCTTGAAGTTCAGGATTTTTTAGAAAATTACTAGCATTTTTTAGTTTATAAATCTTAAGAGTATTAAGATTAAACTGATATTTACCCATGAAACCAAACTTATTAATCGATTTGAAAGAACCTGATGATTCTTTGAAAGCCATAAATTCTTTGAAACCATTAAAATCATTTTCAAAATATAGTATGTTATTGTTTACAATTTCTTCCTCTGCAACCGTATAATTAATCAAAACTGAAGATTTGTGACTTTCAATTTTAACAGGTGAATTCAAATTGTTAAAAAAGAGAAACATAATAAACCAATTATGTATAATAAAAATTTTAAACATTACAACTTAAAAATTGGCGCAAACTTACATAAAATTTTAATTATCTGGTTTTCAGATAATTATCTTTTTATTTTATTTTTTCTGAGCCAATTTGTGTATTGTCTTTTGTTCCTATTATGCTGGAAAAGGTTTTTAGCGAAAATATGATAGCCAGGTCTGGATACATCAGCAACAAAAAACAGATATTCATGATTTTGTAGATTTAAAACTGACTCAATTGAGCTCAAATCTGGCATATATATTGGTCCAGGGGGTAATCCTTTGTATTTGTAGGTATTGTAAGGAGAATCTATTCTTAGATCTTTATACAACACTCTTCTAATTTTTTTATCAAAACCATTTTTCTGTTTAATTGTATAAACTACAGTTGGATCTGCTTGCAATTTCATTTGTTTTTCAAGTCTATTGTAATAAACACCTGAAATGGTTGGTCTTTCATCTACTTTTGGTGTTTCTCTTTGAACAATTGAAGCTAATATAGAAACGTCTATTGGACTTAAGTTTAGTGATTTAGCTTTCTTTTTTCTATCCACTGTCCAATATGACTTAAAATACTTTAACATTCTATTTCTAAAATCATCAGATGTTGAATTCCAATAAAATTCGTAAGTATTTGGCATAAAAATACTAAAAACTGATTCTTTGGTGAATTGATTATCAGTAAGAAAATCTGATTCCAAAAATGATTTCATAAGACTAATACTATCGGGTTCAATCAGCTTTGAAATTTTTGATGCCAAATCCTCTAACCTTTCCAAATTATTAAAAGTTACATTAATTGGAATGTTTTCAAACCTCAATGAATGTATAATTTCTGTATTAGAAAATCCTTTTTTTATAAGAAATTTACCAGGCTTTATATTATTAATAAAATTTTTTTTCGTAGCAGCTTTAAAAAAACTAAGAGAATCATTCAAGTAAGGTTTAATAATTTTTTTTAATCCATTAAAATGCGTTCCAGTAGGTACGTATAAATGAATTTCACTCTGATTAAAGCTGGTGTTAGCATAATGAAAAGTCTTATAATAATCATATATAAAAACTGATGCAATCAAAAACAGAACTGAAATTAAAATGATAATGTTACGAACAGAGGACTTTTTCATTTATAATAAATTTCTCCAGAATAAATCTTTTTGGCCTCACCTACTAAAAAAATTTGGTTGTAAATATTATTGTACTTTTTAAATTTAACATTCAATTTTCCTCCAATGGAAATTATTTCTATTTTTTTCGATGTCGTTTTTTTTAAAAAATGCATGGCAACTGCAACTGCCGTAGCGCCGGTTCCACAGGATAGTGTTTCATTTTCGACTCCTCTTTCATAAGTTCTAATTTTAAATGCTTTTTTAGAAACAATTTCTACAAAATTTACATTGATACCATCTTTCTTGAAATACTCACTATTTCTTATTTCTTGACCAATCTTTAGCACATTCATCTTTTCGACATTATCAACAATTTTGATATAATGTGGAGAGCCTGAGTCAAGAATTATATCATTTTCATGGTATTCTATTTTTTCTATGTCATTCATAGACAAATGGACAATATCATCTTCGATGATACAATGATGCACACCATCATTGGCTTTGAAATTGGTTCTATTTTTTATTAAGCCTTGATCAAATGCAAATTTAGCACAACACCTAGCTCCGTTTCCGCAAAGAGAGCCTAATTTTCCATCAGAATTGAAATACAACATTTCATAATCATGACTTTCACAATTTTCAACAAAAATTACTCCGTCAGCTCCGACGTTAAATTTCCTAGAGCAAAGTTTTTTGATAAACTCTTGTTCTTTAGGTAAATTATTAGAGAAATTATTAAAAATTATAAAATCATTTCCATTGGCTTGATATTTGTGAAAGTTAAGTTTCATTTATAATTACAATAATAACACATAAAAGGATATGATGTTAAAATGAAGTTAAATTATATTTAGTCTTATTTAAAAAAATTAATTTTATAAAAAATTTATACATGAAAAAATTACTTTATACAATTATTATCTCTGTTATTGGTGGATTTGTTGCAATTTTTATTCATAACTCAACTTATGATCATTCTAACGTCAATGAGAGTAACTCTGACGAAAGTAAATTGGTTAACATTTCATACAATCAACAACCTCAAAGCCGATTTAATCAAAATACAGATTTTACTATTGCTGCTGAAAAAACTATAAACTCTGTAGTTCATGTCAAAAACACAAGTGTTTCCAAAGGAACATCATCTATTTGGGACTATTTCAATAATAACGACAGAGGTCGAACAAGAATCGGAATGGGTTCAGGAGTTATAGTTTCTAAAGATGGTTACATAATTACCAATTTTCATGTAATTGAAGATGCATCAACAATCGAGGTTACAACAAATAACAACAAAACATACAAAACTGAGTTAATAGGCCAAGATGAGGTTGCAGATATTGCTGTTCTAAAAATTAATAGTGAAGATACTTTTCCCTACATAAGATTTGCCGATTCTGATCAAACTAAAATTGGTGAATGGGTTCTCGCTGTCGGAAACCCATACAATCTTACTTCAACCGTTACTGCTGGAATTATTAGTGCCAAGTCACGAGATCTTAATGATTATGACTCTAAAAATCAATCATTTATTCAAACTGATGCTGCAGTTAATTCAGGTAACAGCGGTGGAGCATTAGTCAATACTAATGGAGATTTAATTGGAATCAACACGGCAATAACAAGCGGAACAGGAGGTTTTGTTGGATATTCGTTTGCAGTTCCCAGCAACGTTGCAAGGAAAATATTTGAGGATATTGTTGAATTTGGTAACGTGCAGAAAGGTCTTTTAGGTGTAACTGGCTTTGGGCTTAATTCAAGAACTGCCAATGATCTAGAAATTTCTTACACTGAAGGGTTTTACGTGAGTGATATTGAGCCAACAATGGGTGCAGCAATTGCAGGAGTTGAAAAAGGGGATGTAATTATTAGTTTAGATGGTATAAAAATAGCCAAGTTCTCAGATCTTTCAGGTTATTTAAGCACTAAAAGACCTGGAGATGTTGTTTCCGTAGGTTTAATGAGAAAGAACAATAAATTGAATCTCAATGTTAAGCTTGAAAAAAACGAAAATGTAGACTTTTACGGAATGCAACTAAAAAACATGTCAAATGATGAACTCAACGATATGGGAATTGAAAATGGAATTAGAGTTTTGAATCACAGAAATAATACGCTGTATAGAATGGGAGTAACCCCGGGATACATTTTAATTGAAATAAATGGTGAAAAAATTTCAAACACAAGTGATTTGTCAAGTTTCGATGGTAATGTGAAAATTAACCAAATGACATTTATTAGTCCTGATGGAGATAGGGAAAGATTAATCTTTGAATAAAAATGCTAAGGATTGATATAATAAGCGTTAAACCTGATCTAATTAAAAGCCCGTTTGAGGGATCTATTGTAAAAAGAGCAATCGATAAAAATTATTTCGAAATATACTTTCACGACTTAAAAGATTATTCAAACTACAAAAGAAAACAAGTCGATGATTATCAATTTGGTGGAGGATCTGGGATGGTTTTGATGATTGAGCCGATAAAAAATTGTATTGATTTCCTTTGTAAACAAAGAAATTATGATGAGATCATATACATGACCCCCGATGCTAAAATTTTAGATCAGAAAACTTCTAATCGATTGTCTACCCTAGAAAACTTAATTATTTTGTGTGGTCACTATAAAGGAGTTGATCAAAGGGTACGTGATCAGCTGATAACTATGGAAATTTCAATCGGAGATTATGTTCTTTCAGGTGGTGAACTCCCTGCTGCTGTTCTTTGCGACTCTTTGGCAAGGCTTGTACCTGGCGCAATTGGTGATAGCACCTCTGCATTAACAGATTCATTTCAAGACAATTTATTAGCACCACCTGTTTACACAAGGCCAGCAAATTTTGAAAATCTTAAGGTACCCAGTGTATTGCTTTCCGGTAATAAAAAAGAAATAGAAAACTGGAAAGAAAACAAATCTATTGAAAGAACCAAACAAATTAGACCAGGTATTATCAAATAGTTTTTTTTGATAAAAAAAAATAGTAAATTCGCTTTCCAATTTATCCAACCGCTGGCGATAATCGTGAATGTTGTTTAAGTTTAATTCAAAACTTTTCAATAATGGAATCTTTAGTAAAATTCGTTCAAGATGAATTTGTTGCAAAAAAAGATCTACCTGAGTTCAACACTGGAGATACAATCACTGTTTTCTACGAAATACGTGAGGGAGACAAGGTAAGAACGCAGTTTTTTAAAGGTGTTGTCATACAAATTAAGGGAACAGGACTTACAAAAACCTTCACAATCAGAAAAATGTCTGGGACTTTTGGAATTGAAAGAATCTTTCCCATAAACTTGCCATCAATTCAAAAAATTGAGGTTAACAAAAAGGGTAAAGTTCGACGATCTCGAATATATTACTTTAGAAAACTAAGGGGAAAAAAGGCCAGAATAAAGGAAATAAAGGACTAACTCTTAATTAGCAATGAAAAAAATTCATGTTAAAAACCCAATAGTAGAACTTGACGGTGATGAAATGACAAGAATAATATGGAGTTTCATCAAATCAAAATTAATTGTGCCTTATTTAAAACTGGATATTAAATATTTTGATTTAAGTATTAAAAACAGAGACTTTACTGACGATAAAGTTACGGTTGATTCTGCTGAAGCCATAAAAAAATACAATGTGGGTATTAAATGCGCAACAATTACCCCTGATGAGGATCGTGTGAAAGAATTTACACTAAAAAAAATGTGGAAATCTCCAAACGGAACAATAAGAAATATTGTTGGAGGTACTGTTTTTCGTGAACCTATAATTATGAAAAATGTTCCCAGATATGTTCAAGGTTGGGAAAAACCAATTTGTATTGGAAGACATGCGTTTGGAGATCAGTACAAAGCCACTGATATAGTTACACATGGTAGAGGAAAATTAACTATGACTTTCACACCTCACAACGGTGACTCTACAAAAACTTGGGATGTTTACAACTTCGAAGAAGATGGAATTGCTATGAGTATGTATAATATTGACTCCTCAATTTTTGGGTTTGCACGGTCATGCATGAATCAAGCCCTGACAAAAAAATGGCCACTTTATTTATCAACAAAAAATACAATTCTCAAAGCTTACGACGGCAGATTCAAAGATATTTTTCACGAAGTTTATGTAACAGAGTTTCAGGAAAAATTTGAAAAAGTAGGTATTACCTATGAACATAGATTAATAGATGATATGGTGGCAGCCGCAATGAAGTGGAAAGGAGGCTTTGTTTGGGCGTGTAAAAACTACGATGGTGACGTTCAGTCAGATACAGTTGCGCAAGGATTTGGTTCTCTGGGTTTAATGACATCAACATTGGTCACACCTGATGGTAAAACTATGGAAGCTGAGGCAGCTCACGGTACTGTTACCAGGCACTACAGAGAACATAAAAAAGGTAAGGAAACATCAACTAACCCAATCGCCTCAATTTTTGCATGGACAAGAGGACTTTCTCATAGAGGTAAATTAGATAAAAACAAAGATTTAATCAATTTTTGTGATACTTTGGAAAATATTTGTATTAAAACTGTTGAGAGTGGTAATATGACCAAAGACTTAGCACTTTTAATTCACGGAAAGGAAATGAAAAGATCTGACTACATGAATACCCAAGAGTTTTTGGATACAATTAAAAAAAACTTAGAACTAAAATTAAAAAGTTAAATTGACCCACGCGTTTAGCCTTTAAGTAGGCTATAGTTTTAAAATGTAATTAATTTGAAATACAAAAAAACAATATTTTTTTGTCTTCTCCCATTTCTAACTTTTGCCCAAAATACATATACCCTAAGTGGCTATGTTATGGATTTAGCGAGTAATGAATTAATTATTGGTTCTAATATTTTTGTAAACGAAATTGGGGCAGGAGCTGTTTCCAACTCATACGGTTTTTATTCAATCACGCTTCCCAAAAATAAATTTGTAATTTCTGTAAGCTCAGTTGGATACAAAACTGAAAAAATTGAGTTGGAAATAAATAAAAATATCTCAAAAAATTTTTATTTAGAGCAAAAAGTTGAAAATCTAAATGAGGTTATTGTTGTTAATAATATTGAAGATTTAGATATTTCAAAGCCAGTAATGAGCTTGAACAAATTGAGTAGTGAAACGATTAAAGAGATCCCTGTACTATTCGGTGAATCCGATCTTTTAAAGACAATCACATTACTTCCAGGTATATCAAACTCTGGTGAAGGTACAGGTGGATTTAATGTCAGAGGGGGAGCCGGAGATCAAAATTTAATTTTATTTGATGAAGCCATAATTTACAATTCTTCACATTTATTCGGATTATTTTCAATTTTCAATTCTGATGCAATTAAAGAAATAAAACTTTATAAAGGTGGAATACCATCTTACTATGGTGGAAGACTTTCATCAGTACTCGATGTATATCAAAAGGACGGAAACAATAAAGAACATAAGCTAAATGGTGGAATTGGAGTGATTTCTAGTCGAATATTGGCTGAAGGGCCTTTAGAAAAAGAAAAAGGATCTTATTTAATAGCGACCAGAGGTTCTTATGCACACCTATTTTTAAAATTTACTGACATTGAAAACTCTGCTTACTTTTTTGATATAAATACCAAAATGAATTATAAAATCGATAGCTCAAATACAATTTTTCTTTCTGGTTATTTTGGAAGAGATAAATTTAAACTTAGTAATACTTTCTCAAATATTTATGGAAATTCTACTTTCAATTTGAGATGGAACCATCTGATTAACGACAAAACCTTTTCAAATACTTCACTCATTTTCAGCGACTATTATTATGGCCTGACCCTCGATTTTATTGGATTTAAATGGAATTCAGGAATAAAAAATTTCAATTTTAAATTTGATTTGAAAAACTATTTTTCTAATAAAACACAATTTAATTATGGACTAAACAGTATCTATTATGAATTCAACCCAGGTGAAATTAATCCTTTGAACAACTCAGGTATTAATTTTGAAATTTTTGATAAAAAATATGCTTTAGAAAATGCATTATATTTTGATATTTTAAATAGGGTTTCAAAAAAAATATCCCTTAGATATGGACTTCGGATAAATCAATTTCTTAGATTTAGACAAAACGGTTTGAATACGTATTTAAACAACAACCCAGTGGAATTTGACAAATCTTTGGGAATTTACAGAGAAGCTGATGCAATTGGTGATTTTAATGACACTAATGATTCATCAATAATTAAATCGTATAATAATTTGGAACCTAGGGTAAATGTTTCATATCTTTTTAACAAGAGTTCAATTAAAGCAAGTTATAATAGATTGAACCAATATATACACCTAATTTCGAATACCAATGCCCCAACTCCTTTGGATGTTTGGGCACCCAGTGGCCCTTATTTAAAACCCCAAAAACTTGATCAATGGGCCATTGGATATCAAAAAAAGTCCAGTAAAAATCAGACTTTTGAAACCGAAATTTATTACAAAAAAATCAAAAACAGACTTGACTACATTGATGGTGCAGATTTGATTGCTAATAAAGCTGTAGAAAGAATTCTATTACCAGGTCTATCAAGAGCTTATGGCTTTGAGTTATTTTACAGGAAGAATAGTTCGAAACATAACTATTGGATTGCCTACACATTGTCAAAGTCTGAGCAAAAAACTGCTGGAGAAAATATTTATGAAACAGGGATTAACTCTGGAAGATGGTACAACACTGGGCATGATAAAACACACGATTTTAGTTTTGTTTCTTCTTACAAGATAAATAATAAGCTTACATTAAATACCAATTTTATTTTTCAAACTGGGCAGCCCACTAATTACCCTGTTGGACAATACCAATATATGGATCTAATTG
Source organism: uncultured Bacteroidota bacterium (assembly GCA_902523635.1). Lineage (GTDB taxonomy): Bacteria > Bacteroidota > Bacteroidia > Flavobacteriales > Flavobacteriaceae > MAG-121220-bin8. Next base: position 107,406 of record CABZAE010000003.1, on the reverse strand, counting down.
TACCTAATTATGGTGACAGGAATTCTAAAAGGCTTCCCAACTACCATCGCTTAGATTTTTCTTTAAAACTGATTCCAAAGAAAGAAAAAAACTATGAGCGAGAATGGGTCTTTGGAATTTATAATATTTACAATAGAGATAATGCCAACTCATTATTTTTCAGGGAAAACCCAGACACTTTAAAAAATGAAGCTATCCAACTCTCAATTTTTGGGGTTGTTCCAAGCATAACATATAATTTTAAATTTTAATAATGAAAAAAATAATCTTAATGATTTTTCTTATGTTTCAAAGTTGTGAGAAAGTTATAGATATTGAAACATCATTTAGTGACGAAAGACTCGTTATAGATGCTGAATTAAAAAAAAATATTGATAAAAATATTATTGAAGCTAGAGTGATTTTGTCGAAAACAGTACCATATTTTAATGAAGAAATAGATTTAATTGATGATGCTTTGGTTCAAATAAACATTCAGGGTAAAAGCATAAAATTAGATTTTGACAAAAAGAAAAATTATTTTTTTTCTGAGATTAATGTAATCGATTACGATAATGATTACATTCTATATGTAAAACATAACGAACAAATTTATTTATCAACTCAAAAACTTCTAAAAGTTCCTAAAATAGAGTCTGTTGCTTTTGGAAAAAGAAAATCACTTATAAAAGATGAGGTTGAATTGTTAATTACTTTTACTGACCCGCAAAGCATTGGTGATTATTATTTATGGAAATTTGGGCCAAAAGGAGAGGGCAATAAGTATGATTATCTTGTAGCAAGAGACACATATATTAATGGGAATAATTTTACATTTTCATTTTTTATCGATCAATATGAGTACTTTAAGAATGATGATTTGGTTAGTACTGAATTATTTGGAATTACCAAGGATTGTTACAACTATTTAAATATTTTGACCTCTCAAGCTGGAGCACAATCAGGACGACCTTTTTCATCCGCCAATGCTGTTGTAAAAGGAAATATTTATAATAATATTAACCCCGAAAAATTCCCCTTAGGTTATTTTAGAGTTTCTGAATTTGATTATTTTAGTATTTCTAAGAAGGATGCCCCTGACGGCATTTTTAATTAATTTCTATGAGCTTCAAAAAAATAACCGAGTCTGTATCAAATTATGATCACCTTGAGAAAATGACAATTGATGAATTAACAAAAAATATCAATATTGAAGATAAATCAGTAGCATATGCAGTTGAAAAAGAGCTACGAAATATCAATAATTTGATTGTCAAAGTAATATCTCAGATGAAAAAAGGTGGTAGATTGTTTTATATAGGATCTGGAACTAGTGGAAGACTCGGTATTGTAGATGCATCAGAGTGTCCTCCAACTTTTGGTGTCAGTCATGAACTTGTTATTGGTATTATAGCAGGAGGAGATAAAGCAATTAGAAAAAGTGTTGAAAAAGCCGAGGATGATATGGAAAAAGGCTGGTTTGATTTAAAAAAATTTAACATCACAAAGGACGATTTTGTTGTGGGGATAACTGCATCTGGAACCACACCTTATGTTTTAGGAGCACTAATTAAATGTAACATGAATAAAATTCCTACAGGTTGTATTACTTGTAATCCGAACAGTCCCATCTCTGAAAACTGTAATTACCCTATTCAAATCATTGTAGGTCCAGAATTTGTGACAGGGAGCTCAAGAATGAAAGCTGGAACCGCTCAAAAAATGGTTTTGAACATGATAACTACCTCAACAATGATTGGATTAGGAAAAGTTATGGGAAACAAAATGGTTGATATGCAATTAAGTAATGAAAAATTAATAAAAAGAGGAACAAACATGATTTCCGAACAAATAGGGCTGGATGAAGTTGAAGCTTTAAAACTACTTATGAAACACAAAAGTGTCAGAAAGGCTATAAACAAGCACAAAAATGAATCTTAATACTTTTAAAAAAGGGTTAAAAAATATTTTGATAGCCTTTTTTTTTATGTTTCTGGGACCAACAATGCTATTTCAGTCTTTTAAAAATCAAAATCATCCTTGGTTTGAAATTATATTATCAATTAGTTTAGTAATCTGTGTTATCGCATTATTATATGGGGTTAAAGGTTTAAAAAAAATTGTTGATTCAATTTTTAAAAAATAAATAAGTTTGGTTGCCAAATAAGCTAATGATTATATATTTGTTTTAATTATTAAGTAAATGATTAAAGTTAGTTTTCCAGATAATTCAACAAAATCTTTTGAGCATGGTATAACTCCAGTTCAAATAGCGAGAACTATAAGTGATGGATTAGCTAGAAATGTAATTTCAGTTGATTATAACGGGAAAATACTTGAAACGAATTCAGAAATCACTAATAATGGAAAAATAAAATTTTTTACATGGAATGATCAAGAAGGTAAAAAAGCATTTTGGCATTCTTCAGCACATGTTTTAGCTCAAGCTTTAGAGGAACTATACCCCAATATAAAGCTTACATTAGGGCCACCTATAAATAATGGCTTTTATTATGATGTAGATTTTGGAAAAAATAATTTCTCAGAGAAAGATTTCGAGAAAGTTGAAAAAAGAATGATAGAGATTTGTAAAGGAAAGCATTCATTTGAATTGAAAAATATCTCCAAAAAAGATGCCTTAAGTCATTATAAAAACCAAAAAAATGAATACAAAGTTGAACTAATTGAAAATCTTAATGACGGAGATATTACATTTTGTTATCATGATTCTTTTTCAGATTTATGTAAAGGAGGACATATTCCTAATACCGGAATGATTAAAGCTGTGAAATTACTAAAAGTGGCTGGAGCCTATTGGAGGGCTAATCAAGATAATAAACAGCTGACCAGAATTTATGGAATTTCATTTCCAAAACAAAAAGAATTGAATGAATATTTAAATCTCATTGAAGAAGCAAAGAAAAGAGATCATAGAAAAATTGGTAAACAACTTGGGTTATTCACGTTTTCTGATAAAGTTGGTTTAGGACTTCCGATGTGGTTACCTAAAGGAGCAGAGCTTAGGGAAAGACTGGAAAACTTTTTAAAAAAAGCACAGAAAATTGCTGGATACAAACAAGTTATATCTCCACATATAGGAAATAAAGAGTTATATGAAATTTCTGGGCATTATTCGAAATATGGTGAATGCAGTTTCAAACCGATTTCTACTCCCAGCGATGGTGAAGAGTTTCTTCTCAAACCAATGAATTGCCCTCATCATTGTGAAATTTATAAATCAAAAAAATGGAGTTATAAAGATCTTCCTGTTAGATATGCTGAATTTGGAACAGTCTACAGATATGAGCAAAGTGGAGAGTTACACGGTTTAACCAGAGTGCGAGGTTTCACTCAAGATGATGCTCACATCTTTTGTACTAAAGAACAACTTAATGATGAATTTAAAAGTGTAATTGATCTGGTATTATATGTTTTTACATCTCTGGGATTCAAAAATTTTACTACTCAAGTTTCGTTGAGAGATAAAAAAAATGCAGAAAAATATATAGGTGATGAAGGAACATGGGAAAATGCCGAAAAAGCAATAATAAATGCAGCACAAGAAAAAAATCTGGACTTTACTATTGTTGAAGGAGAGGCTGCATTTTATGGACCGAAACTTGATTTTATGGTACAGGACGCCATTGGTAGAGAGTGGCAATTAGGAACAATTCAAGTTGATTATAATTTACCTGAAAGATTTGATCTAAATTATAAGGATAACAACAATAAAAATAAGAGACCTGTTATGATTCATAGGGCTCCTTTTGGAAGTTTAGAAAGATTTATCGCTATTTTAATTGAACATACAGCAGGAAATTTTCCATTATGGTTAACTGCAAATCATGTCTCAATCATTTCTGTTGGAGATAAGCACAAAAAACAATGTGAAAAAGTTTTTAAATTACTAGAAAATAACGAAATTCGCGCTCGAGTTGATGATAGAAATGAGACAGTCAGTAAAAAAATAAGAGACAGTGAGATCAATAAAATACCATTCATGATAATTGTTGGTGATCAAGAAGTCGAAAATTTCTCTTACCCTGTCAGAGGTCACGGTGGAGTTAATTTTGGAAAAAAATCAGAAGATGAACTAGCTAGTTTTTTCAATGATCAAATAAATAACTCCATGGCAGTTTTTAATTAATTAAACTTTAAGTTATAGCAATAAGAAGAAAAAAAAGCAGACAGCCTGCTCGTATAATCAGACAAAATCCTCACAAAATCAATGAGGATATTACAGCTAGCCAGGTTCGGTTAGTTGGTGATAATGTAGATGTGAATATTTATTCCATATCAAAAGCCCTTGAAATTGCAAAAAAACTTGAGCTCGACCTTGTAGAAATATCTCCAAAAGCAAATCCCCCTGTTTGTAAAGCCATGGAGTACAAAAAATTCCTCTACGAACAGAAAAAAAGAGAAAAACTTATTAAGTCAAAATCATCTAAAGTAATTGTAAAAGAAATCAGGTTCGGTCCTAACACCGACGAGCATGATTATGAGTTCAAGAAAAAGCATGGAATCAAGTTTTTAAAAGAAGGTGCAAAACTTAAGGCTTTTGTCTTTTTTAAGGGAAGATCCATAATTTTCAAAGAAAAAGGACAAATTCTTCTTCTTAGACTTGCTCAAGAACTTGAGGAATATGGAAAAGTTGAGTCCTTACCTACAATGGAAGGAAAAAAAATGATTATGTTTGTTGCGCCAAAAAAATAAGTTATGCCTAAACTGAAAACAAAGTCAAGTGCAAAAAAAAGGTTTAAAATTACTGGCACTGGAAAAATTAAAAGAAAGCATGCTTTCAAAAATCATATTTTGACAAAAAAGTCAAAAAAAAGAAAGTTAGCATTAACCCATTCTACTTTGGTTCATGATAACGACATAGACAATGTAAAAAAACAATTACGTCTCAAGTAAATTATTTTTAATAATGAAAACCAGGTAAAAGGTATTAAGACTATTTTGAAATAGCACCTCAATCAAAAAATATAAATTATGCCAAGATCACTAAATTCGGTTGCCTCTAGGAAAAAAAGAAAAAAAATACTCAAACAAGCAAAGGGTTATTTTGGGAGAAGAAAAAACGTTTGGACTGTAGCCAAGAATGCTGTTGAAAAGGGATTAACATATGCCTATAGAGATAGAAGAAATAAAAAAAGAAATTTTAGATCTCTATGGATAACAAGGATAAACGCAGCTGCTAGATTGCATGGATTGACATACTCCGAACTTATATCAAAACTAAAACAGAATAATATCGAACTAAACAGAAAAGTTTTGGCTGATTTAGCAATGAACAACCCTGAAGCTTTTGCTCAAATTATCAAAACTATTAAGTAATTCTATTTAGAATGGAGAGTCGTCTTGATCTTCTCTGTAGTTACCGCTTTCAAAGGCTTGATCGGGGTTGACTTTAGGACCATCCATATTAATTTTTGACTGAAACTCAAAAGGTGAATCAAAATCCTCAATATTTTCAAACCTTCCTAAAGAAGTAACAAATTTAAGTCTGATGTTATCTAATCCACCATTTCTATGTTTGGCAACTATAAATTCAGCCTGGCCAGCTGAAGGTGTTCTTTCTTCATCATCCCATTCATCAATTTTGTAATATTCTGGTCTGTATATAAAAGAAACTATATCAGCATCTTGCTCAATCGCACCAGACTCTCTCAGATCGGAAAGAATTGGCCTTTTACTTCCACCCCTAGTTTCAACAGCTCTGGAAAGCTGAGATAAAGCAATCACAGGAATATCTAATTCTTTTGCTAAAGCCTTCAAATTTCTAGAAATTGTTGATATTTCTTGTTCCCTGTTACCGTTTTTATTACTAACACTAGCAGTCATTAGTTGTAAATAATCAATGACAATAAGCTTTATTCCATATTGAGATGACAATCTTCTGGCTTTTGCTCTTAGATCAAAAATTGAAAGTGACGGAGTGTCATCAATATATAATGGAGCATTCTCTAAAGCTGATACTTTTACATTCAACTGCTCCCATTCAAACTTTTCCAAATTACCTGTTCTAAGTTTTTCAGATGATAATCCGGTCTCGGATGATATAAGTCTAGTAATTAATTGAATTGAGGACATCTCAAGAGAGAAAAAGGCAATTGGAATATTTTTTGACACAGACATGTTTCTGGCCATAGAAAGAGTCAATGCAGTTTTACCCATTCCAGGTCTTGCAGCTATTATTACTAAATCACTTGGTTGCCATCCGGATGTAAGCTTATCAAGCTCCGGAAAACCGGAGGGAATCCCACTCAAACCATCCTTATTTGAAATTTCTTCTATCTTTTTTTTTGCTTGTATTACAAGACTTTGAGCAGTTTCAGTTGATTTTTTAATATTTCCTTGAGTTACATCGTAAAGTTTAGATTCTGCAGTATCCAAAAGATTAAAAACATCTTTTGTTTCGTCATATGAATCTTCAATGATTTCAGAGGAAATTCGTATTAAACTCCTTTGAATGTATTTTTGAAGAATTATTCGAGCATGATATTCAATATGAGCGGAAGATGAAACTTTTTGAGTTAGCTGAACTAAGTAATAGTCACCGCCAGCTTTTTCAAGTTTTCCCAATGTCTTAAGCTTAGCTGATACGGTTAAAATATCAATTGGTTCAGTATTCTCAAATAACTTAACAATGCTCTCAAAAATAAACTGATGTGATTCCTTGTAAAAAACTTCATGATGTAGTATGTCAATAACTGAATCAACTCCTTTTTTGTCAATCATCATTGCTCCAAGTACTACTTCCTCAAGATCAATAGCCTGAGGGGGAATCTTTCCTCTTTCAAATGAAACAATTGGTGTATTTTTTTTTGAACTCTCAAAAATAGGCTTAGGTCTTTCCACTAGGCTAACTTAGTAAAAGAAACATAAAACTCATTTAAATATTAAATATTAAAACGAACATTATTATGTTAACAAAAAAATAAAAATGTTAATATCATAAAAATCATGATCTGTAGACTCCCATTGAGGTAAACTTTTTTAATCTCAGATCTATAAGTTTATCAATTTTAATATTTTTGAGGGAATCAAAAGAACTAATTATAGCATTTTTGACATTTTCATATGTCTTGACTCTATTTCTGTGGGCACCACCCATTGGTTCACTTATAATCTTGTCAATTAACTTATTCTTTTTCATATCTTGAGGTGTTAATTTTAATGCTTCTGCAGCCCTTTCTTTGTAATCCCAACTTCTCCAGAGAATAGATGAACATGATTCGGGTGAAATTACAGAATACCAAGTATTTTCAAGCATCATTACATGATCTCCAATACCAATACCAAGAGCTCCACCAGATGCACCTTCACCAATTACAATACACATTATTTGAGTTTTTAATTTGAACATTTCATAAAGATTTTTTGCAATTGCCTCACCTTGACCTCTTTCCTCTGCCTCGAGTCCTGGATATGCACCGGGAGTATCTATTAAACACAAAATTGGAATACTAAATTTTTCTGCTGATTTCATGAGCCTTAATGCCTTTCTATAGCCCTCTGGATTCGACATTCCAAAATTTCTGTATTGTCTTGTTTTAGTATTGTAGCCCTTCTGTTGTCCTATAAACATAAATGTCTGTTCACCTATTTTTCCCAATCCACCAATCATAGCTTTATCATCTTTTATATTTCGATCTCCATGAAGTTCTAAGAAAGTTCCATCCGTAAGTGCATCTATGTAATCTAAAGTGTATGGTCTCGATGGATGTCTGGATAATTGAACCCTTTGCCAAGGAGTTATATTTTTATAAATATCTTTTTTAGTTTGTTTAATTTTAAATTGTATTTTTTTGCAGGTTTCAGAGACATCAACATCACTTTTATGTCCAATTATCTTACATTCTCTAAGTTGATCTTCAAGTTCTTTTAGAGGTTCTTCAAAATCTAAGTACTCCATCGAAATAAATTTATATAAATATATGATATTTTAGTGCAAAATTATTTTACTCGAAGTTTTAAATATCCATTCATTAATACTGAAAAAAATATTAAAAAAAACCCTACATAAAATAGTGATGACATTTTTTCATTATCACCTAGTAACAAATAAGCTAATAACATTCCATAAATGGGCTCCATGTTAATCGAGATCATTATTGTGTAAGGGCTTAAATGCTTCATTACATCAACTGAAATGACAAAAGCATAAGCTGTGCATATAGTTCCCAAAATCAACAGCCAAAGTAAATCATCTTGAGTTATTTTGATTAATTCACTGGAAAAATCCCCTCTCAATAATAAAATGAATGATATTATAAAAAAACCACTAGATAGTTCATAAAATGATATAGTAAGTGATGGTAAATAATTAATTATCTTACCATTTATTAAAGTAAAAAAAACACTAAACAATACTGCAATCAGTGCATAAATTATTCCCTCCAAATAGTGTAATTGTGTTTTAAAAACTATAATTGTTCCTGCAGCAACAATAATTCCAAAAACAACCTCATACTTAACAATTTTTTTTTTATAAAAAAAAGGTTCTAAAAAGGATGTAATAAAAGCTCCAAGAGATAAAATCGAAAGAGTTACAGAAACATTAGAAACTTTAATTGCTTTGAAGAAAAAAACCCAGTGAAGAGAAATTAAAAAACCACAAAACACTAGCATTAGCAGTTGTGAAAGTGAGATTTGAATACTTTTTTTTAAAATTTTAATAACGACAATTATTGTAAGAGCTGCAATCAAAACTCTGAACCAAACAATTTGGTAAGAATTTACCGAAATTAATGATCCTAAAATGGCAGTAAACCCAAAAATAAAAACTATAAAGTGAAAATGTAAAAGACTTTTAGATTTATTGCCTAGCATATTTCAAAAAAATTAAAGCCAAAACCAAAAATAAAATGTTTGGAAACCAGGCACCAAATAATGGTGACAATCCAGATTTAATTACCATGACAGAGAAGAATTTGTCAAAAAAAACAAAAATAAATGCAATTATGACTCCAAATGCTAAGTTCAAACCCATACCTTGCCTTCTTTTGAATGATGATGATGAAACAGCTAATAATGTCAATACAAAAGTAGAAATTGGTAAACTCCATCTTTTTTGTCTTACTAATAAGTGATTATTAAGAAGTGGAGATCCACTCTTTTTCTCTTCTTCAATAAAATTATTTAACTCAAAAAAATTTTGTGTTTCTGCCATATAATTTAGTGATGACAACTCATTTATTTTAAAAGGAAATATAGTATCGACAATTGTTTTTGAAACTATTGATTGTTCAGTTCCGTTAAATTGACGCTTAAAATAATCAGTTAATCTGAAAATACTATCTTCCTCAACCCATCTTATGTTACGGGCATTTATTTTCATTTTTAAGTCATTTTCTTCAAAGACCTCATAAGAGAAATCATAAGCCAGTTGCCTTGTTGGATTAAAACTACTAACATATATGAAATCATTTTCACCGATTTGTTTATATATTTTTGATGTTATTCTTGACTTCTTATTTTTTTTTAAATATTTGTATGAAAATTCATTGTAACTTTTATTTTTTTCTGGAACAATGAACATTCCAGAGAAAAAAGCCAAAACTGCAATAAGTCCAGATGCAATGAAAAAGGGTCTTAAATATCTTGAGAACGAAATACCTGAACTCAGTATAGCATTTACTTCGGAATTATTAGCAATTTTTGAGGTAAACCAAACGGCAGATAAAAAAACAAATAATGGATATAAAGTATTTCCAAAGTACCAAATAAAATCGAGATAATAATTAAATATTTGATTGAATGGAATGTCGTGTTCTTTAAACTTATCTATTTTTTCAGAGATATCAACCAGAATTCCTATTGGAATGAAAAGGCTAAACATTACAAAAAATGTTTTTAAATATTTCCATATTATGTATCGATCTAATATTTTAAACATTATAATCTGTTATTCATTCTTTTTACAGTTTTGGATTTCCAATCATCAAAAGAACCATTAATTATATTTTTTCTGGCCTCTTTAACTAGCCAAGTGTAAAATGCTAAGTTATGTATTGTTGCAATTTGTTTACCAAGTGCCTCTTTACTAATAAATAAGTGTCTTAAATAAGCCTTTGAATATGACGAATCGACAAAGGAGTGATTATTTTCATCAATTAAACTAAAATCTTCTTTCCACTTATTATTTTTTATATTAATTGTTCCATCTAGTGTAAATAACATTCCATTTCTTGCATTTCTTGAAGGCATAACACAATCAAACATATCTACACCCAGTGCTATGTTCTCCAAAAGATTTATTGGTGTGCCAACACCCATAAGATATCTCGGTTTAGTTTTCGGTAGTATATTACATACCAAATCTGTCATTTCATACATTTCTTCAGCTGGTTCACCTACTGAAAGACCACCAATCGCATTACCATCGCATTCGGTGTTTGAGATATATTCTGCTGAACATTTCCTCAAATCTTTATATGTACCTCCTTGAACTATCGGAAATAATGTTTGTTGGTAATCATATTTTGATCCACTGTTTTTAAACTCTTTGATACATCTTTCAAGCCATCTATGTGTTAAATTCATTGACTTTTTTACGTACCCATATTCACATGGGTATGGGGGACATTCATCAAAAGCCATAATAATGTCAGCACCAATTGATTTCTGAATTTTTATTGCATTCTCTGGAGAAAAAAAATGACTAGATCCATCAATATGTGATTTAAATTCGACTCCGCCCTCTGAAATTTTGACATTATTTGATAATGAATAGACTTGATATCCGCCACTATCCGTTAAAATATTTCTCTCCCAATTCATAAATTTATGCAATCCCCCAGCTTTTTCAATGATCTTTTCACCAGGTCGTAAGTACAAATGATAGGTATTAGATAATATAACATCAGGATCAATATCGGTTACAATGTCTCTTTGATGTACACCCTTGATGGTAGCAGCAGTACCAACGGGCATAAAAATTGGTGTTTTAATTTCACCATGATTAGTAATTAAAGTACAGGCCCTTGCATTTGTGTTTTTATCAATATAATTCAGTTTGAATTTCATAATCAGTATCAAAATTATAAATATAAGTTTGTAAGCAGAAAATACATTTGTATTTAAACTAATTTATTAACACAAACAGGTGATTATCAACAAAAAAATATTTTTATAGTTTTTTATTTAAATATTGTAATAGAATAGTGTCGTTGATATTATACATTTGTTTAATAATAATTTTATGAAAAACCCAAGTTATTTAAATGATCTTGTTATTCAAGTCAGAAGAGATATTTTGAGAATGGTTCATAAGGTAAATTCAGGACACCCTGGGGGATCTTTAGGTTGTACTGAGTTTCTGGTTGTTCTTTTTAATAGTATTATGAAAAGAAAAAAAGACTTTGATATGAATGGTATTGATGAAGATATTTTTTTTCTTTCTAATGGACACATTTCACCTGTCTTTTACAGTGTTTTGGCCAGAGTTGGTTATTTTGAAATCAAAGAACTCGAAACCTTTCGCCTAATAGATTCTCGGCTTCAAGGCCATCCAACTACTCATGAGGGTTTGCCAGGGGTGAGAATCGCCTCTGGTTCTCTTGGCCAAGGGCTTTCGGTTGCAATTGGTGCATGTGAAGCAAAAAAATTAAATAATGATACCCATATCGTATACTCATTGCATGGAGATGGCGAACTGCAGGAGGGGCAAAACTGGGAAGCAATTATGTATGCGTCCGCAAAAAAGATCGATAATTTAATTGCAACTATCGATTTAAATGGAAAACAAATTGATGGTAAAACTGATGATGTTTTGTCACTTGGCAATATTAAATCTAAATTTCTTTCATTTGATTGGAAAGTAATTGAAATTGAGAATGGAAATGATATAGAAAGCATTTACAATGGTCTAAATCTGGCTAAATCCATGACAGGAAATAATACGCCAATATGTATATTGCTAAAAACAGAAATGGGTAACGGAGTTGATTTTATGATGAATACTCATGCATGGCATGGAAAAGCACCAAATGATGAACAATTAATTCAAGGTTTAAGCCAAAATCCTGAAACGCTTGGAGATTTCTAATTCTAAAATTATGAAAGAATACAAATACACCGAAAAAAAAGATACTAGAAGTGGGTTTGGTGCTGGACTTGCATATTTGGGAAGAACAAACCCTGATGTTGTGGCACTTTGCGCTGATCTTGTTGGATCACTCAAAATGAAAGAATTTATAGATGAAAATCCAGATCGTTTTTTTCAAGTTGGAATTGCAGAGGCAAACATGATGGGTATTGCAGCCGGCTTGACCATAGGCGGAAAAATTCCTTACACCGGAACTTTTGCAAACTTTTCAACCGGAAGGGTCTATGATCAAATTAGACAATCAATCGCATATTCAAATAAAAATGTAAAAATATGCGCATCACATGCAGGGCTAACCTTAGGTGAAGATGGAGCAACACACCAAATACTAGAAGACATTGGTTTAATGAAAATGCTTCCTGGGATGACCGTTATAAACCCATGCGATTACAATCAAACAAAGGCTGCAACAATAGCAATTTCTAAACATCTTGGACCAGTCTATCTTAGATTTGGTAGGCCAGCTGTACCTGTATTTACCAATGAAGATCAGAATTTTGTGATTGGAAAAGCAATAAAACTACAAGAAGGAAGCGATATAACAATAATTGCAACTGGACACCTGGTATGGGAGTCCTTAGAAGCAGCCAAAATGCTATTTAAAGAAGGTATTAAATCTGAAATATTGAATATCCACACCATTAAACCATTGGATGAAAATGCAATAATTAGTTCAGCAAAAAAAACTAATTGCGTTATTACTGCCGAGGAGCATAATTGTTTTGGTGGTTTGGGTGAAAGTGTTGCAAGGCTGTTGTCTGAAAGTTACCCAACAGCAATGAAAATTATCGGAACAAAAGATACATTTGGGGAGTCTGGTAAGCCAAATGAACTACTTGAAAAATATGGTTTAAGTTCAGTTGCAATATATAATGAAGCCAAAACACTAATAAATAAAAAAAATATATAGAAATTATTCGGAATCCAGGTAATCAGGTATTCCGTCCTGGTCTGTGTCATCTACGTTCCCATCATTATCTATATCAAGTTCATCTTTTGTCAATATACCATCGCCGTCATCATCCGTGTCATAGTAATTTGGAATTCCGTCAGAATCTGTATCATCATTTCCGAAAATATTATCTTTATTTAAATCTTCATCAATTGTATCAACTCCGTCTGAATCATGATCTGTTTTGTTCAATGTCTTCAAATTTATTTGAAAAATTAATGGAGAATATCTTGGAATCGAAGAAACTGTTCTTTCGTAGTAACCTAATTTTGAGGGAAAAATAACAATACCTGAACCAAAATTCTCAAAGGAATATGTCCCGTTATTATTTATTGTTACGTTACCTTTCTTCAAAATTGGAGTAAACTCTTGAAACCCTCTAACAACTGATGTTTGATCCAACCATACAGGATTTTGTCTTTCATCAAATATTGTATTATCAAGTAAGATTCCTTTATATGAAACAAATACTGAATCAGCAACAGTTGGATTTTCGCCTACTCCAGGCCTCGTAATTATATAGTATAAATTATGAGAAACAATTTCATCATTTTCATCTAAAATATCAATTGACTTAGATGTAACCTGCTCAAACAAGGCAATCTTATTAGAATTATCTCCAGTAATCGAATCAATCTTCAATTCAATTTGAGCGGACGGTGAAAGATTCTGAAAATCTTCATAATTATAAAAATGATTTTTTAAAAAATCTATAATTGAATCGTTTTCCTTTATGTACTGAGGGCCTACTTCATTGGGTGGTAAAGAGGACAAATCATCCTCACTAGAATCACTACTACAAGCATAAATTATAAAAAATAATATAAAAAAAGCAAGGAGATTAGAATAGTGTTTACTCATTTATACTTTAATATAGCACAAGATACAATTTTCTTATATTTTTGATAAAAATTATAGAAAGTTAAATTACATGAGAATTGATAAATTTTTATGGTTTTGTAGGCTTTTTAAAACTAGAAATCTCTCATCCAATGCATGCAAAAAAGGTCATGTAAAAATTAATTCAAAATCAGTAAAGCCCTCATTTGAAATTTACCCTAATACAATAGTTACTGTAAAGAAAAAACAAATTTCATATGAATATGAGGTTTTGAGCCTACCCAAAAATAGAGTTAGTGCAAAAATTGTTAACTTATATATTAAAGATCTTACCAAAAAAGAGGAACTTGAAAAATTAGAAACAATTCACCTACAAAAAAATAATTATAAATTTGAGAATAAGCCAAGTAAAAAAGACTTAAGAGACTTAAAAAGTTTTCTAGGAGATTAAAAATTAATATACTTTGAATAATAAAATAATTTTAGATAACGAGAAAATAAAAAAGATTTTAATACGAATTGCATATCAAATTGTTGAAATTAATCTGAATGAAAGTGAAATATTTTTTGTTGGTGTCCAAAAAAATGGATTTGAAATTGCTAAATTAATTAATTCAGAACTTGAAAAAATTTCTAACCTAAGAACTAATGTTGTTCCTATTTCAATTGACAAAAAAAAGCCCAACAAAAAAATTTTTAACAATGCTGATCTACAATTATTAAGTAATAAAACTGTAATTTTAGTTGATGATGTATTAAATACGGGTAAAACATTAATTCACGGAGTCAAATTCCTTTTAAACTCAACTTTAACTAAGCTTATAACGGTAGTACTAATTGATCGAAACCACAAAATATTTCCTATTAAAGTAGATATTAAAGGAACTTCAATTTCAACAACAATCGATCAGAGAATTGATGTAGTTATTGAAAAAGGTAATCTTAAAGCTCTAATCAGTGAATAATAGATTTTATTTGATTAGAAATTTGCTCGATTCCTTTATTTACCGTGTTGATTTTGTAGTGTGCCATTTCATAAAAGTTTGACCTTTCAAACATGTGTTTTGAAACGAATTCCAACATACTTTCAATATTATCAATTCTGGATATCAATGGCCTATCAGCTCTTGAATTGAATAGTCTTTTGGCCAAAATTTTGTTTGTTGATTTTAAATAAAAAACATTTTTAGTTGATAAACATACTTTCTTCATATTATCATAATAACATGGTGTACCTCCTCCAAGGGAAATCACAGAGTTGGTTTCTTTTTTAAGAATCCTATTAAGTATCTTATTTTCAATATTTCTGAAACCAATTTCATTAAATTTTTCGAAGAGTTCATTTATGCTTGATTTTTTAGATTTTTGGATTTCATCATCTAGATCGATGTGTTTAACTGACATTTTATAAGCCAAGTGCTTTGCAACACTAGTTTTACCACTGCACATGTAACCTAATAAGAAAATATTTGAATCCAAATGAGTTTGTTTATTAAATGTGTGAATATCTTTTGGACAAATTTATAAGAAAATCTCTTTGATAAATAAATTTATACAGACTATATTTGCAGGCTCTATTATAATGATTTGGTAGCTCAGTTGGTAGAGCATCTCCCTTTTAAGGAGAGGGTCCTGGGTTCGAGACCCAGCCAAATCACAAAGACCTGGTAGCTCAGTTGGTAGAGCATCTCCCTTTTAAGGAGAGGGTCCTGGGTTCGAGACCCAGCCAGGTCACATCCATAACTACCATGCGCGCGTGGCGGAACTGGTAGACGCGCTAGGTTGAGGGCCTAGTGAGATTAATTTCTCGTGGAGGTTCAAATCCTCTCGTGCGCACGCATTTTGGAGTTCAATTATGTCAAAAAAAAAAATTTTTATTATTGGGTCAGGGTTTTCATCTCTATCCTCAGCATGCTATTTAGCGAAAGAAGGGCATTCAGTCACTATTTTTGAAAAGAATAAAAGCCTCGGTGGAAGGGCAAGACAATTTAAAAAAAATGGTTTTACTTTTGACATGGGTCCAAGTTGGTATTGGATGCCTGATGTTTTTGAAAAGTTTTTTAGTGATTTTGACAGGAAGAGATCAGATTTCTATGAATTGAAAAAACTTGACCCCGCATATAAGGTGTTTTTCGGACATAATGATTTTATTACTATAGGTGATTCAATCGAAAAAATAAAAAAAGCTTTTGAAATTGAGGAGAAAGGTAGTTCCAAGAAATTGAATGTGTTTATTGATGAAGCTAAATCAAATTATCAGCTTGCAGTAAAAAAAATGTTATATGAAATGCCTGGAAATAGTCCTATGGAACTTATAAATTCCCAGACAATTAGAAAAATCTCTTCATTTATAACGAACATCAGAAAGGATGTAAGAAAAAAATTTAAAAGTCACAGATTGAGATTAATACTTGAGTTCCCTGTTCTTTTTTTAGGAGCAAAATCATCAAATACTCCAGGCTTTTATAATTTTATGAATTTTGCTGATTTTGGACTAGGCACCTGGCAGGCTAAAAATGGTTTCTTTGATTTAGTTAATGCAATGGTTGATTTAGGAAAGTCTCTTGGAGTTAAATATAAAACCGACTCAAACATAGATTCGATAGTTGTTAATAGCAACGAGGTCAATGGAATATATCTCAATGGAAATTTTTTTTCATGTGACATAGTCGTTTCTGGAGCAGACTATGCACACACTGAGTCATTAATTCCCAGAGTCAATAGACAATACTCATCAAGTTATTGGAAAAGTAGGACTTGGGCTCCATCCTCACTATTATTTTATGTTGGATTTGACACAAAGATTCCAAACGTTGAACATCATAATTTATTTTTTGACACAGATTTTGATAAGCATGCGAGAAGTATTTATGACAAACCGCAGTGGCCGGATGAACCTCTTTTCTATGCTAACTTCACATCTAAGACTTTCAAAAAAACTGCTCCCAAAGGTTGTGAAAATGGATTTTTTTTAATTCCCATTGCAACTAATATTGATGACAGTACTCAAATTAGAGAACGTTATTTTAATCTTATTGTTTCTAGATTAGAGAAACACACAGGCGTAAAACTTTCTAAAAATATCCTTTTTAAGGAAAGTTACTGTGTAAGCGATTTCAAAAATGATTACAATTCATATGGAGGAAATGCTTATGGATTGGCTAATACATTATTCCAAACAGCATTTTTGAGACCAAATTTGAAAAGTAGTAAAGTCAAAAATTTGTATTTTAGTGGACAGTTAACTGTTCCTGGACCTGGAGTTCCCCCAGCAATAGTTTCAGGAAAATTAGTTTCTGATTTAATTATTAAAGATGAAAAAAATATTTGACGAAGTTTCCGAAAAATGTTCAAAGCTTGTAACTCAAAGCTATAGTACCTCATTTGGATTAGCGACCAAAATGCTATCCCCAAAAATACGTCCTCACATATACAACATTTACGGATTTGTAAGGTTTGCAGATGAGATTGTTGATACATTTCACAATTACAATAAAAAAGAGTTGCTTGATAAATTTGAGGATGACCTTTATTATTCTTTGAAAAATAAAATAAGTCTGAACCCGATTTTAAATTCATTTCAAAAGACTGTCCATGAATATGATATCGATATTGAATTAATTAATTCTTTCCTGAAAAGTATGAGGTGGGATTTAGATAAAAAAGATTATTTAAATAAATCTGAATTTGATGAATATGTTTATGGATCAGCTGATGTTGTAGGATTGATGTGTTTAAAAGTTTTCGTCAATGGAGATAAAAATCTTTACAGTGAGTTAAAAGCATATGCTATGTCTTTAGGTTCAGCATTCCAAAAAGTTAACTTCTTAAGAGATTTAAAACAAGATCACGATGGACTTAATAGGAGCTATTTTCCAAATCTCAACTTGGAAAATTTTGATGAAAGCACAAAACTTGATATTTTAAATGAAATTGATGATGATTTTTCTCAAGCAATAAACGGTATTTTCAGACTACCAAATTCGGCAAGATTTGGTGTTTACACTGCTTATAAATATTATTTAAAACTATTAAATAAGTTGAGAAATACGCCTACATTTAAGATCAAGTCTACTCGAATAAGGGTTCCTAATTATCAAAAAATGAATGTTTTAGCCAGGTCATATGTCAGATACAGATTAAATATTTTATAGATGCATATTGCTTTTTGGATTTTTATTGTAATTATAACTTTTTGTTGCATGGAGTTTGTTGCTTGGGCTACTCACAAGTATGTAATGCATGGGTTTTTATGGGTTTTACATAAAGATCACCACAAAAAAGATCATGATTCGTGGTTTGAAAGAAATGATTTATTTTTTCTTCAGTTTGCTGGCATAAGTGCAATATTTGTTGTTTTGTGGGGAGAATTTAATATCTGGTTCGGTCTTCCCATAGCTGTCGGTATTTTCTTATATGGGCTTGCTTATTTCATAGTTCATGATATTTTTATTCATCGAAGATTTAAGGTTTTTAAAAATATCAATCATTGGTATGCAAGGGGGATTAGAAGAGGTCATCAAGTTCACCATAAACACCTTGGTAAAGAAGATGGTGAATGTTTTGGAATGCTTTGGGTTCCCAAGAAGTACTTTAAATAATAGACATTTTTATTGCTGCTATTGCAGCTTCGGTTCCCTTGTTTCCGTATTTACCTCCACTTCTATCTAATGCTTGTTTAAGCGAATTGTCTGTAAGAAGGCACAATATAACTGGACATTTTCCAATTACATTTAGATCTTTTATTCCGTTTGTGGTCGATTGACAAATAAATTCAAAGTGTGATGTTTCTCCTCTAATAACACTCCCAATGGCAATTACAACATCAATATTTTTTTTTTGCATTTTTTTACATCCGTAAATAAGTTCAAAACTTCCAGGAACATGTGTTATATGTATGTTTTTTTTTAAAACATTTTTTTTTCTCAAAAATTCTAAGCATCCATTAAGTAAGTTGGATGTAATTTTACTATTCCAATCGGAAACTACTATGCCAAATGATTTTAAAGTAGCATCGGGAAGATTTACAGGATCAAAATCAAAATTTGCGGAGGACATTAATCAACAGAATTTTTACCTATTTGAATATCAATTAAATTAGACTCAGGAGATTTAGAGTAATCTTTTTTAATTATTTCATAAAACTCTAGAGCATCTCTTTTTTTTCCTAACATGTATGAAATATTACCAGCTTTGAGTAAAAATTTGGGAGTTGTAAACTGATTTTTACTAGAGTTTATTGCAGACTTATAAGAATCTAAAGCATCTTCTAACTGATTCAGCTCTGCAAAAGAGTCGCCTATGACACCTAGAGCCAATGCATTTAAAATTTCATCATCACTACTAAATTTTTGAAGATAATTAATCGAATTTTCAAAATCATTAAGGTTGTAATATGCCATACCAGCACTGTAAGTAGCAATATCAGCTGCATCTGTTGCACTGTAATTTTCAATAATATCCAAGAAACCATATTTACCCTCTGATCCATTAAGTGCTAATGTAAATAGGGAATCATTGTTATCAACATCACTTAATGCTTGATTAAAATAATTTTGGGCAAGAAAAAGTTCATTGTTAGCTTCTTCAGACTGTGGATTGAGGATAAAATTTTGATAACCCAAATAAGAAAGAACAACAAAAATTGATGTTGTTATAAATCCCACAATTAGATTTTGGTATTTGGATACAATTTGCTCAGTTTTAGAAGCACCTACATCGAGAGATTCGAAAACTTCAGCAGTTGTGCTTTCATTTACAGATTTATTAAGATTTTTATTTTTTGATTTAAAGCTTCTTTTTTTGTATGTGGCCATAAACTAAAATGTTGAGCAAAAATAAAATTTTATTCGATTGATTAAATATATTTTACTAATTATTTTATATAATTTGCATATAAATGATTCAATGAGATTAATTTTATTGGTAAGATGATACTTGAAAAACTTTCATTAATAAATTTTAAAAATATCGAAAATAATTCACTTGAATTTGATGATTTTATAAATTGTTTTATTGGTGAAAATGGGGTTGGTAAAACCAACGTTTTAGATTCTATATACCAGCTCGCGATGACTAAGAGTTATTTTGGGTCGAAATTGTCTCAGTCAATAAAGCATGATTGTGATTTTATGTTAATTGATGGAAAGTTTAAAAAAGACCAAAAAGAAGAGCATGTTGTAAATAGTTTAAAAAGAGGAGAAAAAAGAGTTGTTAAAAGAAACGGAAAAAAGTACAATAAATTCTCTGATCACATAGGTTTTATTTCAGTTGTTATGATATCTCCCTATGACATTGATTTAATACAGGAAGGGAGTTCAACAAGAAGAAAGTTTATCGATCATATTATTTCGCAAAACAATAAGCTTTATTTGAGTCAACTTATCAATTATAATAAAATTTTATCTCAAAGAAATGCTCTTCTAAAATTTTTTAAAAAGAAAAACACATTTGATGAAAAAGTTTTAAAAGTTTATGACAATCAACTGAACGAACTAAGCAAGCCTATCTTTAATACAAGATCAAAATTTATGAAGAATTTTGTACCATTATTTTTAAATAGATACAATACTATAAGTCAACATAAAGAGGCTGTAAATATTTTATTCCAAAGTCAATTGATTAATAATAGTCTGGATAGTTTATTAACAAAATCAATTGAAAAAGACAGACATCTTCAGTTTACTAGTTGTGGTATACATAAAGATGATTTGATTTTTGAAATAGACAACCATCCGATAAAAAGTTTTGGAAGTCAAGGTCAACAAAAATCTTTTTTAATATCACTAAAATTAGCTCAATTTGATTTTCTTAAAAATGAATCAAAATCATCTCCAATACTTTTATTTGATGATATTTTTGATAAATTAGACAATGGTAGAGTTAAACAGTTAATGAAACTTGTGAACGAGGAGGAATTTGGTCAACTATTTTTGTCAGACACTGATTTATCAAGAACTGAAAAAATCATTAAAGAATTAAACCGTGACTATAAAATATTCAAACTATGAAAAGAGAATTTGAAATTAAAAAAGTCAATTCAATTTTAAATAATCTCATCGAAAACAGTTCATTAAAGGAGGGGTTAAATAATGCTAAAATTCAAACCATTTGGAAAAAAACAATGGGAGATAATATTAATAGCTATACATCTGAAATAACACTTAAAAAACATACACTTTATATTAATCTATCATCATCTGTTCTTAGGGAGGAGTTGAGCTACGGAAAAGAAAAAATAATAAAGTTGTTAAACGAGGAATTAAATGCTAAAATAATTAGAAAAATTATTTTAAGGTAAAATCTCATGATTTTGGAAGTGAAAATTCCCTTCCATTGTTGCATTTTCGTCACTGTCAGACCCATGAATAGCATTTTCTCCAATAGAGGTTGCATATAACTGTCTAATTGTTCCTTTTTCAGCTAATTCTGGATTTGTTGATCCGATTAACTTTCTAAAATCCTCAACTGCATTTTCCTTTTGTAAAATAGCTACAACGATTGGACCTCTACTCATGAAGGAAACTAACTCTCCAAAAAAAGGCTTCTCTTTATGAATTTTATAAAATTCCATTGCTTTTTCTGTTGAAAGTTTGGTGTATTTCATGGCTATTATTTTAAATCCTGCAGAATTTATTTTCTCCAATATGGCACCTATATAACCATTTTCAACAGCGTCAGGCTTAATCATTGTGAAAGTTTTATTTCCCATCATTTTTTCTGCAAACCTAATAAAATGTGATTAAACTCCATCATTCTTTATTTGTATTTTTGAAAAATGTTTAGTGTATGTGTAATTGGTACTGGAAATGTAGCCTATCACTTTTCTAAGATTATTTTAGAAAATAAGAATTTGAAACTTTCTCAAGTAATTGGAAGAAAAAAAGAATTAGATTTTGAATTTAAATTAAATATAAACTATAATAACAATCTTAACAGCATTGCAGATGCTGATCTATATTTAATTTGTGTAAGTGATGTTACTATAAAGGAAATTTCAAAAAAAATCAAAGATAAATCGAATTCCGTAATAGCCCACTGCTCAGGATCAACTAACATCAATGTTCTTAAAAACCATAAAAATTTTGGGGTAATCTACCCTCTACAAACTTTGACAAAAAAAAAGAAAATTGATTTTTATAAAACTCCCCTTTTAATTGAAGCTAATAATAGAAACTCTTTCAAAAAAATAAACTTTTTTAGTAAATCCATTTGCAATCAAGTTATTAAATGTAACAGTGATGAAAGAGCCTACGTACATGTATCCGCTGTTTTCTGTAACAACTTTGTCAATTATATGAATTTCATATCTCAAAAAATTTTGGAATCAAAAAAAATAGATCCAAAAATTATCTTACCATTAGTTAGTGAAACTGCTAATAAATTAGTTCAACTAAGACCAATAGAAGCCCAAACTGGACCTGCAATCCGTAAAGACATGGTAACAATAAAAAAACACTTACATTTATTGGAAAATTCAGATTTTTTTTATTTATACAAGATTTTAACTAACTCAATTTTAAAAAATACTGATGAGCTACAAGAATAAATTAATCAACATAAAAAATTTTGTGTTTGATATTGATGGTGTTTTTACCAACGGGATAATTTATGTTGATTCTGATGGCAAGGAAACAAGGGGTTTTAACTCTAAAGATGGTTTAGTTGTAAAATATGCTGTTCGTTGCGGATATAATATTGGGGTGATTTCAGGCGCAGGAAATGATGGAATCTTAAAAAGATTAAAAAGGTTGGATATCAAAAATATTTACCTTAGTTCAAAAAATAAATGTGATGACCTCAATATTTTTTTAAAAACAAATAAATTAAATCCCGATCAAACTTTATATATGGGTGATGACCTTTCAGATTTGGATGCAATGAAAATGGTAAGTTTAAAAACCTGCCCAAATGATGCAGTTTCGGAAGTTCGAAACATTGCAGACTATGTATCTCCAAAAAAAGGTGGATTTGGGTGTGTTAGAGATGTTTTGGAACAAGTATTGAAGATACAAGACAATTGGGATTTGAAAAGTTATGATCAAAACATTTAAATGCAAAATCACATATCAAAATTTGAAGTTTTATTAGCATCATCATCCAAAAGACGACATGAATTACTAAATAAGTTGAAAATTAAATTTAAAATCTTAAAACAAGATTTTGATGAATATTTTTCAAAAGAATTAAAAGGGATGGAAATCACTGAATTTCTTGCGAAAAAAAAATCAAATTTTTTTTATAAAAAATTAAAAAAAAATCAAATTTTAATAACATGTGATACTATTGTTTGGCATGAAAACAAAGCATTTGGCAAACCCCAAAACCTGACAGAGGCTATGAAAATGTTAAACTGTCTAAATAATAAAATGCACAAAGTTTTCAGTTCAATATGTTTATCTATTAAAGGAAAGCAAATCATCGTAAGCCAAGAAACAAAAGTTTTTTTTCGAAAACTAGAAGCCTCACAGATAAAGTATTATGTAGAAAATTATGATGTAATGGACAGAGCAGGTGCATATGGTGTGCAAGACTACATAGGACACATTGGCATAGAAAAAATTGAAGGATCATACAATAATGTTCTTGGTTTTCCAACCACCAAATTTATTGAAGCACTTAATAAAATTGATGTCACAATATAAAAATGATGAAAAATTGGAAAAAAGATTACACAATAATCATACTTATAAATTTAACTTACATTATTTTATTTTATTTAATAACAAAGTTTTATAATTTTTAAATGGAAGAGATTGACTGGATAATCCTTAGCTCAACACTTATTTTCATAGTGGCCTATGGCGTTATAAAAACCAGAAATAACCATGACATCAATCAATATTTAAGAGGAGGTAATTCGTCTAACTGGTGGACAATTGGTCTATCTGTAATGGCCACACAAGCTAGTGCCATAACATTTTTATCAACACCAGGTCAAGCATTTACAGATGGAATGACTTTCGTTCAATTTTATTTTGGACTTCCGCTGGCTATAATTGTTATATGCATGGTTTTCATTCCAATATATCATAAATTAAAGGTTTATACAGCTTATGAATATTTGGAGACAAGGTTTGATTTAAAAACTAGAACATTAGCTGCGATATTATTTTTAGTTCAAAGAGGACTTGCGGCAGGAATTACAATTTATGCTCCATCAATAATCTTATCATCAGTTCTTGGTTGGGATTTAAAAACCCTGAACATAATCATTGGGATATTAGTCATAATTTACACCTTGAGTGGTGGAACCAAAGCAGTCAGTATCACACAAAAACAACAAATGTTTGTAATTATGAGCGGTATGTTTACTGCATTTTTCGTAATTATTGATTCACTCCCCAATAATGTGAACTTTTCAGATGCTTTAAATATTGCTGCTACAAGTGGTAAGATGAAAGTTCTTGATTTTTCATTTGATTTGAACACTAGGTATACTTTTTGGAGTGGTATTACTGGAGGGTTTTTTCTTGCTTTATCTTATTTCGGAACTGATCAAAGTCAAGTTCAAAGATATTTGTCCGGAAAATCCATTAAGGAAAGTCAACTTGGTTTACTTTTTAACGCAATTTTTAAAATTCCAATGCAATTTTTCATTCTTCTGGTTGGAGTTATGGTATTTGTTTTCTTTCAATTTAACCCTGCCCCTATTCATTTCAATCCAAAAGCAATGGAAATTATTGAAAATAAAGAAAATACCAGTTATGAAAAAATTGTTAAAAGCTATAACTATCTAAATTCTGAAAAAAGAGAGCTACAGTATGAATTTGTTAGCTCTAAAGACAACACAGATAAAACTGAATTAATTAATAAAATCCAAAAAATTCAGATCGAAGAAAAGAATTTGAGAAATAGTGCTAAAGATTTAATAAAGGAAGAAAATTCCAAAATTGAGGTTAACGACAGAGATTACATCTTTTTATATTTTATAATTAATTATCTCCCCAATGGTCTAATTGGATTATTATTAGCTGTTATAATTAGCGCTGCAATGTCATCCACTGCCTCAGAGTTAAATGCTCTATCAGCAACAACCGTAGTTGATATTTACAAAAGAAATCAATCACAAAAAAGATCAAAAAAACATTATGTATACGCATCAAAATGGTTTACTCTAATGTGGGGATTAATAGCAATTATGTTTGCAAATTTCGGAACACTATTTGAAAATCTTATTCAATTGGTAAATATAATTGGTTCAATTTTTTATGGTACAATTCTTGGAATATTCTTAGTTGCATTTTTCTCAAAAGGAATTAAAGGTAATAACATTTTTTGGGCAGCATGTGCCTCACAAGTTTTAATATTTGTAATTTATGGTTTTACTGAAGTAGGCTACCTTTGGCTGAATTTTTTTGGTGCTTTTATGACTATAATTTTCTCAATAGTCTTGAAAAAGTTTCAAAAGATTTAATGTCATTTTTCATTTAATCTTTTGAATATTATCCCAAGCGCATTTATTCCGTCTGGAGTATTATTCAATTTGGCTTTATCTAAGCCTTTTTTTGCATATTGTCTGGCTTTTTTCATTTTACCAGCTTTCTCATGAATCAATGCCTTGTACATAAGTTGCCAATATTTTAAGTCGTCCGAATCATTGAAAGCGATGTTTATCCACTCAATTGCTTTTTTAATATCTATATTCTCTTCGTAGTAATAGACAGCTGCTTTCCTGTAGTCGTTAGCTGTAGGGCTTCCAGACAATACATTGTTTATGTTAGCAAGCATTTTATCTTTAGTTAAGGCGTCAATTGAATATATAGCTGATTTATTATCCCACTTAACACTCATATTTGCTCCATTATTTGATATGTTTTCAAAAGAAATGGTAAAGGTTTCTGTGGGGGTATTCATATTTTGAAACTCAGCACTTACCCGAAGCTTTATCAATGATTCATCAAATTCAGATAAAGAACCCCATGCATTTGTTTTACTGTAAATTATTAAATCTAGCGTATTTTCCGAGGGAACAGAATAAATGTGATATTCTCCTTTTTCGAGAAATTCATTATTAATTTTTACATCTCCAGAAAAAGATATCATAGTCGCATTATTAGCTCCTGTTCTCCAGATTTTTCCAAAAGGAACTAGCTCGCCAAAAATTACCCTTCCTTTCTTGGAGGGACGTGAATAGTCTAGATTGACATCAACAAGTCCTATTTTTTGAGAAATTTTAGCTCTTGGACTTGCTGTAGGTGCATCTAATTGTGCATAAGAAAATGTAATTAAAAAAAGAAAGAGTTGGTATGTAATGAACTGTTTCATAATAGGTTTTATATATACACAAATTTATTAAATCTATTTTATTAGATTTATTATCAAGATTAAAAAGGCTAATTTTAGCAAAATTTTAAAATTTGAAACTTTATCAAATAAAAACACAGCAAAAGTTACCTATTTCAATTGAAAAAGCATGGGATTTTTTTAGTAATCCAAAAAATCTAAAAAAAATTACACCTGAAGAAATGAGTTTTGAAATTGTTAGTGGCGCTGAAAAATCCATATACCCTGGACAAATCATTCAATATAATGTTTCGCCAATTTTTGGTATTAAACTAAGATGGGTTACTGAAATCACTCATGTTATTGATAACAAATATTTTGTAGATGAACAAAGGTTTGGACCATACTCACTGTGGCACCATAAACATTTTTTTAAAAAAATAAAAGGCGGAATTTTAATAGAAGATGTTGTTGATTATAAAATCCCGCTTGGTTGGATGGGACAATTAGCTCATCTTATTTTTGTAAAAAATAGATTAAAAAAAATTTTTAAGTATAGAGAAAACAAGCTATTAAAACTATTTGGAAAATTATAACTATGAAAAAGAATATCTTATTTATTGGTGGTTCCTCAGGAATCGGAGCAGAGACAATTAACAAAATTGGAGAAAACTATAATATTTACATAGCGTGCAGGTCGGATGAAAATGTAAAAGGTCTTAACGTCAACTATATTGAGTTTAATGCAACTACTGATGAATTTCCAAGTGAAAAAGTACCTGAGTCATTGGATGGTTTTGTTTATTTCCCTGGCACCATAAACTTGAGACCCTTTAGAAGTTTAAAAATAGAAACCTTTATTGAAGATTTAAATATTAATTTTTTATCAATGATTAAATGTCTTAAGAGTGTCATTGGAAATTTAAAAAAATCCGAAAGTGCAAGTGTAATTTTTTTTAGTACTGTAGCAGTGAAAGTCGGAATGCCTTTCCACACAAGTGTTTCAGCTGCAAAGGGCGCTATTGAAGGTTTTGCAAAATCCCTGTCAGCTGAATATGCTCCTAATGTAAGAGTTAATGTTATTGCACCATCGCTTACTGACACTCCAATGGCTGATAGATTTCTAAACAACGATTTGAAAAAAGAAAAAGTTAGTGAAAAACATCCTCTAAAAAGATTTGGTTATCCAGATGATATCGCAAACGCTACAGAATTTTTGTTAAGTGAAAAAAGCTCCTGGATAACAGGACAAATAATTAGAGTGGATGGAGGAATGTCAACGATAAATAACTCGTAAATTTGAAAACTATTTCGATTTTCTGGTTTCGAAGAGACCTCCGATTGGATGACAACAAAGGTCTTTATAATGCTTTAAAAAATCATGACAATGTCCTTCCAATATTTATTTATGATAAATATATTTTAGACAAGCTCAAAAAAAATGATCACAGAATACAATTCATTAAAAATAAAATTGAAGAAATCAATGAGAATCTTTCCAAAATTAACAAGTCAATTGTACAGTTTTACGGAACACCTGTTGAAGTTTTTGAAAAATTAATTAAAGAATTTCAGGTTTCAAATATTTATCTGAACAGAGACTATTCACCATATGCAATAAAAAGAGACAATGAAATAATTAAACTATCTAAGAAAAACAATATTAAGTTCAATGATTTCAAAGACCATGTTTTATATGAAAAGTTTGATATAACTAAAGATGACGGCACTCCCTATAAAGTTTACACTCCTTTTTCAAGAAAGTGGTTGTCAAGGCTAGATCTTGATGGTATAGAAAGTTATCCTTCGGAAAAATTAACACATAATTTTATTAATATCAAGTCAAATTTTGATTTCAATTCTCTTGGTTTTTGTGAGTCAACAATTACTTTGACAAAACTCAATTTTTCAAAAAAAGTAATTGATGAGTATGAAGAAAAAAGAAATTTTCCATACAAAGATGGAACTTCAAAAATTGGAGTTCATTTAAGGTTTGGAACTGTTAGCACAAGAAAACTTGTAAAACAAGCTAAATCATCATCAAATATTACTTTTTTAAAAGAATTGGTTTGGAGAGAGTTCTTTCAACAAATATTATTTCACTTCCCACACACAGTTAATAAAAGCTTCAAACCACAATATGATAGGATTGAATGGTTAAATTCGGAAGAAGACTTTATAAAATGGTGCAATGGAAATACAGGCTATGCATTGGTTGATGCAGGAATGAGAGAATTAAATAAAACTGGTTTTATGCACAACCGAGTTAGAATGCTTGTTGGAAGTTTTTTGTGTAAGCATCTTTTGATTGATTGGAGATGGGGGGAAGCATATTTCAGAGAAAAATTATTCGATTATGAGCCAGCAAGTAATATTGGAAATTGGCAATGGGTTGCTGGATGTGGTGTTGATGCAGCTCCATATTTTAGAATCTTCAATCCTCATGAGCAAATAAAAAAATTTGATAAAAATTTTACATATATAAAGCGATGGGTTCCTGAATACGAAACCGAAAATTACGTTGGCACCATGATTGATCACAAAATTGCTAGGGAAAGGTGTCTAGAAGTTTATAAAAAAGCTCTCAATTAATGAAAAGCGCACAATTAGTTTTACCAAATCAGCTGTTTGAAAATAGTCAAATACTGAGTAAAGATATCCCTATATTTTTAATTGAAGAATTCTTGTTTTTCAAACAATTCAATTTTCATAAACAAAAAATTTTTTTTCATAGAGACACTATGAAAAACTATTTTGACTTTCTTTCTAAAAAGGGTTTTACGGTTTATTATATTGACTCATTTGAAAAAAATTCAGACATAAGATCATTTTTAAGTAATACTAAAATTGAAACTTTACACATCTACGATCCTGAAGATAATTGGTTAAAAAAAAGAATTACAAAAGGCTGTCGTGAAAATAATATTAATTTGTTAACTCATTCAAACCCTTTATTTCTTACAAACAAAGATGATTTAGAACCTTTTTTTAATTCAGGAAAGAAAAAGCTTTTTCAAACTACCTTTTATAAAAGTCAAAGAAAAAAATATAATATTCTGTTGGAGCTTGACGGAAGTCCTACGGGTGGCAAATGGACATATGATGACATGAATCGAGAAAAATTTCCTAAAAATAAGAACACCCCATATATTGAAATCCCAAAAAAATCTGAATATTATGACAGTTCCATAAATTATGTCGAAGATAACTTTTCAGACAACCTGGGTATTCTGAGCTCATTCTTATATCCCACTGATTTTAAATCTGCTAAACGATGGTTCAACAATTTTTTAGAAACTAGGTTTGATGAATTTGGGATTTATGAAGATGCTGTATTAAAAGAGCAATCAATAATAAATCACAGTGTTCTTTCTCCACTAATTAATTGTGGATTACTAGAGCCTGATTATGTTGTAAAAGCATCTTTGATTTTTTCAAAAAAAAACAATATTCCTATTAACTCAGTCGAAGGCTTTATTCGTCAAATTATTGGATGGCGTGAATTCATCAGAGGAGTCTACTATTCAAAGGGGACTGAAGAGAGATTAAAAAACTTCTGGGGTTTCAAAAGAAAAATACCAAACTCTTTTTACGATGGAACAACAGGTATTGAACCTGTTGATGATACGATAAAAAAAGTTTTAAAGTCAGGATATGCAAACCATATAGAAAGATTGATGATTCTAGGTAATTTTATGGTGTTATGTGAATTTGATCCAGATGATGTATACAAATGGTTCATGGAATTATTCATTGATTCCTATGATTGGGTCATGGTTCCAAATGTTTATGGTATGAGCCAGTATGCAGATGGTGGTATAATGTCGACTAAACCATACATAAGTAGTAGTAATTATATATGTAAAATGAGTGATTACAAAAAAGGTGATTGGAGTCATGTGTGGGATGGGTTATTTTGGAATTTTATGGACAAACACAGAGAATTTTTTTTAAAGAATCCAAGAATGAGAATGTTAGTTAGTAGTTTTGATAAAATGGATCATTCCAAAAAAGAAACTTTATTAAACTCTGCTTTTGAATTTTTGAATAAATTAGATAAATGATTTTTGACAATCAGAAAATTGATAGGATTATTGAAATGGCTTGGGAGGATAGAACACCATTCGAAGCATTACTTTATCAATTTGGACTAAAAGAACAGGAAGTTATTGAATTAATGAGAAAAGAACTTAAACCCTCAAGTTTTAAGCTTTGGAGAAAGAGAGTTCAGGGTAGAAAAACAAAGCATTTAAAATTGAGAAGCAATAAAATCAATCGATTCAAATGCTCAAGACAAAAATCAACAGGAAATAAAATTTCAAAAAAATTTAAATCCTTTTAATTTTAGCTCCTAGTCTGTTCAGACGTATATCAATATTTTCGTAGCCTCTATCAATCTGTTCTATATTTTGAATAACACTTTTTCCATTGGCTGAGAGTGCCGCAATTAATAGTGATATTCCTGCTCGTATATCAGGTGAAACCATCGTAGTTGCCTTAAGATTAGACTTAAAGTTATGGCCTATTACATTTGCCCTATGAGGATCGCAAAGAATGATTTTTGCACCCATATCAATAAGTTTATCAACAAAAAAGAGTCTACTCTCAAACATTTTTTGATGAATCAACACACTACCTTTAGCTTGTATAGCAACAACCAAAACTATACTTAAAAGATCCGGAGTAAAACCGGGCCAAGGTGCATCAGAAATAGTCATTACAGATCCGTCAATATAATTTTGAATTTCATATCCCTTTTTATGTTCAGGAATAAAAATATCATCACCTTTCTTTATAATTTTAATCCCTAATTTTCTAAAAACATCAGGAATTTGTCCAAGATTATCCCAACTTACATTTTTAATAGTTATATTACTCTTAGTCATAGCAGCCATTCCAATTAAACTGCCAATTTCAATCATGTCCGGTAAAATAGTATGGTTACAACCATTTAACGAACTTACTCCTTCAATCCTTAAGAGATTAGATCCAATTCCAGAAATATTAGCACCCATTTTGACCAACATTTTACATAATTGTTGAATATATGGTTCACATGCTGCATTGTATATCTCTGTTAATCCTTTGGCTAATGTTGCAGCCATCAAGACATTGGCGGTTCCAGTCACTGAAGCTTGATCAAGTAAAATTTTTGTTCCTTTTAGGGATTTAGATTCTACGCCATAAAATTTTTGTTCTTTATTGTATTTAAACGATGCTCCAAGTTTAATTAAGCCTTCAAAATGAGTATCTAATCTTCTTCTTCCAATTTTGTCACCGCCCGGTCTAGGAATATATCCTTTTCCAAAACGAGCTAACATTGGACCAACGATCATTATGGATCCTCTTAACATACTTCCTTTTTCTTTAAATGAAGGGGATTTAAAATAATTCAAATCAATTTTTTCTGCCTTTAAACAATATTTATTTTTTGAAATCTTTTTAACTTTTACCCCAAGCGAGGATAATAGATCTAAAAGTTTTTTAACATCGATAATATCAGGTATGTTATCAATTAAAATTTCCTTACTTGTCAGAAGACAGGCACATATTACTTGTAATGCCTCGTTCTTTGCACCTTGAGGCTGAATATTTCCTTTTAATTTGTGCCCACCTTCAATTGAAAAAGTACCCATTCAAATTAATTTAATTATTGTTCCTTTTTTTAAAACTTCTAAAGGGTTTTTTGTTCTTTGAATTATTTTTTACAAACTTTTTATTAGTTAGTTTAATTAGATTTTGGGATTCGGATAAGGGTTTAAGTGAAGGATCTAGTTTTAGTTTTCCTTTGGAAAGTTCGTCAAGATGGCTTAATATGACATCATCCTCAACAGTATCTTTATTCCAATTCAGGAAACACTTTTTCATGTGGTTAGCAATTACATAAACCAATTGCTTTTTCATATCATCGTTCTCCCAGCCTATTGCAACATCTATCATTCTTTTTATGTTGTTTCCATAAAACCTGTATTTAGGAAAATTTTGAGGGTAATTTAGCTTATCTGGTCTTTGTGAAAAAACTTCTTTGATTGGCTTTGGATATGGTGAATCAACATTGAGAGTAAAATCAGACATTATAAAAAGTTGATCCCAAAGCTTGTGTTGAAAATCTGGAACATCTCTTAGGTGAGGATTTAAATTTCCCATTACACCAATAATAGCTTTTGCTATTTTATTTCTTTCATTTTTATTTTCACAACTTAAAGCGTGATCGATCATTTTATGAATATGCCTTCCATACTCAGGAATTATAAGCTTAGTTCGTTCAGTGTTGTATTCTAAATTATCAATCAAAATCTGGGTAATTAAATTAAAACAGAATCACAAATTTAATAAAATATTAATCATAACGATATAATGCCATCAATTTCTGATGCCAATTGATAAATTTCTATAATCTGGTCAGGGGAATAAGATTCAATTAAAATACTAAAACTTTTATATTTATTAGTCGAGGATTTTTTAACATCTATTTTTGGATTAAGATCTTTAAAAATTTCAATAAGTTTTTTTTCATCACTTTTTTCAGATTTGATAATGAATTTAAATTTATACTGAGTTGGCCATTTATTAGAAATTTCAAGTTGTTTTTTTAAACTCTTGTAGAAGGATTCCGTTGATTTTGACATATTCCCAAAGATATTACAATTTAAATTTTATTAATTAATAAATTTGTTTTGATGAGATTACCAAAAAAAATTTTAATCACAGGTGGGCCGGGATCTGGAAAAACAACGCTAATTAACGAGTTAAGAAAAAGAAAATTTGAATGTAGAGAAGAAATTGTAAGAAATCTTACACTGAAAGGTAAAAATGATGGAGAAGATCAATTATTTTTAAAAAAACCTCTTGAGTTTAGTCAATCAATTATGAAATTAAGAGTTAAACAATTTTATAAAAAAAGTAATAAAAAACTGGTTTTTTTTGATAGAGGTGTACACGAAATCGTAGCTTATCTTAATTTTATAAACTTTGAAAACAACAATGATTTACTTAATCAGTGTAAAAACATTAAATACGACTCAATTTTTGTATTAGAGCCGTGGGAAAAAATATTTATAAGTGATGATTGTAGATATGAAACATATCAAGAATCTGTGATGATTTTTGAAGAAATATTGAAAATTTACGATTATTTAAAAATGGAAGTTCAAATAATTAAGAAGAACACCGTGCAAAAAAGAGTTGATATAATTCTAAATCGTTTAAAAAATTATTTATGAGCAAACTAAGTATTGTTTTTTTTGGAACACCAGAATTTGCAACCTCAAGCTTAGTTGCGTTAATTGAAAATCATTTTGAAATTAAGGCTGTTGTAACTTCAACTGATAAAAAATCAGGAAGAGGTAATAAAATAAAGTTTTCACATATAAAAAGTTATTGTATTGATAATAAATTAAGATTGTTGCAACCTCAGTCGCTTCAAAATCCAATTTTTATTGATGATTTAAAATCAATGGAAGCTGATGTATTTGTTGTGGTTGCATATAGAATGCTTCCTAAAATAGTTTGGGAGATCCCAAGAAAAGGAACAATTAATTTACATGCTTCAATTTTACCATCGCTTCGTGGGGCAGCTCCAATTAATTGGGCCATTATTAATGGTCTAAAAGAAACTGGTTTGACAACTTTTTTCATTAATGAAAAAATTGATACTGGAGATATTATTTTACAAAAAAAAGTTAGAATTGATGAAAATGAAAATTTTGGTTCGTTACATCAAAAATTAATGATTTATGGGGGGGGGTTTTTAGTTTCTTCACTAAAACTAATTGATTCGAATCGATTTAAATCTATAAAACAAGATACAAAATCAAAAAATCTGACTGCTCCTAAGCTTGATAAGTTTAATACTAGGATTAACTGGGAAAAACCGGGAAAAAATATTTCAAATTTAATAAGAGGTTTGTCACCAATACCTGGTGCTTGGACTATTATCTCTGAACATGATATTATTATTAAAATATTTTCTGCTTTTTTTGTTAATTCTGGTCCAAATAATAAAATTGAATTAAAAATTGAAAATAACAAATTAGTAGTTTCTTTGAAAGATGGTCATTTGGAAATCAAAGAGATTCAAATTCAAGGAAAAAAAAGAATGAATTCCAAAGAATTTATTAATGGATATAAAAAGTATAATAATGTTAAATTATATTAAATTTTAAAATGATTTTAAAAGGGAATTTATTAGTTGCAGATCCAAAAATGTTTCAGGATTATAACTTTAGAAGATCAGTAATTGTGCTAGTTGATCATAATAATGATGGAACAGTTGGTTTTGTTTTAAATAAACAACATGAGTTTTCAAGTCAAGATATTTTGCCTGAAATCAATTGTAATTTACCAATATACAGAGGCGGACCGGTGGATACTGAAAGCCTATATTTTATACACAATCAACCAAAAAAGATTCCTAATAGTCTAAAAATTAAGGATAATTTGTTCTGGGGAGGTGATTTTAGTGTTGTAATAAAGCTAATAAATTCAAAGCTGATTGACTCACATCAAATAAAGTTTTTCCTTGGTTACTCGGGATGGGCATATCAACAATTAGATTGTGAGTTAGATGAAAGTTCATGGGTTCTGGTTAATAAAAAGCTAGAAACAAATGATATTTTTACTAACTCAGAAAATATTTGGAGAGACAAGATATCTGAACTCGGAGGAAAATATTTGATGTGGTTAAATGCTCCAGAAAATCCAAATCACAATTAGAAAGTTATTTCTCGGTTTAAAAAATCTAATACTTTTTTTGCAATCGAATTTCCAAAATGTTTATTTCTGTATTGCGAAACAGGAATTATTCCTGAAATAGAATTTGAAACCCAAACTTCTTGGGAGGAAATTATCTCATAAGCAGAAAAATCTTTTTCAAAGATTTCTAAAAGTGGAATTTTATTGATTAGTTCAATAATTTTATTTCTCATAACTCCATTCAAGCAGCCGGAATTAATTGGAGGAGTCTTAACAACATTATCTTTAACTAAAAAAATGTTACCATTTAAAAATTCGGTCACTAATTTATTTTCATTCAAAAGAATACAGTTGTCTAATTCATTTTCCTGAGCATATATACTGCCAATTACGTTTATTAATCTATTACTAGTTTTTAAGTTTGAAAGTAGATTTGATTGAATCAAATAATCCTTATATATATCAACTTTATATGTTTTAAATTTGGTTTCAAATGAAAAAACTTCATTTTGAAATGAATTTATAACAAAACTTGCTTGATTTGATTTTGGTAAATATAACCCCTCTCCTTCTCTGAACACAGTTAATCGAACTCTACCAGTAAACGTCTCCGAGATACTTGAGATGGTTTTTTTAATTTGACTTTCTAAATAGTCAGGTGTAAATTCATTTGGAATTTCAATTTTAAGAATTCTCATTGAAGACATCAGTCTAAGGTAATGCTCTTCCCAGAACAGAACTTTATTTTTAACAACTTTAATGGTCTCAAAAACTGAGTCTCCATATAGAAAAGCTCGGTTAGAAAAACTAAGATTGGTTTGATCAATAAAATTTCCGTTATAATTTAACATTAAAGTCTAAGAAGAGCCTATAACCTGTTTTAAGTCAGATATTTGATTGTCCCAAAGCATTTTATTTTCATCTACTTCGTCTTCGTATGCAAAATCCGTTACAATTAATGAAACGTCTTTAGTAATTTCATCAACTAAAATTCTAATCTCAAAATAGCATTTATCTTGATCTTCGCTATCATCTAGCCATTTAAATTTAACATAGCTATTTGATTTACTACTTAAAAGTTCAGCTTTTTCTTCCGTACCGTCCCAAAAAAAAGAGAATATTATACCTCTTGAATTGACATTATCAGCAAACCACTCGGACAGACTGGATGCACTAGAGATATACTGATACAGCATTGAAGGAGATGCGTGTATAGGATACTCTATTTCAAACTTTACTTTTGATTCCATGGCTTGGCAATATATAGATTAAAATTGATGTAAAAAAAAATTAAATAATTTTTATTCAAAGTTTGAGCGTAGTCAATTTGTTTATATATTTACGCCCCAGCAAAAGGCGAGGTAGCTCAGGTGGTCAGAGCGTCGGATTCATAACCCGGAGGTCGGGAGTTCAAGTCTCCCCCTCGCTACATCAATTAAAAATATCTTTGAAATCCAAATTCATTAATTTTTTATTTTGCTGAACTCCATTTCTCATATTTTTAATTGTAATAGAATTATCTTTCATTTCATTCTCTCCCATAATAATTACGTACTTTATATTGTGATGATTAGCATATGACAACTGTTTATTTAATTTATTATTTTCTTGATAAATATTTACATTATATCCATATTTTCTCAGCGATTTAATTAGAGGATAAAGTTGTATTAAATATTGCAATCCAAAATTTATTATTAGAATATCTGTTTTAGCATGAAAATCTTTATTAAATAATCCTTTTTCATCCATTTCAATACAGATCCGTTCTAGACCAAAGGAAATTCCAATTCCACTTACATTTTTAAAATTAAAAAGTGAAACTAATTCATCGTATCTACCTCCACCTCCCAGAGATCCAACTGAACTATCTTGGGCGACAACTTCAATAATTAATCCGGTGTAATAATTAAGGCCTCTGGCTAGCTTTAAATCAAAATTTAATTTGTTTGTTAACTTATTTTGCTTTGAGAAGAATTGGGAAACTTGTTCTATCTCGTTGAAACCATTTTCGAGTTCTTCAGAATTTTGTAAAACAGATTTTATAGTTTCTAGTTTTACTAAGTTTGATTCAAACAAATCAAAAAATATTTTTTTTGAAATATCACTATTAATTTTGGCGAGTTCATCATAAGAATTTGAAATTCCTGATTTATCAATTTTATCAATTATTGTGATAAAATCTTTTACCAATTTGCCATGAAATCCAAAATAGTTTGCAACTGAAGTAAGTATTGATCTGTGATTTATCTTAATAGTTAAATCTTTAAAACCCAAATCACTAAAAACAGAATCATACAGACCAATAAGTTCGATTTCTTGTATCAATGATTTTTTGCCAATTACATCAACGTCACATTGAATGAACTCCTGGAACCTGCCTTTTTGTGGGCGATCAGCTCGCCAAACATTTTGTATCTGAAATCTTTTAAATGGAAATGAGATTTCGTTTTGATGTTGTGATACAAATCGAGCAAGAGGGACAGTTAAATCATACCTCAATCCTTTGCTAGAAATCGAGTTTATAAATCCATTAAATTTTTTTTTCTTAAATGATTCTAAGTCTGCCTTTTTTATTTTTTCTCCCGAGTTAAGTATTCGAAATACCAGTTTGTCACCATCATCTCCATATTTTCCCATTAAGGTTTCACTATTCTCAATCGAAGGAGTACTTATTTCTTGAAAACCATAAGCAGTGAAGTTTCTTTTTAGAACATCAACTACATAGTTTCTTTTTGAAAGTTCTTCTGGAAGAAAATCTTTGGTTCCTTTAAGGTTAGACAGTTTCATATTAAGAAACTAAATATAAAACAAATATCAAAGAAAGGTGCAAAATATGAGCACTAAGAATCTTCAGACTTAACTACTTCAAAAGTGATTTCAACAATAATCTTTCTATGCAATCTTATATTTGCAGTATAATTACCAACTTTTTTTATCAAACCTCCTCTAATCGATACAATGTTTTTATCAAAATCATAACCAAGTTTGGTTAATTCATCATTTAGATCGTTATTAGAAATGGATCCAAAAAGTTTACCTGCTTTTCCAACTTTTGCAGGAATTTTTATATCTAGCTTGGAAAGTTTTTTTTCAAGTTTTTTAGCATCCTCAATAACCTTTTTTTCCTTGAATTCTCTTTGTTTGATATTTTCGTTAAGAATTTTTTTTGCAGAGTCAGTGGCAAGAATAGCAAGGCCTTGAGGAATCAAGAAGTTTCTTCCATATCCATTTTTAACGGAAACGATATCGTCTTTGAATCCCAAATTCGGCACATCATTTATGAGTATTAATTCCATTTTGTTATTTTAACATGTCAGCTTGATAGGGTAATAGAGCTAAATGTCTAGCTCTTTTTACAGCAACTGAAATTTTTCTTTGAAATTTTAACGAGGTACCTGTTAGTCTTCTGGGAAGTATTTTACCTTGTTCATTAATAAATTTTAATAAGAAATCAGGATCTTTGTAGTCAATATATTTAATTCCTGACCGCTTAAAACGACAATATTTTTTTTTGTTTTTCGTAGTTATATCAAGGGGAGTAAGATATCTAATTTCACCTTGATTCGACTTTCCAGCTTGATCTATTGTTGACATAATTATACTTTCTTTGTTTTACGTTCTCTTCTCTTAATTGACCAATCAGTTGCATATTTATCCAATTTGACGTTTAAGTAACGCATTATTCTCTCATCTCTTTTCAGTTCAATTTCGAGAATATTTATAATTTTTGGAGGAGCATTAAAGTCAATTAAATTGTAAAATCCACTTTGCTTATTTTGAATCGGATAGGCCAGTTTTTTTAACCCCCAGTTTTCAACAGAGATTATTTCCGCTCCATTTTTAGTAAGAAAGCTTTCTATTTTTGTGACTGTTTCCTTTACCTGATCATCAGATAAAACGGGATTTAAAATGAAAACAGATTCGTAATGGTTCATAAAATTTGCTTTAAAAATGCACGCAAAATTACATTTTTATTGAATACTTCCAAAATTTGAAATCAATTTAGTCGTATGGATCAACATCGATAATTATTTCAATGGATTTAAATTTAGATACAGTCCCCATGCTTTTAATACTTTTTAAAATTGCAGATTTTGGATTTTTAAAACTATTGTTAACAGATATTTTAATTAGTAACTGTTTTATGAATTTATTTTTTATTCTTGGAATTATAGGAAATTCAGGTCCCAAAATATCGTTTTTAATTCTTTTTCTTAGCAAGCTTGAAAACCAAACTATGGCTTGATCCAAATTATTTAAATCCCTATGTTTCATAGTAATTTTGATTAGTCTCGAGTATGGTGGATAATTAAATAATAATCTTTGATTTAGTTGCTCATTGAACATTCCTCTGTAATCATTTTTCAAAATTCTTTTGAAAATTTGGTGATTTGGATTGTAAGTTTGTATTACTACTTTGCTGTCCATGTGGGATCTGCCTGCTCTACCTGAAACCTGCTGTAAGATTTGATAACATTTTTCTTGGGATCTAAAACTTGGAAAAAAAATCAAAGCGTCAGCATTAACAACACCAACTAAAGTAACATTTTTAAAATCTAATCCTTTGGTGACCATCTGTGTTCCTACAAGGACATCAAAATTATTTTCTTCAAAATCATCAATTATTTTTCTAAATGAATTTTTTGATTTGGTAGTATCATGATCCATCCTCCTAACTTTTAGTTTAGGAAAAATTAATTTTATTTCTTGCTCTACCAACTGGGTCCCAATGCCTTTTTTTAACAAATTTGAATTTGAACAATTTTTACATTTAGAAATATTTTTATCCGTAAATCCACAATAGTGACATTTGAGTTCATTTGAATATTTATGAAAGGTTAAACTAACGTCACAATTGGAACATTTGTAAACTACACCACAACTTTCACATTCAAGATAGGGAGAATAACCTCTACGGTTTTGGAAAAGAATGACTTGAGTTTTTTTATCTTCACATATCTTTATGTGATTGATTAATTCATTTGAAAAATTATTGCTTTCTTTATTACCAACTTTTTTTGTTCTCAAGTCTTGAATTATAATTTCTGGAAATTTAAAATTTCCAAATCGCTTTTTAATTTCAATTAATGCATATTTTGAAGAAATTGCATTGTAGTATGACTCTACACTCGGGGTTGCTGATCCTAGCAATGTCTTTACATTATGTATAGATGACAGATAAATTGCAGAATCACGAGCATGATATCTGGGTGCAGTATTATATTGCTTATAGGCATTCTCATGTTCTTCATCAATAATAATTAGACCCAAATTTGAAAAAGGCAAAAAAATTGAGGATCGAGCCCCTAAAATCACCCTGCTTTTTTTGTCGTTATTAAGTACTTTTTTCCATATTTCAGTTCGATGATCTACAGAGTACTTAGAATGATAGACGGAAAGCAAATCTCCAAAATATTTCTTAACTCGACCTACTAACTGGGTTGTCAGTGCAATTTCTGGCACTAAAAATAAAATTTGTTTTTTTTCTTTAATATAATCTTCAATTAATTTTATATAAATCTCTGTTTTTCCAGAAGATGTAACTCCATGAAGAAGACATACATTTTTTTGTTTGAAACCATTTTTAATTTGAATTAAAGCTTCTTTCTGATCTTTGGTCAAATAAACTTTTTCTATACTTTCAGGAACTTCAAACTGTTTCCGGTCTACTTCCACATTTCGTTTTTGCAAAACATTGGCTTTAATTAAGTTGTCAATAGTTGATCTTGAAACACTAGCAATTTTTTCAAGTTCTTGATAACTATAATTTTCCTTATTCAAATTTTTTATTTTATTAAAGAGTTTAAATTGAGACTTTTTGTTAATTAATTTATCATTGATTTTATTCAAATCACTGTTTGATAAAGATTTTGGAAAAAAAATACGAGTTAGTTTCTTTGATTTGAAATAATCATATATTTCATTATTTAATTTGATAATTGACTTCTCAGTTAATTCATTAATCGTTTTGTTTACATTTTTTTTTCCAACTAAATCTGTAAGCTCA
Organism: uncultured Bacteroidota bacterium; assembly: GCA_902523635.1. Taxonomy (GTDB): domain Bacteria; phylum Bacteroidota; class Bacteroidia; order Flavobacteriales; family Flavobacteriaceae; genus MAG-121220-bin8. Next base: position 66,594 of record CABZAE010000003.1, on the reverse strand, counting down.
TGAAATGATATTTTTTTATTTTTTACCAATAGATCTATCACAACGTCAGATTCCTTAGACAAGTTTAGGTTTTCAAGACTTGAATCATGGTTCAACACCATTTGACTTTCACTTTTTAGTAGTAATAAGCTTGGTATTGCATTTTTAATTACTTGACCAATTGAACACATGTAGTAATTTGACATCCATTTGAAAAACTCCAATTGTCTTTCATCAACAATGGGAATTTCATCAATTACATATTCAATTTCCTTTGGATTATAAAGTGTAGGAGTTTCATTGTGAATCTTGCAAACTATCCCAGTAATCAACTTAGAATTTCCAAATGGAACAATAACCCTTGAACCTTTTTTTAAAAATCCATATTCACTTTTATTAATTCTATAAGTGAAAATTATATCAATTGGTAAAGGAACAATAACATCTATGTAAAAACTCATTGGTTATTTTTTAACTTATACATAACAACATTTAATTCAAATCCTAATATCAGAGAGATTGAATTGATCCAAATGTATATCATCATAATTAAGAGTGCTCCAATAGATCCATATAATTCATTATAACTTGCAAAATTTTCAATGTATAATCCAAAAAAGTATGAACTTGTTAATAGTAAAACCGTTGTCATAATTGATCCTGGAGAAATAAATTTCAAATTTCTACCTTGAATAGAACCAAAAAAATACAGAGAGGAAAAGACTAGTAAAGAAAAACCAACTAAAAAAATGTATTTTAAAAAATATAATAAAACTGAAAGTAAAAAATTATCTTTTTGAATGAGTAAATCAAGCATTATAGAAATAGAGGTAGCGATAAGCATAATAAATACTAAAATAAATCCTACTAAGACCGCATACATATATTGTTTAAAGAAGCTTCTTGTAAATTCAACATGATAAGAGCCGGAAAAACAATCAAAAATGGAATTAATTCCATTACCTATCAGCATCATTGAAAAGATGAAAGTCGTGGATAAAAGACCGCTCCTCTTGTTTTCATTAATATCAAGAAAAATTTCATGAAAAAAAACAGCTGATTCTTCAGGAAGCAACGATTGCAAGAAATCTAAAAAGAGATGGTCAAAATTTTCAATTGGAAAAAAAGGAATCAAATTCAAAACAAATAATAAAAAGGGGAAAAATGCCATAAAAAAACTAAAAGAAATACTACTAGCTCTAGTTGATATAGCTCCTTTAAATATTCCAACAAAATAAAGCTTCAAGAGATCATAAAGAGAAAATCCATATAATATTTCTAACTTGATGCTCCTTAGATATCTAAGTAAATAACTTTTTAATGAATAAAAAAACTCTATTTTTTTCAAGAAAAATATTTGTTTTAAATATATTAAATTAATCATTTTGTGAAATTCAAATTAATTGTTGTAGGAAAAACTGGAAATAAAAATTTTGAAAATTTAAATTCAAATTATCTTAATAGAATTCAAAATTTGGAAAAATTTGAAGTAATTGAAATTATCCCAAAAAAAAATTTCAAAAACAATGCACAAGTTAAGATAGATGAGGAAAGTAATCTAATTTTAGGTAAGATTAGATCAGATGAAATTGTCATAATTTTAGATGACAAAGCAAAAAATCCAAGTTCCACTGAATTTTCAAATTTCATAAAAAACCTTTCCATTTATGAAAGAAAAAATATTGTTTTTATTATAGGTGGTCATCTGGGTTTTAATACAAAAGTCAGAGAGAGAGCTGATCATAAAATATCTTTTTCAAAAATGACATTTAATCATCAAATGATTAGATTGTTTTTTTTGGAACAATTTTACAGAGCACTTACAATTATAAAAAATCACCCTTATCACAATGAATGATTTAAAATTAATTTTTGCAACTCACAACTTAAATAAATTCAATGAAATTAAGAAAATGATTCCTCATGGAATTAAAGTCCAGAGTCTTACTGACTTAAATTTTACTTGTGAGATTCCAGAAAACGAAAACACAATTGAGAAAAATGCAATATTCAAGGCTAAATTTATTTACTCTAAATTCAATTCAACAGTATTCGCGGATGACACTGGACTCGAGGTAGATTCATTAAACGGAAAACCTGGCGTACATTCAGCAAGGTACGCAGGTATAAAAAGGGATAGTACAAAAAATAACGAAAAGTTATTGTTTGAGCTTTCTGGAATTGAAAACAGAAAAGCAAATTTCAAGACAATAATATCACTAGTTCATAATGGAAAAGTTTATTTGTTTGAAGGAAAGATTGTTGGTAAAATAGCTCTATCTCAAAAAGGATCTCACGGATTTGGATACGATTCTATATTTATTCCCGATGGCTATAAAAAAACATTTGGCGAATTAGATCCAAACTTAAAAAATTCTATCAGTCATAGGTCAATTGCTTTCAAAAAACTTATGAGTTTTTTAAAAAAAATTAGTGATTTAAAGAATTGAAAAAAGTTTTATAGTTGTATTTTTGAAAAAATGTTAACCTTAAAAGAGATACTAAAATTAAGTCTCATCCTTATTATTACTTCAAATTCATTTGCTCAAGATACAATACTTAAAGCTACAGTTGAAAACGCGGCAGATGATAAACCAATTTCGAGTGTACATGTTATTAATCTTAATCAAGTTGTTGGGGTCATAACGGATAAGAATGGAAGGTTTGAAATACCTGCAAAAATTAATGACACATTGTATTTATCATACCTTGGGTTTAAGTCTATTAAAGTTAGGGTAACAAACGATTTACTTAAATTCAAAAATTCAAAAATTCAAATTACCGAATTAGCATATGCGCTTGAGGAAGTTATTGTATCCCCTTACAAATTAACTGGATATTTAGAAATCGATGCTAAGAATATTCCCATAAGTAGGGCCCTAAGATATAGTATTCCGGGACTTCCATCTAGAGGCTATGAGGGAGGATCTCGAAATATTGGTGCATTTTCAAAGGTTTTAAATTCTATATTTAATCCTGCAGACTTTTTGTACAACTTGTTTGGAAAAAACCCAAAACAACTTAAAAAACTGAAACAAATGAAGGAAGATTATAGGATAAGGGAACTTTTGGCATCGAAATTTGACAGAGAAACATTAAAAGAACTTCTTCAAATTCAAAAAATAGATATAGACGAGATTCTTCGTAACTGTAGTTATTCAGAAAATTTTATTGTTTCTGCAAATGATCTTCAAATTTTAGATGCAATTAGTGAGTGCTATGAAGAATACAAGGTGCTGAACAGAAAATAGATCACATTTAAATTTAAAGAACTAACTTTGTATGCTTTCAAAAGAAAGACAATGAAACTCAATTCATTAAATGCTGTAAGTCCTATCGATGGAAGATATAGTGAAAAGTGCAGAAAACTATCAAACTATTTTTCTGAAGAAAGTCTGATCAAGTATCGTGTTTTAATTGAAATTGAATACTTTTTAAAATTGACGGAATCTAACATTCCCAATTTTAAAGATTTCCCTAAAAATCAAGTTGGAAATATTAAAAAAATATACAAGGACTTTAATAACAAAGACGCTGTTTTGGTAAAGGAAATTGAAAAAGAAACTAATCACGACGTTAAGGCTGTAGAATACTTTGTTAAAAAAAAATTTTCTGACCTAAAACTAAAAAAATACGAAGAGTTTATCCATTTTGGACTAACTTCTCAAGATATCAATAATACAGCTATTCCTCTATCAATCAAAAATGCTCTGAACGAACTTTATATTCCTGAAATAAAGAAATTATTATTTCTATTAGATGAAAAAAGTAATGAATATCATGATGTACCTATGCTGGCAAGGACCCATGGACAACCAGCAAGCCCAACAAAACTTGGTAAGGAAATTGAAGTTTTTTCTGAAAGAATTAAACAGCAATTGACTTTTTTGGATAAAATTCCAATCGCAGCAAAATTTGGTGGAGCAACTGGAAATTATAATGCTCACTTTGTTGCCTTTCCTGAAATTGACTGGAAAAACTTTGCATCAAAGTTTTTAAATAGTTTAGGACTTCAACACTCCTTTCCAACAACTCAAATCGAACATTACGATCATCTGGCTTCATTGTTTGATTGTTTGAAAAGAATAAATACCATTTTGATAGATTTTAACAGAGATATATGGACCTATATTTCTATGGATTATTTTAAGCAAAAAATAAATCAAAAGGAAGTTGGTTCATCAGCGATGCCACATAAAATCAATCCTATTGATTTTGAAAACTCTGAGGGTAATTTAGGAATAGCTAATGCCATTTTTCAGCACTTATCATCAAAATTACCTATTTCTAGACTTCAAAGAGATTTGACTGACAGTACTGTTCTAAGAAATATTGGTGTTCCATTTGCTCACACTTTAATTGCTATTAATTCAACAACTAAGGGAATTGATAAACTTATCGTAAATGACTCTAAAATTGAGGATGATTTAAATAAAAATTGGTCTGTGGTTGCAGAATCAATTCAAACAATTTTACGTAGAGAAGGCTTTCCTAATCCGTATGAAAAACTAAAGGATTTTACAAGAAAAAACGATAAAGTTGACAAAGAAACAATTCACAAATTTATTGAACAACTTGACATTTCAAGATCAGTTAAAGATGAACTAAAAAAAATTAGTCCAAAAAATTACACCGGAATATGATATTAGTCTTCAGTTAAAGGTCTGTTTACGATATCTGTTTCTATTCCTATCTTGAAATTACCATCTGATATTTTTATTACATCCTTATCAATTTTACCAAATTCTTTTGATGAGTCGTTGTAATGATTCACAGCAGTACTCAAAGATTTACCAAGCCTATTATGTGAGTTTTGGTATGAGTTTAAATGATTTGATAATTTATCAATATTCATCAGAATATCATGAATAGATTTTTCAACTTTTAAGTTATGTAATGCTTTTACAGTGATTTGTAGCATTGGAAAGAGACTCATTGGAGAAACAATCATTACTTTCCTTGAATAAGCATAAGAAACTAAATCTTTAGAATTGATCTTAAGGGAGCCTACCCTGCTGTTTAATAAGTCCTGATATAAACCATCTGCTGGTATAAACATATATGCGTAGTCTGTGGTTTTCTCATTAGGTCTAATGTATTTTGAAGTCTCATCAATTCTATTTTTTATGTCGTCTTTGAATTTTCTTTCTAAAATTTTGATTTCAGAGTTATCTGAACTTTCAATCATTTTATTATAATTATCCAAAGAAAACTTAGCATCTACAGGAATAATAAATTCCCCAACTTTTACAATGGCATCAACAGATTCCCCACTCAAAAAAGAGTATTGCATTTCAAACAAATCAGGAGGAAGAACATTTGATAATAAATTTTCAAGTTGAATTTCACCAAGGATCCCTCTTTGTTTTTGATTGCTTAATATTTTTTCCAAAGATTTCATTTGATTGGCAAAGTTTAAAACTTGTTCATTGGTTCCTTTAATCTTACCTAATTGTTCTGTAACATCCTTTATAACTTTATTAGATTCAGTAAATTGTTTTTGTATGTCCTCTTTTGAAATTTTATGAAAATTATTTATTTCCTTATTAATTGCAGACAATTTAGTTTCAATCTCAGTCCTGTTTTTTTCTGAACTTTCACTTACCTCTTTTCTGATATTTTGAATCTCATTACTAAGATTATTAGTTAGTTGAATCATTAATTTATCTGAAGAATTATTTTTGTTTGCTTTCAAAAAAAAAATAATAAGTCCTAGGAACAATAAAACTGCAATAAAAAGTAAGGCGTTTTCCATTTAAATTTTAAAGCTAAGTTATTATTTAGTTAAATACATTTTTCTTCTTGAATAAAGTTCATAAAACTCATCATCCTTCAAAGAATCAATAAAAAGAATACTCTCACCAGTACTTTTCATCTCAGGACCCAAGCTTTTATTCACGTTTGGAAATTTATTAAATGAAAAAACAGGTTGTTTAATTGCAAAGCCTTTCAAGTCAGGCTTGTAATTTATGTCTGATACCTTCATTTTACCTAACATAACTTTTGTCGCATAATTAACATAAGGTTGTTGATATGCCTTGGCAATGAAAGGAACAGTTCGAGAAGCTCTTGGATTTGCTTCGATTATAAAAACGACTTCGTCTTTGATAGCAAACTGGATATTGATCAAACCAACTGTATTTAATGCAAGTGCAATTTTTTTTGTATGATCAATAATTTGTTGCATAACAAGTTTACCTAGATTGAATGGAGGAAGAGTTGCGTTGGAATCACCAGAATGGATGCCACAAGGCTCAATGTGTTCCATAATTCCTATGATTAAAACATTTTCACCATCACAAATCGCATCTGCCTCTGCCTCAATTGCACCATCTAAGTAATGATCTAGTAACAATTTGTTATTAGGTATTTTCTGTAATAAATCAACTACATGAGCTTCTAAGTCTTCTTTATTAATTACAATTTTCATTCCCTGTCCTCCAAGAACATATGAAGGTCTAACTAAGATTGGAAAATGTAATTTATCAGCTAAAACGAGAGCTTCATCTGCTGTCTCAGCAACTCCAAACTCAGGATATGGAATATTATTCTCCTTAAGTAAGGTTGAAAAGCTTCCTCTATCCTCTGCTAAATCTAGAGCTTTGTAAGTAGTTCCCATGATTTTTATTCCATATCTATCTAATTTTTCAGCCAACTTCAAGGCAGTCTGACCACCAAGCTGAACAATCACACCTTCAGGCTTTTCATGTTCAATAATATCATAAATGTGTTCCCAGAAGACCGGTTCAAAATATAGCTTATCTGCAATATCAAAATCAGTTGAAACAGTTTCAGGATTACAATTAATCATAACCGTTTCATATCCACATTCAGAAGATGCCAGAACTCCATGTACACAGCAATAGTCAAACTCAATACCTTGACCTATTCTGTTTGGACCAGAACCTAGAACAACAATTTTTTTATTTTTTGAGACTGTACTTTCATTTTGAGTTGTGATTGTTCCATCGGAATTCTGAACTGATTCTTCAAAAGTAGAGTAATAGTAAGGTGTTTGTGCTTTAAACTCAGCAGCACAAGTATCAACTAGCTTATAAACCCTATTAATATTCAAACTTTTTCTCTTTTTATATACTACACTTTCCATACAACCAAGCATGTGAGCAATTTGTCTGTCTGCAAATCCCATTTGTTTTGCTTCTAAAAGAATTTCTTTAGAAATATTATCAATTGTTAACTCTGATATTACTTTCTCCAAGCTTATAAGTTTCTCATATTGCCTTAAGTACCAAATATCAATTTTGGTTATATCATGAATTCTATCCAATGAGATCCCTAATTTTATTGCATCATATATAACAAAAACCCTGTCCCATGATGCATAAGTCAATTTTCTAATAACTGTGTCGTAATCTGTATAACCCTTTCCATCAGCACCAATTCCATTTCTTTTTATTTCTAATGATTGTGTTGCCTTGTGTAGGGCTTCCATAAACGACCTTCCAATTCCCATAACCTCACCAACAGACTTCATTTGTAAACCTAAGATTCTTTCGGAGCCCTCAAACTTATCAAAGTTCCATCTTGGAATCTTAACAATAACATAATCAAGTGTTGGTTCAAATAGAGCAGATGTTGATTTAGTTATCTGATTATCTAACTCATCCAATGTATATCCAATAGCTAACTTACTTGCAATCTTTGCGATTGGATATCCGGAAGCCTTTGAGGCTAAAGCAGAAGACCTGGATACTCTTGGATTTATTTCAATAGCAATAATGTCCTCCTTATCGTCTGGACTGACAGCAAATTGAACGTTACATCCTCCAGCAAAATCTCCGATACTACGCATCATTTTTATAGCCATGTCTCTCATGCGTTGATAGGCTGTATCTGAAAGTGTCATTGCGGGTGCTACAGTTATAGAGTCTCCAGTGTGGATGCCCATGGGATCCATATTTTCGATTGTACATATTATTACGACATTATCATTTTTATCTCTCAATAGTTCTAGTTCGTATTCTTTCCAGCCCATTAGAGCTTTATCAATCAAGACTTCATGAATTGGTGATGCTTCTAAGCCTCTAGTTAACAACTCATCAAAATCTTCCGACTTTTGGACTAATGAAGCTCCACTTCCACCAAGTGTAAAAGATGGTCTAATTACTATTGGAAAACCAAACTCTTGAGCAATTTCCTTCCCTTTTAAAAAAGATGTAGCTGTCTTGGCAGGTGCAACAGGAATATTAATTGTTTTTAAAAGTTGCTTGAATTGTTCTCTATCTTCGGTAATATTAATTGCGTCGATATCTACACCAATAATCTCTACATTAAATTCATCCCAAATTCCTTTCTCATCAGCCTCTATACATAAATTTAGAGCAGTTTGACCTCCCATTGTTGGTAAAACTGCATCTATTTTATGTTTAGAAAGTATATATCTAATAGATTTTGTGTTTAATGGCTTTAAGTATATGTGATCAGCCATGACTGGATCGGTCATTATTGTAGCTGGATTAGAATTAACAAGAATGGTTTTTATACCATCTTCTTTTAATGATCTAAGAGCTTGCGAACCAGAATAATCAAATTCACAGGCTTGACCTATAATTATTGGACCAGAGCCAATTATCAGAATACTTTTAATGTCTTTACGGAGGGGCATACAAACATTTATTTGATTAATTAATATATATAAAAAAAGGTGTTACTGAAAAAGTAACACCTAGATTTTTTTAAAAATTTATTCACTTATTTTTTGTGTCTGGGTTCACAAGAAACAGAAATTTTACTTCTGCCTTTTGATCTTCTTGAAGCAAGAACTTTCCTTCCATTTGGGGTTGACATTCTTTCTCTAAATCCGTGTTTATTTTTTCTTTTCCTGTTAGAGGGTTGAAAAGTTCTTTTCATTTCAAATAATTAATTACTTTTGCTCAAATTTGCGGCCAAATATACGATAACTTTTTACTAACTCAAATCAATACTTAAAATAACTACTCCAAAAAATATGTTTCCAAAATATATAAAATTAATTCTTTCAACAGCATCTTTAGGATATTCTATTTTTCAATTTACAGAAAATAACATAGGAAATGGAATTGCACTTATTTTTTTGACTCTTCTTTTGATTTTTTTCTATTTCAAAAATGAGATCATTTTACTAGCTTTCCTGAGAATGCGCAAACAGGATTTTGATGGCACAAAAAAATGGTTAAATAAAATCAAAAAACCTGAAAGTGCACTAACTCAAAAACAGGTTGGCTACTACAATTATTTAAATGGAATAATTAGTTCACAAACAAATTTAACCGAGGCCGAAAAATATTTTAAAAAAGCTATATCGTTGGGTTTATCAATGAATCATGACTTAGCAATGGCAAAATTAAGTTTAGCGGGAATACTCATGCAAAAAAGAAGAAAAAGAGAGGCTACTGCTCTTCTCAACGAAGCAAAAAAAATTGATAAACAAAGAATGCTTGCTGATCAGATAAGAATGATGCAACAACAAATGAAAAGAATTTAATTTTTTTCTATCAGCTCTGGAATTTTTTTATTAAGCCAGTTAGCCTTCTTTAAAATCATTGCATGATCTCCCCCACGTACTTTAATATAGTTTTTAATAAACAATACTGGGAAAATCCTGTCATTGGTTCCATGAATATGAATTATATCTTTCAGAGGTTTTTTTTGCTTCCATTGTATTAGCTCATGTACAGACCAGCTAAGATAATTTTCATCTCTGACTGTCAAATATTTTCTGTAAAGTTGTAGTCTCCTGTTGACAAGAGGACCCAAAACAAAAGAAGCGAGTGATTCAAAATCATTAATCCATTTTAAAGGTAATAATTTATAAGTTTTAGTAAAACGACCAAATTTCATATGTACTGGCAACTCTGAAGCAGACTTGACACTTGAAATAATTATTATTTTTTTTACGTTAATGATTTTAGAGATCTCCTGAACCAATATTCCGCCAAAGGAAACTCCAATCATTACAGGTTCATCGTTTTTAATCAAGGACGAAAATCGGATAGCATAATTTTGAATGGATTCATCTTTTTTTGGACTAATCCAGTTCAAATAATGAAGCTCATAATTTTCCGGGAATTTTATTCTTTCAAAAATTAATGAATTTGCTGACATTCCTGGCATCAAATAGACATGGATCATGATTTAGAATTTTTGACAAAGCTTTTTCATTCAATTTTGTATATTTGTATTAAAAATAAAGATTAATATTTAATGACAAGCTTAACCATATATGACAACACTTTTCTACGTCAGTTCGAAGTCGAAGTTGATCAAGGTTTGGCCAAAATTGAATACGCTTTACAGGACAGAAAAATCTTTTTAACTAAACTTGTTGTCCCAAATTCTGATTCAAACCCTGATTTTGAAGAAACATTTATTAGGGAGGTTTTTGAAATTATAAAGGAAAAGAATATTAGAATTATGCCTACTTCCCCACAGATTCGTCAGTTCATAAAAAAACATAAAGAATTTAAAGACTTACTTCCAATCGGAATTAGACTGTAACTAGATTTTGAACTGGTTCTATAATAACATGCCCATCATCATCAATTCTGGATAACCTTCTTTTGGTTATTGTATTAGCCAACTTAAAACTCCAATTGGTTTTAACTCTAACATAATTTTCAGTAAATCCGTAAATAAACCCTTTTTTATTTTCGGATTCAAATAGTACGTTGTGAAAGTTACCGAGTTGTTTAGTGTAAAAATCACGACGCATCTTTAAAGATAAAGTTCTTAAAATTTTACTTCTCTTTGATCTTATATTTTTATCAACTGAATTCTCCAGTCGTGAGGCACGTGTATTTTTTCTTTCAGAATATGAAAAAACATGTAGGTATGATATTTCTAGATTTTGAATAAATTTAAATGTTTCCATAAATTTCTTTTCATCCTCACCAGGAAATCCAACTATTACATCAGCTCCTATACATGCATTTGGAATTAATGATTTGATATAACCAATCCTTTGAGAATAAAGTGATGTATTATATCTACGTCTCATAAACCTCAATACATTATCGGATCCACTCTGCAATGGAATATGGAAATGCGGAACAAACTTGTCGCTATTAGCAACAAAATTTATAATTTCATTTGAAAGTAAGTTTGGTTCAATAGATGATATTCTAAATCGATCTATACCATTAATTTTGTCAAGATTTTCTATAAGTTCCAAAAAAGTACTGTCGTGTTTTTTATCACCAAACTCTCCCTTTCCATAGTCTCCAATGTTGACTCCAGTAAGAACAATCTCTTTTACATCAGAATCTGCTATTTTTTTTGCAGATTCAATTATGCTCGATAGCTTTCCACTTCTTGATATTCCCCTGGCGAGTGGGATCGTACAGTAACTACACTTATAATCACATCCATCTTGCACCTTTAAAAAAGATCTGGTCCTATCTCCAATTGAAAAACTAGGTACATAAAAATCAGATTCATTTATTTCACAAGAATGAATTTCAGAAAAACTATTTTTTGTGATATCATTTATATAATCTAAAATTTTGAACTTCTCTTTAGAGCCAAGAACTAAATCAACTCCTGGAACTGATCCTAACTCATTTGGATTTAGTTGTGCATAGCAACCAATTGCTACTACGTAAGCAGCTTTATTGATTTTCATTACTTTGCTTACCAATAATTTAAACTGCTTATCAGCGTTCTGTGTAACTGAACAAGTATTAATAACGTATATTTCGGCAAAATTTTGAAATTCAACGACCTCATAACCATTTTCTAAAAACTTTCTCGAAATTGTTGAGGTTTCTGAAAAATTCAGTTTACAACCTAGGGTGGTTAGTGCGACTTTAACTTTATTTTTCATTAATGTTGATAAATCTTAATTTTGTTTGCAAATATAGTTTTTAATAAATGTCGAGAAAAGCTATAACATTAATTTCCATTTTTATTTTCACTATTATAAGTTGTAGTGATAGCAACTATGTTGATGATAAACTAATTTTTAGATATAATGAACACGCCAATATTAGTTCATTAGACCCAGCTTTTTCAAGTACCCTTCGAAATATCAGACCTGTAAATCAAATCTTCAACGGACTTATAAAATTAGATGACTCATTGAATATTAGTGGAGATTTAGCAAAAAAATGGTTCATTTCTAAAAATGGATTGGAATATAGATTTGTACTCAAAAAAAATATAAAATTCCACAAGTCAGTAATTTTTGGTAAAGACTCAACCAGGTCTGTGGATGCTTACGATTTTGAATATAGCTTCCAAAGACTGATAGACCCTAATTTAGCATCACCAGGTGCCTGGTCACTCAATAAGATTAAATCATTCAAAGCTTTAAATGACAGTGTTTTTCAAGTTAATTTAAAAGCTCCCTTTTCAGCATTTCTAGAAAGTCTTTCAATGAAATACTTTTCAGTTGTTCCTCAAGAAGCAGTATCACATTTTGGAAATAAGTTTGGAAAAAATCCAATAGGTACTGGACCATTTAAATTTAAAAAATGGGAGGAAAATGTTAAACTTGTTTTAAGAAAAAATGAACTGTATTTTGAAAAAGATAAACATGGTAAACAACTTCCATATTTGGAATCAATTTCCATAACTTTTTTACCTGAAAAAAAAAGTGAATTCTTGGAATTTATTAAAGGAAAAATTGATTACATAAACTCTATTGATTCTTCATTCAAAGATGAGATTTTAACTAGAGATGGGGTTTTAAAGAACAAATATGAAAAATTGCTTAATCTTCTAAGTGGACCATATCTAAACACTGAATATATTGGATTTTTCCTTGCCAAGGAAAAATTAAATTCTAATCACAAAAAACTCAGAAAAGCAATTAATTACGCAATTGATCGTAAAAAAATGATGAGGTTTCTCAGAAACAACATCGGAAGTCCTGCCACTCACGGTTTTATTCCCATTGGTTTGATTGGAAAAAGAACTAAAGGATTTGAATACGACCTCAATGAATCTATTAGACTTATCAGCGAATATAAGTCAGAAAATGATGTTGAAAACATTGAACTTACAATCTCAACTGATGCAAACTACCTCGACATTATTGAATTCGTTCAAAGAGAGTTACTGAAAGTTGGAATCAAAATCAATATTGATGTACTTCCTCCATCAACTATGAGACAAGCTAAATCTAATGGTAAACTTGAAATGTTTCGAGCAAGTTGGATTGCTGACTACCCTGATCCAGAAAATTATCTAACATTATTTTACAGCAAAAACAAATCACCTTTTGGACCTAATTACACTCATTTTGAGAATTCAAAATTTGACAGCATTTTTCTAAAGTCTTATGAACAACAATCAAAAACAAAAAGATTCAATTATTATCAAGATCTAGACAGTATGATTATAGAGGAATCTCCGATTATTCCCCTGTATTATGACGAGGTTCTAGTTCTAACTAAAAAAAATTTGAGGGGGTTTAAAATTAACGCTACAAACCTCTTGAAACTAAAAGAGGTTTACAAGGAATAATTATTTTTTAAGTTTGGAATATCTGTTTTTGAACTTATCAATTCTACCAGCAGTATCTACAAGTTTAGTTTTTCCAGTGTAATATGGGTGTGATGTTCTTGAAATCTCTAACTTGACAAGTGGGTAAGTATTTCCTTCATATTCAATGGTCTCCTTTGTATCAACTGTAGATTTAGTTAAAAAAATATCATTATTTGACATGTCTTTGAATGCTACTAGTCTGTAATTTTCTGGATGTATTCCTTTTTTCATATAATATTTAGGATCACAAAATTAATTTTTTTTTTAAAATTGGCAACAAAATATGTTCATTTTAGTTAGGCTCATTGCTGGACAAATGAATTATAATAATTTCTGACTACTTTTACACTTAAAAAAGATGATGAAAAAATACATTATAGAATATGGTCTTTGGACTGGTTTGGTATTAATTTGTTTTGCAATTATGCTGTTCATACTTGATGCTCATTATGAAAATAGTTCCTCGACTCAAATTATAAACGCACTGATCCAAATTTCTGGAATTACGTTGGCATGTATAGCTTTTAAAAAACATAATGATTCATTAATTTCATGGGCACAAGTTAGAAAAATTGGAACGGGTATATCTTTAGTTGTATCGCTAATAGCAATTTCTTACACACTATTACTTACAAATATTATAGAACCAGATTACATGGATAAAGCACTTGAGATAAGCTATTACCAAACTGCTGAAAACTATCCTGAAGCATTAGCAAACATGAACTTAAATGAATATGTTGAAGCTGCTAAGCCTTATACTTGGTTAACTTACCCAAGTATACTTTTCTTCACAATCGTATTTGGTTTTATTTACAGTGTTATTTTAGGCCTATTAATTAAAACAAAGAAAAGTAGAGTATGAATTTATCAATTGTTATTCCACTTTACAATGAGGATAAATCTATAGAAGAACTAAATTCTTCAATTGTAAATGTTATTAATAACATGGGTTTAATTTATGAAATCATATACATTGATGATGGTAGTAATGACAGCTCATGGCGTGTGATAAAAAAAATTGGCAAAAAATATGATCATGTCAAGGGATTGAGGTTTTCTAGAAATTTTGGTAAATCCCATGCACTTTCCGCTGGTTTCAATCAGGCCATTGGAAATGTAATTATAACACTGGATGCAGATCTGCAGGATGATCCAAATGAAATACCTGAATTTTATAAAATGATTGATGTAGACTCTTATGACCTTGTATCAGGTTGGAAAAAGGTAAGATATGATTCTTTAATATTTAAAAACTTTCCCTCCAAAATATTTAATTGGGCTGCAAGAAAAACATCTGGCTTAAAATTGAACGATTTTAATTGTGGTATCAAAGCTTATAAAAATGACCTAGCTAAAGAGATCACACTTACAAACGGAATGCATAGATATATTCCAGTGCTTGCAAAAAATTCTGGATTCAACAGGATCACACAAAAAATTGTTAAACATCATCCACGAAAATATGGAAATACAAAGTATGGGGCAGATAGATTTTTAAAAGGGTTTTTAGATTTATTAACATTGTGGTTTACTCACAAGTTTGGAAAAAGACCAATGCATTTTTTTGGATTGATTGGCACATTGATGATTTTAACAGGTTTTTTATTTGCAGCTTTTCTCGGGATAGATAAGTTATTTATTAATTCTGGAGGGAGATTAATTACAGAAAGACCAGAATTTTACATTTCACTAACAACAATGATAATTGGATCCCAATTTTTTCTCGCAGGTTTTTTGGGAGAGTTGATCTTACGAAATAAAAAAATTAAGAGCCAATATAAAATTGTTGAAAAATCAAATTAATGTTGGATTCACCTACTGTCAAAAAAAATTATGAAACTTGGACAAAATTTCCTTTTGATTCCAATACAATTGAACTTGTAAAAAACCTAAAACATAAAGAACCTAAAAAATTTTTTGATTCATTTTATAAAAATCTAGAATTTGGTACTGGGGGAATGAGAGGAATAATGGGATTAGGTCCCAACAGAATTAATAAATACACATTAGGCAAAAATACTCAAGGCATATCAAATTACATTAATAAAAAAAAAATCGCCAAGAAGTCAGTAGTAATTGCTTTTGACTGTAGGAATAACTCTGAATATTTAGCTAAAAAAGTTTCTGAAGTTTTTTCAGGCAATGGAATAAAGGTCTATCTTTTTAGCTCACTTCGACCCACACCTATATTATCATACTGTATTACTAAACTTGGTTGCACATGTGGAATTGTATTAACTGCATCGCACAATCCCCCTGAATACAATGGTTACAAAGTTTATTGGACTAATGGAGGACAGATTGTACCTCCCATTGATAAAATCTTAATAAATGAAATTAATAAAGTTAATTATGATAAAATCAAATTTGAAATCCAAAAAAACTTAATCCAATTAATCGATAAAAAAATAGATGATTCTTTTTTAAAAGATTCCATTAAATTTGGTAAGATAGGTAGATCCGACAGGGAAAACCTTAAGATAGTATTTACACCCATACATGGAACATCATATAAAATATTGCCCAATGTTTTAAAATCAGCAGGATACAGTGATTTATCAATTGTAGATGAACAAAAACTTCCAGATGGGAATTTTCCAACAGTTAAATCTCCTAACCCTGAAGAAGAAAGTGCGTTTGATTATGCAAAAAAATTAGCAATTAAAAAAAATGCAGATATTTTTCTAGGAACTGACCCAGATGCAGATCGCTTGGGTGTCGGCATAAAAGACAGTTCGGGTAATTTTTTTGTTTTGAATGGAAATCAAATTATGGTTGTTTTAATAAATTACCTACTTGAGAAAGAAAAAAATAAAGAATCCTGTTTTATTGGATCAACGATTGTATCAACACCAATGCTAAAAAATATCGCTGACCAAAATGGGGTTGAACTAAAATTAGGATTAACTGGTTTCAAATGGATTTCTAAAATGGTAGAAGATTTTCCAAAAAAAAGATTTTTGTGTGGAGGTGAAGAAAGTAATGGATTTGTTGTTGGTGATTTTGTTAGAGATAAGGATGCTATAACAACTGCTCTTCTTTTCTGTGAATTGGCCTCAGAATGTAAAAAAGATAATTCAGATGTATTCAATTATCTGTTAGATTGTTACATAAAATATGGTTTTTTTAAGGAGAAATTAGTGACTATTAAAAAGGACGGAATTGATGGATCTATGGAAATTAACAGAATGATGGAACATTTCAGAAATCTAAAAAAAAATGAAATTGCAGGAACAAAATTAGTGTCATTAAAAGATTTTTTAAGTTCAGAAAAAGTTGATTTTATAAACAATAAAAAAACTAATATTTATCTCCCAAAATCAAATGTTTTAATTTTTGAATTATCAGATGGATCTGAAATCGCTGTTCGGCCAAGCGGAACAGAACCAAAAATAAAATTTTATTTTAGTGTCAACACTTTACTCAATAAAAAGAATATGTACTATGATACAAATAAAAAACTTGATTTCAAATTAAACGAATTAATTAAAGAATTTAGTTTTTAATGAAAAGTTTCAAGAAAGTTTTTTGGCTTGGTAAACCCTATAAAAGATTTATTTTTTTAAATATTTTTTTTAATATACTTTATGCAATCTTCAGTGCATTATCTTTTTTATCGTTAATGCCTATGTTAGAAGTTTTGTTTGGAGATTCTGAAAAAACTTATGAAAAGCCAAATTTTGAAAACTTCTTAAGTTTTGGAAAAGATTTTGAAGCTTGGTTAAACTTTCTTGTCAATTCATTTGCAAACAATGATCCTAACAAAGCCTTGATATTAGTAATCATCACAATTGTTGTTCTATTTTTTTTAAAAAACCTTTTCAATTACTTAGCTATGTTTTTCATAACATTTTTTAGAAATGGAATTTTGAAGGATTTGAGAGAAAAACTTTACAAAAAAATAATTAGTCTACCAATCTCCTATTACCAAACAAAGAAAAAGGGAGATGTCGTCTCACGATTCACTAATGATGTGACCGAAATACAGTTGTCTTTTTTATCAATTTTTGAAATCATCATAAGAGAACCTCTGACAATATTTTTTACTGTAATTGCCATGTTTTTAATTAGTTTTAAACTAACAGTTTTTGTTCTAATTTTCATTCCTATTTCAGGCTTTATAATTTCAATAATTGGAAAATCATTGAAGTCAACATCCAACGTTGTTCAAAAAGAACAAGGCGAAATTTTATCAATTTCCGAAGAAACATTAAATGGTTTAAAAATAATCAAAGGATTCGTTGCCGAATCATTTTTTATAAATAAGTTTTTGAAAACGAATAATAAGTTTTATTACTACTCAAATAAATTAATAAATAAACAAAATTTAGCTAGCCCGTTGAGCGAATTTTTAGGTATATCTGTAATTGGGGTATTGTTGTGGTATGGAGGAAAATTGGTTTTAGTCGATATGCAATTGAACCCGGCAGCTTTTTTGACTTACATGGGCTTAGCTTATGGTGTATTAACACCAGCCAAATCGATCAGTAAAGCATCCTACTCTATTAAAAAGGGAAATGCCGCAGCTGAAAGGGTCTTTGAGATATTGGAGTCTGAATCAGATATAAAGGAAATGAAAAATCCAATTGAAAAAAAATCATTCGACCAAGAGATAACATTTCGTAATGTTAGTTTTTCTTATGGAAAAAAAATGGTTTTAGATAATCTTTCATTTAAGATTCAAAAAGGTAAAACAATCGCTTTGGTTGGTCAATCAGGAAGTGGAAAAACTACCTTAGCTAATTTAATTCCAAGATTTTTTGATGTACATTCTGGCGAAATATGTATTGATGATATTAATATCAAACACATAAAAAAATCAGATTTACGATCTTTAATTGGATTTGTTCCTCAAGAATCTCTTCTTTTTAACGATACAGTTAAGTCAAACATTATTCTTACTGAAGAAATTCCAAAAAATAAAATAATTGAAGCCTCTAAAATCTCAAATTCAATTGAATTTGTTGAAAAATTAGAAAATAAATTTGAAACGAATGTAGGTAGTTTTGGTGGTAATCTTTCGGGTGGTCAAAAACAGAGAATTTCAATTGCAAGGGCTGTTTTAAATAATCCACCAATTATGATTTTGGATGAAGCTACCTCATCGCTTGATTCTGAATCAGAAAAATTAGTTCAACATGCATTGGAAAATTTAATGAAAAACCGAACATCATTGATAATAGCTCACAGATTATCAACGATTCAAAATGCAGATATGATATTGGTTATGAATAAAGGAAAAATAGTTGAAAGCGGAAAACACAGTGAACTATTGGAACAGAAAGGAGTATATTCAAAATTAATTAAGTATCAATCATTTAATTAAACCAAACATAGAATTAATTATCTAAATTTTAGATATATAACTTTGAAAAACGAATCTGATTTAATAAAAAATTTAAAAAACAAAACAACAAAAAATCAGGCTTTCCATTTGTTAGTGAATCAGTACAAGAAACCTTTATATTGGCATATTCGTAAGTTAGTATTAAACCATGATGACACAGATGATGTCTTACAAAATACTTTTGTCAAAGTCTTCAGAGGAATAAATAAGTTTAAGGGAGATAGTAAACTTTACACGTGGATGTATAGAATTGCAACAAATGAATCTCTTAATTTTTTAAAATCCAAATCAAAAAAATACTTTCACAATAGTGAAGAAATGTTCGATTTAATGGTTTCAAATTTAAAAGAAGATCCTTATTTTAATGGAGATGAATTGCAATATAAGTTGCAATTGATAATTTCAAAACTTCCAAAAAAACAAAAGCTTGTCTTTCAAATGAAGTATGAACAAGATTTAAAATTTAAAGATATTTCTGAAATTTTGGGCACTTCGGTTGGTTCCTTAAAAGCGTCATATCACATTGCCGTAAAAAAAATAAAAAAAGAAATTGCAGAAATTCAAACCTTTTAATATTTAGATTGTCTATATAAAAATGAGTAACAAAAGTAAAATACCACTAATTAAGAGCAGGTTCAAAATTCCTAAGGGTTATTTAAAAAATTTTAATTCAAAATTAATTAGTGAATTCATTCCTGTAACAAATGATTTTTTAATTCCTGATGAGTATTTTGAATATATTAGTTCTAGGGTAATCAAGCAAAAAATAAGGTCAGGTAAAATAAGGTACTTAAAAAATGTTTTTTACAGAGCTTCGTCTGTAGCTGCTATATTTGTATTGGTCTTTACAGTATATAATCTTTTTAAATTCAACAAAGAAATTAATTATTCAGATGTTATGAACTATGCTGATAAGCACATAATAGAACTATCTACCTACGATTTTATTGATTTATTAGACTCGGATGATTTAGATTTTTCTGAATATGTTAATTATTTCGACATTGAAAATTATTTTATTGAAAACCCAAGTGCGGAAATTATAATTTATGAATAAATGAAAAAATTAATATTTACTCTCATTGCAATCTTATTTTTTCAATCCAGCTATTCATTTCAATCAGAAAGACTTAGCAGGGAAAAGGTTAACGCATATAAAAAACTTTTTTTATCTGAAAAATTAAAACTTAACTCCAGCATTGAATCAGATTTTTGGAAGGCTTACAAATCTTATGAGGATAGCTTATATAAACTTTGGGATGACAATAAAAGTAATTTCAGAGGGGTTGCAGATGAATTAGAGTTCAGTGACTCGGAATATGCACAACTTATAAATGATTACATGGATTATGAAAAGAAAAAAGTTGAACTCAGAGGACAACTTATATCACAATTGAAAGAAGTTTTATCTCCAAGAAAAACTTATGAATTGTTTAGACTAGAAGAAGAATTTCGAAGAGAGATGATGAAGAAATTGCGAGAATCAAGAAGAATAAGAGAAAACTAACTTTCATATTAAAAAAGCTTAAAGATGATACTCCATAAAAATTTAGTCATTGGAGTAATTTATACTTTAGACAATATTTTTAACAATAATATCTATGCAGATAAAGCTATCGAAAAAACCTTAAAAAGTAATAAAAAATGGGGAAGTAAAGACAGGGGCTTTATAGCAGAGACATGTTATGATATAGTTAGGTGGAAAAGATTATATTCTAAAATAGCAGATATTAAATCCCCACACAATTCGAATGAATTGTGGAAATTTTTTTCTGTGTGGGCTGTTTTAAGAGGAATACCAATTCCTAATTGGAAAGAGTTTGAAAATATCCCTAAGAGAAAAATCAAAGGAAAATTTGATAGCTTATCCAAAATTAGAAAATTTAGAGAATCCATACCGAACTGGCTTGACAAAATTGGATCACAAGAACTGGGTGAAAAAAAATGGGAAAAAGAATTAAATGAGCTAAATAAATCTAATTCTGTAGTCATAAGAACCAACACTCATAAAATTACTAAAAATCAACTTAAAAAAGTATTAATAAATGAGGGAATTGAGACAAATACAATTAAAGACTATCCAAATGCACTGGTATTAAAAAAAAGGTGTAATTTGTTCGTAAGGGAATCTTTTAAAAAGGGTTTATATGAACTACAAGATGCTTCATCTCAACTTGTCGCTCCCTTTCTTGAACTAGAAAAAGGTATGAGAGTTTGTGATGTGTGTGCAGGTGCCGGAGGTAAAACACTTCATTTATCTTGCTTGATGGAAAATAAGGGTAAAATAATTGCAATGGACATAAATCAGTATAAACTGAATGAGCTTAGGAAAAGATCAAAAAGAAATGGAGCGTTCAATATTCAAACTAAACTAATTGATAATTTAAAATCAGTAAAAAAACTTTATGGAAAATTTGATAGACTTCTTATTGACGCTCCTTGCTCAGGACTTGGCGTATTGAAAAGAAATCCTGATGCAAAATGGAAGTTAAACCTTGATTTCATTCAAAGGGTAAGAGAAAAACAATTAAACATTTTAAAAAAATACTCTCCTTTACTTAAAAAAGGTGGTAAGTTGGTTTATGCTACCTGTTCAATTTTGCCAAGTGAAAATGAAATTCAGATAAAAAAATTTTTAAAATCAGAAGAAGGAAAAAATTTTGATTTTGAAGATGAAAATAAAATAAACCCTAGTGATGGGTTTGATGGATTTTACATGGCCAGACTGGCTTTAAAACAAACTTGTTAATAAAATCAATCAAATCGTTACTAACTTAGATTTTAAAAATCAAGGGATTGTATTTTTTTCGCATAATTTTGATTTAACATTTGGTTTACAATGGTTTTTTTCTTCAAGGACAAACAAAATCTAATTTATACTGTTGATACAAGTAATACAATAAACCAAAAAGACATTCAAAAACTTGAGTGGTTGTTCAATGCGAATTTTTTAACAGGTAAAACTGAAATTTCAGGAACTTTTCTTGGACCTAGAAAATCAATGGTAACTCCTTGGAGCACGAATGCTGTTGAAATAACACAAAACATGGTCATAAAGGGGATTAAGAGGATTGAAATGTTCTCAGAATTTGACAAAAACCATAATAAGCATGACCCTATGATAAATGAAGTTTACAGTAAGCTTAACCAACATGTTTTTAACGTTTCAATAAATCCTGAATCTATCAAAGAAATATCAGATATTTCAACTTATAATTCCAAAGAAGGTTTGGCATTGAGTGTAGACGAAATAAACTACTTGGAGAATCTTTCTAAAAAACTTAAAAGGAAGCTTACAGACTCTGAAGTTTTTGGCTTTTCTCAAGTAAATTCTGAACACTGTAGACATAAAATATTCAATGGAACCTTTATTATTGATAATAAAAAAATGAAACATTCTCTTTTTGATTTGATAAAAAAGACTTCAAAGTTGAATAAAAATGAAATTGTATCTGCATACAAAGACAATGTGGCTTTCATTAAAGGTCCTGATGTTGAACAGTTTTCTCCTGTTGATCCATCTGAGCCATCATACTATAAAAAAAGTACTTTTAGTTCAGTCATATCTTTAAAAGCTGAAACACATAATTTCCCAACAACAGTTGAACCATTCAGTGGAGCTGCTACTGGTTCGGGAGGAGAAATTAGAGATCGACTTGCGGGCGGTAAAGGATCGATTCCATTAGCTGGTACTGCAGTATACATGACACCATACCCAAGAATAGATAGTAATGAAAATTGGGTTAAAAAAGAAAGAAAATGGTTATACCAATCCCCCATTGATATTTTAATAAAAGCATCAAACGGGGCATCAGACTTCGGAAATAAATTTGGTCAACCACTAATATGCGGATCATTATTAACATTTGAACATGAATCTGGGAAAGTTAAACTTGGATATGATAAAGTAATTATGCTTGCTGGTGGAATTGGATTTGGAAAATTTAATCAAAGTATCAAAGAAACTCCGAGAAAAGATGATGTAATTGTAATACTTGGGGGTGATAATTACAGAATTGGTATGGGTGGGGCCTCAGTATCCTCAACAGACACCGGAAAATATAGTTCAGGAATTGAATTAAATGCTGTACAAAGATCAAATCCTGAAATGCAAAAAAGAGTTGCAAATACAATTAGAGCATTTGTTGAATTTGAGGAGAATACAATTATTTCAATTCATGATCACGGAGCTGGAGGGCATTTAAACTGTTTATCAGAACTTGTAGATGAGACAGGAGGAATTGTTGATATTGATGAATTACCAATTGGTGATGACACCCTGTCTTTTAAAGAAATTATTGGTAATGAGTCGCAAGAAAGGATGGGTCTAATAATTTCTGAAAAAAACTTCAAAAAGCTTAAAAAAATTGCAAATCGAGAAAAATGCCCATGCTACAAAGTCGGTAAAATCTCAGGTGATAAGAAATTTATTATAAAATCTCAATCAAGTAATGAGATGCCAATAAATCTAGAACTTTCTGATTTTTTTGGTAATTCACCAAAGACAATGATGAGTGATATAAGTCTAAAATCTAAATTTTCAAATATAAAATGTGACTTTAATTTATTTGAAAAATATTTAAAGAATGTTCTTAGCCTCGAATCAGTCGCCTGTAAAGATTGGCTAACTAACAAAGTAGATAGATGTGTAACGGGCAAAGTAGCTAAACAACAGTGTGTTGGTCAATTACAATTACCTCTAAATAATTGTGGAGTTATGGCTTTGGACTTCAAAAATCCATTCGGAGTTGCTACATCAATCGGACATGCACCTGTAATTGCGTTAATAGATCCATCTGCAGGTTCAAGGGTTGCTATTGCCAAGGCATTAACTAACATAATTTGGGCTCCTCTAAATAATGGGATTAAGTCCATATCTCTATCAGCAAATTGGATGTGGCCGTGTAATAATCCTGGCGAAGATGCAAGATTGTATGAAGCTGTAGAATCTTGCTCCAATTTTGCGATTGATCTTGGAATTAACATTCCAACAGGAAAAGATTCACTATCAATGAAACAAAGATATAATGACGTTGATGTGCTAGCACCTGGTACAGTTATAATTTCTGCTACAGCTAATTGTAGTAATATAAATAAGGTTGTTGAGCCAGTGTTTAAATATTGTAACGATAGTATTTATTACATTGACTTTTCAAAATCGTCCCATGATATTGGTGGTTCAGCGTTAGCTCAAACTCTCGACGAAGTTGGAAACAGTTGTCCAGATATAAAAGATTCTAAATACTTTGCTGAGGCATTCAATATTTTTCAAGGCCTAATAAAAAGCAACTTTATTATCTCAGGTCATGATGTTAGTTCTGGCGGTTTGATTACTACATTACTTGAATTATGTTTCTCAGAAAACGGTTTAGGTGCAGACATAGATTTAAGTGATATAGGTGATCAAAAAACTGTCGATTTACTTTTTTGCGAGAATCCAGCAATAGTTTTTCAAGGAAAAAGAACTATTGAAAAGATATTAAGAGAGAAAAAAATTAATTTTTTTAAAATTGGTAAAGTTGATAGAACTGGAAACTTAAAAATAAAAAACAATAGAGATCAACTTAATTTATGCGTCGAAAAATATAGGGATTTATGGTTTAAGAAATCATATTTGATGGATATTCACCAAAGTGGTATAGCAAAAGCTAAAGAAAGGTTTGAAAACTTTAAAAAACAACCTCTTGTCTTTAATTTCCCTGAAAATTTTAGTGGTAATCTATCAACATCAAATCAAAAAAAAATAAATGCTGCTATAATAAGAGATAAGGGAAGTAATTCAGAAAGAGAAATGGCTTATGTAATGGACTTAGCAGGTTTTAACGTCAAAGATATTCATATGTCCGACTTAATTTCTGGAAGAGAAAATCTTGAAAACATTCATTTCATCGTTGCAGTTGGTGGTTTTTCAAACTCAGACGTGTTAGGTTCAGCAAAAGGTTGGGCTGGTTCATTTATTTACAATGAAAAAGCCAAAAAAAGTCTCATGAGTTTTTTCTCAAAAAAAGACACTTTATCGTTAGGTGTTTGTAATGGATGTCAATTGTTCATTGAGCTTGGGTTATTGCATCCAGAACATGTAAAAAAACCTACCATGGAACATAATGATTCCAAAAAATTTGAATGTATTTTCACATCCGTTGAAATTCAAAACAATGAATCCATAATGTTTAAAAATATGGGTGGGTTGAAGCTCGGCATTTGGAGTGCCCATGGTGAGGGGAAATTCAGTCTACCATTATGTGAAAGCGAATACAATATAATCGGAAAATATGGTTATGAAGAATACCCGGCCAATCCAAATGGATCAGATTATAACACAGCTATAATTGGTAGTGAAAATGGAAGACATATCGCTATGATGCCTCATCTAGAAAGGTCAACTTTTCCATGGAACTGGCCTCATTATCCAAGTAAAAGAAAAGATAAGCTTTCCCCTTGGGTTACTGCATTTGAAAATGCTCATAAATGGTTATCTAAATTTTAAAAAAATTTATAAAAATACTATGCGCGCATAGTATTTTTATTTAAATTTGATTGATGTCAAAGACCAAAAAAAAGACAATTGACCATGTTCTTAGATCAACGTGGCAAAGTGTAGCAAAAATGTATAATGAGGAAGCTGCAAAATACAATGGCACAATGGCCGTGGGATTTGCATTGCTGAGTATTGATCCAAAAAAAGGAACACCATCAACTTCACTTGGTCCAAAGATGGGGATGGAAGCAACAAGCTTGTCAAGAACGTTGAAGACGATGGAAATTAAGAATTTAATTACTCGAAAACCGCATCCAATTGACAGAAGAAGTGTATTAATTCATTTGACAGAGCTAGGTAAAAAACATAGAGCATCATCAAAAGCAGCCGTAATGAAATTCAATGATAAGGTACTAGAAGTTATAGGAAATGAATCTCTAGAAAATTTCCACAATGTCATTGAAAACATTAATGAAATAATTGAAACAAAAAAAGTTTTTTGAATGTAAGTTATGAATAGAACAATAAAAGAAGTTGCTGTAATTGGCTCAGGAATTATGGGTTCTGGAATCGCATGTCATTTCGCCAACATTGGGATTAAGGTTTTACTTCTTGACATAACGCCGAGTAAAATAAATGATAAAGAAAAAAAATTGGGTCTAACGCTTTCTGATAAGAAAGTAAAAAATAGAATCGTAAGAGAAATGTTTGATCGATGTGTCAAATCAAAGCCATCTCCGATCTACAACAAAAAATTCATAGACAGAATAAAATTGGGTAATCTCAATGATGATCTTCCTCTCATTTCAAATTGTGATTGGATAATAGAAGTCGTTACAGAAAAAATCGAAATTAAAAAAATTGTTTTTGATCAAATTGAAAAACACAGAAAAAAAGGATCTCTGGTTACTTCCAATACGTCAGGAATACCAATTAAATTTATGAATGAAAATCGTAGTGAAGATTTTAGAAAACACTTTGCAGTCACTCATTTTTTTAACCCTCCAAGATATTTAAAACTTTTTGAAATTATTCCGGGTCCAGATTGTGATTCTGATGTCATAGATTTTTTAATCGATTTTGGGCAACGATTTTTAGGTAAAGTTTCGATTTTGGCAAAAGACACACCTGGTTTTATTGGAAACAGAATTGGAATGTTTGGGATGTCTAATATTTTAAATATGGTTGAAGAATTAGAACTCACTGTTGAAGAAATTGATAAACTTACCGGACCAATAATAGGAAACCCAAAATCTGCAACTTTTAGAACAAGTGATATTGTGGGGCTTGATACAACAATTAATGTTGCAAAAGGTATTTATGAAAACTGTCCCAATGATGAGTTTAGAAATATTTTTAAAATGCCAGAGTATATTGACCAAATGGTCAAAAAAAATCTACTAGGCTCAAAAACTGGAAGTGGATTTTATAAAAGAATAAAAAACTCCGATGGAAAATCTGAAATACTTTCACTGGACCTTAGAACTCTTGAATATAAATCAACAAAAAAAGTGCTCTTTGAAACCATGGGTTTTGCAAAAAAAATAGAGGATGTTTCTGAAAGATTCTCTGTCTTAGTCAATGGAAAAGATAAAGCTGGAGAATTCTACAGACGAAATTTTGGTTCTTTGTTTGCATATATCCAAAACAGAGTTCCAGAAATATGTGATGACATTTACAAAATTGACGATGCTTTGAAAGCTGGATATGGCTGGCAATATGGACCATTTGAGGTATGGAATTCTATTGGATTAAAACAAGGTGTTGAATTGATTAAATCGTTAGGTTATAAACCAACGGGTTGGATAAATAAAATGATTCAAAATGGAGTAGATAAATTTTACTCTGTTGAGAATGGCAATTCTGCGTATTATGATTTGAATACCTGTAAATTTAAAATCAAACCTGGTTACGAATCCTTCATTATTCTTAAAAATCTACATGAAAACAAAACAATTTGGGAAAATAAAGATTCCATAATAACTGATATCGGTGATGGAGTAATTAATTTAGAATTTAGGTCAAAAATGAATACTATCGGTGAGGGTGTTCTTCAAGGTATAAATAAATCATTAGAAATAGGTGAGAAAAATTTCCGTGGACTGGTTATTGGAAATGAAGGAGCTCACTTTTCTGCTGGGGCAAATTTGGGAATGATTTTCATGATGTCAGTTGAACAAGAATACGATGAAATCAACATGGCTATTAAAATATTTCAAGATACCATGATGAAGCTCAGGTTTTCAAACATTCCTGTAATAGCTGCACCTCACGGTCTAACACTTGGTGGGGGTTGCGAACTTGTAATGCATTGTGACAAAGCAATAGTAAATCCTGAGACCTATATTGGTTTAGTTGAGATGGGGGCTGGATTAATTCCAGGTGGTGGAGGTTGTAAAGAAATGACCCTGAGAGCAGCCGAAAATTTTAATAAAAATGATGTTGAGCTAAATGTGATGCAAGAATATTTTTTAACTATCGGAATGGCCAAAACTTCAACTTCAGCGTATGAAGCGTTCGATTTTGGTTTGCTTAAAAAAGCAAAAGATTTGGTTCTAATGAATAAAAACTCACAGATTGCAGTTGCAAAAAAACACGCAATTCTTCTCTCTGAAAGCGGATACATTCCCCCTATTAGAGAAAAAAATATTAAGGTTTTAGGAAAACAGGCACTTGGAATGTTTTTAGTAGGTACAGACTCTATGAAAACAGCAAATTACATTTCCGAACATGATAAAAAAATTGCTAATAAATTGGCTTATGTTATGGCCGGAGGAGATCTTTCTGAACCAACGTTTGTTAACGATCAGTATATATTAGATTTGGAAAGAGAAGCATTTTTATCTCTATGTTCAGAAAGAAAAACTCTAGAACGAATTGAGCATATTCTTAAAACAGGTAAACCACTAAGAAATTAATAATATGAACGAAGCATATATAGTTAAAGGATACCGCACAGCTGTTGGTAAAGCTCCGAGAGGACTTTTTAGATTTAAAAGACCTGATGAATTAGCTGCACAAACAATTAATTACATGATCAATGATATCCCCAATTTGGATAAAAAGAGAATTGATGATGTTATAGTTGGCAATGCGATGCCTGAAGCTGAGCAGGGATTAAATATTGGTAGATTAATTTCATTAATGGGTCTTGGAATTGACGATGTGCCTGGAGTTACAATCAACAGATATTGTGCATCTGGTTTAGAGACCATTGCACTTGCAGCGGCAAAAATCAAATCAGGCATGGCTCATTGCGTAATTGCAGGTGGAGTTGAAAGTATGAGTTTTATTCCAATGGGAGGTTATAGACCAGTTCCAGGATACAAAAACGCGAAGCAAGGAAATGAGGATTATTATTGGGGAATGGGATTGACTGCAGAGCAAGTTGCTAATGATTTCTCAATTTCAAGAGAAGATCAAGATAAATTTGCATATGAATCTCACCAAAAAGCAATTAAAGCTATTTCTGAAAATAAATTTGAATCTTCAATCGTTCCAATAGAAATTTCAGAAACATTTATTAACGATGCAGGAGTAAAATCCTCAAAAAAATACTTGGTTCAAAAAGATGAGGGCCCTAGACACGATACAAGTGTTGAGGTGTTAAATAAATTGAAGCCAGTTTTTGCTCAAAATGGAAGTGTTACGGCTGGAAACTCCTCACAAATGAGTGATGGAGCAGCTTTTGTAACAATCATGAGTGAGGATATGGTTAAAGAACTTAATATTAACCCAATTGCAAAATTTGTGAACTATGCAGTCGCTGGAGTCCCACCAAAAATAATGGGAATTGGACCTGTAAAGGCGATTCCGAAAGTTTTAGAACAATCAAATCTTAATATCAACGATATTGATCTTATTGAACTTAATGAAGCATTTTCATCACAATCGTTGGCTGTGATAAAAGAACTTGGTTTAAATAAGGAAATCGTCAACGTTAATGGTGGAGCTATTGCTCTAGGTCATCCGCTCGGATGTACCGGCGCTAAATTATCTGTTCAAATTTTCGATGAAATGAGAATTAGGAAATCTAAGTTCGGAATGGTTACTATGTGTGTGGGGACGGGTCAAGGAGCTGCAGGTATTTTTGAATTTTTGAATTAATAAAACTGTTTAAAATGGAAGAAATAATTGAAAAAAAACAAGAAATCACAAGAGGTGGTGAATTTATAATAAAGGAAACAGATTGCCAAAACGTTTTTACACCTGAAGATTTTACAGAGGAACAAAAAATGATGAAACAGGCAGTTATAGATTTCATTGAAAAGGAAGTTTGGCCTAATAAGGAACGTTTCGAAAAGAAAGATTTCAAACTAACTGAAGATGTAATGAGAAAAGCAGGTGAGTTGGGCTTTTTAGGCGTTGCTGTTCCTGAAGAATACGGAGGTCTAGGTATGGGTTTTGTTTCTACAATGCTTGTTTGTGAGTACATTTCAGGTTGTACAGGATCGTTATCCACGGCATTTGGAGCACACACAGGTATTGGAACAATGCCCATTGTGCTTTATGGTACCGAAGATCAAAAGAAAAAATATGTTCCAAAATTATCCTCAGGTGAACATTTCGGTGCATATTGTTTGACAGAACCAACTGCAGGCTCGGATGCAAATAGTGGAAAAACCAAGGCAGTTCTATCAAATGATGGAAAAAACTACTTGATTTCAGGTCAAAAAATGTGGATTTCTAATGCTGGATTTGCAAATATTTTTATTGTTTTTGCAAGAATCGAAGATGATAAAAACATAACTGGCTTTATTGTTCCAAATGATCCAAATAATGGAATTACCCTAGGTGAGGAGGAAAATAAATTAGGTATTCACTCATCCTCAACTAGGCAGGTTTTCTTTAATGATACCAAAGTACCAATTGAAAACATGCTCTCAGAAAGAGGAAATGGTTTTAAAATTGCAATGAACTCACTTAATGTTGGTAGAATCAAACTTGCTGTTGCATGTATTGATGCTATGAAAAGAGTCACCAAACTTAGTGTACAATACGCAAATGAAAGAGTACAGTTCAAAACTAAAATTATTGATTTTGAAGCTATAAAACAGAAAATCGCACAAATGGCAACCGATGCATATGTTGGTGAATCTGCTTGCTATAGAGCGTCTAAGGATATTGAGGATAGAATTGAAATGAGGCATAAAAGTGGAAATACTTTGCAAGAAGCAGAATTGAAAGGGGTTGAAGAATATGTCGTTGAGTGCTCAATCCTAAAAGTAGCTGTTTCTGAAGACTGTCAAAATACATCTGATGAAGGAATACAAATTTTTGGAGGAATGGGATTTTCTGCAGATACTCCAATGGAATCTGCTTGGAGGGATGCAAGAATAGCTCGAATATACGAGGGAACTAACGAAATAAATAGAATGCTTAGTGTCGGTATGTTGATTAAAAAAGCGATGAAGGGTCATATAGATTTTATAAATCCAGCTACAAAAGTTGAAGAAGAATTAAAGGGTATACCTTCATTTGAAATTCCGGATTTTTCTGAACTTTTATCACAAGAGAAAATGATTATTAGCAATTTGAAAAAAGTATTCTTAATGTTGGCAGGAACAGGAATTAAAAAATTTGGAACAGAATTAGAAAAACATCAACAAGTTTTAATGGGTGTTTCCGATATTTTGATAGAAATTTATATGTGTGAATCAGCTTTACTGAGGACTGAAAAAAATTGTAAACGATTTGGCAATGAATCGCAGGATGGACAAATAGCCATGACAAAATTATATGTTTATAAAGCCGTGGAAATTGTTCAAATGAAAGGGAAAGAAGTCATCGTATCTTTTACAGACGGAGATGAACAAAAGGGTCTACTAATGGGTCTAAAAAGGTTTACAAAATATTATGAATTTCCTAATGTTATAGGCTTAAGAAATACAATTGCTGATAAATTGAAAACTGAAAATAATTATTGTTTTTAGAATTTTTAAAGATTGTCAAATAAAGTTCCTTCTGTGTTAAAAAGCAGAACCTTTGAATTTGGACCTAAACCTATGTGTTTTTTCATGTTACCAAATTTTTTATCATTAAGACATTTTAATAGTCCTGCCAATCCAACAGCTCCTGAGGCTCCAGAAAATATTTTTGGATCATTACCTTTTGAGTTTAAATAAATATTTTTAGCTGCGATTATATCAGCATCATCAACTTTTATGCAACCATCACATCCAGATTGTATTATACCCCAAGCAGAAAGGGATGGTTTGCCACAATTTAAACTCTGTGCTATAGTCTTTAAAGATCCCTTAGGATTGGTTCTTTTTTTTGATTTAAATGATTCATAAACGCCAGCAGACTCTCGTGGTTCAACTAAAATAATTTTAGGTCGCTTTGATCCATATTTTTCTAAATAATACCAAATGCAAGATGCAGCCCATGAACCAACACCACACTGTAAAAAAACAACATCAAAAAAAGGTAATTCTTTACATTCAATTTGCTCACCTATCTCATGCATATGAGTCTGATAACCTGACATAATATAAGCAGGAATTTTTTCATATCCTTTGAAAGAAACGTCTTGTACCAATTGCCAATCCATTTTTTTTGATGTTTGTAGGGCATGCTCGCATGTTTGATCATAGTTTTTTTCAAGCTTGATTACCTTAGAACCCAAATTAGTAATGAATTTTGTTCTTGATTTGGTAGTATGCCTTGGTACGTAGATAACGCATTTTTTATTAAAAACTTGTGAAATCCATGATAATCCAATACCATGATTTCCATCCGTTGCTGCACATAGTGTTTCCTTTAAATTAACAATTTTATTTAGTTTGTGTACAGCGTAAGATACTCCTAAGGGTTTGAATGATCCTAAGCCAAATCTGGTAGATTCATCCTTAACATGTATTGCACATAAATTCCATTTTGATGCTAAACCTCGTAAATTATGCAAAACAGTCGATTTGTAGTTTTTTAATTTTTTATGAAAGTTTAAGGGGTGACCTTTAAGTAAAATTCTATGAGTTGTGTCTTTGGTTAAATGATTAGTTGGAAAATTTATTAGGAAACACACTATTTTAATCAGTTTTGAATCCTTGTTTTTTCATCCATTCGTCATTGTAAACTTTTCCGATGTATCGACTTCCTGAATCATGAAGTAAAACCACAACAACATCTTCTGCTGTGAAATGTTTTTTTAGCTGTAATACACCTTTAACCGCAGCTCCACATGAATTTCCAGCAAAAATACCTTCCATTTTTGCAAGTTTTCTGGTAAATATAGCTGCATCTTCGTCATTGACTTTCTCAAAGGCATCAATTAAATTAAAATTGACATTCTTTGGTATAATATCTTCTCCAATACCCTCAGTTACATAAGGGTAAATTTCATTTTCATCAAACTCACCTGTTTCGTGATATTTTTTGAATACAGATCCATAAGTATCGATTCCCCAAACTTTAATTTTTGGATTTTTTTCTTTCAAGTATTTACCAACACCAGAAATAGTTCCACCTGTGCCTACACCCACAACAAAATGAGTTATTTTTCCTTCCGTTTGGTTCCATATTTCTGGTCCAGTAGTTTCATAATGAGCTTGGGTATTCGATAAATTATCATACTGATTAACATACCAAGAATTAGGTGTTTCTTCGGCAATTCTTCTAGCAGTAGAATAATAAGATAACGGATCTTCTGGCTTAACATTAGTAGGACACAATACTACTTTCGCACCAACAGCTCTCAAAATATCAAACTTCTCTTTGGATTGTTTATCTGATGATACACAAATTAGTTTGTAGCCTTTAACAATTGCTGCAAGGGCTAGACCCATTCCAGTATTACCTGAAGTTCCTTCAACGATAGTTCCACCAGGATTAAGCTTGCCAGATTTCTCAGCATCCTCAATCATTTTTAATGCCATTCGGTCTTTTACAGAGCTACCTGGGTTAAAGTATTCAACTTTTGCAAGCACCAAAGCTTCAACCTCACTTACAATCTCATTTAATTTGATTAACGGAGTGTTGCCAATAGTCTGTAATATATTATCAAAATAATTCATTATTTACTTTGCTGTAAAGTTAGCTCTTTAGTGTCTTTTAATTTTATTTCTTTAAGATTATTTGATTTTGATAGCGTCTACTGGACTGATTTTCTCAATAATCTTAGATGGAATAATTAACATCAATAAACAAAAAAATAATATTCCAAGATTCAGTAATAGAATTGTAATAAAATTTATTTCAACTGGGAGTGTGGAGACATAATAAATTTCTGGATTTAATTTATATACTCCAAAATACTTTTGTATGTAAAGTAATAGAAGTCCAATAAAATTTCCAAATGCAAGACCAATACATATTAAATAAATACCATTGGTTAAAAAAATTAGTCTAACACTCTTCACTTGGGCTCCCATAACCCTAAGAACTCCAATTAATTGTGATTTTTCCAAAATGGTGACAATTAAAGCTGTAATCATGTTTCCTCCAGCAACAAGAATCATTATAATTATTATCAAAATTATGTTCATATCAAATAGTTTAATCCAATTGAATATTTCAGGAAATTTTTCTGAAATGGAAATCACGTCTAAATTTGATGGAGTATCGGAATAAAGTTTATTTGTAATTGATTCTATCTCTTCAAAATCATTAATAAAAATTTCAAAATTACCAACTTGACTTGAATGCCACTTATTCATTTTTTGTATGTGTTTTATATCTCCAAAAAAATAGAGATTATCAAAGTCTGTGAGCCCTGACTCATAAATGCCAACCACTTCAAAATTTCTCTCACTAGGTATATTTGAATTGGCATTAAAAAAAGAAGTTTTAAATTTATCTCCAATTTCAAGATTAATTCTTTTTGATAAAAAATTTGATATTGCAACTTGGTTGGTTAATGAATCCGTGATTTCAGGAATTTTTCCATATAAAACATAATCAGAAAAAATATCGTAGTTAAAGTCACTGTTAATTCCCTTGAACACAACACCTTCAAACGTCGTATTTGAAGTCACTAATCCAGTTTTGTAGGCTACTGACTGAACGTGGTTAATATTGTTTAATTCAAAAACTTTTTCCAAATCTTCTTTTATCAAAATTGGATCTAATGATGATTCTGAATTGTTATTTTGAAAGTTTGTAATTAAAACATGTCCAAAAAAAGATGAAACTTTATTTTTAATAGTATTTTGTAAACCATTTCCAATTGAAATGGATAATAACATCATTAAAAATCCAATTGTAATTGATAGTATGGATATTTTTATAATTGGAGCTGAAATGGTATTTTTATAAGGGTTTGACCTAATAATTTTTGACGCTATAAATGTTTCGAATTTCAATTTCTGAATTAGTTTTTCCAATTGTAATCAAAATTACTTTTTTTTTAATTGTGATAAATTCAGCTCAAAAATCTTTTGCCCAAACTGAAAGGATTCTGGTTGGTGCAGAACAAACTGAACTCTACTTTAAAGATATTAAGAACAAAAGAATTGCAGTCGTAGCCAATCAAACCTCAAGAATTCGCTCTAGAAAGAAATATGTTCACTTAATAGATACGTTAATTAGTATGAACATTAACGTAAAAAAAGTTTTTGCTCCGGAGCACGGATTCAGAGGAATTGCTGATGCTGGTGAGAAAGTTTCGGATGGTTTTGATATTAAAACAGGGCTTCCAATTGTTACTTTATATGGAGAAAATAGAAAGCCCTCCTCAAAACATCTTGAAAACATTGATGTTGTGATTTTTGATATTCAAGATGTTGGAGCAAGGTTTTACACTTATATTTCAACAATGCACATGGTGATGGAATCTGTCGCAGAGAATAATAAGAAAATTTATATATTGGATAGACCTAATCCCAACGGACATTATGTAGATGGACCGATACTCGACATGAAATTCAAAAGTTTCGTCGGTATGCATCCTGTACCTATAGTACATGGAATGACGGTTGGAGAGTTTGCAATGATGATTAATGAGGAGGGATGGCTTAAAAAAGGAATAAAAAGTGACTTAAAAGTTATTCCATTGAAAAACTATGACCGAAAAATAATTTATGATCTTCCAATTAAACCCTCACCAAATTTACCTAATAAACAATCTATTAATCTTTATCCCAGTTTATGTTTCTTTGAACAAACTGATATAAGCATAGGTAGAGGAACAAATATGCAATTTCAAATTTTTGGAAATCCGTATTGGGATAACAAACTTTTCTCTTTTACTCCGAAATCGATGTCAGGTGCTAAATTCCCAAAACACCAAAACACAAAATGTTACGGTTTTGATTTGAGTAATCAAAGTATTTTATCTCGAATTAATTTAGAATGGCTGATTTTTGCATACAATAATTCAAAAGATAAATTATCTTTTTTTAAAAAAGGTTTTGTTAGATTGGCGGGTAATAATATTCTGCAAAAACAAATTGAAAACGGTAAGACAGCGAAACAGATCAGAGATGGGTGGAAAAAAGGTATCAAAAAATTTAAAACTCTGAGAAAAAATTATTTGTTGTATGATTAAGGAATATTTAAATATTTATGCGTTTGAAGAGATATTTTCCATTTGCTATTCTTCATTACATAATCAACGATTTTTGGCATTATCAAATCTTTTCTAGTCCACTCAGGTTGTAAGAACAACATACATTGTGAGTTAACTTTTTTAGCTTGCTCCTCAGCGAATTTAAAGTCACTGTTGTTGTAAATTATCATTTTTAACTCATTTGCCTTCTTGTAGACTTCAGACATAGGTGATTTCCTCTTTTTCGGAGATAAACAAATCCAATCCCAGTCGCCTGTTAATTTACTTGATCCGGACGTTTCAATGTGAGTTTTAAAATTATTTTTCTTTAATAGTTTTGTCAATGGTTTCATGTTCCAGAGTAGTGGCTCACCACCCGTAACAACAACGATATTACAATCGGATTTGACATCATTAATTAACGTTCTAATATCTACAATAGGGTGTAAATCCTCATCCCAACTTTCTTTGACATCACACCAACCACATCCAACATCACATCCTGCAGTTCGAATAAAATGGGCAGGGCTTCCACTGTGGAAACCTTCACCTTGAATGGTGTAAAACGATTCCATCACAGGTAAATATTTACCATCTTTTAAATTAATTTTTAATTCCTGATCACTCACTAAACAAATATATGGTATAAAATTTATTGGTATTTAAAATGAATTATTACATTTAGAAAATGATATATAGATTTGCGAAAAACATTTTTTTCTTTTCATTCTTACTTTTTTTATCTAGCTGCAATGAGTTAAATAATAATTATTTAATTAGTAAAGGATCTATTGGATTTCTAAAAAAGGAATCAAAAGTGAAAGATCTTGATTCCATCTTTTCAAATGATTCAATTGTAAAAAGAATTGGCGAGGGTGATTACATGTATTCTAGTGAGGATAAATATCTCCTGTATGATAAGTCAGGAAATCATTTATTGACATTGACGCCACATCAACAACACGATTTAAATGAAAAAATTGAAACTATTGAGATAAAAAGCCCAATTTTCAAATCCAATAAAGGTATAAATCTTTTAAGCAATTTCTCTGATATAAAAAAAAATCACAACATATCAAGTATTCAAAATACAATTAATAATTTAGTTATTTTTGTTGATGAAATAGATGCTTATTTCATAATTGATAAAAATAAATTACCGAAGCATTTGCAAAAGGGGACAATAAAAAAAATTGAAGCTAAAGATATACCACCAAAAACCAAAATAAAAAGGTTTATGATAGGTTGGAATTAAAAAACTAAATGGAAAAACTATCACCTTTTCACCTTGCAATACCTGTAAAAGATTTAGCAAAATCAAAACACTTTTATGGTCAAGTCCTTGAGCTCAGCGAAGGTAGAAGTAGTAATGAATGGATTGACTATGATTTTTTTGGGCATCAATTAGTCATTCATTATAAAGCTGATCATAAATATGAAAAAGACACCAACCATGTAGATGGAAAAGATGTTCCAATTCCTCATTTTGGTATTATTTTGGAATGGAGACAATTTCAAATGTTTTCAAAAATGTTGAAAAATAAAAAAATTCAATTCATAATTGAGCCCTACATAAGGTTCAAAGGATTAGTTGGAGAACAGGCAACAATGTTTTTTAAAGACCCCTCTGGAAATGCCCTTGAATTCAAGTCATTCAAGGATCCAAACCAAATATTTAAAAAATAATTCAAGAATTAATTGAACGAGAAAGTAACGTGTTTTTCAAAAGCATAGCGATAGTCATTGGACCCACTCCACCTGGAACTGGTGTAATATAACTAGCTTTATCTTTTACAGATTCAAAATCAACATCCCCTTTGATAACGTAGCCCTTTTCAGAATTTTCATCTATTACTCTGGTAATTCCAACATCAATAACAACAACACCATCTTTTACCATTTCTTTTTTTACAAAGTCTGGCACTCCCAAAGCAGAAATTAAAATATCAGCACTTTTAATATAATCCTTAATATTTTTTGTTCTACTGTGTACCACTGTCACTGTTGAGTCACCTGATTTTCCCTTTGAGTTCATCAATATACTGATAGGTCTTCCAACAATACTACTTCTACCTATCACTACAGTATGTTTACCAGATGTTTTGATTTGATACCTGTCCAAAAGTTCAATAATACCAAATGGGGTTGCAGGAATAAATGATTTCATACCTAAGGCCATTTTTCCAAAATTTGAGGGATGAAACCCATCAACATCCTTATTTGGATTTATAGATAATGTTACTTTATTCTCATCAATGTGCTTGGGCAATGGTAATTGGACTATAAACCCATCAATATCATTATTTTTGTTGAGCTTATCAACTTCATATAATAATTCATTTTCTGAAATATTTTCTGGTAAAGTGATCAATGTCGAATTAAATCCAACTTGTTTGCATGATTTAACTTTACTCCCTACATATGTCAAGCTTGCCCCATCATTGCCGACAATCACTGCAGCTAAGTGAGGGGGTTTTTCACCAAGTTCAATCATTTTATAAACTTGATCTTTAATCTCGTCTTTAATTTTTAATGCAATTTTTTTTCCGTCAATTAATTTCATACTTTATTGTTTAAAACCTTGCATCATCTGCATAAGTTTAGATGACCCTCCACTTTGCATCAATTTCATCATTTTTGACATTTGTTGAAATTGCTTTAAAAGTCTGTTAAGTTCCTGGACATCAATCCCACTTCCCATAGAAATTCTTTTTTTTCTGCTCATATCAATTATTTTGGGATTAGATCTTTCTTTTGGGGTCATCGACAATATCAAAGCTTCAATATGTTTGAATGAGTCCTCGTCAATTTCATTGTCTCCAACAGCTTTGGATGCACCTGGAATCATATTAACCATATCCTTAATGTTACCCATTTTTTTTATTTTTTTGATTTGATCAAGAAAATCGTCAAGACCAAACTGGCTTTTGGCAATTTTTTTATTAAGAATCCTTGCTTGTTTTTCATCGTATAAGTCCTGTGCTTTTTCAACCAATGATACGATGTCTCCCATTCCAAGAATTCTATCAGCCATTCTTTCGGGGTGAAAAACGTCAATGGCATCCATTTTTTCGCCAGTTCCAATAAACTTTATCGGTTTGTCGACGACAGATTTAATTGACAAGGCTGCACCTCCTCTGGTATCACCATCTAATTTGGTTAATACAACACCATCAAAATCTAAAATATCATTGAATGTTTTTGCAGTATTAACAGCATCCTGACCTGTCATTGAATCAACAACAAATAATGTTTCTGATGGATCAACAGCTTGATGAATATTTTTAATTTCATTCATCATTACATCATCGATCGCCAACCTTCCAGCTGTATCTAATATAATTAGGTTTTTACCGTTTTTTTTGGCAAAGTCAATTGAATCTTTTGCAATTTTAACCGGGTTTTTCTCACTCTCATCGCAATAGACTTCAATATTTATTTGCTCTCCTATTATTCTCAACTGTTCAATTGCAGCAGGCCTGTACACATCGCAGGCAACTAACAGTGGAGTTTTCGATTTTTTTTTTCTAAGGTGGTTTGCAAGTTTTCCACTAAATGTTGTTTTTCCTGAACCCTGTAAACCTGACATCAAAACTATTGTAGGAGACTCAGATAAATTAATACCAGAAGCATTTTCTCCCATGAGTTTTGACAATTCATCTTTAACAATCTTGACTAATAACTGTCCTGGTTTGAGATTTGTTAAAACATTTTGACCTATTGCTTTTTCTTTAACATTTTTTGTAAATTCTTTTGCAGTTTTATAATTTACATCTGCTTCTAACAATGCTCTTCTGACCTCTTTTAAAGTTTCAGCTACATTAATTTCTGTAATTTTTCCATGTCCTTTTAGCACTTGGAAGGCAGAATTTAGCTTCTCTGTAAGATTACCAAACATATTTTATGATTTTCTCAAATTTAATAATTTACTTAAGTTAACTAATAATTATTTAATCTTAATTCTAAAAATTACCAATGTATGAGGTAATGTGATTGCAGCTAAAAAAGAAAAGAAAACACTTATTAATAAAGATTGATTATCTTTTAGAAAATAGAAAAAAACAATGAGACCAATCATTGATACGACCCAGTAAATAAATGCTTTTTTGAAATATTTAATAAAGGATGTATAGTTATTTTGACCGAAAATGTAGTTCGTTTGCTCTACAATTGATGGTATACTGTGCCAAAAAACAAAATAGACAGCAAATGATAACATCAAATCAGATAAGTAAAATAATATCGAAAGCAAAACAAGTAAAACCACTTGTGTAGAAAGTTGGCGGATTATCTTTTTGTAAAAAAATATTATGCTAAAACAAAGACAAGAGGATGAAATAATAAAAAAATTTAGAAACTGGTTTTCAGTTATGAAAATGGATGTGATATCGTAAATAATTTTAGAGACATCTTGTTCATTAAATATAAACAGCATAGAAAAAATAAATAATCCATATGAAAAGTGTAAGAAGCTCAAATTAGTTTTCTTTTTTTCGAAAAGAGTCCATTGTTGCTCACCAAAATGATATGAACTATACAAAACAAAAAACGTTAATGCAATAACTGAAAAATAAAAGAAAAAAATTGCGCTCAATAGTACCATCAGAGAATATAATAATATTAGATACTTTGAATTTAAGGCAGGTTTCTCTAGATTTTTGTTTAAAAGAATCACATCATTAGCTCCGTGTATTACTCCAAAAGTGAGAATTCCTGTCATGATAGCTACATTTTGAACAGTTTCATTAAATATATTGCTAAGAATAAAGCAAAGAATAGACGAAATAATTATTAATTTCGAATTAAAAGTGTCAAAAAAATGAGATTTTAACATCCGTTAAGTAAAAAATTAGTATACAAATGTATGGATTAAGAATTGTTTTTATATATTTGGGGTTTAACAAAAACAATTAATTATATAATTATGGAAAATTTTTTAAATCTAATGTATTTTTTCGGTAATACTCCTGCTGGTGACGACCTAGTTGGTATTACTTTTTGGATAGGAACAATGGCTATGATGGCAGCTTCTGCTTTCTTTTTCCTATCTATGGGTTCAGTAGATGGAAAATGGAAAACATCACTCCTTGTTTCTGGACTTATTACCTTTATAGCAGCCGTACATTACATGTACATGAGAGATGCTCACGCAGAAGGAGACAGCACAACGGTCTTCAGGTATGTTGACTGGATCTTAACTGTTCCTTTAATGTGTGTTGAGTTTTATCTAATTCTAAAAGCTGCTGGTGCTACAACTAAGCATCTTAGAGATTTAGTTGTCCTTTCAACTATCATGTTAGTCACTGGTTATGTTGGTGAAGCTGGTTTAGGAAATGCCTCTCTTTGGGGATTATTTTCTGGTTTGGCATATTTCGCCATTGTTTACATGATCAAATTTGGAGAACTTGCTAAACTAGCTGCGTCAGCTGGTGGAGCGGTACAATCTGCTCACAATACACTTGTATTATTTGTAATTATTGGGTGGGCAATTTATCCGGTTGGTTACATGATTGGTACTGGTGATGGCATGTGGTACTCCTTCATGACTGGACTAGTAGCTGCAGAAAATATGGATTTCATTTACAATGTTGGTGATTCAATCAACAAAATTGGATTTGGTTTAGTTGTTTACAACTTAGCTGTTTCCAAGTAACAGAGTCTTTTTTCATTCAAATAAAAACCGCCTTTACGGCGGTTTTTTTTTACATCTTTTCGGGAACATCAATACCAACAAGATTCATAGAATTTCTGATTATTCGCGCAACCATAAATGATAAACTCATCCGAAAATTTTTCATTTCCTTATCACTTATTTTTAAGATACTTACGGACTGATAATAAGAATTATAGTCTTTAACTAAATCATATGTATAATTGATAATGGTAGCAGGACTTAAATTACTTCCAGCATTTTTTATTACAGATGGGAATTCTAAAACTTTTTTAATTATTTGTTTTTCTTTAACGTTTATAATTAAAGAATCATTTAAGTTGTCGGATAATTCACCTCCCTTCTTTAAAAGAGATTGAATCCTAGCATGAGTATATTGAATAAAAGGCCCTGTATTTCCATTAAAATCAATCGATTCATCAGGGTTAAATAAAATTCTTTTTTTTGAATCGACTTT
This sequence comes from uncultured Bacteroidota bacterium, assembly GCA_902523635.1. Lineage (GTDB taxonomy): Bacteria > Bacteroidota > Bacteroidia > Flavobacteriales > Flavobacteriaceae > MAG-121220-bin8. Next base: position 24,688 of record CABZAE010000003.1, on the reverse strand, counting down.
TAATATAAAATATTTCAAAGCTCCCATCCCTATCATTTTATTTAATTGATCTTTCTCATTTAATGTAAAATCTTGAATTTTTCCTAACTCATCAGAAATATTAGAGGCTCTGGATTTCATTTCATCAATAATCTCATCGGCATCCACAACTGTACCCTCCCTACTTTTCATTTTTCCAGAGGGTAGATCTACCATTCCATAGCTTAGGTGATGTAAATTATGGGACCACGAATATTTTAATTTTTCTAAGATTTTAAAAAGAACTCTAAAATGATAATCCTGTTCACTACCTACAGTGTAAATAACACCTTTCATTTCTGGATTGTTTTCATATCTTAAAATAGCAGTTCCTATATCTTGAGTTATGTATACTGATGTCCCATCAGACCTAAGCAATATCTTTTCGTCCAAACCATCTTCACTCAAATCCACCCAAACAGAACCATCTGATTTTTTTGAAAAAATTTTATCAGCAACCCCTTTCTCAACAACTTTTTTTCCAGTTAAATAAGTTTTACTTTCATAATAATTAGAATCAAAATGAACATTTAACTCGCTGTAAGTTTGTTGAAAACCTCTGTAAACCCAATTATTCATTTTCTTCCAAAGTTTAATAACTTCCTTATCTCCAGATTCCCATTTTAAAAGTAAATTTTGAGCATCTTGAAATATGGATGCATTTTTTTCAGCATATTTTTTATCATAACCATCCTTTATGAGATCTGAAACCTGTTCTCTGTATATTTTTTCGAAAAGCACATAATATTTCCCAACAAAGTGGTCCCCTTTGGTGTGTGTAATATCAGGAGTATCGTTCTTAGCAAAATTTTGCCAAGCAACTATTGATTTACATATATGAATTCCCCTATCATTAATTATTTGAGTCCTAACTACTTTTTTTCCATTAGCTTCCAAAATATTGGAAATAGCAGAACCTAAAAGAATATTTCTTATGTGACCTAAATGTAATGGCTTATTGGTGTTTGGAGATGAAAATTCGACCAAATATAATGGACTATCCTCATTGGGTTCTGAGATACCGAATTTTTTTTGAGAAATAACCTTTTTTAAAAGTTGTATGTAGTAATTGTTCGAAATGTTTAAATTCAAAAAACCGTGAATCACATTGTAATTTTCAATTAATTTTATTTCACTTAAAAGGTGGTCTCCAATTTCTGAACCTAGGTCCAAAGGAGATTTTTTAAGAAGTTTGATTAGTGGAAAAATTACTACTGTAATGTCTCCTTTGTATTCTTTACGAGTACTTTGAATTTCGATATAAGAAACTTTTAGTTCGTAATTCGAAAAAATATAATTACAAATATTTTCCTCTATTAATTTCTTTAAATCCATTTAAAAAATTATCATTGTAAAGATAATTATAAAAGAATAATTTTATTTATCAATTCTTTTAGCAATAATTTATGTTAATTAATATTTCTTATAACGACCCTAAAATAAAGTCTAAGATTAAAAGCTTGGTGGGGTCGCCTTATTCATTTTTTGAAAGACTCAAAGTTGGAGGTGTAGGTTCGGGAAATTTAAAAATTGTTTATTGTAGTACTAAAATTAAAAATATATTAGACCTTGACAATAATCTAAATAGATGTAACATTGAAATAAGAAAAAAAGGAATTATTATTTTTTTTAGATCCCTTCTCGAAACCTATGGCCTTATTATACCGTTCTTCAAATTAAATATTTTTAAAGGAGAGTCTAATATCTATTCTTTACATATTGATCAACACAATATCAAAGTTGAGGTTAAAAATAAAACTGATTTTAATTTTTTCAAGAAAATTCAAAATTTGAAAATTTCTAATTAAAAATTTCCGCAATCATACACCTTACACTACCTCCACCACAATTTTCTATTGTAGAGACTGAAGTATAAATAATTTTTGAATATTTAGATATTTTATGAATTTGATTTTCAGTAAGTGATGTGTATGCAGATTGACTCATGAAAAGAAAACTTCCACTATTATTAATTAACTCAATCATATTGCCAGCAAACAAATTAAGTTGAGCTTCGGATATTTCGATGATTTCCTTATTATCATATATAAGACTTTGTCGGACCAATTCTTTTTGCTTTTTGCAATCAATTGAACTTAAGCAAATTACACAATACTTGTGGGCTAAACACATCATTACATTAGTATGATAAATAGGTTTTCTTTTTTTACCACTTGTTTGGAATGAATTAAAAACTATTGGCATGTAATTAAAATCATTGCAAAACTCAATAATAAGATTTTCATTAGTCCTTTCTGAAAGTGAGCAATAAGCTTTTTTATTGTAACGATCTAAAACCATACTCCCAGTTCCCTCTAAATATAAACCATCATTTTCAGCACTAGTATAATCATAAACGCTTTCAAAAACTAAATTTTTGGCTTCCAAGAATTTAATTACTCTTTCATCTCTTTCCATTCTTCTGTTTTTAGCAAACATTGGATAGATTGCGATTTTTTTATTTTCATGGAATGTTATCCAATTGTTTGGAAAAACAGAATCGGGTGTATCATTTTTATGATCATCCTGAAAAATATGAACATTAAACCCACAACTTTTTAACTTGATTACCAATTGATCAAATTCGTTTATTGATTTTTTTAGAACATTTTCCTCAACTGCACTTATATTTTGTTTTTGAAAATAATTATTCTTAGCAGTCTCAGAATTAAATCTGAAATTAAACGGTCTTATCATCAAAATTGAGTTTACAAACTTTGCCATTTCAATATCTTATTAGTGGAAGTGAACAACAACGGAAAGAACCACCTAGTTTTGAAACTTCACTAAAATCAACAACTTCAACACAATATCCGATATCTTTTAACCAATTATTTAGTCTTTTAAAAGATGGCTGTGAAACCACTGTGTTTCTATTTATTGATAAAACATTACAATACATTGATGACATTTCATTTTTATCGGCAAAAAAGATATTTTTTTCTCCAAAAAATGATTTCAACCAAACAACATCATTTTTATTTGTGAATAATTCTGAACACATAATTGCGTTGTCTTGACCAACTATTTGTAAACAACAATCTAGATGTAATGCATTTTTTTCAGGGATCGTGTTAGACTTATTTAAGTGAAATGGTTTAATTATTTTTTTTGGAAAAAACTTTTTAAAAAAATCAATTGCATTTTTATTTGTTCTGGCGGTGTAAAGTTTTGAATAATTTTTTTTTTCGTAATAACCAATAAATAAATAATTATTAAAATTAATTACATCACCACCCTCAATATGAATGTCAACAGGAAGCTCTATTAACTCACTGTCAAAAGATTTAATAATGTTTATTATACCCTCATACTCTTTGTCTCTCTTGGGTATTATATTAGACTTGAAAAAAAAATTATCGATCACGAATCCTACATCACGAACAAATATTTGATTTATATCATAAATGTCTTTTGGTCTGTAAACAGTAACATTATATTTTTTTAGGATCGTAATGAATTCGCTCAGCTCTTTTTTTAGATCAGACTCAGATGGATAACTATTATTCTTTAAATTTCTTACGGATTTTGGATCATATAAATCCATCAAATCGGGAATTTTCCCTGAATTCTTTGCAACTCCAATTATCACTGATTTAAGACTAGATGTTTCGTCAGCAACATTGAATTCCATTTTATTTGTAATTTAACGCAAATTGATTTCTTTAAAGTCTCTTGATACTTCTCCTGTATAAACTTGTCTAGGTCTTCCAATTGGTTCTTTATTCATCCTCATTTCTCTCCAATGCGCTACCCAACCAGGTAATCTACCAAGTGCGAACATTACTGTAAACATTTCAGTTGGAATGTCTAAAGCCTTATAAATTATTCCTGAATAGAAATCTACGTTAGGATACAGCTTTCTATCTATGAAATACTGGTCATTTAATGCCTCGTGCTCCAAACTTTTTGCAATATCTAAAATTGGGTCATTTATCCCTAAATCATTCAAAACTTTATCAGCAGCAACTTTAATAATTTTTGCTCTAGGATCAAAGTTTTTATATACTCTATGACCAAACCCCATTAATCTGAATGGATCAGATTTATCTTTTGCCTTAGACATAAATTTTTTTGTGTCACCACCATCTCTTCGGATAGCTTCCAACATTTGTAAAACCGCTTCGTTAGCTCCACCATGTAATCTGCCCCATAGAGCGGAAATACCTGCAGAGACGGAAGCAAATAAACTTGCCTCTGATGAGCCAACAATTCGAACAGTTGATGTTGAGCAATTTTGCTCGTGATCTGCATGTAAAATTAAAAGCTTATTCATGGCATCAACAATCACCTTATTTTCAATGTATTCTTGATTGGGTAGCTGAAACATCATTTTTGTAATATTTTCAACGTAGCCCAAATTATAGTTACCATATTTTAGTGCAAGACCACGTCTACGTCTATGAACCCAAGCAACTAACATAGGAATCTTAGCCAGTAACTGAACAATATTTGAATACATATAATCCTCCTCACTTTTATCATTATTGTTTAAACTTATTTTTTTCTCAGGTTTAAACGCGATTAATGCACTTGTCAAAGAGGATAAAATACCCATTGGATGAGCTGATTTTGGAAATGTCTCCAAAATCCTTTTTACATCTTCATCAATTATTGAATTATTTTGAATATCTGTAAGAAGTTGGCTTAGCTGTTTTTTGTTTGGCAACTCACCATAAATTAATAAAAAAGCTACTTCTAAAAAGCTGGCTTTTTGAGCAAGCTCCTCGATTGAATAGCCTCTGTACCTTAAAACCCCTTTCTCTCCATTTAAAAAAGTTATTCCACTTTTACAAGAACCAGTATTTTTATATCCAGGATCAATTGTAATCAAATTAGAGTTTGCCCTCAACTTACTAATATCGATTGCTAATTCATTTTCAGATCCCTCAATTAGGTCGAGATCAATCTCTTTATCTTTTATTTTAAGATTAACTTTTTTAGACATATGTAAGTTATAAAATTAAAGAAAAAAAGTATAACTAAAATATTATATTGAAAGCATCTTTTTGAGGATAAATTGCATCACTACCCAAAGCCTCTTCAATCCGGATTAGTTGGTTATATTTAGCCATTCTGTCACTTCTGGATGCTGAACCAGTCTTAATTTGGCCAGTTGACAATGCGACAGCGAGATCTGCTATTGTACTATCCTCTGTTTCACCTGATCGGTGAGACATTACGGTTGTGTAGCCAGCATCTTTTGCGATTTTTACTGCATCTATTGTTTCAGTAAGAGTTCCAATCTGGTTAACTTTGATTAAAATTGAGTTTCCAACTTTTTCTTTGATCCCTTTTTTTAATCGGTCAGAGTTTGTAACAAATAAGTCATCACCGACCAATTGTACTCTTTTCCCACAAACCTTTGTTAAATAACTCCACCCATGCCAATCGTTTTCATCCATTCCATCTTCAATCGATATGATCGGATAATTTTTTGATAATTGTGACAAGTAGTCTGCTTGTTCATTTGAATTTAATTTTTTCCCATTAGAACCCTCAAAAATCGAGTAATCATATATTCCTTTATTAAAAAATTCAGATGAAGCACAATCTAAGGCGATCATAACATCATTACCAGACCTGTATCCAGATTTTTCAATTGAATGGATGATCGTTTCTAAGGCATCCTCAGTTCCACTGAGCTTGGGAGCAAAACCACCCTCATCTCCGACAGAAGTTGAAAGTCCTCGATCATTTAATATTTTTTTGAGATTATGAAATATTTCGGTTCCAATTTGCATTGCATGACTAAATGATTCGGCAATTACAGGAACTATCATAAATTCTTGAAAGGCAATCGGTGCATCCGAATGTGATCCTCCATTAATTATATTCATCATAGGGACTGGTAATGTTTTACCAGCTCCGCCAGAAACATAATTGTAAAGTGGAACTTTTTTTTGATTACTTGCTGCTTTTGCAACAGCTAAAGAAACTCCTAGAATAGAATTAGCTCCAAGATTAGCTTTATTATGGGTAGCATCAATTTCAATCATTAAATTATCTATTTCAGATTGTTTAAAAATAGATTTTCCAATAAGGGATTTAGAGATTATCTCATTTACATTTCTTACAGCTTTCAAGACTCCTTTACCCATGAATTTTTTTCCTCCATCTCTTAATTCAACAGCTTCATGTTCACCAGTTGATGCACCAGAGGGTACAGCTGCTCTTCCAAAAGCACCATCTTGTGTTGTTACATCAACCTCAACAGTGGGGTTTCCTCTTGAGTCAAAAATTTGCCTAGCAAAAATTTCACTAATCTTACTCATTATTTTTTGTTATCAATTATCATTTGAACAAATTCATCAAAAAGATAATTAGAATCATGTGGACCTGGACTTGCCTCAGGATGATACTGGACAGAGAAACAATTACTGTTTTTTATACTAATGCCAGCAATTGTATTATCATTTAAATGAACGTGTGTGATTTCCACATCGGAATGTGACTCAGTTTCTTCTCGATTAATCGCAAAACCATGATTTTGTGAAGATATTTCACCTTTACCGGTTTTTAAATTTATGACAGGGTGATTTATACCGCGGTGACCATTATGCATTTTATATGTTGAAATACCCATAGCTAGTGCAATTACTTGATGTCCTAAACATATACCAAACAAAGGTGATTTAGTTTTAATTATATTCTTCGCAGTTTGAATGGCAGATTCTAAGGGCTCTGGATCACCAGGTCCATTAGAAATGAAAAATCCATCAGGATTCCATTCAGACATTTCCTTGAAAGAAGAGTTGTGCGGAAAAACTTTTATATAAACATCTCTTTTGGATAAGTTTCTTAAAATATTTCTTTTGATTCCGAGATCTAAAGCTGAGACCTTGAATTTAGAATCTGGATTACCAAAAAAATATGGTTTTTTAGTTGAAACTTTAGATGCCAATTCTAATCCCTCCATTTTAGGTTGATCACTGAGCTTTTTTTTCAATTCATCAAGCTTATCTGGGTAAGTAGTAATTACAGCATTCATAGCCCCGTTATCTCTTATATATGATACCAATGCTCTGGTATCCACATCTGAGATAGAGACAAGTTTATGTTTTTTAAAAAAATCTTGTAATGAACTGTCTGCTTTAGGTCTTGAAAATTTTTGATTAAAATTTTTACATATTAAACCAGCAATTTTGGGACTATCGGACTCAATCTCATCACTATTTGTACCATAATTTCCGATATGTGCATTGGTTGTGACCATAAGTTGGCCATAATATGATGGGTCTGTGAAAATCTCTTGATATCCAGTCATTCCTGTATTAAAACACAACTCTCCAAATGCAGTTCCACTAACTCCCAGGGATTTTCCAAAAAAAACTGTTCCGTCCTGTAATAATATTAGTGCTTTGCCTCTCACATTCATTTAAACATAAAATTACTACAAAAAAGCAAACAAAATTGAAAAAGCTGATAAGATTAATTCAATTTTATTAAGAATTGTTCATTGCTTTAATAAAATCAAAAATCTTGATTATTCTAAGATGATTTTATTAAAATCAGGAAAAATAGTTGTCGAGTCGATGAAGAGGAAAAATTAATTTTAATTATTGTTTTTTTTAGTGGTATCGTCCCCAGACTGATTATTCTCAATAGACCCCTCGCTGGAATCATTAACATCAGATTCATTGTTATCAATATCAACAGATGGAGCTTCCTCAACAGCTGGAGCTTCCTCAACAACTGGAGCTTCTTCAACAACTGGAGCTTCCTCAACAGCTGGAGCTTCCTCAACAGCTGGAGCTTCCTCAACAGCTGAAGTTTCAGTTTTTGAAGCTTTCTTTCTTCTTCTTCTCTTCTTTTTGCTAGAATCTGAGTTTGGGTTGTAAATTGAATTATAATCGACGAATTCAATCAATGCCATACTGGCATTATCTCCCAGACGGTTACCGAGTTTTATTACTCTGGTGTAGCCACCAGGTCGATCACCAATTTTTTGAGAAATATTTCTGAAAAGTTCTGTAACAGCATATTTATTTCTTAGGGATCTAAAAACAATTCTACGGTTGTGTGTTGAATCATTTTTTGATTTTGTAACCAATGGTTCAATGTATCTCTTGAGTGCTTTTGCTTTAGTCACGGTAGTATTAATAGATTTATGCTCAATGAGAGAAGATGCCATATTCGCAAGCATATACTTTCTGTGAGCAGTTTTTCTTCCTAAGCGAGCTATTTTTTTTCCGTGTTTCATGTCTTAAGGTTAATCTTTATCTAACTTATATTTTGACAGATCCATTCCAAAATTAAGACCTTTAATTATAACCAACTCCTCTAATTCTGTAAGAGACTTTTTACCAAAGTTCCTAAACTTCATTAAATCAGTCTTATTAAATGAGACAAGATCACCAAGAGTCTCGACCTCTGCAGCTTTCAAACAATTTAAGGCTCTAACAGATAGATCCATATCTACCAATCGTGTTTTTAAGAGCTGTCTCATGTGCAGCGATTCTTCATCATAGGTTTCTGTTTGGGCTATTTCGTCAGCTTCCAAGGTTATTCTTTCATCAGAGAACAGCATGAAGTGATGAATCAATGTTTTTGCACCTTCGGTTAATGCGTCTTTAGGGTGGATTGATCCGTCTGAAACAATTTCAAAAATCAATTTTTCATAATCTGTCTTCTGTTCTACCCTAAAATTCTCAATTGAATATTTTACATTTTTAATGGGTGTAAAAATAGAATCCATAAATATAGTTCCTATTGGAGCTGATGGTTTTTTATTTTCCTCAGCTGGAACATAACCTCTTCCCTTTTCAATTGTCAATTCAATATCAAAACTTACATTTTTTTCAAGATTGCAAATTATCAAATCAGGATTCAATACCTGAAAACTTGATATAAATTTTTGCAAGTCACCCGCTGATATTTGATCTTGACCTGAAATTGAAATATTTACAGTTTCATTTTCTACTGTTTCGATTTGTCTTTTTAGACAAACTTGTTTGAGATTTAAAACAATTTCGGTTACATCTTCGACAATTCCAGGTAAAGATGAAAACTCATGATCAATTTTGTCTATTCTAACTGATGTAAATGCGAACCCTTCAAGTGATGATAGTAGCACTCTTCTTAATGCGTTTCCAATAGTTAATCCATACCCAGGTTCAAGGGGACGAAACTCAAACTTTCCCTCAAATTCAGAGGAATCTATCATTATTACTTTATCAGGTTTTTGAAAATTGAATACTGCCATAATTTATTATTTATTTCGAATATAGTTCGACGATTAATTGTTCTTTAATATTTTCAGGAATTTGATCTCTTTCTGGGATATTTACTAATGTTCCTTCCATTAGATCAGAATTCCAACTTATCCACTCATAAACGGAAGAGGAATTAGAAAGAGAGTCTTCAATGTAGTTGATGGATTTTGATTTTTCCCTTACACCAATTTTTTCACCTACCTTTATTGTTCTGGAAGGAATATTACAAATTTCTCCATCTACTGTTATGTGTCTGTGGCTAACTAACTGTCTGGCTCCTCTACGAGTTGAGGCAATGCCTAGACGAAACACTAAATTATCTAACCTAGATTCACACAACTGTAACAAAGCTTCTCCAGTAACTCCTTTGCTTCTATTTGCTTTTTCAAAAATATTTCTAAATTGTCGTTCTAGAATGCCATAGGTATATTTAGCCTTCTGCTTTTCCATTAGCTGAATAGCATACTCCGATTTTTTTCCTCTTCTTCTGTTATTTCCGTGTTGACCAGGGGGGTACTTCTTTTTTTCAAAAGACTTGTCCTCTCCAAAAATGGATTCACCGAATTTTCTCGCTATTTTGGTTTTAGGACCTGTATATCTTGCCATATTATTTATTTTATTTGTGAATTAAGGTCTATCCTTCGACAAAAATTTTTATAAATTAAACTCTTCTTCTTTTAGGTGGTCTACATCCATTATGCGGTTGGGGGGTTACATCAAAAATTTCAGTTACCTCGATTCCGTTATTATGGATTGTTCTAATGGCTGATTCTCGACCATTTCCTGGTCCTTTTACAAAGACCTTTGCTTTTCTCATACCAGACTCATTCGCTACCTTTACTGCGTCCTCTGCAGCTAACTGAGCTGCATAGGGTGTATTTTTTTTTGATCCTCTGAAACCTACTTTTCCTGCAGATGACCAAGATATTACTTCACCTTTGTTGTTAGTTATTGTAATTATAATGTTGTTAAATGAAGCGTTAATATGAACTTCTCCATACATATCAACAACTACTTTTCTTTTTTTTGAGACTACTTTAGCCATAAAATCTTATTTAGTTACTTTTTTCTTGTTGGCAACAGTTTTTCTTTTACCTTTTCTAGTTCTAGAATTATTTTTTGTTTTTTGTCCTCTTAGGGGAAGTCCAGTTCTGTGTCTGATTCCTCTGTAACATCCAATATCCATTAATCTTTTAATATTAATTTGATTCTCCGAACGTAGTTCCCCTTCAATTGTATATTTACCAACGACTTCTCTAATTTTTGAAGTCTCCTCATCGTTCCACTCCGAAACTTTTTTATCTAATGATACATTGGCTAATTCCAAAATAGTTTTTGCTCTACTTTGGCCTATTCCGTAAATATATGTGAGGGCTATAGCTCCTCTTTTATGTTTGGGTATATCGATACCAGATATTCTTGCCATAATAATTATCCTTGTCTTTGTTTAAATCTTGGATTCTTTTTGTTAATTACATACAATCTACCCTTTCTTCGAACAATTTTACATTCTGGGCTTCTTTTTTTTACTGATGCTCTAACTTTCATTTTTTTAATGTCTATATGTTATTCTCGCTTTAGTTAAATCATAAGGACTCATTTCCAATTTTACCTTGTCTCCTGGAAGTAATTTAATATAATGCATTCTCATTTTACCTGAAATATGGGCAGTTACTACATGTCCATTTTCTAGCTCAACTCTAAACATTGCGTTTGAGAGCGCTTCTATTATAGTACCATCTTGTTCTATAGCCTCTTGTTTTGCCATAAATTAAGCTAATTTTCTGTTTTTACCTGTCTTCATTAGTCCATCATAATGTCTATTTAGCAAATAAGCGTTTATCTGCTGTATTGTATCAATTGCTACTCCGACCATTATTAATAAAGATGTTCCGCCATAAAATAATGCCCACCCTTGTTGCATTCCCATTATTTGCACAACTATAGCTGGTAAAACTGAAAGAGCAGCCAAAAATAAAGAACCTGGAAATGTGATTAATGACATTATCTTATCCAAAAACTCAGAGGTTTCTGATCCTGGTCGAATTCCAGGAACAAATCCACCACTTCTCTTTAAATCATCAGACATCTTGTTGGTTGGTACTGTGATCGCAGTATAAAAGAATGTAAAGCCAACGATAAGTAAACCAAATAAAATATTATACCACAAACCAAACATATCACTAAAAGATGCTTGCATCCAAAGACCAACATTTGAATCACCTAAAAGTTGACCCAAGTAAGCTGGAGCAAACATAATAGCTTGAGCAAAAATTATCGGCATCACACCAGAAGCATTTAATCTCAATGGAATATACTGTCTACTAGACGCTTGATTTCTATCTAGACTTCCAGACCTGGTCCTTCTTGCGTACTGAACTGGTATCTGCCTAACCGCCAATACTAAAAGAACACACAACCCAATCACAATAACCCAAACAACCAACTCAATCAAAATTAAAATTAAACCCCCATTACTTTCAAAAACACGAGATGTAAATTCCTGAACGAATGATTGTGGAAGAGATGCGATTATTCCTACAGTTATTAATAGTGATATACCATTTCCAATTCCTCTGTCCGTGATTTTTTCACCAAGCCACATAGCAAAAACACAGCCAGTTACAAGAATAATTACGGAGGGTACAATAAAGCCCACACCTTTACCCATGATAAATGCGCTTTCAGGAACACCGAGTGCACCAAGGCTGTACAAATAAGCTGGAGCTTGTACAACACAAATTAAAATAGTTAACCAACGTGTTATCTGATTTATAGTTTTCCTACCACTTTCACCCTCCTTTTGAAGTTTTTGTAGATAAGGGACTGCTATACCCATCAGCTGAACTACAATTGATGCGGATATGTATGGCATTATACCAAGAGCAAATACAGATGCATTTGCAAAGGCCCCTCCAGTGAAGGCATTTAAAATACCTAATAGTCCTCCACCTTCGGTCCTACTAGAAAGTTCTCCGAGCTGGACTGAATCAATTCCAGGGAGAACAACTTGTGCACCAAGTCTGTAAATTGCAATGAAAAACAAGGTTATTAAAATCCTATTTCTTAGTTCCTCAATTTTCCATATGCTGTAAAGTGTATCTATAAATTTTCCCATATTAAATAGTAATTACTTCACCTCCAGCTTTCTCAATAGCTTTTTGGGCTGATTTTGAAAACTTGTGAGCGGAGATTTTTAGTGGAACAGTCAATTTCCCATTTCCTAGTACTTTAATCAGGTCAGTCTTATTTGCAAACCCGTTTTCAATAAATGAGTTAAGACCAACAACTTTTTTAATTTTTTTGTTATCAAATAATTCCTGAATCTTACCTAAATTAACAGGTTGATACTCTACTCTATTAATATTTTTAAAACCAAATTTTGGTATTCTTCTTTGCAATGGCATTTGACCACCTTCAAAGCCTAATTTCTTGGAATAACCTGATCTCGATTTGGCACCCTTGTGACCTCTTGTGGCAGTACCACCCTTTCCAGAACCTTGTCCTCTTCCCAACCTTTTTTTTGGTCTAGAAATAGAACCTTTATTTGGTTTTAAATCACTTAAATTCATAATATATTACTTAACAATTGTAACAAGATGTTGAACTTTATTTATCATACCCATGATGCTCGGTGTATCTTTATGTTCAACCTCTTGTCCTATTTTTTTTAAACCAAGCGCAATCAATGTCTTTTTTTGATCACCTGGTCTATTAATTTCGCTTCTTATTTTTTTAATTTTTATTATTGCCATGACAACTTTATCCGTTAAAAACTTTTTCTAAACTTATTCCTCTTTCCTCAGCAACAGTATTTGCATTTCTAAGTCTGAGTAAAGCATCAAATGTAGCTTTTACTACGTTGTGCGGGTTAGATGATCCCTGAGATTTAGAAAGAACGTCTTGAACACCAAGTGTTTCAAGCACTGCTCGAACTGCTCCACCTGCAATTACTCCAGTACCCTCGGAGGCTGGTTTTATGTATACACGAGCACCTCCGTGTTTTCCCTTTTGCTCATGTGGGACAGTTGTTTTGTTTAATGGAATTTTTATTAAATTCTTTTTTGCATCTTCAACAGCCTTTGCAATAGCCGTTGCAACTTCCTTTGCTTTACCTAACCCATGTCCAACAACACCACTTTCATCACCTACAACAACAATTGCAGAAAAGCCAAATGCTCTTCCACCTTTAGTTACCTTAGTAACTCTTTGAATACTAACGAGTCTGTCTTTAAGTTCAAGACCTCCAGGTTTTACAAATTTATTTTTACTGTTAATCATATATTAAAATTTTAAACCAGCTTCACGCGCACCATCAGCTAGAGATTTTACCCTTCCGTGATAAAGATATCCCCCCCTATCAAAACCAACTTTGTGTAAGCCAGCTTTTACTGCCTTATTTCCGAGGGATAGACCAACTGATTTAGATATTTCGGTTTTTGTTAATGACCCTTTCTTGATGTCTTTATCTCTACTGGATGCACTAACTATAGTATTTCCATTCAAATCATCTATAAGTTGAGCATAAATTTCTTTATTGCTTCGAAAAACTGAAAGTCTTGGCTGAATATCAGAACCAATAACGATCTTGCGAATTCGTTTTCTAATTTTATTTCTTTTTAAAACTTTTTTCTTACTCATATTAAATTATTATGCTGATTTACCAGCTTTCCTTCGAATTTGTTCACCTACATATTTGACACCTTTACCCTTGTAAGGTTCGGGTTTTCTAAAACTTCTGATTTTAGCAGCTATGGATCCTACAAGTTGTTTGTCTATAGATGTTAATTTAATAACTGGATTCTTACCTTTTTCAGAAACTGTTTCAACTTTAACTTCGTTTGGAATCATGAAAACAATGTTGTGTGAAAAACCTAAAGCTAGCTCCAATTTTTGACCTTGTGCATGGGCCCTGTAGCCTACCCCAACAAGTTCAAGTTCTTTAATCCAACCTTCACTTACACCCACGATCATATTGTAAAACAAAGATCTGTATAGGCCATGTTTAGATTTGTCTAATTTTGATTCACTATTTCTTTTCACGACGATTGAATTATCAGACCTTTCAATAGAAACTGAATCAAAATTTTGAGAAAGTTCACCTAGTTTACCTTTGGCAACAAATAGTTTCTCTTGAATTTCAACTGAAACTCCATCTGGGATTAATATGGGATTATTTCCTATTCTTGACATATTTATTTTTTAGTAAACATAACATATAATTTCACCACCTAGTTTAGATTGTTTGGCCCTTTTCCCAGTCATTAGACCTTTTGAAGTTGAAATAATTGCAACACCCAAACCATTAATTACTCTTGGAATCGTATCGCAACCAGTGTACTTTCGCAAACCAGGTTTACTAACCCTTTCTAACCTCTTGATAACTGGTGTTTTTGTGTAACTATCATACTTCAATGCTATCTTAATTGATCCTTGACTTGTATCATCATCAAACTTATAGCTTAGTATATAGCCTTGGTCAAATAAAATCTTTGTTAATTCTTTCTTAATATTAGAAGCAGGAACTGTTACTACTTTGTGTCCAGCACTATTTGCATTTCTTATTCTCGTTAGGTAATCTGCTATCGGATCTGTGTTCATATTATTTTTATTTTACCAACTTGCTTTTCTAACTCCCGGAATTAAACCCTTGTTAGCCATTTCTCTAAATAAAACTCTAGAGATTCCAAACTGTCTCATGTAACCCTTGGGTCTACCGGTTAATTTACATCTATTATGAGCTCGAACAGGAGATGAATTCTTAGGTAATTTTTGTAATGCATCATAATCTCCAGCTTTTTTTAGCGCAGACCTTTTTTCTGCATACTTTGCACAAAGCTTGGCTCTTTTTATTTCACGAGCTTTCATTGATTCTTTAGCCATAATCTAATTATTTTCTTTTGGTTTATCGTTTGTATTTTCACCATTAATTTCTTCAATGTCTGAATTGCTATTTTCCGCCTCTTTTTGAATACCAGGATTTTCGCTTTCAGCCTCTGGTTCAGAGTTTAAGTTATCACTTGGTACCTGTTCGACTCCAACAGTATCATGCGACTCAGATTTTTCATTTGGTTCCTTATTATTACCACTGGAATTATTTACAGTTTCACCATCATGAACAAGTTCTGATTCAATATTTATTTCAGCCTCATCATTAACTTTAGATTTGACATCGTCTTTAACTTTGTCTAAACTATTTGGTTTAATAACTGATATTTTCTTGAAAGGAAGGCCGAGCTCAGAAAGTAATGATTGAGCTTCCTTGTCTGTATTAGCACTAGTAACAAATGAAATATCCATACCAGAAATCTTATTAACCTTGTCAATATCTATTTCGGGAAAAATTATTTGTTCGGTAATTCCTAAATTATAATTTCCTCTACCATCAAAACCTGACGTTTTGATTCCTTGGAAATCACGAACCCTAGGTAATGCGGAAGTTATTAATCTATCAAGAAATTCGTACATCCTTTCAGATCTAAGAGTGACTTTTGCACCGATAGGCATTCCTTTTCTAAGTTTAAAAGAGGCAACATCTTTTTTGGAAATAGTTGGGATGGCTTTCTGACCTGAAATCAAGGTTAGTTCATCTACGGCATGATCAATTAATTTTTTATCTGCAACTGCGGAACCGACTCCCTTACTAATAACAATTTTTTTGAGTTTAGGAACCATCATGATATTCTTGTAAGAATATTCATTTTTAAGGGAATGAATAATCCTTTCGCTGAATTCTTTTTTTAACCTTGGTTGATAACTCATAATTATATTATTTCATCAGATTTAAGTCCAAATCTTTTTTTCTCTCCATCAATAATTTTATATCCTACCCTCGTAGTTTCACCGTTAGAATTTAAGAGTGAAATATTTGAAATATTGATAGGTGCTTCAATATCTGTTATGCCACCCTTAGGATTTTTAGAGCTGGGTTTATTGTGCTTTTTAACCATATTAATGCCTTCAATTAAAGCAGTATTACTAGCCTTAAATATTTTAATTACCTTACCCTCAGATCCTTTGTGATCTCCTGCAATAACTTTGATATTATCTCCAGTTTTAATTTTAATTTTTTTCATTTTATAAAACTTCAGGTGCTAAAGAAATAATTCTCATAAACTTTTTGTCTCTCAACTCTCTGGCAACGGGTCCAAATACTCGGGTACCTCTCATTTCACCGGCAGCATCTAAAAGAACACAAGCATTATCATCAAACCTTATGTATGAGCCGTCCTTCCTTCTTACTTCCTTTTTTGTTCGAACAACCACTGCAGTTGAAACTTGACCTTTTTTCATTGTTCCGTTAGGCGTAGCTTGTTTAATTGTAACAACTATTTTATCACCAACAGAGGCATATCTTCTTTTAGTTCCTCCCAAAACTCTAATAGTAAGAACTTCTTTTGCTCCAGTGTTGTCAGCGACTGATAATCTTGATTCTTGTTGTAACATTATTTTGCTCTTTCTAAAATTTTAACAAGTCTCCAACATTTTGATTTACTTATTGGTCTTGTTTCCATAATTTTTACAGTATCACCAATATTACACTCATTTCCATCATCATGGGCAACATATTTTTTTGTTTTCAAAACAAACTTTCCGTACATGGGATGCTTTACCTTGTTGACTTCCGAAACAACAATAGATTTTTGCATCTTGTTACTAGTGACAACACCAATTCTTTCTTTTCTTAAGTTTCGTTTTTCCATTTTATTCTTGTTCTTGTTTTCTCCTGGTTAACTCAGTGTAAATTCGTGCGATTAATCTACGTGTATTCCTAATTTGCAAAGGGTTTTCAATTGGTGAAACAGCATGACTCATTTTCATATCTGCTAATTCCTTCATAAAAGTATTAAGCTTTTCATTTAATTCATCAACTGATAACTCTATAACCTCTTTTTGTTTCATTTTTTATTTTTAAGCCTCGTAATCTCTTGCGATAATAAATTTGGTTTTAACTGGAAGTTTTTGAGATGCCAGCCTTAAAGCCTCTTTTGCAACGTCTAGGGTGACCCCAGAAACTTCAAACATAATTCTTCCAGGTTTGACTACTGCAACAAAATATTCAGGAGCACCTTTACCCTTACCCATCCTAACCTCGAGAGGTTTTTTTGTGATTGGCTTATCTGGAAATATTTTTATCCAGAGTTGGCCTTCTCTTTTCATAAATCTGGTAGCCGCAATCCTAGCTGCTTCTATTTGTCTAGATGTAATGAAACATGAATCAAGGGACTTTAATCCATACATACCATTTGAAAGAATGTGACCTCTGTGGGAGAGACCTTTCATCCTTCCTTTTTGCATTTTCCTATATTTTGTTCTTTTAGGTGATAACATTCTTTAAATTTATCTTCTTCTTTGTTTCCTTCCTTTTGCAGCGTTTCCTTTGGATTTTGCAGCACTTAAACTTAATCCAACTAATGGAGAAAGTTCTCTCTTTCCATAAACCTCACCTTTCATTATCCACACTTTTACACCAAGTTTTCCGTAAGTTGTTTGAGCTTCAACTAATGCATAATCAATATCCGCTCTAAATGTTGACAAGGGTATTCTTCCTTCCTTATAAGACTCAGATCTAGCCATTTCAGCACCATTTAATCTTCCAGAAATCTGAACTTTAATTCCCTCAGCATTCATTCTCATAGTTGCAGCAATTGCCATTTTAATTGCTCTTCTGTAAGAAATTCTACTTTCAATTTGTCTACAAATACTTGAAGCTACTAGTTGAGCTTCTAACTCGGGTCTTTTGATTTCTATTATATTAAGTTGAATATCTTTACCAGAAATTTTTTTCAATTCCTCCTTCAATTTATCAACTTCTTGACCAGCTTTTCCTATAATGATACCAGGTCTAGCCGTTGTAATTGTTAAAGTAACTAGTTTAAGGGTTCTTTCAATTATTACACGAGAAACACTAGCTTTAGCTAATCTTGCGAAAACATACTTTCTAATTTTATGATCCTCAGCTAACTTATCACCATATTTGTCTCCACCAAACCAGTTGGACTCCCATCCTCTGATGATTCCTAATCTGTTACCAATCGGATTTGTTTTTTGTCCCATATTAATTTTCAATTATACTTTTGGAGCCTAAGACTAATGTTACGTGGTTAGATCTTTTTCTAATTCGGTGAGCCCTTCCTTGAGGAGCAGGTCTTAATCTTTTTAACATTCCAGCACTATCGACTCTAATTTCTTTAATAAATAATTGTGCATCTTCAATATCATTATTTTCATTTTTTGATTGCCAATTGGATAAAGCAGACAACAACAGCTTTTCAAGTTTTTTTGATGCCTCTTTTTGACTAAACTTAAGAACAGTAAGCGCATGATCTACATTTTTACCTCTAATAGTGTCTGCAACAAGACGCATTTTCCTTGGAGATGTAGGACAACTTTTAAGAATAGCAAAAGAGATACCCTTTTTAGAGTCCTTAATCTTCTCTGCCGATAATCTTTTTCTTTGTCCCATTACAATAACTTATTTTACTTTTTACTCTTTTTTCCACCAGCATGTCCTCTAAATGAACGAGTTGGTGAAAACTCTCCAAGTTTATGTCCTACCATGTTTTCAGTTATATAAACAGGTACGAACTGTCTACCATTGTGTACAGCTATGGTTTGACCTACAAAATCTGGAATAATCATTGAGGATCTTGACCAAGTTTTTATTACAGACTTTTTTTTACTGTCCAAGTTTGTTTGCACCTTTTTGGTTAAGCTGTAGTGTACATATGGTCCTTTTTTTAGAGATCTAGGCATTTTTTACTTCTTTTTTCTTTCAATTATATACTTGTTACTTGCTTTTTTCTTATCCCTTGTTCTGAAACCTTTGGCCGGTATTCCATTTTTTGATCTTGGGTGACCACCCGAAGCTCTACCTTCTCCACCCCCCATGGGATGATCTACAGGATTCATTACTACAGGTCTTGTACGAGGTCTTCTTCCAAGCCATCTTCTCGAACCAGCTTTACCAAAAACAGTTAACTGATGGTCAGAGTTGGAGACAGATCCAATGGTAGCATTACATACCGAAAGAATTAACCTTGTCTCACCTGAGGGAAGTTTAATCGTTGCAAACTTTCCTTCTTTTGCCATTAACTGAGCAAATGATCCAGCACTTCTGGCAATTTGAGCACCTTTACCTGGATTCATTTCAATACACGATATTACCGTTCCAAGGGGAATATCAGAAAGGGGCATACAATTTCCAATATCAGGATTTGCATCAGAGCCAGAAACAATCTTGTCACCAACTTTCATACCTTTCTGAGCAATTACATATCTTTTTTCATTATCATCAAACTTTGTTAGAGCAATGAACGCAGATCTATTGGGATCATATTCTATTGAAATTACTTCAGCAAAATCCCCTTTTCTGTCTCTCTTAAAGTCTACAACTCTGTATCTTTTTTTATGACCACCACCAATAAACTTCATTGTCATTTTCCCTTGATTATTCCTTCCTCCAGTTCTTTTCTTTGGTTTGAGTAAACTTTTTTCAGGTTTATCTTTGGTTAATGCATCAAAACCATTAACGACTCTTCCTCGTTGACCTGGTGTTATTGGTTTTAAAGATTTTACTGCCATTCTTATTATTTATTAAATGTTGTTATAGAAATCTATCGTATCACCATCAGAGAGTTGAACAATTGCTTTCTTTTTAATATTTGACTTCCCTCTCTGTATTCCATTTTTGGTATATCTAATTCTCCTTTCAGGTCCATAAATTTGAGTCCAAACTTTTTCAACGGATACACCATATTTTTTTTCTACTGCTTTTTTTATTTCGACTTTATTCGCGTCAACTTTGACAAGAAAAGTAAATCTATTTTTTAATTCACTTTCACTAGTCGCTTTTTCAGTAATCAAAGGTTTTTTTAAAATCTCCATAATATTACTTTAATGTTGACTCAATTTTACTAACTGAACTTTCAAACATGACTAAATGTTCAGAGTTCATTAAATTATATGTACTTATTTCATTGTTTGTTATTACTTTAGTCTTCTCAAAATTTCTGGAGGATAGGACAAAGTTTTTATTAAGTTCAGGTGTAACAAATAATGATTTTTTTTCAGTAAGACCTAAAGCATTAATGATTTGAACAAACGATTTTGTCTTGGGTTCTTTCATTTCTAAATCTTCAATGACAGTAAGCTCCTTATTTTTAGCTTTAATTGATAATGCAGACTTTCTAGCTAATCTTTTTTGATTCTTATTAAGTTTTTGTGAGTACGATCTTACTCTAGGACCAAATATGTTTCCACCACCTCTAAATATGGGGTTTTTAATACTTCCAGCTCGAGCAGTTCCTGTACCTTTTTGTTTCTTAATTTTTCTTGTACTTCCTTTAATTTCAGATCTTTCCTTGGTCTTATTTGTTCCCTGTCGATTATTTGCTAAGTATCTTTTAACATCAAGATATATTGCATGTTTGTTTGGAACAATCTCATAGATTGACTTAGAAAGCTCGACAGTTCTTCCAGTTTCTTTTCCTTTAATATTTAAAACAGTCACTTTCATTACTTTCTAATAACTAAAATTGAATTCTTATGCCCTGGAACGCTTCCTTTCAAAACAAGTAAATTTTTTTCCTTCACAACTTTCAAAACTTTGAGATTTTGAATGGTAATTTTCTCATTACCCATTCTTCCGGCCATTTTCATTCCTTTGAACACACGAGCAGGATATGAAGCAGCACCTATTGATCCAGGTGCTCTTAGTCTGTTATGCTGACCATGAGTTGCTTGACCAACTCCTGCAAAACCATGTCTTTTGACAACGCCTTGGAAACCTCTCCCTTTAGAAAGGCCTGAAACATCAACATACTCCCCTTCCTCAAAATGATCAACCGTTAACTTATCTCCAATTTTTAATTCCTCTTCAAAACCCTTGAACTCAGTTAAGTTTTTTTTAGGGGCAGTGTTAGCTTTTTTGAAATGTCCCGATTCTGCATTGTTAACATGCTTATCATTTTTATCAGTGAAACCGAGTTGAACTGAATCATATCCATCAGTTTCTTTGGACTTGATTTGAGTCACGACACAGGGACCAGCTTTAATAACTGTACAAGGGAGGTTTTTTCCACTTTCGTCGAAAATACTTGTCATTCCTATTTTTTTTCCAATCAATCCAGACATTACTAATAATTTTAAACTTTTATTTCAACCTCAACTCCGCTTGGAAGTTCAAGTTTCATTAGCGCATCGATTGTTTTAGATGATGAGCTATATATGTCCATTAATCTTTTGTAAGAGGACAATTGAAATTGTTCTCTTGATTTTTTGTTAACATGAGGAGATCGCAAAACTGTAAAAATTTTCTTGTGAGTGGGTAATGGAATCGGACCAGTAACAATGGCTCCAGTTGTTTTAACAGTTTTAACAATTTTCTCAGCTGACTTATCAACCAAATTGAAGTCGTATGATTTTAATTTTATTCTTATTTTTTGACTCATATATTTGGTTTTATTCTTTAGTTCCGTTTATAGATGCGATGACTTCTGTAGAAACATTTTGAGGAGTAGCTGCATAATGGTCAAATTCCATAGTGGATGTAGCTCTACCTGAACTTAACGTTCTTAATGATGTTACATAACCAAACATCTCTGAGAGCGGGACTTCAGCTTTGACAACTTTCGATCCTGCGCGGTCATCCATGCTATTAACCTGGCCTCTTCTCCTGTTTAAATCCCCAACTATGTCACCCATATTTTCTTCAGGAGTTAAAACTTCAAGTTTCATTATGGGTTCCATAATAACTGATTTCGCAAGCTTTGCTGCACTCTTGAATCCTAATTTTGCTGCTAATTCAAAAGACAAAGAGTCAGAATCAACTGCATGAAATGAACCGTCTTTTAATGTAATTTTCATGGAGTCCATTTCAAAACCAGCAAGTGGACCATTTTTCATAGCCTCTTTAAACCCCTTTTCAACAGAGGGAATGAATTCTCTTGGAATGTTACCTCCTTTAATTAAATTAATAAATTCAAGACCTGATTTCCCATCATCGGCAGGCTCCATAGTGAAAACAATATCAGCAAACTTACCTCTACCTCCAGATTGCTTTTTATAAACCTCTCTATGATCAGCTGATCCAGTTATGGCTTCTTTATATTCAACTTGAGGTTGACCTTGATTTACCTCAACTTTAAATTCCCTTTTGAGACGGTCAACTAGAATATCAAGATGTAACTCACCCATTCCAGAAATAATTGTTTGACCTGAAGCTTCATCTGTTTTAACCTGAAAAGTTGGATCCTCTTCGGCTAACTTTCCGAGAGCAAGGCCTAATTTGTCAACATCTGCCTTGGTTTTTGGTTCTACGGCAATCCCAATAACTGGGTCAGGGAACACCATACTTTCTAAAATAATAGGGTTTTTTTCGGACGAAAGAGTGTCTCCTGTTTTGATGTCTTTGAAACCAACGGCTGCACCGATGTCACCGGCCTCAATAACAGGTATTGAGTTTTGCTTGTCTGCATGCATCTGAAAAATTCTAGATATTCTTTCTTTATTTCCAGATCTGTTATTCAATACATAAGACCCTGCATCTAGTTTACCAGAATACACCCTGAAAAATGCAAGTCTTCCAACGTAAGGATCTGTGGCTATTTTGAAAGCAAGAGCTGAAAAAGGTTCATTGACACTAGGCTTTCGCTCAATATTGTTATCAGTTTTCGGGTCAGTTCCAACAATAGCTTCTTTGTCTAATGGTGATGGTAAATACCTACAAACTGCATCTAGTAAAAACTGAACTCCTTTATTTTTGAAAGCAGACCCACAAATCATTGGAATGATACTCATATCCTGGGTAGCTTTTCTTAGTGCTTCATGGATTTCTGACTCAGAAATTGATTCTGGATCGTCGAAAAACTTTTCTAGCAATGCATCATCGTATTCGGCAACCGCCTCAATTAAATTGGCTCTGTATTCTTCAACTTCGGTTTTCATCTCATCTGGAATATCAACAATATCGTAGGTTGAACCCATTTTCTCATCGTGCCAAATAATGGCTTGATTTTTAACCAAATCAACAATTCCTTTAAAATTATCTTCTTCTCCAATTGGAAGAACGACGGGCACTGCATTGGACTTCAGCATTTCTTTAATCTGATTACAAACATTTAGAAAGTTTGAGCCCTGTCTGTCCATTTTATTAACAAATCCCATTCTTGGAACTTTGTAATTGTCTGCCAACCTCCAATTTGTTTCCGATTGGGGTTCAACACCATCGACAGCACTGAAAAGAAAAACCAAACCATCCAAAACACGAAGTGATCTATTCACTTCAACAGTGAAATCAACGTGTCCTGGTGTATCAATAATATTAAATTGGTAAGGTTTTGTATCTTCTTTTTTCTCTCCTTGATTGGTAGGGAAATTCCATGTGCATGTAGTAGCTGCAGAAGTAATAGTAATACCTCTCTCTTGCTCTTGCTCCATCCAGTCCATGGTAGCTGCACCGTCATGTACCTCACCAATTTTATGACTTACACCTGTATAAAATAGAATTCTTTCAGTAGTTGTAGTTTTACCTGCGTCAATATGAGCAGCAATTCCGATGTTACGTGTATATTTTAAGTCCCTTGCCATGATTAAAATCTAAAATGTGAAAACGCTTTGTTGGCTTCAGCCATCTTATGGACATCAATTCTCTTTTTTACTGCAGCTCCTTCCTCCTTCTCTGCAGCTAAAATTTCAGATGCTAATTTTAAAGCCATGGATTTTTCATTTCTTTTTCTGGCAAAAGAAATCATCCATTTCATTGCCATTGAAATTTTTCTATCTGGTCTTATGGGCATGGGTATTTGAAATGTAGCACCACCTACTCTTCGGCTCCTAACCTCTACATGCGGCATAACGTTCGATAAGCCATCTTTCCATATCTCCAGGGCGGATTTATCATCATTTTGCTTTCGCTCTTCGATGATATCTAACGCATCATAAAATAATTTGAATGCTGTGGATTTTTTCCCATTCCACATGAGGTTATTGACAAATCTTGTGACCAATTGATCATTGAACCTTGAATCAGGCTGTAATGGTCTTTTTTTTGCCTTGCTTTTTCTCATTTACTTTTATTTGAGAGGTTCAAATTAATTTGAACGTCTGTAATTCATTATTTTTTTGGGCGCTTAGCACCATATTTTGATCTCCTTTGAGACCTTCCTTCAACACCTGCAGTGTCGAGAGCACCACGAACTATGTGGTAACGAACACCCGGAAGATCTTTAACTCTTCCGCCTCTAACGAGAACTATTGAGTGTTCTTGTAAATTATGTCCCTCACCAGGTATATATGCATTGATTTCAGTTCCGTTGGTTAATCTTACCCTTGCAACTTTTCTCATTGCCGAATTTGGTTTTTTAGGGGTTGTTGTGTAAACACGCGTACAAACACCTCTTTTTTGGGGACATGAAACTAAAGCAGCAGATTTGCTCTTTTTTGCTATTTTTTTT
>CABZAE010000002.1 GCA_902523635.1 uncultured Bacteroidota bacterium | reverse complement strand
ATTGAAATATCACACTGATCTAATTTGCCAAAAAGATTAAATCTTCTTTTGGCTACCTGGCGGTAAATGTGATCAGTAAAAGATGTTGGTAAAATTTTAAAAATTAAAAAAAAATTCCAAAATCCACCAACTGTTTTGAAGATTTCAAAAACAGCTGTTGACCTTGTATAAACTTGTTCGTTTTTTTGAAAAATTACTGTGTCAAAATCTGATTGATGAAGGTGAATTTTTTTTAACAATTCTTGCCCTGTTTTTCCCTGAAGGGTGGTGAATTTCAATTTATATTTTTTATCGATTTTCAATAATAACCTAACAAAGGAATTGCATAGGCCACAAACTCCATCAAAATAAATGATATTCTTATTTTTCATTTTGCAAGTTCAAGTTTAGACAAATCAACTTTTGTTGTAAAATTACCATAATTTACTGTAGCTTTTTTCTTCTCTATTTTTTCAATTGTTCCTAATGAAATACTTTCTTGAATTCTTACTATGTCACCAACTGTAAATGAATGAGATGCGTAAGTAATTTTATTTTTATTGGGTTTCTTTTTTACATTTTGGTTCTTTAAAATGTTTAGATCTTTATCCACCTGTTTAGTTATTCTCTTTTTAATTTTTTCTTTAATCTTTCTTTGAATAATATTACTTTTTTTCTTTTTTGAATTTAAAGTATTTACCAGGTTGATTAAGTCTTTTACCAATAATCTTTTTTTATTATTCTCAAAATATTTATCGGCTATGTGATTTAATTTCATTCCGACTGTTATCATTCTCTTGTTACTGTCAAAAAGCTCCTGATAGTTAATCAATTTTAATTTTATCTTTTTATTGGTGATGTTTAACTTTTCATTTTCTTTTTTAAATTTTTCCTCTTCTTCAAGCAAAGATTTTGTTGTGGTGTCTAACTTATATCTTTGTTTTTGAAGTTTTAAAATACTCTCATCAAACCGAATTTTTCCAGAATCTATTTTTTTCTTTGCTTTTTTTATTAAATCTATTGGAATACCATTATTTTGCGCTACTTCAAATGTAAAAGAGCTTCCTGCATCTCCGACAACTAAATTAAATGTTGGTTTAAGTGTTTTATCATCAAATTCCATATTAGCATTAGACATGAACGGTAACTCAGCCGCAAAAAGCTTTAAATTTGAGTAGTGAGTAGTTATTACACCAAAACTTTTTCGATTGTAAAAAACCTCTAAAAAAACTTCAGCCAAAGCTCCTCCAAGCTCAGGGTCAGATCCAGTTCCGAACTCATCTATTAAAAACATGGTTTTGTTATCGCATTTTGATAAAAAATCATTCATATTATTCAGTCTGTAGCTGTAAGTACTTAATTGGTTCTCAATAGATTGGTTATCACCAATGTCAGAAAGTATAGTATTAAATATACAAAATTCACTTTTTGGATCAACTGGAACAAGAATTCCAGATTGAACCATTAACTGTAATAAACCAATGGTCTTTAGGGTAATACTTTTACCACCAGCATTTGGACCAGAAATAACAATAATTCTGTTTTGTTCATCAATTTTAATTGTTTGCGGATAGGTTTTTATTTTCTGTTTTTTATTAGAAGAGTAGAGTAGTGGATGAAATGCATTTTTAAGTGCAAGTTTTTTTTCTTGAACAATTAATGGTAGAACCGCATTAATTTCTTTGGCATATTTAGATTTTGAATATATAAAATCGATCTCTGATAGATAAGATTGGTAAATTTCTAAATTATTGTGGAAAGGTCTTAAATAATTAGTCAAATCCTTCAAAATTTTCTTTATCTCATGTTCCTCGTCATATAATAAATCCTGAAGTTTTCTGCTTTGAATCAATGTTTCTTCGGGTTCTATGTAGACAATTCCTCCTGTTTTAGAGCTTCCCATCATTTGTCCTTTAATTTTCTTTCTGTACATAGACTTAACAGCCAAAACTCGTCTATTGTCAATTGTGGATTCGTTTATTTCATCTAAGAAACCTAACCTATTGAATTTGGAAAGGGCAGAAGCAAAAGTTTGAACAATTTTAGATCTCGACACAATTATTTCTTTCCTCACCATTAACAAATCATTTGAAGCATTGTCTTTAATGAATCCAAACTTGTCAATTATTCTGGATATCTCACTAAGAATATGTTTTTCAACATTAATTTTTTCAGATAATGAAAAAATACTAGGGTAGTAAGTCTTAAACTTTTTTAAGAACTTAACATGAGCAAATGTAAGTTCACAAATATGTTTAATTTTTCTAAAGGATTCTATTTCCAATTGACTGTTTTCAACTCGTAAAACTTTAAGTTCTTTTTTAATACTTTCAAATCCGTGATTTGGAAAATTATTTTGGTTGTCCAATGAGTTTAAATATTCATAAACTAGATTTAAATCAAAAAAGATTTTGTCAAAAGATAAAGAAGGCTTGAGTGACATAATCTTTTCTTTTCCAATCTCAGTAACACAAAAAGCTGATATATTATTTATAACTGAGTTAAATTCTAAATCTTCTAATGTTTTATTGGGAATTGGCAAAGTAATTTATATTTTGAGGGTAAAATTAAAAATTTTAGTTGAAGGTTAATATATCCAAAAGTTGGAAAGAATTACTTGATTCAGAGTTTGAAAAAAAATACTTTGATAAGTTAGTTAATTTTGTAAAAAACGAATATGGAAAATACAAATGCTTTCCCCCTGGAAATCTCATTTTTTCTGCATTTGATAACTGTGATTTTACAAACACCAAAGTAGTTATTATTGGACAAGATCCATATCACGGTTATGGACAAGCAAATGGACTATGTTTTTCTGTCCATGAAAAAAATATTAATCCACCATCACTTCAAAATATTTTAATTGAGATGTCGACTGATTTAAATTGCAAAAAAAGAACAAATGGTGATTTTGTTGACTTAGCGAAACAAGGTGTTATGTTACTTAACTCCGTATTAACTGTCAGAGAAAATAATCCTGCAAGTCATGCAAATAAAGGATGGGAAATATTTACCGACAATGTAATAAAAGTTATTTCAGAAAAAAAAGATAATATAGTTTTTATGTTATGGGGAAATTATGCAAAAAAGAAACGTTTTTTGATAGATAAATCAAAACATCTAATATTGGAATCAGGACATCCTTCTCCATTAAGTGCAAACCGAGGTCTATGGTTTGGAAATAAACATTTCAGTAAATCAAATAAATATTTAATAGAAAAAGGTTTTGATCCGGTCAAATGGGTTTAAGTTTAGGTAGTTTTATTAACTTTAAATAAAAAATTCATGATTATATCTACAACTGAAACCGTTCCAAACAAAAAAATTAAAGAAATTGTTGGAATAGCCAGAGGTTCGACGGTTAGGGCCAGAAATGCAGCCAAAGATGTTTTTGCTGCAATTAAAAATTTTATTGGAGGAGAAATAGAAGAATATACCAAACTCCAAGCTGATTCAAGAGAACAGGCATTATCTAGAATGATCGAAGATGCAAAAAAAAATAATGCCGATGGTGTTGTTAATGTAAGGTTTATGACCTCTGTTATTTCTCAAGGTGCAGCTGAGGTCCTTGCATACGGAACTGCAGTAACTTTTGAATAAATGTTTGACTCAATTAAAAAACTATCTACACTAGCTATGTTTTTAAAATTTATTTTTTGGATAGTATGTATAGGGTTAGTCGTTGCTGCAATTGTTAATAGATTTTCAAAATCAAAAAATGAAAAGTTTGACAAAAGAAACAACTAGGTAGTTTAGAAGAATGTTTTTTTTTATCTTGTAAAGAAAAGTTATGCTAAAGTTTTTTCAATTTTCAGGTACAATTAGTGGTACTACGTATTTTTTACGTATTCTTTTTACCTTACTTTTATCTATTCCAGGGCTTATAGTTTTTGTTTCGCTCATCTCGAGTTACATGATTGGTGAGGGTATTATTGATGTTAACAACCCCGAAAGTTTTGATCAATCAGCAATTGAAAAAATTGAAGAAAATCCTGATGAATTTCTATCCGAACTTTGGTCTTATGTTTCAACAGGATGGTTATTTTCTATTTTGTTAGCATTCTTACCAGCTATTTGGTTTAGTTTAGCAACTGCATATAAGAGAATCTCAGCATTATTTTTTGATAATCGTAACAATATCTTCGGAATATATGTTGCAATTGAAATTTTTGCAGATGCAATTGGTTTAGGAATTTTATCATCATTATCTTTTCTGAAAACACCAATGTCCATAATTACAATTGCCATTTTCTTCTTTCTTGCTTTAAAAAATTCTGAAATAGACAAGGATGATCATGAGGGCTAGTAATTTTTAAACTAACCACCGACTTTTTTTACGAAATGCCCCCTTTTTTCTAAATATGAGATGATCTTTTCTCTATTGTTCCCCTGTATAATTATTTCAAAGTTTTTGACAGATCCTCCAACATTGCAATGATTCTTTAATAATTTACTTAATTTTTTAATCTCAGATAAATCACCTTTAAAGCCCTTAATAATTGTTACAGGCTTTCCTGACCTTCCTTTTATTGAATAGTGAGCTTCTAAATTTTGGTTAATTGGTTTTGGTTCTCTTTGTGTATCATTTTCAGACTGAAAATTTTCAGGAATTAAAGATTTAAGATCATCTAAAGATTTGAATTTTTTCATCATAAAACTCCAATATCTTTTAATCTTTGAATTAAAAATTCGTTTGCATTAATATCCTTATACTTTTTGGGATTATTTTCATCGATACATGAGTCCAAAACATTTAAACTCATTGAACCAACGGGGTGAAGAAAAAAAGGAATCGAATATCTCGATTCGGTCCAATATTTTTTTGGAGGATTAACTACTCTATGTATTGTAGATTTGAGTTTATTGTTTGTATATCTTGATAACATATCACCTACATTTATAATAATTTCATCCTCTTTAGCAATTGCATCTATCCATTTTCCATCATTCGTTAGAACTTGCAAACCTTTTCCATGAGCACCCATCAACAATGTTATAAGATTAATATCTCCATGGGCAGCAGCCCTTTCGGCACCAACAGGCTTGGATTTGATAGCAGGGTAGTGGATAGGTCTCAAAATACTGTTTCCGTTTCTTACGTATTTATCAAAATGATTTTCTTCCAATTCTAAAAAAAGAGATATTGCTTTAAGAACATATATTGCAGTTTTTTCTAGTGATTGGTAAACTAATTTACCGACTTCATTAAATTCAGGAATTTCCTTAACATATATGTTTTTAGGATATTTATATTTGTTATAGTCTTGATCATCTAAATACTGACCAAAATGCCAAAACTCCTTTAAATCTCCCTGTTTCTTACCCTTAGCATGTTCTTTACCAAAGGAGGTGTAACCTCTTTGACCTTCAAAACCATCAAGCTCATACTTTTTTTTAGTACCAATTGGTAAATTAAAAAAACGTTTTATTTGTCGATAAATTTGGTCAGTATTTTCTTTAGATAAAAAATGGCCTTTAAGAGCTATGAAACCTATTTGCTCGTATGCACTTCCTAAATCAGTCACAAATTTGTTTTTAACATAATTATCATTAGATAAAAAATGACTTAAATCTAATGAGGGTATGTTTACTGACATTTTAAAAAAACGAATTTAGTTCGGTGTATTTCATTTGAAAAGCGTCTGCAACTGCTTTGTAAACAATTTTTCCATTTATTATGTTAAGGCCTAGCATTAATGATTCATCTTCTAAACATGCTTTTTTCCATCCTTTATTGGCTAAAGAGAGCCCTCTTGAAATGGTTGCGTTCGTTAGCGCCTCTGTAGATGTGGCAGGGACTGCTCCAGGCATATTGGCAACACTGTAATGAAGAACATCGTCTATTATGTAAGTTGGATTTTCATGCGTAGTTGGATGTGTTGTTTCAAAACATCCTCCCTGATCAACTGCCACATCAACCAAAACAGTTCCTTTTCTTAAGACTTTTAACATCTGTTTTGTAATTAAATTTGGGGCTTTAGCTCCCGGAATTAGAACAGCACCTATGATCAGGTGAGCATTTTTTATTGACTCTTTAATGTTGTAAGAGTTGGAAAATTGAGTTTTTACATTTTTAGGCATAATATCATCTAATTCCCTTAACCTTTCCAAACTAATATCAAAGATTGTTACATCAGCACCTAAACCAGCAGCCATTTTTGCAGCTTGTGTTCCCACGACACCTCCTCCTAATACTAATACATTTGCGGGTTTGACACCAGGAACACCACCCAATAAAACACCAAAACCAGATTGAGGTTTTTCAAGGAATTTGGCACCTTGTTGAGCAGCCATTCTCCCAGCAACTTCAGACATTGGTGTGAGTAGGGGAAGAGTTTTGTCAATATTTTCAACTGTTTCATATGCGATACAAACAGCTTCACTTTTAATCATTGCTTCAGTTAGAGCTTTAGAGGATGCAAAATGAAAAAAAGTATAAATTATTTGATCCTTTTTTATTAATGAGTATTCTTCCTCAAGAGGTTCCTTGACCTTAATAATAAGTTCAGATAAAGAGTAGATTTCTTCGATTGAATTAAGGATTTTAGCACCTACATTAGTGTATAAATCATCTGAAAATCCACTGCCTATGCCTGCTCCCTTTTGCAGATATACAGTGTGACCATCTCGGATAAAAGTGTTGGCACCCGAAGGTGTAAGACCAACTCTAAATTCATTATTTTTTATTTCTTTGGGGATTCCTACAATCATTTTGAAATATACAAATACATAGTTAATTAGAAATTAGTTAAATAACAAAAAATATCAATTAATGATTTAATCAATTTTTGAACAAATTTTCATCAATGGATGGAAAAATTTTTAAAGCATTTTGATAATATATTTTTTTCAACACATCATCAGGAAGACCGAGACCATACATTTTCCAAAGCCCATGTCTTTTTCTAAAATAATCAAAATATTCATCTTCAGTCTCTAATACTCTGAAATACAACTCGTATTCAGATTTTTTATAACTATCTTTTCCAAACAAAATTCTGTCTTGGTAATCAATAAAAAATTTTCTTGCTCTTTTGGGTTGTCTTCCAAGTTCATTAATAACAGCTCCAAATTCAGTGTACACATTGGGTAAACTATCTAGATGTCTTCCTAACTTGTCTAAATCACTACCCATCCATCCCAAATGTGCATTTAAGAATATTGTCTTTGGATTATTTTTAAACATCCGATATTGCTCATCCATGACAGTTTCAAATGTTGGATATTTTTCAGGAGGTCTAAAACTTCTGGGTCTTTGTCTTGCATGTAAAAATCGTTCATTAAATTTATCAATAGGATCAAAAAAAGGGGAGGGTTCACCAGAATGAATTAGAACAGGAATGTTTAATTTTGCACATGTTTCCCATACAACGGAAAGTCTCTTATCATCTACCTTTATTCGTTCACCTTTGGAATCTTTGGTATTTAAGCCCAGTTCCTTGTAAACTTTTAAACCAATCGCACCCAATTCTACGGCATTCTCTAATGACTCTACTATATTTTTGGAAAAATCAGGCTCATCAATATTATCATATACCAGATTGACAAAAACACCAAATCTGTTTGGAAAATTATTTTTTACATTTTCAACTGATTTTTGAAGGTTTAAATCCATCAATGATTGGTTGCCTGAAAATGCTGCAGCTCCCGATCCACTCAAATTTATCAAAACCTTCATGTTTAAACTATCCATTTCCTCAACTAAAGGAGATAAATCTTGCATCGACATTCTCCATTGATGACTATGTACATCTACAAATGGAAATTTTGCTTTTTTTACTGGATTTTCAGGAACAACTAAAGAAGATATAGGTGAATACTCTTCGATATCCATTAAGTTTTTTTTCTGATTAGTAATATCAATAATAAAGTACGATACAGTTGAGGAAACTATTACTGCAAAAAAAAGTATTAATATAAAAGTCAGAGATTTTAAAAAGTTTTTGAAATTAAAAAACATTATTAATTAAATGGAATTACAACCTCAGTTAAGTCCCATCGAATCCTCAGTCCAAAAGTTGAATTTTCCTCTGTTTCTAAATCAATGAAGTCTATTGTAAGTTGTTCTATTGAATTTTCAAGTGAATTTGGGGGAATAGTGACAGTAAATATATCATTTTCGTTGTTTGGCCTCATTATTCCGAAATAAGCGTTTGTTGAATTAAAGGTAATATCCCATGAATCATTTCCAGGGACGGTAAAAAGAGAATATTTACCAGTCTTGAGAATATTTCCCATAATATGAAGATCTGTTTCAGTTTCAATTAATGTATGTCTGTTTGCACCAGTTCTCCAATAAATTCCGTAAGGAACTAAGGCTCCATCAGTTTGATTACCAAAAATTAGTCTATCTTTTTTATATGGTCTGCTGTAGGTAACAGAGATGATTTTGTCTTTATTAGAGAAATTAACAGTTTCTAAAGGACTAACAGGGTTCAAAACCAAATATAGTGTATATGAGATGAAAATAAAGATTGCAACAAGTAGGGTATATAAAAGCTTTTTTTTCATACAATAATAAAAAGATTACGAAATAATCGATTTAACATAATATAAATTATAGTTCAATTATATAATTTTCTTGACTTTGGAAGCATTTAAACCTTTTGCTCCTTTAATGGTGTCAAATTGGACTTTATCTCCTTCGGAAATCTCATCTAAGCATTCACTAACATGAACAAAATACTTTTCTTGTGTTTCTGGATCAATAATGAAACCAAATCCTTTAGAATGATCAAAAAAGTTAACTTTTCCAATAAATCCACTGGTCTTAACTTCTTCTTTCTTAGGAACTCCTACAACTATGTTTTCAGCGTTAATTCTTTCTTTATCGTTTGGATCTGGCGGCGTATCGGTAAAGTTCCCGTTATAATCAACGTAAACAAATTCATTAACAACATATTCTCCATTAGCCTTAGCTTCTTTTCTTGCTAACATCTTCTTTCTTTTATCCTCTCTTTTTTTTAAACGCTTTTTTTCTTTTTCAAGTTTATTAAATGTTTGTTGTGATTTAGCCATCTTTAAAATTATATTTCAAAAATATATATTTTATTCATATAATAGAAATTTAAACAGTTTTCAATAATTATTTTATTAATATGTTTGTAATAGTTTTTTTACTAAAATGTCTAAAGTTTTCAAAATTATTTTTTTTAGTGTTACTTTAATTTTTGCTTCATGTTCAGTTGAAACAGAACAAAAAATTAGTGACCTCCCCCATCAGACATCTGAGAACGATTCGATAAAAAACATGACTAAATTAAGAGATTACAAACGTGGAGGTGAATTTTACCCAGAGTTTCCTCTTTCGGAAAATGATTCACTTGAATGGCCGATAACCTATGAAATTACTATGGAATTTCAAGACATTAAAAATCTAGATGTCAAAAATGAAATTTTTACATCTGTTCATACATATA
The DNA here is from genome assembly GCA_902523635.1 of uncultured Bacteroidota bacterium. Lineage (GTDB taxonomy): Bacteria > Bacteroidota > Bacteroidia > Flavobacteriales > Flavobacteriaceae > MAG-121220-bin8. Next base: position 133,209 of record CABZAE010000002.1, on the reverse strand, counting down.
GTTCATACAGATCCATTCCAAACCCATATCAATGGGAATTGGGCAAGGAAGAAGGTTATGGGAAGGAGGATTATATGATTGATTGGGCACACTCAGATGATTTTCAACACAACTTAAAAGAAAGTGAGCTTAGATTTATTGATGATCCCATACTTTTAGAATATACAAATCCTAATGATTCAATTTTCTTTTATGATAACATGGTTTCTAAAGAAGCAAGATTGATTGATAGTGAATTTGATTTAAAATGGAATCTTGGAAATTATCCATTTGATGTTCAAAAACTTCTTTTTGAATTTAAAGCATCAAGTGACAGTTCTGTTGTTCAACTCAAGCCCAGTAAACACTTTGAAAGCACCTTCGTTGAAAACATGAAGAATCTAAAAGAGGGGTACAGGATTGTTGGAATAACACACAGATACGAATATCAGGAAATTAAAACAGAACTAATTCAGGTTTCTCCAGAGATTAAAAGACCCACAGTCCTTCAATCTCTCATTTTTGAACTAAATGTTAAAAGAAGGGGTGTTGTTTTATTTTTTAAGATTTTTACAGGAGGAATTTTATCATATTTCATCTCCTGTATGGTTTTTTTGGTTCCAGTTAGAGAATTTGAAACTCGTGTTACATTAGCTGTTGGTGGGATTTTTGGGGCAATTGGTAGTATGGCGTTTGTCTATGAAGTTCTTCCTGTTGTTAATGTCTTTACCAAAGCAGACGCAATAAACAATTTGATTATTTTAATGGTTGTATTTAATATATTGGTTTTGCTTCTTCAAAAAGGAACATATCGTCGTGTAAATGTTGATGGTAAATACATATACGAAGAAAGAGAATTCACTGCTTTTAAAAAACTACAAGATAGCCAAAATGCCTTTTTTATTTCACTTTTAAGCTTTTTTATATTGTTATCTGTAATTTTACTTTGGTAAAACCATCTCCTCTACTCTATTATTTATGAAAAAACAATTTTTTACTCTGACAATTCTTATATCACTATTATTCTCTTGTACAAAACCAATTGAAAAACCAAACATTGTTATATTTATTGCTGATGACGTAAGTTGGGATGACTTGGGTTGTTACGGAAATGAGTTTGTAAAAACTCCAAATATTGATAATCTTGCAGATGATGGACTTGTATTCAAAAATACATATTTAACAACAAGCTCATGTAGCCCAAGTAGAAATTCAATTATTACTGGAAGATACCCCCACAACACTGGAGCTGCAGAATTACACACCGAACCCCCTTTAGAAATGATTTCTGTTGGTGAAATACTCAAAAATAATGGCTATTACAGTGTATCTTCAGGTAAATTCCACATGGGAGATTATGCTCGAAGAGGATTTGATGAGGTTCAAGAGAACAGAGAAATCAACGGACAGGGAGGTGAAAGTTACTGGATTACTGCGTTAAATAACAAACCAGAAAACAAACCTTTTTTTATGTGGTTTGCCTCATATGATGCACATAGGGTTTGGCGAGATAACGAATTTTCAGGAAGTAATCCACCAGAAAAAATCAAAGTTCCCGACTATTTAATTGATAGTTCAGCCACAAGAAAAGATTTAGCAGATTACTACGATGAAATTACTAGGTTTGATCATTATGTAGGTAAAGTTGTAGAAAAACTAAAAAAGGATGGAGTTTTTGAAAACACATTAATAATAGTAATGGCTGATAACGGAAGGCCATTTCCACATAGCAAAACAAGACTGAATAATCAAGGTGTAAAAACTCCTTTCATAGTTAGTTTTCCGAAATTAATAAGTCAAAATGACAAATATTCAACAAGTTTGATAAGTGCAATAGATATAGCTCCTACAGTTCTAGATTTAGCGAATATTAATATTCCTGAGTCTTTTCAAGGAGTAAGTTTTCTAGAAATTCTTAAAAACCCCAAAAAGAAATTCAGAAATTATGTTTTTGCTGAGCACAATTGGCATGATTATGAGGCTCACCAAAGAATGGTAACGGATGGTAAATTTATGTACATAGTCAATAATAGACCTGAATTTCCTCAAACAGGTCCATTAGATGCCATAAATAGTCCGACATACCAAGATCTTAAGGATGCATCGGAAAATGGAAGCATATCTTCAATTCAAAATGACATATTTGTAAAGCCACGAAGTAAAGAAGAATTTTATGATTTGGATAATGACCCTTTTCAGTTTAATAATCTTATCTCAATGTCAAAGAACAACACTCGATTCTTCAGTTTAAAAAATGTACTTAGTTCATGGATTGAGGAAACTGGTGATGACATACCCCCCTCTCTTACAAAAGATTATTATCTAAGAAACCAGGAACCATATAATGAAAACTCCAGCCTTAAAACAGATTTTTTTGGAAAAAGAGGAACCATGCCGGGTTCTAAATTAGATGCAACATATATAAACAAAAAAGGGCCTTTTTAAAGACCCTTTGTTATTAATCAAAATTTATTTTATTGATTACCTAAAATAATCGGCAAACCGTCGCCACCACTTCCAATGACAATTACCTTCGAATTAGGAGATTCAGCTAGCTTTGATGTAGCTTCAATTCCTTTATCCCTTAATACATTTGATGTTAGCGAACGATTTAAGATGTTATTTGCATCAGCTTTACCTTGAGCCTCAATCCTCACCTTTTCTGCTTCTTTTTCAGCTGTCACAAGTCTAAATTCATACTCTAAGGCTTGCTGTTCTTGACTTAATTTTCTTTCAATTGCTTCTTTAATTGTTGTAGGTAAAGTAACATCTCTTACCAAAACTGCGTTTATTTGAACATGTTGAGAACCAACACCATCCTTTAATTCATCGTATATTTCGGTTTGAATAGCATCTCTCTTAGTCGAATACAATTGCTCAGGGGTGTATTTTCCTACTACGCTTCTTGCAACAGCTCGAATGGAGGGAACAATTACAACATCAAGATAATTAGTTCCTTTAGTTTGGTGTAACTTTCCTAATTCATCATATTTAGGTTGATAAAGAACTGAAACATCTAGATTAATATCGAGACCATTTGAAGATAAAACCTGCATCTTGCTTTCAAAAACTTCCTGCTGTTTTACGTTGTAAATAAAAACCTTGTTCCAAGGAGCGATTATCCTAAAGCCTTCACCTAGTGGTGGTTCATCAGTCACAACACCACCACCAAACGTTCTAAAAACTACCCCTGCCTCACCATAGCCTATATTTACAGCTGATTTAGCACCAATTATAAATACTGCCATCACTAATAAAACAGCTGGCAGTCCAATTCTATTTAATTTATCCATATTTATTCAATTTAATTATTAATTTAAGTTAACATTCCACCATCAACATTTATAACTTGACCAGTAATAAATGTTGATAAATCTGAGGAAAGAAATAAACACAAGTTTGCAACATCCTCAGGCATTCCCGATCTTTTTAATGGGATTCCATCGATCCATTTTTGTATTATTTCCTTACCTAATTCGTTTGTCATTTCGGTTTCAATAAAACCTGGAGCCACCACATTACACCTAATGTTTCTAGAACCAAGTTCAAGAGCTATTGATTTTGAAAAACCTATGATTCCAGCTTTAGAAGCTGCATAATTAGATTGTCCTGCATTACCTTTTAAGCCAACAATCGAACTGATGTTAATAATACTTCCAAACCTTTGTTTTAAAAAAACTGTTTGACATGACTTGACCATATTAAAAACAGATTTAAGGTTGACTTCAAGAACTTTATCAAAATCATTCTCAGTCATTCGCATCAACAAGTTATCCTTAGTTATTCCTGCATTATTGATTAAAATATCTATTGATGAAAAATCTACTATAACCTGCTTAACCAATTCCTCACAATGAGAAAAGTTTGCAGCATCTGACTGATAAGACATACATTTTACTCCGGATCTAGAAATATCTTCCTCAAGTTCTTTTGCAAGCTCCAAAGAGCTGTTGTAAGTAAAGGCAATGTTAGCGCCATTTTGTGAAAGAACTTTTGCTATACTTTTTCCTATTCCTCTGGAAGCTCCAGTTATAAGAACAGTCTTATTATCTAGTAATTTCATATAGATTTATATCACTTTTAAAGATAACATTAGCTAAATAATTCTGCAACTTTCTTTCCAATTTCTGCTGGTGAATCAACAACATTTATGCCACAATCCCTCAAAATTATTTTTTTAGCCTTTGCAGTATCCTCAGATCCGCCAACAATAGCGCCTGCGTGACCCATGGTTCTTCCTTTTGGGGCTGTTTCACCAGCAATAAAACCAATAATAGGTTTCTTAATGTTATTTATTTTGTACCATTTGGCAGCTTCGGTTTCTAACTGACCTCCTATTTCACCAATTAGAACTATGCAATTTGTATCATCATCTTTTACAAACAGTTTAACTGCATCCTCTATCGTTGTACCTATTATTGGATCACCTCCTATGCCAATTGCTGTAGATATTCCATACCCTTGTTTAACAACTTGATCTGCTGCTTCGTAGGTAAGAGTTCCAGATTTTGAAACTACACCAACATTTCCTTTTTTAAAAACAAAGCCAGGCATTATTCCTACTTTTGCCTCCCCGGGCGTAATGATTCCTGGGCAATTTGGACCAATTAAGGTACATTTCTTAGACTTAATATATTGATTAACTCGAGTCATGTCTCTTATTGGAATTCCTTCGGTTATTGCTACAATTGTACTTATATCTGAGTCCGCCGCCTCCATGATGGCATCAGCAGCGAAGCCTGCTGGCACAAAAATAATTGAAGTATTGGCTTGGACTTCATTAACTGCTTCATTAACAGTATTGAAAACAGGTTTATTTAAATGTTGTTGGCCACCTTTTCCAGGCGTAACTCCACCAACTATGTTAGTTCCATAGGAAATCATTTGCTCGGAGTGAAATGTTCCCTCTCCACCTGTAAAACCTTGAACAATAACACGAGAATTTTTATTGACTATTATACTCATTATATAGATTTTACTCTTTCAACATATACGCCCTTTGAGGGGTCTATTTTAAGTATGTCTCCTTCATTGATAAAAAGAGGGACATTTATTTTTGCACCTGTCTCTAAACGGGCAGGTTTTGTAGCATTGGTAGCGGTGTTTCCTTTTACACCAGGTTCTGTTTCACTAACTTCTAATAAAACGTTCTGAGGCATCTCAACAGATAATGTTGATCCATCCTCTGTATTAGTCAAAACTGTTAGTATCTCTCCTTCTTTTAAGAATGTGGATGATTCGATCAAGTCTTCATCAACTTCAATTTGATTGTAATCTTCAGTATTCATTAAATGGTATGTGTCATTTTCTTTGTACAGGAACTGAAATTTTTTTGTTTCAACCCTTACCTCTTCAATTTTATGTCCAGCTGTGAACGTGTTATCAACGACCTTACCATTTGTTACGCTTTTGAGTTTTGTCCTTACAAATGCTGGACCTTTTCCAGGTTTTACGTGTAAAAAGTCTATTATTTTATAAATATCATTATTATAATGAATACACAAGCCCTTTCTAATGTCAGATGATGTAGCCATATGTCAACTTTGAAAATATCCTTTCATAATACCCCTTTGTGAATTTTGAATGAATTGAATAATTTCATCCCTCTCTTTGGTGGCCTCCATTTCTCCTTCAATTATTTTAACTGCTTGAGTATTATTATATTTTTTTTGATAAAGAATTCTATATATTGATTGAATTTCACTTATAACTTTAGAATCGAATCCTCTTCTCCTGAGACCAACTGAATTGATACCAACATAAGAAATAGGTTCTCTTGCCGCTTTAACAAAAGGAGGAATATCTTTTCTAACCAATGAACCTCCAGCAACAAAAGAATGATTTCCAATGGAACAAAATTGATGAATCGCTACCATACCTGCCAAAATAACATAACTTCCTACAGTTACATGACCTGCTAATGTAGAGTTATTTGAAAAAATACAATTATTTCCAATGAAACAATCATGTGCTATGTGAGAATAAGCCATTATTAAACAGTCTTTTCCAATAACTGTTTTGTTTCTGTCATTAGTTCCTCTGTTTATGGTAACACATTCTCTTACGGTTGTGTTATCTCCAATTACAGCTGTAGTTTCTTCTCCATTAAATTTTAAATCTTGGGGAACTGCTGAGATCACAGAGCCTGGAAAGATTGAGCAATTTTTTCCAATACGAGCACCACTCATAATTGTTACATTTGAACCAATCCAAGTACCTTCTCCTATAACAACATTGTTATCAATTGAAGAAAAAGGTTCAACAACTACGTTTTTAGCTATTTTGGCTCCGGGATGTATAAAAGATAAGGGTTGATACATACTAAGCTTCTGATTTTTTTACAATTTTTGCCATTAGTTCAGCCTCAGTTGTTAATCGACCATCAACAAAAGCCTGGGCTTTCATGAGTGACATTCCCCTACGTAATGGAGACAATAATTCACATTTGAAGATGAGTGTATCACCTGGAACAACAGGAAATTTAAACTTTGCGTTATCAATTTTAGCAAAGAAAGTTAGATAGTTTTGAGGATCTGGGACAGTACTCAAAATTAAAACACCACCTGCTTGTGCCATTGCTTCAATTTGCAAAACACCAGGCATAATTGGCTTTCCGGGAAAATGTCCTTTGAAAAAATCTTCATTCATGGTAACATTTTTTAAGGCAACAACATGTTTATCTGAAAGCTCAAGAATTTTATCAATAAACACAAATGGAGGTCTATGAGGAAGTATTTCTTCGATTTGTTTTACATCCATAAGTGGAGGTTTTGACAAATCTATTCCAGATACTAAATTTCTTTTTTCTTTTTTGATGTGTGAGCTGAGATGTTTTGCAAAAGAAGTATTAACAAAATGTCCAGGCTTATTTGCAATTACTTTTCCTTTAATTCTTGTTCCCAATAAAGCCAAATCTCCAACAACATCAAGTAATTTATGTCTTGCTGCTTCATTTGGATAGTGGAGTGTTAGATTGTCAAGAATACCATTGCTTTTTACGGATAATTTTTCAGTATTAAATGCAGTTTTGAGTTTACTCATTGTAGTTTCAGAAAGTTCTTTATCAACATATACAATTGCATTATTAAGATCTCCTCCTTTAATTAACCCATTATCTAAAAGCATTTCGATTTCATGAAGAAAGCTAAAGGTTCTTGCATTTGCAAACTCATCTTTAAACTGTGACAAATTCTTCATGGTAGCATTTTGGGTACCCAGAATCTTGGTACCAAAATCAACCATGGCTGTAACTTCATAATTTTCGGAGGGAATAACTGTTATATCACTTCCGCTGTCTTTATCATAATATGAAATAACTTCTTTAACAATGTATTCTTCCCTTTCGTTTTCTAGATATTTAACACCTGCTTTTTCAAGAGCCTCAACAAAAAATTTTGAGGAACCATCCATAATAGGAGGTTCAGGAGAATTAAGTTCTATTAAAACATTGTCAATTTCCATTCCCACAAGTGCAGCTAGGACATGCTCAGATGTCTTAATTTTTATCCCATTTTTTTCTAGGTTTGTTCCTCTTTCGGTATTCACAACATAGTTTATGTTCGCTTCTATTACGGGGTTGTCTGGCAGATCAATTCTGCAGAATGCATAACCAAAATTATCTTTAGCGGGCTTAAAAGTCAATGTTACATCAGTGCCTGTATGAATTCCTACCCCTTTCAAGGAGATAGGCTTTTTTATTGTAGTTTGTTTAGGCATCTTTTTTTGATTTTATTATAGACTCAATAGATTTCATTATGGAGGGAAAATTCTTAAAATGAACGTATGACCTATTATAATCTCTATAATTTAGAGCAGGGTAACCCATCACAGAAGAATCTGATTCTATATTCTTCAAAATTCCCGATTTGGCTTGAATCTTCACTCTATCCCCTATTTTCAAATGGCCTCCGATGCCAACCTGACCACCAATCATACAGTTTTTTCCAATTGAAGTTGACCCAGCAATTCCTGTACATCCAGCTATGACTGTATTTTGTCCAATTTCAACATTGTGTGCAATTTGTATTAGATTATCGATTTTAACACCCTTTTTTAATATAGTTGATCCTAGAGTTGCTCTATCAACCGTGCAATTTGCACCAATCTCGACATTATCCTCAATTACAACATTTCCATTATGGCTAACTTTTTTTTGATTTCCTTCATTATCGATATTGAAACCAAAGCCATCTGAACCTATTACAGTACCAGAGTGAATGATACAATCACTACCAATTATTGAATTGTCATAAATTTTTACACCTGAGTGAATTACAGTATCATCCCCAATAGTTACATTTTCTCCAATGAAAACCTGTGAATATATCTTTACATTTTTTCCTAAAATTGAACCATTATTACATACCGAAAAGTCCCCAAAAAATAAATCAGGGTGATATTTTACAGAGCTAGAAATAACTGAATTTTCGCTTATGCCTGTGACATTGGATTTTTTTTTACTGAAAAAATCAAGTAAAACAGAAAATGATTCGTTGGGGTCATCAACTCTTATCAATGTTTGCTGAACAGGTTCTTCCAACACAAAATCACGTTTTACTAAAATTATTGATGAGTTAGACTTATATAAACTGTTGTTATATTTTGGATTTCCTAAAAAAGACAATGAGTTTTTATCTCCGTTATCTATTTTGGCTAATTTGCTAATTGATACAGCATTGTCTCCCTCAATTATACCACCTAACATTTCAGCTATTTTTTTAGCACTTAAATTCATCGATGCAAAAGTATGAAAAAATGAATTAATTTTGATTTTTGACAGATCAGTGTATTGATAGTTTATTTTCAATAAAAACAATTATGATAAAAGTTCTTTGGATTGATGATGAAATTGATTTTTTTAATTCACACATTATTTTTTTGGAGAAAAGAGGGTTTCAAGTATATAAAGCTTTGAGTGGTAAAGAGGGTATACTTTTTCTAAAAAAAAATAATGTTGACATCGTGTTAATTGACCAAAACATGCCAGGTTTAGCTGGAACAGAAACCGTTAAAATATTAAAGGACCAGTTCGATTCTGTGCCTGTTGTAATGATATCACAAAATACTGATGAGAACGTAATAGATAATGCTCTTGGCAATCAAGTGAAAGACTATCTTTTAAAACCTGTCAATCCAAATCAAATTTTACTCAGTTTAAAAAAAATTTTTTCTAATAAAGGACTAATTAAAAGTAAAACTGTTGAGAATTATCAAAAAACTTATCAAGAAATTAACAACCAAATATCAGAATGCTCAAGTTTTGAAGACTGGCAATTGCTTTACAAAAAACTTGTAAAATGGGAAATATTATTATCAGAAATTGATGATAATGAGTTAGTAGAAATTCTATTGTCTCAAAAAAATTATGCAAATAATGTTTTTTGTTCATTTGTTGAAAAAAACTATCAAAATGCTTTGGAAGACCCATCTTTTGTTTCATCTATTAATATTTTTAAGAAACATGTTTTTCCTCATCTAAACAGAAAAGAATCAATTTTATTCATTTTGATAGATAACTTTCGTTTCGATCAATGGAAAATTATTGAACCTGTTGTGACAGATCATTACAAAATTGAAAATGAAATTATTTATAGCAGTATCTTACCGACAACAACTCAGTATTCGAGAAACTCAATTTTTTCTGGATTGAGCCCTTTGGAAACAATGAAACAATACCCTGACTATTGGTCAAATGAATTTGAAAGTCTGAATAAAAATAAGTTTGAAAATGAGCTGTTAACAAACCAGTTAAAAAGACTTGGATTAAATATTAAACACAAGTATTTAAAATTATTTAAATCTAAAGATTCTAAAACTTTCAATATTAATATTTCTAACCTTAATAAATTTAATTTGACTACGATTATATATAATTTTATCGATATGATATCTCATGCTAAAAAAGATGTACGGTTTATTAAAGAAATAGCAAATAGTGACAAGGCCTATAGAGATTTGACTTTGACATGGTTTAAAAATTCTGAACTTATAGAAACCATAAAAAAATCAAGTGAACTTGGTTATAAAATTATATTAACGTCGGATCATGGAATGATTAATGTATTCAAACCAAGTAAGATTTCAGGTTCAAAAAAAATCTCATCTAACATGCGATATAAAACTTCTGATCAAATTTTGGCTCAACCCAAAGATGTAATTGAATTTAAAAACCCAAATAAAATCAAACTACCCTCCTATTCCATCAACAGTAGTTTTGTTTTTGCTAGAAGCAATTCTTTTTTCGTTTATCCAAATAATTACAATGAATATGTTTCACTGTACAAAAACACTTACCAACATGGTGGAGTTTCAATGCAGGAAATGTTTGTTCCTTTTTTAGTTATGAATCCAAAATGATGAATCTTTTATACACAATTGAAGAAATTAACAAAGCTGCTGATTTTATTTTAGATAATTTAAAAACCAATAATATCTTATTAATAGGTAAGGTTGGTGCAGGTAAAACAACTCTAGTTAAACAGATATGTTTAAAACTGGGTGTATCTGATCTCACTAATAGTCCAACCTTCAGCTTAATAAATGAGTACAAAACAAAAAATACATCAATCTTTCATATGGATTTATACAGGTTAAAAAACATAAATGAAGTTATTGATCTAGGTGTGATGGAGTATATTGATTTCAATAAAACTGTTATTATTGAATGGCCAGAGCTATTAATAAAAAACTTTACCTTTAATTATTCAAAAATTGAAATTAGTATTACAGGTGAAAATGCTAGAAGAATTACAGTAAGCAATGAATTTTTTTAAACGATTTTCATTCTTTTTTTTCGGATTTACAATAGGTCTGATTTTTCTATTTTTTTTAATGGATAAAAAAGACACCTCTTTCAACTATTCACCAAATAAAAGGGTTCTAGGTGATATTCTTAAAAAAAATTGGATTGTGGATCCTATCGATATAACTGTTATTGAAAGAGATAAACTTCTGAATGAATTTAGAGTAGATTTTTCCAAAAGTGACACTACTTTAGATTCTTGTAAAATATATGTGATTTATCCAAAATCAAACACGGAAATTTTTTTTGAAGCTGAAAACTGCTCAAAAACTGTAGTTTTTAAGAGATTAAAATTATGATTGCAACCTTCGTCTTCTAATTTCACTTTTAATAAGACTTAATTCTCTTCCTGACTGACCAATCACCGATGTATTTTCCTCAGCTCTTCTTAAAAGATAGGGAATTAAATTTTTAACAGGACCAAATGGTAAAATTTTAAAGGTGTTATAAGATTTCATTGCAAGATTAAAAGTGATATTATCACTCATACCATAGAGTTGACCAAACCACACTTTTTTATCATTATTCTTTAGGTTATTTTTATTCATCAAATCCATTACTTTCAAAGTTGAAGCTTCATTGTGGGAGGCACAAACTAAATTAATCTGTTTCAAGTTTTGAAAAACATATTCAATGGCTGAATCAAAATTTTTGTCTGTAGATAATTTATCCTTGCAAATTGGAGATGGATAATCATGTTTTTTTGAAAGATATCTTTCTTTTTCCATATAAGCCCCTCTTACCAACTTAAAACCTAACAAAATACCTGGATTTTCTGTAGTTATTTTTTTTAAGTAAGTTAACCTGTCTTTACGATACATTTGGACTGTATTATATATAAAAATCTCATTTTTATTGTACTCAATCATCATTTCCAGTGCAAGTTGGTCGATGGCGTTTTGAATAAGAAATTCCTCAGCATCAATCAAAATTTTCACATCGCTTTCCTTAGCCTTTTTGCAAATCAAATGAAACCTGTTTCTAATTTTTAACCATGCTTCTTTTTCATCAGTATTCAATATGGTTCCTTTTGAGACTTTTTCAAAAACAGATGATTTACCAACAGAGGACGGTTTAAAAACAGCAAAAGGAATTTCATCTTTATCTTTGATAAATTCAATTATTGAAATTTTTTTTTCGCAGCATATTTCAAAATCTTTTTCATTTTGATATCCCTCTGTTGAAAAATCCAATACAGTACATACATTTTTTTTAAACATATTTTTTATAATTGGATAACACTCAGTTTCTTTTATTCCTCCGCAAAAATGTTTATATATTGATATTTTGATTATTGAATTGATAGGTAAATGAATTTTCAAACAAAAATTGGTAACCCATGTACCCAATCTAACTAGAAATTTATTTTGAATGATCGTGAAAAGAAATCTGGCTCTTAGGAGATCAAAGTTAGATTTAAGAGTAAAAGCGTCTTTAGTATTATTAAAAAAACTATTCAAATTCTAGTTATTTAAAAAACAAATTTAAACTGTTTTTTTACAAAAAAGATGTTAATTTGTAAAAGAAGATATTTCATGGATTTTATAAAATCGAACAATTACTCAATTTTTTTTTCAGACTTGGGCTATAAAAAACTCATAAATCTGATACAGGTAAATAAATATTCAAAGATTTTTGTGCATGTTGATACAAATACAAAAAATTACTGCCTAGATATTTTTATAAAAAAAACTAATGGTCTAAATTTCGATACCATAGAATCTGTTCCGGGAGAGGAAAATAAAAATCTCGAGTCATGTATCAATCTTTGGTCTATCATTTCCAGGAAAAGCGGAGATAGAAAAAGTCTAATAATTAATTTAGGAGGAGGTGTTGTAAGTGACATGGGCGGTTTTGTTGCCAGCACCTTTAAAAGAGGAATTGATTATATTAATATACCCACAACACTACTCTCAATAGTTGATGCATCTGTTGGTGGTAAAACAGGAATCGATTTTCAATTTCTCAAAAATCAAATTGGAACATTTTATGAGCCTAAAATGGTTGTTGTAGACCCTATTTTTATCAAAACTTTAAGTAAAAAAGAGGTCCTCAGTGGATATGCTGAAATTTTTAAGCATTCTTTAATAGTAAAAAGTAAATTATTTGAAAAGTTAATTAAACAAGAAGATTTTTATTTTCCTGAACTCAGATTAATTAAAGAGTCTATAACGATAAAAAACTCAATAGTCTTGACTGACCCAAATGAGAAAAAAGAGAGAAAAGCTCTTAACTATGGACATACACTAGGTCACGCTATTGAAACTAACTCACTCCTAAAAAACAAAAAATTGTTACATGGTTTTGCCATATCAATTGGATTTGTTCTTGAGGGATATTTATCTACTGAATTGTTTGGGTTTCCTTTCGAAAGTCTTGAAGCAATTAAAAATCATGTTATTAAAAAATATGGAAAAGAAATTTTCAGTAAGAATGATATTTCTAGCATTCAAGAACTATTAATTCATGACAAAAAAAATTCGTATGGCAAAACAAAATTTTTACTTTTAAAGAACTTTGGAGAGCCTGTTTATGATGTTGAGGTAGATAGTAACTTAATTAAAAAAGCTTTTGATTTTTATGATGCCTAAGCTGAGTTTCTACTAGCATTTATATTACCAAACAATGATCTTGTTACCATATTCTCATAAATATTCAATTTTTGTTTTGAAGATTTTTCAGACAAAAATTTTATTTTTCTAAGAGCATGTTGTTGAATCGTTATCAATGGTAATACAATTTCCTCTCTTTTTTGAACTGATTCGCGATTAGCTGGCTCATTCTCCATTAATTCTTTGTAACCGGTCAATTTTAAAATCATGGATTTCGATAAAGTGTATTCATCGTATATCAATTTCCAAAAATCTCCGTACTCAGGGTCATCTTCCATGTAGGCAGTCAACTTAAAAAATGATTTAGTCAAACTCATCATGCTATTTGAAATTAAAGTTCTAAAAAAAGAGGAGTTTTGATATAATTTTTTGATTTCACTAAAATTATTATGTTGATAAAAAAAATTTAGAGCTGTACCGACCCCATAAAAACCTGGAACATTTTGTTTCAACTGACTCCAACTACCAACAAAAGGTATAGCTCTCAGCGAAGAAAAGTCAAACTTGTTGTTGGAGTTAGCTCTTTTTGATGGCCTACTTCCAATATTAGTTCTTGAATAATAGTTGATTGTGGTCATATTTTCAAGGTAAGGGATGAATTTCGGGTGATTTTTAAACTCACTGTAGGCATCATAACTAATCTGAGCGAGCTTACTTAACAATTTCTTCTCATAAATGGTTATGTTATTATCTTTATAATTTAAAACCCTGTTCTGAATTCCTGCACTCAATAATTGTTCTAAGTTATATTGACAGGAATCAATTGTTCCAAAATTAGAACTTATGGTTTGTCCCTGCACAGTCATCTGTATTTGATCAGATTCCACAAAATCACCCAAAGAAGCATAGAATTTATTGGTATTACCGCCTCCTCTAGCAGGTGGGCCACCTCTTCCATCAAAAAAAATCACTTTGACTCCAAATTTTCTGGAAATGGTTGTTAAAGATTCTTTTGCCTTTAATATGCTCCAGTTCGCCATAAGATAACCGCCATCTTTTGTACCATCAGAAAAACCAAGCATAATGGTTTGTTCATCATTTCTTTTAGATAAATGATTTCTGTAGTTTTTGTTCTGATAAACTGCTTTCATTACTGATTCAGCATTTTCAAGATCTGAAACAGTTTCAAAGAGAGGAACAATATCTACTGTTGGATTTGACCAATCACTCAACCTAAACATTGCAAAAACTTCCATGATATTAACTGCTGACTGATTATTGCTAATTATATATCGATTAGAGCCCTTTTCTCCATTAGATTTTTGAATAGTTTTTATAGATCTAATTGATTCGAGAGTTGACTTAAGTATGGTGTTTTTAATGTCGTTTGGGTTCAAATTACCTTTTAGTTTTGAAAGGAAATTCAATTTTTGATTAATGTCCATTTCTTCATAAAAAGGATCCTCATTAAGATATCTATTATTTATCAGAAGTTTGATTATTTCGCTAAATGCTTTGTTATGAATTCTTGAATCTTGTCTAATATCAAGAGTTGCAAAATGGTATCCAAAAATATTCACTTTAAAAATTAAATCATCTAGCTGTTCGAGAAACAAAGATTTATGATCTTTAATTATGGTTTCTCTAATTTTTGCTAATCTCTTTTTTAAATCAAAAAGCCTAATCGATGGATTTTGTGATGAATCAAGGATGCTGTTGTAAAGTTTATTTTCGATTTCAATAATTTCCGTTTCAACGTTTTTAAAAGTCAATCTTCTTCGAAGCTTTTTAACATCTCTGTAATAATTTTTTATAATATCACTCCTGAGTTTGTTTGCAGTTTTAATTGTAATTTTTGTTGTGACATTTGGGTTGCCATCTCTGTCACCCCCAGGCCAAAACCCTAAATTTATGATATCTGTTGAAAAATCCTTTCCATCAAAAATATTTATTCTTATGTATTTATAAATATTACTTATCGATTGGTAAAAAACGTTTTCAAGATACCAAGTTAAACTTACCGCCTCGTCGTATGGGCTTGGTTTTTTATTTTTAAAAAAAGGGGTTTTACCTAACTGAGCAAGCAAAACCTTTATTTCGTTTAAATTATTATCCTTAACAGCTTTGGTTAAATCTGTGATAATTCCCAGAACAGATCCTGGATAAAATTGAGTAGGATGAGCAGTTAAAACAGGTCTAACTTTAAACTTTGACAAATATTTTTTTAGTTCCTTTTTTTTATCTTTAGATTCAACATCCTCTTTAAGGGAGCGTAAAGTACCTATTCCATCAAGATTATTAATTTCTGAAAATGCAGCATCCTCAACTGCATCAAATAAAACAATTTGACGTTCAATGTATTGAATAAAATTAAATAGCAGATCAATCTTAAACTTTTCATTTTTATCTTTAAGATATATTTTAAAAAAATTTTCTACTATTTCTGTAGGATTTTGGTCATTAGAATAACCTTCCTCACAAATTTTTTTAAACAATGACAAAAGAACACCAGTATTTTTTATACTTTCATATGGAAGGGTTGAAAAAATGCTGTTGTAAAGCTCAAACTTAGATAAAACTTTTTCTCTAAATCTATCTATCTTAGTTAATTTACGCAACTTTGTATGTTAAAGTTCATTAAAAATTTTATGCATCAATCTTTTCTTGTCATTAATGCTTTCTTCCAAAGAAATCATAGTTTCAGTTCTGTTAACACCCTCGATATCGTCTATTGCAAAAATTATTTCCTTAGCATGATCTGTACTTCTCGCCCTTACTTTACAAAAAATATTGAACTTTCCGGTTGTAATATGTGCAACAGTGACAAAAGGCATAGCTTCTAGTTGTTGTAAAACGAATTTAGTTTGATGTGTTTTTTCTAAAAAAACCCCTATGTATGCAATGAATGTATAACCCAACTTTTTGTAATCTAGTGATAGTGATGACCCTTTAATAATTCCAGCATCTTCCATTTTTTTTACCCTGACGTGTACGGTTCCAGCAGAAATTAATAATTTTTTTGCTATGTCAGTAAATGCGGTTCGTGTATTGTCAATCAACAGATCCAATATTTGTCTATCAATTTCATCTAATTTTAGTGTAGCCATTTATTTGAGATTTTAAGGAAACACAAATATATTGAATTATTTTCATATATATACCCAAATAATTGAATTATTCGTAATTATTTAGATCTTTTTGAGAAATTCAACTAAATTATTAGATTTTAAATTATAAATATTAGAATTATTCACAAAATCAATTTCCTTATGACCATTCATTGATTTTAGCATACCTTTTTTAATTATTTTAGGAATAAAAATTATTTTTTTTGTTTTTTTACAAAGGTTTTCTTCAAAGCGTAGCCCTAAATCTAATCTCTTTGTTTTAAGTTTTGATTTTAACAAGACATTTTTGATTAAAATATCAAAAAAACTTTTATCATTTTCAGGAATTAGAAAATAATTATTGTGATTAATATTTTTATACTCATGACCAGCAATTGATTTAATTGCAGAAATCAAGGAAATACACATAAACTCTCTTGTATTTTCTCTTGTATAATCTTCACCCAATTGACCTGATTCAAATAAAATGGTCGGAGTTCCCAGTGTTTGAAATGCCTCACCAAAACAGTTGGGATTATAATCATCATTAAATCTAGATACATGACCCTCTATTAATTTGTTAAGTTCATTATATATTGAACAAATAACTTTCATGCTTTTGGTCCTAGATGATGTCACTGACTTTGAATTATTAACTGTAGGAGATAATAAAGATATTATTGATGAGTTATTTGTCCCTTCTACAGAGTAAATAGATCTCTGATCGTGTAGATTAAAACAAAAATCGGGTTCGACTGATTCGTAAAGATTCTTTAATAATCTACTTTCAGGTTGGGAAAGATTTAAAAAGTCTCTATTTAAGTCAATCCCATTTAAGTTGTTTCTAGTGTAATTTAATGCCCCATCTGGATTTAAAATTGGAACAATGTGAAATGTTAAATAGTTCGCATAATCTTTTCCATATGTTTTTAAGAAGGAAATTAGGTCAAACAGTGCCCTCGTCGATGTAGATTCATTTCCATGCATTTGAGACCAAATCAGTATATTTAAAGGGCCCGAACCTAGTTTTAGATAATAAATTGGGGCTAAACCAACTGAGAAACCCAAAATATTAAAATCATTTGAAAAACTTAATTCTAATAAGGTGTCATTAGTTATATATCGACCATTTATTTCATGGATTTTAAATTTTGAATAATTTATCATTTAATTATTGTAAATCTTAATACAAATCTAACAATTGAGATGGTTACATTTATAAACACAATGAAACTTCTTTTTTAACAAAAACAATGATATATTACACAATTGTATACAATTTTTAATAAAATACAAATAAACTATTGATTTTGTGTAATTTATAGATTTTATATTAACCATTACTTTAACATATTATATGTATTTTATTTAAATTTATAGTTATTTTTTATAAAAAATATATACATTTGTAAACATGGAGAGTTTTGTTGAAAGATTACAAAAAATATTGACAGACAATGATTTATCTGCATCTCAATTTGCTAAAAAAATAAATGTTCAAAGATCAAGCGTTTCTCACATTCTGAGCAAAAGAAATAAACCCAGCCTGGATTTCATAATCAAAATTTCTAAAAACTTTAAAAACATATCATTAGACTGGCTAATTAATGGTACTGAAAAAGAAGTAAAAAGAAATACCCCCCCACCCTCTCTAGACTACGTCAATAAAAAAAATTACAGTAACGATGTGAAAATTCAACATAAGAATATAATAAAAATAATATGCTTTTTTAATGACAACTCCTTCGAAATCTATGAAAATTAAGCACTATATTTAGCAAATGAAATATTACTGTTTTTTATTACTTTGTTCTTTGCTTTATTCATGCTACGAAGCGGAGAGGAATTGCAAAGATTTTCAAACAGGATCCTTCGAGTTTTCCTCAATTTCCTCTAAAGGAGATACGCTTAAAACTTTTTTTACAAGAACAAAAAATCTTGAAATTGACTATTTTGATAATAAAATAGACTCTTCCTATGTAAATTGGGTATCAGAATGTGAGTGTATCTTAAAAAAAGTTTCTCCAAAAAACTCCTCTGAGAAAAAAGCGATCCAAATGAAAATACTAAGCACCTTTAATGATGAATACATATTTGAGTACTCATATGTTGGAGATAGCGAAAACACAAATAGAGGGAAAGCGAAGAAAATATCCGATACAATTGTAGAAAAATAGCTATTTAATCGAAATTCAGCTCTGTTTGAGCTATATCATTATTTTTATCACCTACATCTTTTTTAAAATCTAAATCGCTTCTAGTGTTCAAATTGGCTGATAATATTTCTTGAGTAGGTTCAAACGGGATTGGATCCAAAATATTAATATTTTTAATTATATGTGAAGATAAGTGATTTCCAATCGCTTTGATTCCTTTGACTCCAATCAATTTTTCTAATTCCAAAACATCATTTACCTTTTTTAATTTAGATTTTTTAGAAAATACAATCTCAATAACTGGTTTCCAGTCAGAGGAGACCAACTCAAGCTGTATTTTTCCTTTATCTGGAATAAATTTTTGATCAACTTTCGATGGACTAACTTTGAAACGCTTAACAAAATAACGTTGTTTCACTCCGTTATAGTAAATAGCTGACAAAGGCTTATTTCTTTCCCATTTTTCCAGGATTATCATATCCTCAGGGAAATGCATGTTTAGATCAGGTTTTGTAATTTTCAGAGTGCCATTTTGTTGAACAACAAGTAAAAAATCGTCACCTTTAAACTCACCTAACAACTCTCCTCTGTTGTCAACATTAATTCTTTGAACGGTTTCATCAAACCAAATTTTTCTTGGCTTTAATGTTGACAACCCTTTTTCTTTGAATTCAATTTTTTTTACTGAATATTTAGTAACTATATTTCCCTTAGATGCTCTACCTTTAATTTCAAGATCTGCAAAATCGATATCCCATTTAAGTTTTTTAATCGATCCAGATTGTCTAAGTATAATAGTGATAATTTCAGCCTCGCCATTGGGATTTGATGTAAAATACAACACCTTTGAACCATCTTTTCCTCTGGTTAAGTTGTAAGTTTTCTCTCTTGTAACACCTGTTACACTAAATCTTTTTATATAAGAAGTTCCTCTTTTACCATCCCTGTAGATCATATTATAGACTGTTCTATTATCCTTCTTTTTAAATACTGCAACATGAATTATATTTTTTCCAATAAATTTCTTGGAATCAACTTTCGTGACCATCATGTCACCGTTATCAGTGAAGGTAATAATGTCATCAATATCAGAACACTCTTCAACGAACTCATCTTTTTTGATTGAAGTCCCCACAAAACCTTCCTCCCTATTAACATACAGCTTCATGTTTTTCACAACAACTTTTTTTGCATCAACTCCAGCAAAAACTCTTATTTCGGTTTTTCTTTTTTTATCCTTACCAAAGTTTGTTTTTAAATTTTTAAAATATTCAACTGTAAAATCAGTAATGTTCTCGATGTTATAATTAACCTTTAATAAATCATCCTCGATCGATTTTATTTTGAGTTTTGCTTTATCAAGATCAAATTTTGAAATTCTTTTTATTTTAATTTCAGTCAATCGAACCAAATCCTCCTCTGTTATTTTTCTCCGAAGTTTAGAGGAATGAGGTTTAAGTCCATTAGCAATTGTATTCAAAACACCTTCCCAAGTTTCCACTTCCTCAATATCCCTATAAATTCTATTTTCAATAAATATCTTTTCTAAAGATGAATAATGCCACTGATTTTCAAGATCTTGTTTTTTATATTCAAGTTCTAATCCAAGTATTTCTTTTGTGTTTATAGTTGATTTTTTTAGGATTTCTGTAGCACCCAAAAACAAAGGTTTGTTATCTTCAATTACGCATCCAAGTGGAGATATTGATGTTTCACATGATGTAAATGCATACAGCCCATCAATTGTTTTATCTGGGGATACTCCGTTGGGAAGATGGATTAGTATTTCAACATCACTTGCAGTGTTGTCTTCAATTTTTTTTATTTTGATTTTCCCAGTTTCATTGGCTTTAACTATTGAATCGATTAGTGATGAAGTTGTAGTAGAATATGGAATTTCAGTTATTGCTAGTGTATTTTTATTCAATTGGTTAATTCGAGCCCTAATTTTTACCCTACCCCCTCTCATTCCATCATTGTAATTTGTGATATCCATAACACCCTTTGTTGGAAAATCAGGATATAACGAGATTTTTTTTCCTTTTAAAAATTTAATTGAAGAATCAATTAACTCTAAAAAATTATGAGGGAGTATTTTAGTAGATAATCCAACAGCTATACCCTCACCACCTTGGGCAAGAAGAAGCGGAAATTTGACGGGTAAATTTATGGGTTCTTTTCTACGTCCATCATAAGATAGTTGCCATTTCGTAATTTTTGGACTGAATACAATTTCAAGTGCAAATTTTGATAGTCTTGCCTCAATGTATCTAGAAGCTGCTGCTCTATCTCCCGTGAGTACATTTCCCCAATTACCTTGTGTTTCAATTAAGAGGTCCTTTTGACCAATTTGCACAATAGCATCAGCAATACTAGCATCACCATGTGGATGGTACTGCATAGTATGCCCCACAATATTAGCAACCTTATTAAATCTTCCATCATCTAGATCCTTCATTGAGTGTAGGATTCTTCTCTGAACGGGCTTAAAACCGTCTTCAATTGCAGGAACAGCTCTTTCAAGAATTACATAGGAAGCGTAATCCAAAAACCAATCCTTATACATTCCAGAAACGCGAATAAGAGAATCTTTTGTCTCATTGCTAGCACCATCATCAAAGTTTTCATGAGTTTCTTCCATAAGTGCTATTCAACTTTATCCAGTTCTACTTTTAAATTTTCAATTATAAATTTTTGTCTGTCAGGAGTGTTTTTACCCATGTAAAAAGAAAGCATTTCTTCAATGCTGTGATTTTCATCTAACATAACAGGGTCCAGTCTCATTGTTTCTCCTATAAAATTTTTAAATTCATTTGGAGATATCTCACCTAGTCCTTTAAACCTTGTTATCTCTGACTTCGATCCCAACTTTTCTATTGCTTCAACTCTCTCATGTTCAGAATAGCAATACAAGGTTTCTTTTCTATTTCTGACTCTGAACAACGGTGTTTGGAGGATAAACAAATGACCTTCTTTTATCAGTTCGGGAAAAAACTGTAAAAAGAAAGTAATTAAAAGCAATCTTATATGCATACCATCAACATCTGCATCAGTTGCTATAACTATATTATTATATCTTAAATATTCAATACTATCTTCAATGTTTAAGGCAGCTTGAAGGAGATTAAATTCTTCATTTTCATAAACAATTTTTTTAGTCATTGAAAATGAATTCAAAGGCTTACCTCTTAAACTAAACACAGCCTGAGTATTTACGTTTCTAGATTTTGTTATTGAACCGCTCGCAGAGTCCCCTTCCGTAATGAACAGAGTTGAATCCAATCTGTTTTCCTTATTCATATCATTTAAATGCACACGACAATCTCTAAGTTTTTTGTTGTGTAAATTTGATTTTTTTGCTCTATCTCGAGCTAATTTTCTAATTCCCGAAAGCTCCTTTCTTTCTTTTTCGGCCTGCACAATCTTCTTTTGAATTGCTTCAGCAATTTCAGGGTTCTTGTGTAAAAAATTGTCAAGATGTTTACCTACAAAATCGTTGATATAGGATCTTACAGAGCCAAGCTGATCGCCCATTTCAGTTGATCCAAGTTTAGTTTTTGTTTGAGATTCAAATACAGGCTCCATAACTTTAATACTAATGGATGCAATTATAGATTTTCTTATATCACTTGAATCATAGGGTTTACCAAAAAAATCTCTAATTGTTCTCACTAATGATTCTCTAAACGCTGATTGATGAGTGCCTCCTTGAGTGGTGTGCTGTCCATTAACAAAAGAATAATATTCTTCACTGTATTGAACTTTACTGTGGGTAATTGCTATCTCTATATCATTTCCTTTGAGATGTATTATGGGGTATAAAAGTTTTTCAAAATCATTATTATCCTGCAATAAATCTTTAAGTCCATTTTCTGAAACAAATTTTTCTCCGTTAAAAACTATGGTCAATCCTGGATTTAAATAAACATAGTATTTCAGCATTTTTGAAACATACTCAACTCTGTATTTGAAATTTTTAAAAATTGTATTGTCAGGCTTAAAAAAAACTTTAGTACCTTTTCTTCTAGTCGAATCAGAAATCGGTTCATCACTTTTCAACTCCCCCATATTAAAGGTAACTGACTTTATTTTACCATCTCTGGTAGACTCAACTTTAAATTCTGATGAAAGAGCATTAACTGCTTTTGTACCAACTCCATTTAGACCTACAGATTTTTTGAATGCTCTAGTATCATATTTTCCACCAGTATTCATTTTAGAAACGACATCAACAACTTTTCCGAGAGGAATTCCTCTACCATAGTCTCTTACTGAAACACAATTATCAGAAATTGAAATTTCAATTGTTTTTCCTGCCCCCATAACAAATTCATCAATTGAATTATCTAAAACTTCTTTTAATAAAATATAAATGCCATCATCGGGAGAAGAACCATCACCGAGTTTGCCTATATACATGCCTGGGCGCATCCTGATGTGTTCTTTCCAATCTAGCGATTTTATATTGTCCTCAGTATACTTAGATATTATTGCCATTTTTTGAATGGAAGCTAAGATAATGCATCAGTAAAAAATATAAAATGTTGATTTAATAAAATAATTAACAAAGAATCTTGTGGGTTTGTTGAAATCTTTTAAACGTTGAATCTGAAGTGCATAATATCTCCATCCTTTACAGTGTAGTCCTTTCCCTCTATTTTAAGTTTACCAGCTTCTCTAACTTTTATCTCATTTTTATAAGCTATAAAGTTTTCATATGAAATAACCTCAGCTCTAATAAAACCTTTTTCAAAATCAGAATGTATAACTCCTGCAGCTTGGGAAGCTGTATTACCTTTTTGTATAGTCCAAGCCCTCACCTCTTTTTTACCAGCAGTAAAAAAAGTTTGAAGATTTAACATTTCGTATGCTTTTTTTATAAGTTTTGAGGAGCCTGGTTCACTCAATCCGATATCCTTCAAAAAAACCATTCGATCATCGTAGTTCTCAAGTTCGTTTATTTCTGCTTCGGTTTTAACAGCGAGAGTTAAAACATCCAAATCTTCACTACCAAGAGACTCCTTAAATTTTTTTACATGTAAGTTGCCATCAGCTAAAGATTTTTCGTCAACATTACATACATATAAAACTGGCTTATTAGACAAAAACTGTACAGAACTAACAAATAATCTATCCTCATCATTAAATTTTAAATTTCGGACTGGACTATATTTTTTAAGACTTTCTATTATTATATTTAAAATTGATTGCTCTTTGAGAGCTTCTTTGTTTCCAGTTTTTGCAATTCTGTCTATTTTTTCAAGTTTTTTTTCAGCAATTTCAAGATCTTTAATAAGCAATTCAGTTTCTATAATTTCTTTGTCTCTAACAGGGTCAATTGAACCTTCAACATGAATAATTTTTTCACTATCAAAGCATCTTATCAAATGTATAATTGCATCAGTTTCCCTAATATTAGCTAAAAATTGATTGCCAAGACCCTCACCTTTACTCGCACCTTTAACCAAGCCAGCTATATCCACAATTTCCACATTTGCAGGAATAACTTTTTCTGGAGAAACAATTTTTTCAATTTCAAGCATTCTCATATCGGGAACATTAATAATCCCAATATTTGGCTCAATTGTACAGAAAGGAAAATTTGCGCTTTGGGCTTTTGCATTAGATAAACAATTAAAAAGAGTTGATTTACCCACATTCGGAAGACCTACTATACCAGCTTTCATAAAACATAAATGTTAAAATATCTTTCCATAAATTTGCGTACAAATTTAATTGAATAATTATTTCACACAAATTTTATGGAAAATCTTGAAAAGAGAATTAATTTATTCGCAGAGCTAGGAAAATTATTTAGAGATATACATTCAAATAATTTGAATTCAAAATATTCTGATTGGATTAAAATTTTTAATGAATGCATCTTATTATCGCACAAACATAATAATTGGTTTACAATAAAAAATTACAAGGAAGCCTTACTTAACCTTGGAACAGAACTTGAAAGGGAAAATTTGAAAAAATGGTTATCTAAGTACAACCTAGAAGAAAAAAATTCAAAAAAAACCGTTGCAATAATTATGGCTGGCAATATTCCCTTAGTTGGATTTCACGACTTTTTATGTGTCTCCATTTTAAATTTAAATACAATTTTAAAACTATCTTCTGATGATAAATTCGTTTTTCCACAGATAATTAATTTTTTAGACTACATTTCTAGTGGCTTCAAAAAAAAAGTCAAATTAACAGGAAAAAAAATAATGAATTTTGATGCAGTTATCGCAACTGGAGGTGATAACTCCAATAAATATTTTGAATTTTATTTTAAAGATTTTCCGAAAATCCTAAGAAAAAACAGACATTCTTTAGCAGTTTTGAATGGGCTAGAAAGTCAAGATAATTTAAAAGAGTTAGGAAATGATATTTTTAATTATTTCGGACTAGGTTGTAGAAACGTTTCAAAAATTTTTGTTCCGAATGGGTATGATTTTGATAAACTTTTTGGAGCGCTTTATGAATTTAAAGATATTATAAATCATAACAAATACGTTAATAATTATGACTACAATAAAGCAGTCTTTTTAATGAATGAAGAAAAGTTTTTGGATAATGGCTTTTTAATTATCAAAGAAGATAAAAGTTTTGGTTCTCCGATTGGATGTGTTTTCTATGAATATTATGATGAAGTATCAGACGTTTTAGATTACAAAGAAAAAAATCAACAAAAGATTCAGTGCATCGTAAGTAATGAAATAATTATAAATTCAATCAAGTTTGGTCAATCTCAAAAACCAAAACTTAACAGTTATGCAGACGATATTGACACCATAAATTTTTTGTTAAAAATATGATGATATATTATTTGAAAAATTGCATGTTTTTAATATCAAATGATTATTTTCGAGATCAATAAATGAAAATACACAACTTTAGTGCTGGACCTAGTATACTTTCAAAAGAAGTAATTGAATCTGCCGCAAAATCTGTTATTGATATCAACAACTCGAGTCTTAGTCTATTAGAAATTTCACATAGGAGTAAGGATTTTGTCGATATCATGGAAAATGCGCAAAATCTTGCAATAGAGTTGCTAGGACTTGAAAATAAAGGCTACAAAGCAATTTATTTACAAGGTGGAGCAAGTATGCAATTTCTAATGTGTGCATACAATTTACTAGAAACAAAAGCTGGCTATCTTAACACAGGAACATGGTCAACCAAAGCAATTAAAGAAGCAAAATTATTTGGTGAGGTTGTTGAAATTGAGTCATCTAAAAGTAAAAATTTCAATTACATTCCCAAGAATTATTTTATTCCAGATGATTTAGATTATTTTCATATTACAACAAATAATACAATTTTTGGTACGCAAATTAAAGACATACCTGTAACAACCATTCCTCTAATTTCTGATATGAGTTCAGATATTTTTTCTCGAAGAATTAATTTTTCAAGTTTTGACTTAATTTATGCTGGTGCACAAAAAAATATGGGTCCAGCTGGTACAACATTAGTTGTTATTAAAGAAAATATTCTTGGAAAAGTAAAAAGAAATATTCCATCTATGCTGGATTACAAAATACACATTGACAAAGGTAGTATGTTTAATACACCTCCAGTATTTTCTGTATATACCTGCATGCTCAATCTCACTTGGCTAAAAAAAAATGGTGGCATTGAAGCTATTGAAAAACGAAATAACGATAAAGCTAAATTAATTTATGATGAAATTGACAACAATGAACTATTCGTTGGTTTTGCCAATACTGAAGACCGCAGTGCAATGAATGCTACTTTCAATTTAGTAAATGATAACCATAGTGAAATTTTTAATTCTTTATGTTCCAAGGCTAATATTAGTGGAATAAATGGACATAGGTCAGTCGGAGGTTACAGAGCATCAATGTACAATGCAATGGATATTGACTCCGTTAAAGTACTAACAGAAGTAATGTCTGAACTCAAAAATAAAGTTTAAATAAATGAAAATATTAGCCAATGACGGAATTTCAAATTCAGGTAAAAAGAAGCTTGAAGAATCTGGATTTGATGTTTCAACTAATTTCGTTGAACAAAAAAATTTAATTTCACACATCAATAGGGAGAATATTTCTGTTCTTCTTGTTAGAAGTGCAACCAAAGTCAGAAAAGATCTAATTGATCAATGCCCCTCAGTAAAAGTTATAGGAAGAGGTGGTGTTGGAATGGATAATATTGATGTTGAATACGCTAAAGCAAAAGGAATTGAGGTTATCAACACTCCAGCTGCATCATCCTCGTCTGTAGCTGAACTTGTTTTTGCTCACCTTTATGGATCAGTTCGATTTTTACATGAATCCAACCGTGAAATGCCACTTGATGGTGATAAAAATTTCAAGGTTCTCAAAAAGAATTATTCAAAAGGAATAGAACTGAGAGGAAAAACACTTGGCATTATTGGATTTGGAAGAATTGGCAGAGAAACTGCTAAACTTGCTATTGGTGTAGGAATGAACATTTTGGTTTATGATAAATTCCTCAAAGAATCAGATTTAAAAATTGATTTTTTTGACGGAAATTGTGTAGAATTTAAAATTCAAATATCGAAACTAGAAATTGTTTTAAAAAATTGTGATTTTTTAACATTGCATATTCCCGCACAAGACAAGTATGTCATTGACACTAAGGAATTCGAATTAATGAAAAATGGCATTGGAATAATCAATGCAGCTAGAGGAGGTGTTGTTAACGAGGATGAACTGATCAAAAGACTAGATAATGATAAAATTTCTTTTGCTGCTTTAGATACCTTCGAAAATGAACCTAATCCAAGCATTAAACTTTTAATGCATCCGAAAATATCTCTAACACCCCACATCGGAGCTGCAACTAATGAGGCTCAGGACAGAATTGGTATAGAACTTGCTACACAAATAATTGATATTTTGAAGTAACTGATGATAAATTATTTGAAAAAAAAATGGGGAATTGAGAGCTCTTCACAATTTGTTATTGTAATGGTTGTTTTTGCTTTGACAGGATCCGCTGCTGCGCTTTTGTCAAAACCTTTGCTAACAATTCTAAATTTAAACAGTATACCACAAGTTTTTTATTGGCCATTAAGACTAACAATAATATTTCCAGTTTATCAAATTCTACTGATTTTGTTTGGATATATTTTTGGTCTAATTATTTCTATCTATCGAGGTAAAAAAGATAAGTTTATTTTTGAATTTTTTCTGAAAATGTCAAAGGTTTTTACAAAAGGAGTCATTAAAATATTAACATTGGGTTTTTACAAATAATTTGGTTAGCCTAATAAATCTGAATGATTTTTTATAAGCTTTTGAACTTTTGGTGATATCACCATTTTACAATATGGAGCTTGTTTATTTAATTGAAAATAATTATGATGATAATCCTCAGCTTCATAAAAAATATTTTCAGGCTCAATTTTGGTAACAATCTTTCTATTAAGGAATTTATTCTCATTGTAGTAAGCAATTCTTTCTTTAATTAGTTTTTTTTCAACAGGATCGCTAGTAAATATTGATGACCTATATTGTGAACCAACATCATTGCCCTGACGATTTAACGTTGTGGGATCATGAGTTTGAAAAAAGACATCAATTATTGTTTTAAAGTCTATAGTATTAGGGTTATAACTTATTTTAATTACCTCTGCATGTCCTGTGAGACCGGTACATATATCTTTATATGAGGGGTTTTTAAGACTCCCGCCAGTATATCCAGGCACAACATCTTCTACCCCTTTTAATTTTTTAAAAATAGCCTCCGTACACCAAAAGCAACCACCTCCCAGAATAATTTTTTTTTTCATACGTATTACAGAAATAAACTTTTACAGTTGATTGTTGTCTAAATTAACTAATTTCGCGTAATTATTTTTTAGACCAAATGAAGAATACCTTTTGTTTTCTTTTTTTTCTTTTTATATCAAACCTTATATCACAAGAGAGAAGAGTTATAGAGGTCAAAAGATTTGATAAACCTCCAAAAATTGATGGATTAATAGATGACGATCAATGGAGCAAAAGTATACCTGCCACAAAATTCGAAAGATGGCAGCCAAATAACGGGCAAACTGAACAACCAGGATATGAAAACTTTGTATACATGGGATACGATGACGATGCTATTTACATTGGAGGAGTTTTTAAAAACCCAAACCCAATTCCAGTTGAATTTAGTCAGCGTGACAATATTTGGGAAGTTAATGCTGAAACTTTTTTTATTTCAATCAACCCTTATGACGACAATACTAATTATCAAGGGTTTCAAATAACTAGTTCTGGAACAGTTGGAGACACCTTCACAAGTGAGGAAATTTCACCTGAGGATTGGGATTTTGATACTGTTTTCGAATCTGACGTTAAGATTATAAATTCCGGATGGTCAGCTGAATTAAAAATCCCATACAGCGCTTTACGTTTCCCTTCCAAAGATATACAAACTTGGGCAATCAATTTTGGAAGAAAAATTGTTGAAACTGGTGAAATTTACACCTGGAACTATGTTGACAATGAGACAAGAAAATTTGCAGAATCCAAAGGATTAACCTCAGAACTTAAAAACATAAGCCCTCCTTTAAGGCTTTTTTTCTATCCATATATTCAGTCAAGTATTGATTTGAAAAAAGGCAGTAGTCCACTTTCAGCTTACTCTGCCGGAATGGATTTGAAATATGGAATAAGCAATAGCTTCACACTTGATGCAACTTTGATTCCAGATTTTGGACAAGTGACATTTGATGACGAAGAACTAAACCTCAGTCCATTCGAACAAGAGTTTGATGAAAACAGACCTTTTTTTACCGAGGGCGCCTCATTATTTAAAAAAGCAGATGGAGGAGGAAGTGGAAGAAGTGGTAATTTCTTTTACAGCAGAAGAATTGGAGAGGAAGTAAATTTTAATGAAAATGATGTATTAGATGATAATGAAAGCTTAATCGGATACGATAGTAAACCAGATTTGATTAATTCGGTGAAATTAACAGGAACAACAAATTCTGGACTCAGTGTAGGACTAATAAATTCAATAACTAATAGTGCATATGCTAGGATAAAAAATAATTTAACAAATAGGTATAGAAAAGAGATGATTTCACCTTTGACAAATTATAACGTAATAACCTTGACCCAACAAATCATTAATGAATTTTCAACAATAACTTTTAGCAATGCGAATGTAAATAGATCTGGCTTTGAATTTAAAAACTCCAATAACAGTGCTTTTGTTTTTGATTTATTTGATAATAAAAGGAAATTTAATGTAATTGGAAATCTATACAGTAGCTTCTCCCCTGCAAATCGATCAACAAAAGGCTTCAGAGGAGCATTAAGAATAAGTGAAATAACAGGGAATTTTAGATATTCACTAGGATGGAGAGGTGTTGATGCAAATTATTATCAAAATGACTTAGGGTTTTATCGATTTAGAAATTCACAGTCTTTCTATACAACTATTCGATATCAAACTTTTAAACCCAGTGAATGGTATGAAAATTTCAACTCTTATTTATATGTCAGTGAGAGAAGTAGATTTTTTCCTAAGATCATGAAATCTAGAGGTTTTAGGTTTGGAAATAACATTACATTGCTAAACCTACACGAAATAGAATTTGATATAGACTACACATCAGAATATAAAAACTATGATGAACCAAGAAAAACTGATACTTTCATTATAGACCCCGCTGAAGTGGAATTCCAATTTAGTTATAACTCAGATAACAGAAAAAAAGTTAAATATGGAATAGATCTTCAGTACCTATTTGCAAATGGTGAAGATTTTAATGAAAATAAAACTGAGATACAATACGGGGGTGGCATTGGATTAAGAGCAAACGATAAATTAAATCTTGAATTTGAACTTAATAATTCAACTAAGTTGGATGATGTAGGATATGTTTTCAAAGAAAACAATAACGTTTATTTTGGATTAAGAGATGTTAAATCAATAGAAAACAACTTTTCATTGAATTACAATTTCGATTCATATATGTCTATTAATCTAAAACTGAGACAATTTTGGAGTTCAGCCAAATATGATTCTGATTTCTTCATACTCAATAATGATGGAAAGAGAGAGTTATCATCAAAAAATATTTCAGATTATGATCCAAATACTAATTTCAACCTTTGGAATTTTGATTTGGGTTTCAATTGGGAATTTGCTCCTGGAAGTAAAGCTACCCTACTTTACAGAAATAACTTATTTAATCAAGATAATCTTTCAGGAATTTCATATTACAGTAGTACAAAAGAGCTTTTTCAAAAACCAATAAATCACCAAATTTCTTTAAGAATAAATTATTTTATAGATTATAATATTTTAAGAAAAAAAACAAATAAATGATTAAAGCCGCTAATATTTCAAAGTCATTTGGAAAAAAAAAAGTTATTGACAACATTGACCTAAATGTTGAAAAAGGTGAGATAGTTTCAATTGTTGGGCCCTCAGGTGCAGGAAAAACAACGCTTATGAATATAATTGGAACTCTTGATAAACCTGATTCAGATAACTACAGTTTATTAATCAATAAAGTTGAAACAAGTAAGCTCATGGAAAATGAGATTTCTAAATTTAGAAATACCGAGCTCGGTTTTGTTTTTCAATTTCATGAACTTCTTCCTGAATTTACAGCAAAAGAAAACATCTGTATTCCAGCCATGATTAAAGGTGTTCAAAAAAAAGAATATCTTGAAAAAAGTGAAACATTGATGGATATTCTTAACATTGCTAAAATCATGGATCAAAGACCAAATGAACTTTCTGGAGGAGAACAGCAAAGAGTTGCTGTGGCGAGAGCTTTAATTAATGAACCCAAAGTTCTTTTAGCAGATGAACCAAGTGGAAATTTAGATAGCTACAATGCAAAAAAGCTTTATGAATTATTTTTTGAGCTAAGAAAAAAAATGGATTTGACTATAATAACCATAACACATAGTAAAGAGCTTTCTGATTTGAGTGACAGAAAACTAAGATTAATTGATGGGAAGTGGTCTAAGTAATTCAGATTTAAAGACTTTTCTTGAAGAGAAATCTAATTATTATAATAACAGATCATTCATAGAAACTGATCCCATACAAATTCCCCATTCATTTAATAAAAAAGAAGATATAGAAATTTCAGCCTTTTTGACATCAATAATTTCATGGGGTTTGAGAAAAACAGTTATTAAAAACGCATTTAAAATGATGAGAATAATGGATAATGCACCACATGATTTTATTTTAAATGCCACTAATAATGAAATTTCCAAAATCAAATTTGTTCATAGAACATTTAATGAAATTGATTTTAGATATTTTTTAAATTCTTTGTCTAAAATTTATAAATATACTGGTGGTCTAGAGAATGTTTTTACCCCACCTAATAATGAAAAAAATATTCATTCAACAATACACAATTTTAAAAAAATTTTTTTTAAATATTCTCATCACGCTAGGACTACTAAACATATTGCTGATCCTTTCAAGGGTTCCGCGTGTAAAAGAATAAATATGTTTTTGAGGTGGATGGTTAGAAATGACAAAAATGGTGTTGATTTCGGATTATGGAAAGATATCGATAAATCAATTCTTTCATGTCCACTAGATGTTCATTCTGGAAATGTAGCTAGAAAACTTGGTTTACTAAATAGAACACAGAATGACCATAAATCTGTTTTAGAACTTGATAAAAGTCTGAAAGAGCTCAACCCACTTGATCCTGTTAAATATGATTTCGCATTATTTGGATTGGGGGTGTTTGAAAAATTTTAGATATTCAATATTATTTCTTTATTCTTCGCACAATACGTATATTTGATAAAGAAAAAATAACTTAATTGCAATCAATCTTAATTAAATCTGCAAAAGTTATAAGTGCCTACGGCAAATTCAAAGGCAAAACCCAGGACATATTGATCGTTGACGGTATTATTAAAAATATTTCTGACCGTATTGAATTTAATGCAAATAAAATTATAAAAATTGATGACTTACATGTTTCTGAAGGATGGTTTGACAGCTGTGTCAGTTTTGGTGAGCCTGGATACGAACAAAGAGAAACAATTCAAAATGGTGCACGTGTAGCATCTTTGAGTGGATTTACTGATATATTGTTAGTTCCGAATACTAATCCTGTTATCGATTGTAGTGCAGGGGTGTCATTTATCAAGTCACAATCTGAAAATTTAACTTTAAATGTTCATCCAATAGGTTCTTTTACCGAAAAAAGCAAATCAAGTTCTTTGGCTGAACTCAGAGACATGAAAGAAAATGGTGCTTTAGCTTTTTATGATTATAAAGTTCCAATCTCTAATCCTAATTTACTAAAAACTGCTCTACTTTATTCACAGACATTTGATGGTTTGATTATGTCTTTTCCAATGAATCATCATTTGTCTAACAGCGGTGTTATGAATGAGGGACTTGTTAGCACCAAATATGGTCTAAAAGGACAACCATCAATTTCTGAGGAAATTCAAATAAATAGAGATTTAAAAATATTGGAATATTCAAAAGGTAAATTACACATCCCTACAATATCTTCAAAAAGCTCTGTCGATTTAATTAGACAAGCTAAAGATAAAGGCTTGGATATAAGCTGCAGTGTGTCTATACATAACCTATTTTTTAATGAAGATAAACTGATGGACTTCGATACAAGATTTAAACTACTACCACCACTGAGAACTGAGCTAGACAGAAAAGCATTAATTAAAGGTGTTGACGATGGTACAATTGACATGGTAACAAGCGATCATTGTCCAATTGAAATTGATTGTAAAAAAATGGATATAACCAATGCACTGTTTGGAAGCATCGGAATAGAGTCAATTTTTGGAGCCTTGTTGAGTATTTTTTCTTTGGAAAAAACCATAAAGATTTTGACCAAAGGAAGACAAAGGTTCAATATTAAGTCTCCCGAAATTAAATTAGGAAATTATGCCAATATTTCACTCTTCCTTCCAAATCAAAAATATATTGTTGAGAAATCAAATATTAAATCCAAATCTAAAAACAGTTCATTTATTGGTTCTGAATTAGAAGGGAAAGCAATTGGATCAATTAATGGAAGTAAAATTATCATAAATGACTAATATTCCATATTACTTCATAAAAAAAAAATCATGTTTAAAAAAACGAAAACCTCCCTTACTCATAATGTTACACGGATATGGAAGCAATGAAAAGGATTTATTTTCATTTTCAAGTGCTCTACCTGATCAATATACTATTGTATCACTGAGAGCACCCATAAATATTGGAATGGGATTCGCTTGGTACGATATTAGTTTTGACCAAAAAGGTAACAAGGTTTATGACAGAGAAATGGCAATTAAAACAAGAAACAGTTTGACTAACTTTATTAATATATTGCATGAGGAACTTCAAACTGATCCATTTTCCGTAACCTTAATGGGTTTTAGTCAAGGTGCTATACTTAGTAATGCTATAGCGCTCACTAATCCATTAGGAATCAAAAATGTTATATGCTTAAGTGGAGGTGTAGATAAAGAAATTATTGAACTAAATAAAAAAAATTTTAAGTCTTTGTCATTCTATTTTTCACATGGAACTAATGATAATGTATTACCCTACGTTCAAGTTAAAAATTCTTTAGAATTTCTCAAAATTAATAATATAAATTTTAAGTTCGAATCATACCCGGTTGGTCATGGTGTATCTTCAGAAAACTTCAAATCAATGCTAAAGTGGCTTATCGAACACTCATAAACTTATTTTAAGACCATCATAGGAAAGAAAAACATTTTCAGGTAATTTACTCTCAACTTCGTCATGAAAACCTAATAAATGACTTATGTGAGTTAGGTATGTTTTTTTTGGTTTTATTTTAATAATGAGCTCCAAAGCTTCCTCTAAGTTTAAGTGTGAAAAATGGGGTTCAACTCTTATACAATTTAAAACTAGTATGTCAAGATTTTTTAATTTTTTTATTTCAGTTTGACTTATTTTTTTTAAATCAGTGATGTAAGCTAAACTTTTAAATTTAAAACCAAAAACCTGAAGTTTACCATGTTTAAAACTGACTGGAATAATATTCTTATTAAAAACCTTTATGACTTTGTTTTTGGTTATTTCATTAGTTTCAAGTTTAGGAGCACCATGATATCTTTTATTAATATCAAAAATATACTTATATCTTCTTTTCAAAGTTTTAATTACCCTCTTGTGGGCATATATTGGAATAGAACCTTGACGAAAACAATATGCCCTTAAGTCATCAATTCCAGAAATGTGATCATAGTGTTCATGAGTGTAAAGAACTGCATCAATTCTTTTGCAGTTACAATTTATCATTTGTTGTCTAAAATCAGGACCAGTATCAACTATAATATTTAAATCATCCCACTCAATAAGCACAGACGATCTAAGTCTTTTGTCTTTGGAATTATCACTTTTACAAACAGGATGATTACTTCCAATTAAGGGAATACCAGTTGACGTTCCGGTTCCTAAAAATGTAATATTCAACGACTCAATTTTGTCATAAATATATTATTTACTTTATAAAAAACTCATAACTTAGCTAATAGAATTACTTTTAATGTCAGTTTCACTTACAGGAGACAAACCTTTCGAAAACATTCCTTCAATTAAAGCGAAGGCTCTTAGAATAAATTTGAACGAACACATCTACGGAACATTTGCCGAAATAGGTGCTGGACAAGAAGTCGCCAGACACTTTTTCAGATCTGGAGGAGCCTCAGGTACAATAGCAAAAACAATGAGTGCTTACGACAAAGCTTTTAGTGATGCGATATATGGAAAAAAGGAGGATGGTTATGTTTCCGAGTCAAGATTAAAAAAAATGCTTGATCACGAAATAAACTTACTTGTGAGCCGAATGAGCAGAAAAAAACATCCCAACAAAATGTTTTTTACATACGCAAATACTGTAGCAACAATTGACTTTGCAAAAAAATATAAGGGACATGGTTGGATGGGAATGAAATTTCAAACAAATCCTGAGAATGATTTTAGTGAGATTCACATACATGTTAGATTCCACTCCTTTGATGCTAAGGCACAACAGGAAGCTTTAGGTTTAATGGGTATAAATCTAATTTATGGAGCATTTTACAAAAATGACAAGCCAAGAAAACTCTTAAAATATCTATACGATCATATTGATCCTGATGCCATAGAAATCGACACCATAAATTTTAGTGGTCCACTGTTTAATGATATTGATAATAGGCTTATGAGTTTGGAGTTAGTGAAAAATGGAATGACAAAAGCGGTCATGTTTGGACCTGACGGAAATAATATTCTTCCTGCTAAAGTGCTTTGGAAAAAAGATATTCTCGCAATTCGTGGAAGCTTCAGACCTGTAACACTCGTTAATGAAGACATGTACTTAAAATCTTCGGATTTAATTTCAAAAGATAAAAATTTTAAAAAAAATAACTTCATTAATCTATTTGAAATCACACTTTCAAATCTTATTTCAACCAATGGAAATGGTGATGGAGATATCAATGAAAAAGATTTTATGGATCGAGCGAGATTACTCTGCGCATTAGGTCAAACGGTGATGATAACAAATTTTAAAGAATACTATAAACTTGCAGAATATTTCTCTAATTACACTAAAAACAAAGTTTTTTTAACTATGGGTGTAAACAATTTAATCGAAATATTTGATGAAAAGTATTATGATAATCTTAGGGGCGGAATTCTTGAAGCTTTCGGAAAGCTTTTTGTAAAAAACTTAAAAGTTTTTTTATATCCAATGAAATTGAAAAATGGAAAGATTATAAACACCTCTAATATTCAAGTCGCAAATAAAGTAAAAGATTTATACAAATTTTTTAAGAGCAATAAGACATTAATTGATATTGAAAATTATAACGAAAACTTGCTTGACATTTACTCTGCAGAGGTTCTTAGTGAAATAAAGAATAATAAAACTGGTTGGGAGAAAAAACTCCCAGCTGAGGTAAATAAGTTAATAAAGGATAAAAAACTATTTGGATACAGATAGTTATTCATTCAATATTTGATGGGCATGATCTTTAGTCTTTACCTTATCAATAATTCTCAAAATTTTTAGATCTTCTCCAACTATGAAAGTTGTTCTCAAGATACCCATGTATTCTTTGCCTCTAAATTTTTTAAGTCCCCAAACGCCAAAACTGTTTATCATCTTTTTATCAATATCGGAAAGAAGAGGATATTTAAAACCTCCATACTTTAAAGAAAATTTATGTTGAGAATCTACCTTATCAGCACTAACTCCAATTACTGAATAACCTCGATTTTCGAGATCTGAATAGTTTTCAGATAAATTACATGCTTGAGCAGTACAACCAGGCGTATTTGCTTTTGGATAGAAAAAAATAATAGTTTTTTTTCCTAAAAGATTTTTTTCTGTAAATAGATTACCACTGTCATCATAACATTCAAATTGAGGAATCTTATCGCCAACATTAAGTAACTTCATTTATTTATATTTTATTGTAAATTTATGTATTATCGATGAAAAAAACAGAAAAAGTAAAATTTATTATAGAAAAATTGGAGGAGTTTTTTCCTGAAGTTCCCGTACCTCTTGATCACAAAGATCCATACACATTACTAATAGCAGTTTTACTTTCTGCACAAAGCACTGATGTTGGAGTTAACAAGGTGACTCCCATTCTATTCAAAAAAGCAGACAACCCATATGATATGATTAAACTAAGTATTGATGATATCAGATCTATTATAAGGCCGGTAGGATTATCGCCAACAAAAGCAAAAGGAATTTATGAACTTTCAAAAATTTTAATTGAAAAACACAATGGAAAAGTTCCACAAAATTTCGATGATCTTGAATATTTACCCTCAGTTGGTCATAAAACAGCAAGTGTAGTTATGGCGCAAGCTTTCGGAGTACCAACGTTCCCTGTTGACACCCATATTCACAGATTAATGTACCGATGGGGATTATCATCCGGAAAAAACGTAAAGAAAACCGAAGAGGATGCGAAAAGATTGTTTCCTAATGAATTGTGGAATAAGCTTCATTTACAAATCATTTGGTATGGCAGAAAATTTTCACCTGCTCGTGGCTGGGATATAGAAAAAGATATAATTACTAAAGTTATTGGAAGAAAATTATACTTGACAAAAAATGTAAGATCCTAATAAGAATTCTGTAACTCATTCTTAATAATTGATTTTTTCATTTCGTTCTTTAGATTAATAATAGAATATCTTACTCTCCCTAGGGCAGTGTTAATTGAGATATTATTGATTTTTGCTATTTCTCTAAAACTATAGTTTTGAAAAAATCTCAAGTTTACAATTTCTTTCTGATCCTGAGGAAGTTTGTCAATCATTTTTGAAAGCACTTTTCTTATTGTTTCATCAGAAAGCATTTTTTTTTGTTTTTGCTCAAATCCACAATTCATGTTTGCAATTAAACAATTAAGATCTTTTTCAAAAATTACTTTTGATCTCTTTTTGTTTCTAAAATAGTCCATAACCAAATTGTGCGATATTCTTAGAACCCATGATAAAAATTTTCCTTTTTCAACATATTTCCCATTTTTCAAAACTTTGAAGACCTTAATAAAAGTTTCTTGAAGTATATCATTGGACACATCTACATCCTTTATCTTTGAATTTATATAATTGAAAACTCTTTTTTTATGCATAATGAATAGAGAATCAAGCGAACTTGGATAAGTACTTTTAGACACTAAACTGGTAGAAGTGTCACTGCTAAAATTTGCCATAACCTAATTTTAAAATTATTATTTAATCGTTAAAAATAAAAGTAGGCTTCTTCTTATAGGCAAATTAATTAAGTTACTAAATTAACTATTTCTTTTAAATAAAGAAAATTTAAATATAAACATGAATAATCGGAGGTTTATATGGCTTATATTTATAGATTGTTTTATTTAGTTTTCGAAGTATATTAATGACAAACTCTAAAATAATAAAAATAAGAGGTGCTAAAATGCACAATCTTAAAAATCTTAATCTTGATATACCAAAAAACAAGCTTGTTGTAATTACTGGTTTATCTGGCTCCGGAAAATCAAGCTTGGCATTTGATACACTTTACGCTGAAGGTCAAAGAAGGTATATTGAAAGTTTATCTTCATACGCGAGACAGTTTTTAGGAAAACTAGATAAACCTAAAGTTGATAAAATTACGGGAATATCTCCAGCAATTGCGATTGAACAAAAGGTAAACAATTCAAATCCAAGGTCTACAGTCGGTACTTCATCTGAAATTTATGAATATTTAAAGTTATTATATGCGAGAGTTGGAAAAACAATTTCTCCTATTTCAAATAGTGAAGTCAAGAAAGATAGTGTTGAATCTGTATTGAACGAAATAAAAAAATTCAAGGAGTTAGATAAGTTTTTAATATTAAGTCCGAAAAAAATTGAAAACAAAACATGTTCAAATCAATATCTAGAAACACTATTAAAACAGGGTTTTGCTCGAATAAAAATTAAAAATGAAATTTTACGAATAAATGAAATCAAAAATATTAAGTTTTCTGATTTCGAATTAGTTGTAGATAGAAGCATTTTTAAAAAAAATTATGATTATTTAAATAGACTCGCTGATTCAATTGAAATTGCTTTTTTTGAGGGAAACGGATTATTAGTAATTGAAAACTTAAATTCAAACAAAAGATTTTATTTCAATAATAAGTTTGAGAAAGATGGTATTAAATTTACAATTCCAAGCGAACACTTTTTTAGCTTCAATAATCCATTAGGTGCCTGTTCTAACTGTGGCGGATATGGAGATATTATTGGAATAGATCCTGAACTAGTGATTCCTAATACAGGGTTGTCAATTTACAATGATGCAATTGCACCATGGAGAGGACAAAAACTAAAAAAGTATAAAAATGATCTCATAAAGAACTCTAGTCAGTTTGATTTTCCAATTCACAAACCATTTTTTAAGTTGACTGAAAAACAAAAAACATTGATCTGGACCGGAAATGAATATTTTAAAGGAATTAATTATTTTTTTAAGAAGCTTGAAAGTAAAAGTTACAAAATCCAAAACAGGGTCATGCTTTCAAGATATAGGGGAAAAACAAAATGCTATGAATGTAATGGTAGCAGGTTAAAGAAAGAAGTTAATCATGTGAAAATTAATTCAAAATCTATAGCAGATTTAGTCAACATGTCAATTTATGAATTATCTATTTTTTTTCAAGACCTGAAACTTAATGATTATGAAAAACAAGTTTCAGAAAGGATCTTAAAAGAAATTTGTAATCGTTTAAATTTTATTAAAAATGTAGGATTAGGTTACTTAACTTTAAATAGAAGATCGTCTACCCTTTCTGGAGGTGAATCCCAAAGAATAAACTTAGCAAATTCACTCGGAAGCTCTTTAGTGAGTTCACTATACGTTTTGGATGAACCAAGTGTTGGGTTACATCCAAAAGACACCGAAAAACTTATCAAAATTCTTGTGGATTTGAAAAATATTGGAAATACTGTTCTAGTAGTAGAACATGATGAAGATATTATGAGAGTTGCTGATCATATTATTGACATTGGACCTAAAGCTGGAGAAAATGGAGGAGAAATTGTAGCGAGTGGATCAATTAATGACATTTTAAGATCAAAAAGCTTAACATCAATGTATTTAAATGGTCTGAAGTGTATTAAGCTTCCAAAAAAAAGAAAAGCTTCCGAAAAAAAAATCACCATACACGGAGCAAGAGAAAATAATTTAAAAAATATCACTGTTAATTTCCCCCTCAATAATTTAACTGTAGTAACTGGTGTTTCCGGAAGTGGAAAAACTACTTTAGTAAAAAAAATATTATACCCAGCTCTTTTGAATAAAAAAGAAATCTTTAAAGAAAAACCAGGCCAATTTGATAATTTGAGTGGAGATTTAGATTATTTAGATGACATTGAATTTATAGATCAAAATCCAATTGGATTATCATCAAGATCAAACCCTGTAACCTATCTCAAGGCATATGATGAAATAAGAAATCTTTTCGCATCTCAGAATTTGGCTAAGCTAAACCAATATAAGTCGAAACACTTTTCTTTTAATGTTGATGGTGGAAGATGTGATGAGTGCAAAGGAGAAGGAACGGTTAAGATCGAAATGCAATTTATGGCCGATGTAAACTTAATTTGTGAAACATGTAAAGGTAAAAGATTTAAAAAAGAAATTCTTCGTATAAAATTTCAAAAATGTAATATTGATGATGTATTGAAAATGACTGTAAATGAAGCGATAAAGTTCTTCAAAAAATTTAATCAAAATAAAATAGTAAAAAAAATACAACCTCTAAAAGATGTTGGAATGGGTTACATACAATTGGGGCAATCATCCTCAACTCTCTCTGGCGGAGAAGCACAAAGAATAAAGCTTGCAACATTTCTAATTAAAGGAAATAATAAAAAAAAGACTCTCTTTATTTTTGATGAACCAACTACAGGGTTACATTTTCACGACATAAAAAAACTGTTAAGGTCTTTCAATTCACTTATTGAAAACGGGCACTCCATCATAGTTGTTGAACATAACATTGAACTCATTAAGTGTTCTGATCATATAATTGACCTTGGTCCATATGGAGGAGAAAGAGGAGGAGAATTGGTATTTACTGGGACACCAGAAAAACTTATAAAAAATAAAAAGTCACTTTTGAAAAATTTTTTAGAAAAAAAGCTTAACTAATCTTTTTTGAATGACTTCAAAACATCATTAATTCGATACGAAAGTTTCAAAAAATGAATTGTTAACAAGTAAATTAATGAAATTAAAATGCTTTTTGCTAATATTTCTAATATAGGATTTATGAATATGTTAACTTGTTCAATCAGAATATATAAAGAAAAAATCACAAATATTATTTTTAAACTGTCGAGATTATATGGTTGAGTTTTTAATTTACATTTTATGTAGATAACTTTAAAAAAAGTGAAAAAGACTATTACCAAAAGAGTTGACATTGCTGCTCCATTTATTCCATATATATCAATTAAATAATCATTTAGAATATAAACAGAAATTGCCATGGCGACTGAAAATGGTAGTGTAATCTTGTAAAAACTTGATGTAGCTAAGATTGCTGGACCACATCCAAAACTCATCTGAACCAATTTGGCTGTTGATATAATTAAAACAACTAAAGTAGCTTCCGAATATAACTCATTATTCATAAGTTGATAAAAAGAATCAATATTTAGATTAATCAGTAGAAAAAAGAGCCCACAAACTATTAGAAGATTCTTTGAACTTTTTAGATATAGTTTGTCTAGATAAATAAAATTTTGATCGTTTAATGCTTTTGCTACCAAGGGGTTTAATATCTGAAACATAGCTCTTCCAGGAATTTCTACGACTGTTGCAATAAATACTGCTACGGCATAATAAGCTGTTTGTGAAATGGCTTGTTTTTGAGGTATCATATATTTATCAATATCAATTAATAAGCTAGCAGCAGACCCAGCTAATAGGATATAGATAGAGTATAAGACAATCTCCTTAAAGTTTGATGTCAATTTAAAAGAAAACTTAGGTACATATAGGGAAAGTGAGTATGAAATCATAATGAATAATCTTAAATAATACAATCCTGTCAGCCACCAAACAAATTCAGCTTTACCTATAATTTCCAAACCAACAAGGATTAGTAAAATAAATACTGACAAACGAGGGTAAATTTCCTTTAAGATATTTCCGAAAACTGACTTAAGTTGTACTCTCGACCAAGCATAAAAAACTTCAAAATAAGAGGTGGCAAAAGCAACAAGAAAAATAATCCAAACATAACTTTCAATTATAGGATTTTGTATAGAGAGAAATTCTCCAATTAAATCGTGAGCTTGGATTACAATAAATGTAATTGGAATTATAATTATTAGAGGAATGAATATTATGCTAGATAAAAAACTATCCCTGTCTTTTTTTTGGTTAAATGAGGAATAAAACTTTATTATAGTATGTTGAGTTCCAAGGGACATAATTGGCTGTAGTAAATTTGATGTTGCCAGTAAAAAAACAACCAACCCATAATACTCAGCTTGTAAAAACTCAGGATAAAAATATAATGTATTAATTCCACCTATAATTAAAGCAAAAAAAATAGTCAAAATATTTTTCGATGTTTGATTAACTACTATACCCATTAACTAATGTTTTTTAATATCAAATCTAACTTTTTAGATAAATTTGAAAACATGTACTTTTCATATTTAGTATCAAATTTTACCTCTCTCTTTGCCTTATGTTTTACATACAAATTAAATATATGTTTTTTTAAATCATCATAATTTTTAAAATCAAAAAGCTTTCCTGATTTTGTCTCATCTAAAATCCTGGCAATGTCGCCATTAGGATTTTCAAACGCAACTATATTAGTCCTAAACGAAAAATAATAAAATAATTTTCCAGGTATGATTTTAGTGTTTTTTTGATTAATTGAACAAACTATTAAAACCTGAGCTGAAGACAATTCACTATCTAATTTTTCTTTATCCATATAGTTTTTAAATTTGACTTTTCCATTGAGTTTTCTGATGTGTGTATCATTTCGAATTTCTTTTCCAAATGATCCTATCATTCTTACTTCTAAGTCATTGCTAAACTCTCGGTTTTCGGTACTTAAATCAAATAAAACTTTCCAGAGTTTCGATGGATTTTGAACATTGTTCATCATTCCAGAGTAACAAATCAAAAAATTTTTTGATTTTACTTTTTTTACATAATTTTCAAAACCATTTGTAACAGTAACTGTATTATCATTGAAATTGGAATAGCTCAAAGTTAAAGAAGGCGATGTTGTAATGACAATATCAGAATTTTGTAAGCATTTTTTCTCATAAACTTCGTGTCTCTTCCTAACAATACTCATCATTGGCATCAGTTTGAATTGAAAAAAATCTGACCATGGATCTCTGAAATCTGAAATCCAATTTATTTTTAATTTCTCTTTAAGTTTCAGACCAATAATATGCGTAGAAAATGGCGGAGCTGTAGTTATTAAATAATTCACATTATTTTCTTTAATGAAATTGGTAGCCATATTCGTAGCTTTTTTAATCCAAAAACACCTTGAATCAGGAAAAAAAATATTTGATCTTATGAAATAAATTATTCTACTAATTAATCCTTTTGAATTAGTGTTTAAAAAACTGGTTTGTTGATTAAAAAAAAGGGTTGGTTCAAAAATTGGAGCATATATGTGTTTTACTGACTTGTTTAAGATTCTTGAGAGAGATTTATCTGTAATTGGATAATTTGGTTTTTTTGCAGTCAAAACCGTTACATCCCATCCATAACTAATTAAATAATTTGAAAAATTAAGCCATCTCTGAACACCTGATCCACCAGATGGAGGCCAATAATAAGAAATGATTAATATTTTATTTTTTTTCATAAATACGAACCATATTTTTACTAACTATACTATTGTTTAAACTCTGAATAATTGCATTTTTAGCATTTTTTTTGAGTTTTAATAACAAACTCTTATTTCTATACATCACCAAAAATTTTTTTAAAAAGTCTTCAGAGTCCCCTGATTTAAATGATAAACCAAACTTGTACTTGTTTATTAAATCAAGCTGAGTCACAACATCGCTACATAGGACTGGACATCCGAGTGATAAAT
This sequence comes from uncultured Bacteroidota bacterium, assembly GCA_902523635.1. Taxonomy (GTDB): domain Bacteria; phylum Bacteroidota; class Bacteroidia; order Flavobacteriales; family Flavobacteriaceae; genus MAG-121220-bin8. Next base: position 89,028 of record CABZAE010000002.1, on the reverse strand, counting down.
ATTGGAAAATTTTATTAGCATAAGTCGTGTCATGGTGTACATTAGATTCTAATGGGGAAACCCCTATTGAAGAAGACAGTATGTATGATTGAAATAAACTTTCGTCTTTCCAACCCTCTATATCAACATAATCTGCTATTTCCAAATATTCAACTTTTTGCTTGATTTCACTGTCGTATGAACTTGAACCAACAATTACAAATTTGAAATTTTTTATTTCACTTATAATTTTAGGAATATTTTCGAGAACAAGATCTAGTCCTCTTCTTTTAGATGTATTACCAATATAGAGCATAACAAAATTTCCAGAGTACTTTCTAGAAATTTTTTTATCAATTTTATAGTTATTATAAAATTTTTGAGAAACTGTATTTGGAAATACCACTATCTTTTCCTTATCTACTGAAACACGATCAGTCAATTCTTTTTTTGCGTGTTCAGTAACCACAATGACTTTCTTGGATCTCTTGACAAAATTTTCTTCAGCTTTTTTCCATTTTTTTGGATTTATTAAAATTTTTCCCAAAAATGAATTCACGTGTTTATAATATTTCATTATTTCAGGTCTGTTTTCGTGTAAATCCAAAACTACATCGAGATTATTGGATTTATTCGCTAAAAAAACAGAACTGGCAATTTGTATATCATGAACATGTAAAATATTAATGTCATTATTAGAAATAAACGTTTCAATTTTCTTCGACATTATATACTTGTAAAGAGGGATTGTGTAGACAAGTGCTGAAAGCTTATAAGTGATTTTTGAACAAAAAAATCTACAAATTTTGATTCCATCAATTATTTCATTTTTAACAAAATTCTTTTTAAAAGACAAACAAAATAAATAAACCTCAAAACCAGATTCTAGCAGTGATTCAGCTTCATTTTTAACTCTGGGATCTGTTGGATAAATATGATCCAAAATCATTCCTATTCTCATAAACCGTATTAAAGATTTAATGTACCACGATAATAATTTGTATACGATTCTTTTGTTCTCTCCGCATAGACTGCGTAGTATCTGTTAGTAATATTTCTTAAAAAGGGTCGAATACCAAATTTATCTGACGGGTTTTTCCAAAACTCTTTTTTAATTATTTTCCAACCTGATTTCTCCATCAACCAATCAAATTGCCATGGCTCAAATTCATGATAATGTCTATCAAGTGGATCAGTTTTACTTCTATATGCTTTGGCAAACCAAAGTTTTAAAGGGACTGTTAAAAAAATTCGATTACAATTGATATTTTTTAAAAGTGGATATGGACTAACTAAATGCTCAAGAATTTCAAAACCAGTAACCAAATCAACCTCTTTTGGAATTAATATATCGAATTCATCATCTAAATCTTGTCCTTTCGTATTGATAACCTCATAACCTTCTTTTTCCATTGTTTCTGAAAAAGGGTTTCTTACGCCTAAATCAAAGATGGTATTTCCCGGCTTTAAAATCGTTTTTAACATTTTAATAGTCTTGTCATACCTATGTTTGGGTATTTTTTTATACATAAATTACTTTTTAAGATAATATGCGAGAGAAATTGCAAAAATAAAGTAAGCAAAAATTCTAAATGTTGAACCATAATTTATTACCTGAGGTTGAAATTTAAAATGAATCTCGTATTCACCCTTTGGAATTTCCATTCCTCTCAAAAGATAATTTACCCTAAAATGATCAATTTTCTTAGAATTTATGTAGGAATTCCATCCTTGTTTATAATATGCCTCAGAAAACACCACAAATTGATTTGAATTGGCTTTAACTTTGTATATTAAATGATTTAATTTTCTTTGAGTCAGCTTGATAGAGTTGTTTTCGTCCTCCATATAAGTTTTGTTTGGTAAAGTTTGAGAAAGAGCCACATCCATAAGGTTAGTTTTTCCAAGTCCTAAAATCTCATCATCTGAGTTTTTCACTTTTTTAACCTCATTGACAAACCAAGCATTCCCATAATTATTTGGATTTCTAGTTACTCCTAACGGATTATTTGGATCATTCTTTATAAAATATTTAACATTTAACATGTTTAAAATGGATGTATTATTTTTTGAAATATAAAAATCGTATAGGTCTTGAATTCTTTTTGGCTTAGCCGCATGATAACCAGAAATAGATTTGTGGAAAAATGATGCCCTTGCATTAGAAAAACCTGACTGAGGTTCAAATACTCTAAAATCAGTAGTATCCTTTAATATTAATCTGTCCGCATTTGTCATAATAAATGGTGAGTCTATTTCAGTCTTTGGAACAAATTGGTTTGCATTAACATGTCTTTTATCAACACCCCACAAATCAATTAAAACTAACCCAATTGTTAAGAAAATGGAAGTATTTTTATTTGTAATTTTCTTTAAATAGCTTAGTAAAATCAATGATAATAAAGAAATAAAAACAAGAGATCTTAGTGAATCAGATTTCAAAAGATTCTTTCGCTCGTCGACTAATAAATTTAAAATTTCTGGATAACCAGAAAAAATCTCAAATTTCGATGTAAAACTAAATATATAACCTCCAAATAAGTAAATGATCAGTGAAAATGGTATAAGTACTAAAACAGCTTTAAGAAGAGACTTAATTTTTAAATCATGATTTATATCATCAGAGAAAAACCTACTTATTCCCAAAACAGCAAAAAGTGGAATACAGAATTCTAAAAGAACTTGAATTGATGAAACAGCTCTAAATTTGTCGTAGAAAGGAAAAAAGTCAATCATGAAATCTGTTAAAACATTAAAATTCTTTCCCCATGACAGAACTAATGAAATTAAAATTGTGATCAATATCCAGCGACTGTTTAAGTTTTTAACTAAGAAAATTGAAAGAAAAAAAATAAACAGTATCGATGCCCCAACATATGCCGGTGCAGCTACAATCGGTTGATTACCCCAATAGGTTCTTGAATATTGATAAACCTGTTGGGCTTGATTTTGATCCAGAGTTTTTATAAAGTCCATCAACTTTGAATCTTGACTTACAAGATTCGAGCTTGATCCTCCCATGAATCTTGGTATGTACAAGTTTAAACTTTCCAAAACACCATAACTGTATTCTGTTATGTATTCTTTTGAAAGTGCTGATTTTTCAGTTTTTTTAGATCCATCGGGGTTAATTGATAATTCACTAGAACTTCTAGTACTAAAATTTGAATATTCGCTGGTAGCTAATAAAGGAGTTGCATTTAAAAGTAGTGCAATAATCAAACTTGTAAAGAGTGTTAGAAAAGATTTAATGTATTCTTTTAATTTTTTGTTTCTAAAATGTTCATACAAAAAAACAAGAAACATTATACCAATTAGCATAAGCGTGTAATAGGTCATTTGGTAATGATTTGCATGAATTTGCAATCCAAGACCTAAAGAAGTTATCAAAAAACCCACTTGTAATTTTTTTTTGAAAATCTTGGAAGCACCCAAAACTACAAGTGGAAGGTACCCTAATGCCAAAGCTTTTGTGTTATGTCCAACACCTAGAATAATAATCATGTATGTTGAAAACCCAAAAGCAATTGAACCCAAAAGCGCATATCTCCAATTATAATTAAGTCCAATAATGAGTATGTAAAAGGATAACATGTATAAAAACAGATAATCTGCTGGTCTAGGTAAAAATCTGATTGTTTGATCCACATAGCTTAGTAAATCATATGGATATTTTGCACTTACTTGGTATGAGGGCATACCAAGAAATGCATTATCCAACCAGTATGGTTCCTCGTCATAAGTTTGTCTGTGATCAATTACCTGCTCAGCCATTCCTCTGAACTGAGAAATATCAGACTGTTCGATTGATTTATTTGATAAAACAGGATAGAAATATGCTAAAGACAAAAGCGCTATAAACACGAAACATAAAAGGTGAGGGTATATTTTTTTTAGAAAATCACTCATATCACTCAACTTCCTCAAAATCTATATATTCTCCAACATCGTCTTTATTTATTTTCTTTTTTTTTGGACCTCCCCTTTTGGCATGATCTCTTTGAAAATTATTGAAATTATTTTGCATTTTTTTTTCAACTCTTTTCAAAAAGTACTTAAGTAAAAATGGACTAAGTAGCTTTAATACATATCTAAATATGATGAAAGCAAAAATAATTTTAATAATTGTTATCATGTTTATAATTGATATTTGTAAAAATACAATTAATGAAACAAAATTCTATCTAACATTAATCACTAATAATAATTATATTTAATTTTAATTGATGAGAAATTTAATATTAATAATATGCTTATTAATTGCTCCCTCAGAGCTAACTTCTCAATACACTGAAGTTATTAACTCCAACAGACCTGGCACATCTCAAGGGGCATTTTCGGTTGGTAAAAACGTACTGCAATTTGAGTTAGGGGGAAATTTTTCAGATTTAAGCCATAAAAGTCTTAATTTTTCATACTTAAAAGAAACTGAGCTAGTTTATACCATCAGATATGGCTTATTGCTTGAAAAGCTTGAGTTAATTGTAAATGGTTCATATAACCAAAACAAAAGTGTAAATACCTTAAATAATTCTAGTTCAAAAGAACTTAAGTCTAGTTTTTTGAACAAACAAACATTGGGCTTCAAATATTTAGTTTTTGATCCTTACAAAAACAAAAAATGGCATGGAACAAGTCTGTACAGCTGGAAAAAAAATAATAACCTAAGATGGGTTGATTTAATCCCTGCTGTTTCCGTTTATGTGGGTGCAAATTATATTCCAGATGGGGGATATTTTTATAATGATCCATTTACAGATATAAAAACAGGCACCAACCTAGGAAGTGATGAACAAACAGTAAATATCAAAGGAAACATCATAACCCAACATCATTTTTTAAATAAATGGGTTTTAGTGAATAATTTTATTTATGACAGAATTGGATCCGATAACCCAACCATTAATACAATTACTACACTTACTCATAACTTTACCAATCCTAAATGGTCATCCATGATTGAGTTAGAATTGTTTAAAAATGACGTTTACGCAGATGGTATTTTTAAAGCTGGTCTGGCACATCTTTTTTCTAAAAACTATCAATTTGATGCCAGTTTTGGAACTAATTTTAAAGATACCCCAAATAAATTATATTTAAGCGCTGGACTATCAACAAGGCTTGATTGGCATAGAGATGTTCCACCTGTGGATAAAGAATTCAAGAAAAAACAAAAGCAAGACAAAAAACTTCTCAAACAAAACAATAAAAACGAAAAAAAATTACAAAAACAATCATCAAAAAATCAAAAAAAAGCAAGTAAGCTTCAAAAGAAATCATTGAAAAAGAGTAAAAGAAAAAACAAATGATATCAATAAAAAAGGTAACAAGTGATGATGATTTTAAAAATTTTGTAAAATTCCCCAATAGACTTTACAAAGACTCAAAATATTGGGTTTCTCCAATTATTAATGAAGAACTCGAGATGATGAACAAGGAAAAAAACCCAGTTTTTAATAATGCGGAAGCAGAGTTTTTTATGGCTCTAAAAAATAATAAAATTGTCGGAAGAATTGCTGCCATTGTTAATTGGATTGAAATTGAAGAACAAAAGAAAAGTAAAGTTAGATTCGGTTGGTACGATGTTATTGATGATTTGGAAGTTTCCAAAAAGCTCATTGATGAAGTCATAAAATTTGGAAAAAAAAGGAATCTTTCATTCATCGAAGGTCCAGTTGGTTTTTCAAACATGGATAAAGCTGGTTTATTGACGCATGGCTTTGAAGAACTAAACACGATGATTACTTGGTATCATAATTCTTATCAAAAAGATCACCTCGAAAGAATTGGAATGAAAAAACAAGCTGAATGGGTTGAATATAAAATTCAAATTTTCAGCGAAAAAGAAGCTCCTGAAAAAGTAAAAAAGTTTTCAAACCTCATAATGAAAAGATATCATTTGAGACCTTTAAATTTCAAAAAAACAAAAGAAATTTTACCATACATAGATGAAATGTTTGATCTTTTAAATAAAACATACAATAATCTTCAAACATTTGTTCCAATTCAGAAATATCAAATCGATCACTATAAAGACAGATATCTAAGATACATACATCCCGACTTTATAAAAAGTGTTGTGGATAAAAATGGAAAATTAATTGCATTTGCAATAACAATGCCTTCATTTTCAAGAGCTCTCAAAAAAATGAATGGCAAATTATTCCCATTTGGATTTTTAAGAATTTTGATGGCTCAAAAGTTTAATTCTAGAGCCTCGTTGTACTTAATTGGAGTTCATCCTGATTATCAAAACAAAGGAGTAACAGCAATACTATTTAATGATTTACAAACCATGTTTAACAGAAGAGGAATCAAAGAAGTTGAAACGAATCCGGAATTAATTGAAAATAAATCAATACAAGCTTTTTGGAAAAATTATAAAAACGAACTACACAAGAAAAGGTGTACTTACAGAATGGATATAAAATGATTAAATCCGATACCATAATTGCCTTGGCTACTCCTCCTGGAATTGGTGCAATTTCTGTAATTCGCATTTCAGGAAAAGACGCTTTTAAGATATCCGATAAACTATTTTTTAAAAAAAACAAAAAAAAAATCTTAAGTTTTGAATCACATACAGTTCACCTGGGTGTAATTAGATGTGATGAAAAAGAAATTGATGAAGTTTTACTTACCGTTTTTAAGACACCTCACTCCTACACTGGTGAAAATGTAGTTGAAATATCATGCCATGGCTCTACTTACATACAACAAGAAATAATTAATGTTTTTATAAAACAAGGAGTTAGATTAGCTAACCCAGGTGAATTTACATTAAGAGCCTTTTTGAACGGGAAAATGGATTTAAGTCAAGCTGAGGCTGTAGCTGATTTAATCAACTCAGAAAATGAGGGATCTCACAGATTAGCAATTAAACAAATGAAAAAAGGTTTTTCATCCGAACTGGTGAAATTGAGGTCGGAATTAATTGATTTTGTTTCTTTAATTGAACTTGAACTTGATTTCAGCGAGGAGGATATTGAATTTGCTGATAAAAAGGAATTCAAATCCCTGATCATTAATATAAAAAGTAAGCTTGAATTACTTATAGAATCATTTAATTCTGGGAATGTTTTAAAAAACGGAGTTGCCGTAGCAATTGTAGGTAAGCCAAATGCTGGAAAATCTTCTTTACTTAACACTCTTGCAAGTGATGATAAAGCAATAGTATCTGATATTCCTGGTACAACAAGAGATAGTATTGAAAACTCTGTAAATATCAAAGGAATTAAATTTAGGTTTATTGACACTGCAGGTCTAAGAGAGACCGCTGATAAAATTGAAACTAAAGGTATCGAAAAAACTAAGGATCAAATTCAAAAAGCAAATATCCTTATTTATTTATTTGATGTAAATGATATAACAGAAGTTGAATTTACTGAATCATTAAATCAGTTCAAGAGAAATGATTTGAAAATATTACTTGTAAGAAATAAAATTGATTTAAAAAACAATGACGAAAAGCTTTTAAAAAAATTAAAAAAGCTTGGTTTAATTGAGATATCTGCCATTAATAAAATTAGTGTCAACAAGCTAAAAAACGTGCTAACAGAATCAATTAATTTGCGCGAAACTAATGTAAACACTATAATAAGTAATTCTAGACATTTAAGTGCATTGAATAAAGCTTTAGAATCAATAAATTCTGTAACATTAGGAATTGACAATAATTTGTCTGGTGATTTATTGTCAACAGACATCAAAAAATGTATCGAAAGTATTGGAGAAATCACTGGCGAAGTCACAAATGACGACATACTGGGAAACATTTTTGCTAATTTTTGTATTGGCAAATAGTTTATAATTCTTTTATATTTTTTCAAAAAATTTTATTAGCATTTTGTCGTCGCAATAATTCAAACTGTAGTAGTTGCATGACAACAACCAATTCATGAAAGATCTAACAGATTTGACACTAGTTGGAAAATAGGATTCATTAACAATAAGAGGTAATAATTCTTTTAATTTAACTCGTTTTAAGGAGTTTTGATTATTAACATCGTATTTTAACTTAATTATATCATAACAACTTTTTGAATTAGGATCAAATTTTTTTAGACCACTGGGGTTCAAATATTTTATTTCTCCTTTGTTGCTTTGAATAGTAGAACTAAATTTATTGGAATCATACAAGTTCTTAAGCTTTTCAAATGATGAATTTTTGACAGAAATGGCGTTTGGAAAACTTGCTACCTCACCTTTTCTATTGATTGGGGAAATATCATCGACCATTAGACTGTAACCATTCTTACATAAAATAGCAGAGCTAGTGCTTTTGCCATCTCCTGATTCGCCAATTATGAGGAAAGCTTTATTATTTTTCGATACAGTGGTGGCGTGTAAAAACCCAGACCATTTTTTTTCTAAAATTTTGTGGAAGTCACATATAAAAAAAGATAATATTTTACCTGTCAAATAATGTAAATCATCTTTTTTCCAAACACCATGATAGTTGTAATCATCTTTTAAAATGAAATTATCATCATTTTTAAAAACATAATAATTTTTTGATTCATTAATTGAGTTGTCTTCTAAATGTTTTAATTGACCAATAACGTCTTTAATAATCCTTTGATCTTCATAATTAATTGTGTAACAATTATCACCTAGTTTAAATTTGAATTTGTAAAGTTTTTTTGGAATAACATAATTATTTTGTGTTTCTTTTTGTAAATGGCTTGGTTCCTTAAATAATTCATTCAGGTCAGAGTAAATGACATCTGGTTTTGCATGTACATGCTTCTCAGACAAATAGTCTACAAATTCACTTTTGCTTAATATGTCATATTTGGCAAAAAGATCTAAATAGAAATTTTCTACAATCAAAAACTTTTTCGGCCGCTTAAGAAAAACAAAATGAGTGTTTTCATCAACTTTTTGAGAAATTAGAAATGATGTTTTCAATTATTTAACTATTCTTATTTTTTTTAGTGCGTATTTTCTGTAATCTTTTTGTAAAAATAAAGCTTTTATTTGCTTAAGTCTAATGGTTATGGGGGTTGATAAAAACAAAAAAACAACAATGATTATAGAATTAATCAATGAAAAAATATAAAATGAATGAATTAATCTAAATCTGAGTTCGAAAAGAAATAATTTTAAAGGAGTTTTGAATTTTAAAAGATTCAGATTATTCAATACGACTTTAATTCTTTGTAAGTGCTCTGAAATAGGAAGTTTATCAAATATATGCAGTTGAGTCTTTGATAGATTATAAACATCAAAAAGTGTACGAAAATGAAATCCTGCTTTCAAGCTTCCATTATCATTTTCCTGAAAGTTGATAATTGTATGATTTAATAAGTTAATATTATTTGGAATATAAATTCCATTAGATTTTTGTTTTCTTTTGATGAAGATATCTGTATCTATGGATTTATTTTTGCTTAAATCAAAGTGTAATTCAACTGCAAACAATTTATTTTTATTAATCAGTCTTTGAAGATGATTAATACGGTAATCACTATCATTGAGAAAAGGTTTGAACGGGCCAGTATTTTTCGTTGAATAGCCATCTAATAACAATATGGATTTAGCTTTTAAAATTTGACTTTTTTTAACAAGTATATCAATATCTCCAATCATCCTTATACCAATATCATGTTCATATATTGATGAAATTAATGCTGCACCTTTTAAAAAAACATGATCGATATTATTTGCTAAGAAAATACTTGAAATTTCACTTGATTCTTTTTCAAGTTCAAGGTTTCTTTTCAAATTTAGATCATAAATATGTCTCATGTATGATGATAACTCATCGGAAATTAAAACCAAAAAATTTCTCTCTTTAAATTTGCTGTATAAGGCAGGAATTATGTAGTGTGAAGAACCTATTTTTACAAATTTATCCCAAAACTTGTTATCATTTTTTTCTGGAAAAGATAGGATGTCAATTGCCTGGTCAGAAAGGATTTTTGCTATAAACCTATTAACAGAATTCAAGATGAAAAAACACTACTATTCCCAACCATCACCGGGTGGTAAGGGAGAGTTAGCTTGAGATTTCTTCGGATTTAGTAATAGAAATGTTCCTAAAGCAGTCAAACCAGCATATCGACCCATTTTTTTCAAAGCTTGCTTTCTATTTATGTATTTATCTTTTTTCTTCATTTAAAATTATTTGATTTTAAATTTCTTGATTAATTTTTTCTTTTCGCTTTGAATTGATAGTATATTAATTTCTTTAGAATTTATTTCATCAATATTAACTCTGTGTTTGAAATTAACATCTCTTAATAACCTACCAGAAAAATCATAAACCTTGACGTTATAAAAGTTATCTGGATCACCCATCAATCTAATCTCACTATTGGAAACCTTGAAAATTCTAAAATCATCACCATCAGTTGGTAATTCAGGAATCATTCCATCAGTAAAGTGTAAATAAAACCTCCCAATTCCATCTGAATTTTCATCAAAGTTTACTTCAATATCTTTATCGAACTCAACAATTGTATTTTTTTGTCTGTCCTCAAGGTAGAGGTTATACAAATGATCAATCGTATTTTCTTTAATGGAAAGTTTTAAAGAGGATGAATTTGTTGTAATTCCTAATGGGATAACAACATCTTTTAAGTCATTATATGGAAGTGCTTGAATTTGAAAATCTATACCTTCATCATCCTCAACTAGCCTAGTGAAAACTTTTGACGAACTTCCGCCAAAGGAAAATTTACCTGCGTCATATCCGGGATCTAAGCCTCTACTAACATTATCTCCAAAGTACAACTTCAACCTGTCAGTTCCATTATTAACATTATCCTGAAGTTCTATTTTAACAAACGAGTTTTTTTTAGAATCGTCTGAAATTCGGCTAGCATTGAAATTTACTCCTTTTCCTGAGGTTTGCATGTCTTCACTAAATTTTGCATTAGTTGCAGCTCCATTAACTGCGTAAACAAAAAAACCTTCTCCAGGTGCAATGTGGTTTATACTATTACTTGTATGATTGTAAACATCAAACTCTGAACCATCCCATGCGTATACAGCCTCATAACTATCATGAATAGCCGCAGCGTTTTGAGTAAGGAAATTATGTGTAGCTTCACCACTATCATCGGTCATATTTAAATATGAAGGATAAGGGTTTCCAATCAAATTCCAATTACCATAAGTTCCATCCTCGTCAACTAAATCGTAATAAACACTAGATACTGACATCGTGCCAGTAAAATCTATGGATACCGCTCCAGAGGGTCTAATAGAATAGCCTTTTCCAGCAATTAATGCAGTGTTAGACCCTGCAGTAAAATATGAATATGCCTCAGCAGCTGGATCAAAAACACCAAGGGATACTTTACCATTTTGAGATCCACTTCCAGAAAGCAATTGACCATCTATATCGTCAACAACCTCTCCAGTAACTGGGACACCTATGAGGGCCCACTCATTATTATCTAGCTGACGACGCAAAGTTATACCTTTACCCTGCGAGGCACCGCCAGCTTTTGCTATTAACGAGCCTGATGCAGTTCTACTTGTAACAACAATGATATTACCTGTAGTGTTTGAACCAATTGATCCTGTTACAGTCATAGAACCTCCAGTATCAATTAGTAAAGTTGCACCATCAGCAACTTGGAGATTCTGTGAGGAGATTATAAAAGGAAAAAATAGTGCTATTAAAATAAGTTTTTTCATTTTTTATTATTGAGTAATAGTTTAACCAATAATTCTAATTTAGCTATTCTGGCTTCTTGATCTTTCATGCCATTTATAAGAACCGCAGACAAAGCTTGATAATTGACGGCTAACATTCCATTTCCATCCATCGTTACAAGCTCTGGATATACAAGCTCAACATCTTGGGCTAATAAGCCGATCTCTTTTTTTCCTTCTCTTGTGTAGGATTTTCCATCTAATTTTATGATTTCAGACATTGTGCTTCCAAGGGAGGTAATGTTATCTTTCAATCTCATATCAGAACTTACAGATAAATTTCCACTTACCACAACTGTTCCGTCAACTGAATTTGTGATTGTTTCTTCATTTTCTAAACTAATTCCCGTAGCATGTAAAGTTGCATTCCATTGGCCATTTCCCATACCACCAAAGTAGACATCAGTTACATTTGTGTCTCCAAGAACAGCTGTATTATCTGCAGTCACAACAACACCTTGACCTATACCTATTCTTCGAATAGCACCTGTTGCATCTCCCTTTGCACCAGATCCTATAAACGTATTTTTATTTCCACCTACTACTACAGTCCCAGCTTGATTTCCAACGATTGTATTGTATTGTCCTGCTCCAATTGCGTATCCAGCAGCGTTACCTACACCAACGTTTCCAATAGCTGTACCTGCAGCACCAAGGGCATTAAATCCTACTGCTGTATTGCCATCACCATTTTTTAAATTGTCTAAGGCAGTGACTCCAAAACCTGTATTTTTTTGAGCTAGAGCAGTTAAGCCATCAGTATGAATAGTATTAGATCCAAATATAATTGAATTATCAAAGAAAGTGGCTCTCTGTGTTATCGCTAGAGCAGCATTGGATGAACTTTGTAAAAAATTCTGAGCATATGCTGTTGATCCAACAAGAATTGCGAATAATGTAAATAAATTGTAATATTTTTTCATGATGAATGTTTTGATTTTCAACAAAGTACAAAAAAATAATTATTTATTTAGTAATAAATAAAAAAATCAATGTTGTATGTTCGTAAATATTTTATTTTTAAAGTTTATCAATTTAAAATGAATAACTAACATAAAAATGAAAACTAAAAAATTTATATCAATATTTATAATTTTTCCGCTTTTGGGAATTATGAATTTAAATGGACAAAACCTTTCTGAAAACGGTGCATTTGATGTTCTGATCAAGTGGGAAGGAAAATGGAAGAATGAAGCAGTTTTTGAAAAATCCATTTTAACTCCTAAAAGGACGGAAACCAGAGGAACTACAGAGTCCAAATTTATACTTTCTAACAAATACTTAGAGGTAATGGTTTACAATAATAGTGTTTCCAAACATCTTGTTGCTTATGACCAAAAATCCAATCAGTTCAATAGATGGGAGTTTAATAGTGATGGGAACAATAACTTCTGGATTGGAAAATGGAATAAAAATAATAATACAATGAAATGGGATTATATAGATTTTTCTGGAAATGGAATAAGCGGGGAAATTATTGAAAGGTTTGAGTCAGACAATAAAATAAAAACCAAGATTACTATGAAGGATAAAAGTGGAAATATATTACTCAATATTAATTCGAAAAAGGAAAAAATCTAAAATGTATTTCATTTGTTTTAAGGTATTAGGTTATATATGGATTAGGATTTTTAGTTGGAATTGGATTTATCGTTTGAAGCCTACTTTAATAACCCACTATTGTTAAAATGAATAAAATATTATTTAACCTTTTCTATTTCGATCCAAAATGGATAAAATCTTTTGTATTCACTAGTTAAAAAAAACGATAATAAATCAACATCTCCCTCACTAATTTCAATTTGTTTCATTACTATATTGTCAAAAGTTGAATCCGAAATTTTTTTTGAATAAATAATGTTATTTATTTCTGTTGACATCGTTCCTGAACTCTTAATGGTATCCTTAAATTTAAAATTAAAATTATAGGTTCCTTTCTTAAAATTTACCCTCCAAAAGGAGTAAATTTCATCTTGTGCCCATACTCCCCTGTCACCCGAAGCATCGTTTCTATTTAAAAATGTCGGATTTTCAAAACATGTTCCAATTTTTGTTCTTGGTGGGGTTTTAAGGTTTTTTGAGGCTGTAAGTTCCCCTAAAAGCTTATCCATCTCATGTTTAAATTTTTTAGCTTTTGATATATTATTGTCGATAATATTTACTTTTTCATAAGGATCCTTTTTCATGTCATACAATTCAAAATTTTTAATTTCAGAATCAAAACTTGTATTAGCTATGAGTTTATAGTTGTCGTCTTGAATAGACATGTTGATATACTTTTCAGGCTGTTTTCTAGTCCAATAAGAAAATAGAAATCTATCCTCTCCCTTTTTACCCTTCATATTCGGTACAAGACTTCTACCGTCAATCTTAATATTTTTTGGAAGATCTAACCCGCACAGCTCTGTAATTGTTGGTAATACATCAATGTGAGCTGACAAATTTTTGACTTTTTTTAATTCTTGAAATTTTTTGGGTACTTTCATGAAAAAAGGAACTTTTATTCCTCCATTGTAAACACCTCCTTTTTTTCCCCTTAATCCAGAATTGTATCTCAATTGTTGGGGTCCATTATCAGTCATAAAAATTACAATTGTATTGTCCTCTATCTCGAGTTGATATAATTTCTGGAATAGCCTACCCAGGTTATCATCAATATTACTAATCATCCCGTAAATTTTTCTCGCGTCGTTTTTATCATTTTCACTCATTTGCATCAGCTGATTCGCATAATAAATCTCTTTATCAAAATTAGTTTCTGAATATTGTTTTTGATACTTTTCGGGAACCTGCAGAGGTGTATGAGGAGCATTGAAAGATAAATAGCAAAAAAATTGTTTGGATTTATTTTTTTCAATGAACTCGATAGCTTTTTGCGTAAATATATCTGAGCAATAGCCATCAAGTTTTTTTTGTTTGTTATTGTGCCAAAGGACGGGATCAAAATAGCTTCTGTTTTTAGCATAGTAATTTGTGAAGTCACCAACCTGTCCGATTCCACCTGCCAAATGAATCAAAGACTCATCAAATCCCTGATCTGTTGGTCTAAAGGGATAGTTGTCTCCCAAGTGCCATTTTCCAAAAATCCCAGTTTCATAATTAGCCTCTTTTAATATTTCAGCGATTGTTATTTCATCTCCTGACATCTGTGCTCCTCCGTTGTAAGTATCTCTCACACCAGTCCTTAAAGAATACCTTCCAGTCAACAAACTTGATCTAGTTGGCGCACACACTGGCGAAACAAAAAAGTTATCAAACCTAATACTTTCACTAGCAAATCTGTCAATATTTGGTGTTTGTAAATTTGGGTTTTGATTAATTCCTAGGTCACCAACTCCCTGATCATCTGTAATAATCAAAATAACATTAGGTTTTTTTGTTTCATTATTAGCACCACATGATAAAACAAAAATTGAAAGTATGAATAGGTATATTTTACTTGACATTATAATAGAATATTTAATCAATATTTATTGTTAAGTTACGACTTTACAATATTAATGGGTTTAACGGCGTGTTAACTATAAACACTAAAATTAATTTTCAATTATTATATTTGTGAAAGCAATGAAAAAACTCGTATACCTTTTTGTTTTAATCCCTCTTCTATCATTTGCTCAGGAGTGTAAAATTCCAAAGTACAAGGTTTACCCAACAGAAAACAAAGAGGTTTCGCTTAAACTGGACTCAGCCACGGGAGAAGTTTGGCAGGTAAAGATTGGTATTGAAACAGGAGAAGAAGTTGCAACCAAAATCGATTTTATCTCAAATAAAACCGATTCTACTTTTGAAAAAGTTACCGATTTTTCAGATATCATGAAGAATTTTAGAGTGGCTCAAAATGGTAGATTCGAACTGTTTCCTACTGATAATATTCATGAATTTTTAATGGTTGACACCATTTTGGGCACAACTTATCAGGTTCAATGGCATGATCAACAAGAAAAAAGATTGATTAGCTCAATAACTGATTACTAATTCAAATTCAGTTAATTAAAATTCGATTAGTCAAGATTGATTAAGGGCAAATTACTCTTGGTGATTAATTGAGTAATTAGAAAGTTCATTTAAACTTATATATTCAAGTGTTTTAATGTTTGTTGATTCAAGTATAACTTTTGGAGCACAACCAGCGTTATAGGCTTGAATCCATCTGGAAACACATAGGCACCATTTATCACCCGGTTTTAATCCCTTAAAATTATATTTAGGATTGTCAGAGACCAGGTCATTTCCCATTAATTTGGAAAATCTCAAGAATTTGTCATCAACAACTGCACAAACAGAATGTGTTCCATAATCGCTTGGTCCCGTATTACAACAACCATCTCTATATGCCCCAGTTAATGGCTCCAAACTACATTTCTCAATTTTATATCCAAAGACATTCAGATCTTGTTTAATTTTTTTCACTTGTTTATTATGCAGAAAATTGAGAATTAATTTGTCCTAAACCCATATGTATGTAAATTAGGTAAATCATATAAAAAAAAATGACTGTGGATATTAAAATCATAGTATTTCGAACAATATAATTTATGTCTTTTACAGTAATTAATATTATAGAGTTTACATAAAGTGTGAGCAAAACTATACTTAAGTAATTAAAAATCCCCAACCACAACAAAAGGATAGAGAAAAAAACAGAACAAAACAGGAATGTATAATTTACAATCTTTAACATCATAATATTATAAATCAATTATTGTGTACTTGCACCTTGGTTATTTTCTCCATATTCTTCTTTAACATTCCAAGACTTAGGGGATTTTTCTTTATTGTATCTTTTTATGTTTCTTAAAATATGGTTAAAGCTTTCTATTGCATCCTCTAGAACATAGATGTCATTATCAACAGTTTCCGTCTTTAGAGCCACTATATTTAGGAATTCAGGGTTATCATATAAAATTTCATAATTTTTTCTCAAGTTTTTTGGAATTATAACAGCATCAGTTTTCTCACTTCTAGAATCAAAAATATCCATGTATGTGAAATTTTTAACTAGAAATGGTGTGATTATATTGTTGGTTCGTTCTACTGTGTGATTCCAAGCAACCTCGGCATATCCTTGAATTTTATTATATTCTTTTAACCAGAGTCTCAAACTGTCATCCTGAATTTTATTCAAATAATCCAATTGAATAAATTCATCAAGGATTGGAAAGTCATAAAAATCCACACCATAATTAGTTTTTAGAGTTCCAGAGTAGCCAACAATCCAAGGAAGGGAATCTTTTTCTTGATTAATAAGCCATCTGGAAAGTTGATCTAACCATTGCCTTTGCTGTTTAAGAAAATACATCTTATTATCTTTTTGCCAGATCATTTCAATTTCGAACTCTTCCTGAATCGAAATCAAATACTTGTCTATTTCTTGTTGCTCTACTCTTTCATTGTACCAAGTGTCGATCTGAATAGCAATCAAAATTCCTACTGTTACTAGTGTAATTTCGGTTATAATGTGTTTATAATCAATTTTAAACCTTAACATAAATAATTAAACGTAGCCGTTTGAATTAGGACGATTATAAATTCTAAAATTACGTCTAAAAAAAACAATTTTTTTCCTCATAAAGTTAATCTATTTTTTAAATAACTCATCAAAAAACAACCCACATTAAAACAATTAAATCAAGGGAACTTAAATTTATTTATTTGCTTAACTATTGACTATATTAGATTATTAATTTCAAAAAAAATCGTAATGCAAAAATATTTATTCAAAGTCTTTTCGCTTTTATTATTTATACCAATTTTTATTAATTCTCAATTGCTTCAAAGTGATGTGCCTTGGAATGATGATGAAACTGGATACTACACGATCAAAAACAATAATATTGTTTTGGTAAGTGCGACCGGAGATGATGATAAAATTATTCTACCTGCTTTGAAAACAAAAAATCTAAAGATTGAATCTTTCGTTTTTTCAACAAGTAAAAATAAAGTTCTTCTTTTTACTAATTCTGTAAAAGTTTGGAGATATAGAACCAGAGGAGACTATTTTGTTTATGATTTTCAAAAAGAAAATATTTACCAAATTGGTAAAAATCTTCCTGATTCTAGCCTTATGTTTGCGAAATTTTCCCCAGACGAAAATTATGTAGCTTATGTTTCAAAAGAAAAATCACAAAATAGCAATCGCAACAGTACAACAAAGGCTAATATATTTTTAGAAAACTTAAATAACAACTCAATTAAAAAACTTACAAGTTCTGAAGGAACAGACAAGCTTATCAATGGAACTTTTGATTGGGTTTATGAGGAGGAATTCAGTTGTAGAGATGGTTTTCTGTTTAACGAGGATGGTACTAAGATTGCTTTTTGGCAGGTTGATGCAAATCAGGTCAAAGATTTTTATATGATAAACAACACAGATTCAATATACTCATCAACAATTCCTGTTGAATATCCCAAAGTTGGAGAACCTGTTACGCCTGTTAAAATTGGAGTAATTGATTTAGAAAGTGAGAAAATAACATGGATGAATGTAGGTAATCTAGAAGAAGAATTCTATTTACCTAGAATGACCTGGATTCCAGGAACAAATGATTTGATGATTCAACGTTTGAACAGAAAACAGAATCATAGTAAAATCTTCATTGCTAACTCACAAACTGGTATTTCAAAGCTATTGATGGAAGATAAAGATGATGCGTGGGTTGATATAAGAACGACATGGCCATATCAAGTAAAGGCTGGATGGAAATTTATTAACGGTGGTAAGGAATTTCTTTATGTTTCCGAAAAGGATGGTTGGTCACATGTTTACAGATTTAACATTAAATCAAAAAAAGAATCTTTGGTTACAAATGGAAATTATGATGTGGTTAAACCATTGGCTTTTGATGAAAAAAACAAAGAACTTTATTTTATCGCCTCTCCAGATAACCCCACAGAAAGATATCTTTATAAAACATCAATTAACGGAAGAGGAAAGGCAAAAAAAATTACCCCTGAAGTTTTAGAGGGAACACACAGTTATCAAATCAGTACCAAGGCAAAGTTTGCTTTTCATTCATTTTCTAACTACTACACCTACCCTATGCAGGCAATCGTTTCATTACCTGATCATCAATTTGTAAATCCTGATCAAAATATGATTAAAAAGTTTGATCCAAGTCTGAAAAAAGATAACCCCTTGGAATTCTTTGAGATCACAACTGAAGACAATGTAACTATGGAAGGTTGGATTGTAAAACCGAAAAACATGGATCCTAATAAAAAATACCCTGTTCTTTTCTATTTCTATAGTGAACCTGCTGGACAAACTGGACAAAACAGATTTGGTGCTGGCTACAATAGACTATATAGCGGTAACTTATCTGAGGATGGTTATGTATATGTAACATTTGATGGACGAGGAACACCATCTCCTAAAGGGAGAGAATGGAGAAAAGCAATTTACAGAAATATCGGAAAAATAAATGTGCGTGATATGGCTATGGGTGCAAAAGCAGTATTTAAAAAATATGATTTTATAGATACCTCTAGAGTTGCAGTGCACGGTTGGAGTGGCGGCGGCTCAGCAACACTAAACTGCATGTTTCAATACCCAGATATTTTTCATACAGGAATTGCAGTTGCAGCTGTCGCAAATCAGTTGACTTATGACAATATTTATCAAGAGAGATACATGGGTGATCCAAAAGAAAGTTACCAAGATTATGTGGACGGATCACCAATAACTCATGCTAAGAATTTAAAAGGCAACTTACTTTATATTCATGGAACTGGAGATGACAATGTTCATTATCAAAATGCTGAAATGTTAGCTAATGAATTGATTAAACATAAAAAGATATTCTACATGCTCCCTTACCCCAACAGATCTCACTCCATTAGTGAGAACGATGCCTTGCCACATGTAAGACTGATGTTTACAGATTTCCTTAAGAAGAACTGTCCACCAGGTGGTGTTTAGAATAAATTAAAAAATTATGTAACTGAAAGTTTATTTATAAATTTATGCCCAATAGGTCTTCAATGAAACAATATTTTTTATTTTTTTTTATTTTCCTCTATTCATGTTCATTAATCGAGAAAAAAGATCAAATTATACCATTTGCAGATGACTTTACACATGTAAAATATGTAGCGAAAGATTCTGATTTAGTTTTATCTAGATCTGAATATTATGAAAAACTATATGGATTTTGGCTAGGTCAATGTATCGCAAATTGGACTGGTCTTTCAACCGAAATGGATAAGATCGGTAATGTAGGCGATTCTAATTCAGGAGATTTTTACACAAGAAACGATTGGGGCGGACTATCAACTAGAACAGAAAAAAGAATTGATTTTGTTTTAAAAAGTCCTGATGAAATATGGGGATCAGATGACGATACTGATATTGAGTACATGTATCAACATCTAATGTCACAGGATCATGATATTTTATCAGCTGAAAGGATTAGGAATGGTTGGTTGAAACATATAAAAAAAGATGAAGAAAATTTCTTATGGGTATCAAATCAAAGAGCTTTCGATCTGATGAAAGATGAAGTTTTTCCCCCCGATACTGGAAGCAAAGAGCTAAACGAATTCTATGAAATGATTGATGCACAATTAACAACAGAAATATTTGGCTTATTTGCTCCAGGAAGAGAGGATTATGCTCTAAAGTTATCCCATTTACCAATCAGAACAACAGCAAGAGAAAATGCTGCATGGATTTCTGAATTTTATGTTACGATGCACTCATTGGCATCAACTGTTGATCAAAGCCAGAGTATGAAGGATCAAATAATGTGGTTAGCAGAAAAATCTAGGTTTGTTCTTCCAGAAGATTCTTACGCCTCCAAAATGTATGATTATGTTAAGGGAAAATACCATTCAAATATTCCATGGGAACAGGCACGAGATTCGGTTTATTACAGATATCAAGTTAATGAGAAAGATGGATACGATATGACCTCAAAAAATTTAGGATGTAATGCTTGTTTTGCAGCTGGAATTAATTTTGCAGCAAGTTTAGTAAGTTTATTTTATGGTGAAGGTGATTACAAAGAGACAATTAAAATTGGTACGCTATGCGGTTGGGACTCAGATAATCCAACTTCAACTTGGGGCGGTCTTATTGGATTTTTACTAGGTAAAGAAAAAATTGAACAAATTTTTAATAGAAAATTTTCAAACACTTACAATATTCACAGAACAAGACAAAATTTCCCCAATGATGGAATTGATACATTTGAAAATATGTCAATCCAGGGGGTTCATATTATTGACAAGATCGTTCAGTCTCAACTAAATGGAGGAATCGATAAGACTGGAAATAAATGGTACATACCCATTGAAAAATCAAATAAACTTTCAAATTAATTTTTTTATACACTAAACTTAGTCTCTAATTTTGTTTTAAGAGATCTAAGGGATGATAAGTAGTTTTTTAAACTCATAATTCTCAATTCAATTCTAAAGGATCGATCTTCAATTAAATTTTTTAGCTTAAGATTTTTCATATTTTTAAATATTTCGTCTCTTGATATAGTTATTTTGGAATTATCTCTTTGCTGCTCAACCCACAGGAAAATCTTATCAGAATTAGCTTTTAATAAGCCTTCATTGACCTCAACACGTTTTTTTTTGGTAACGTAAACCGATTCAATATCCTCTCGAATAGACGCATCTTCAATATTTAATAAAAGTCCTGATGAAATCAGTGATTTAAAATAAATTTCATTTTGCGCAAAAGTATTCCACCATGTTATCATCCATAGAAATAGGTTGTCGTAATCAGATTCATCTGTCCAATATCTGAGTTTACCATCCTCCAAATAACTATGGCCAAAAGGATGCTTATTATGCCAGTTGATTAAGCTGTCCTTGTTGAGAGTTTCAAAATTTTTTAAAACACTATCATTAACAATCTGCATATTCTGCAATTGTTTCAAATGCTCATCACAATAGTTAATGTTCGTTTGAATCTCATAGGATAGAGTAGCTATTGATTCATTAATTTCCCTTAATTGTCTTTTTTCATCAGAAAGTCTTTGAATATAGAAGGAAATTAATATTCCAATAACAATCACTACGAATTCCAAAGAATACTTAAAAAAAAGTTCTTTTTTATTCAAAACATAAAAAATGAAAGCCTTCTAACTAATTTTATTGGTACAATCCTCTTTTTGCAGATCCCCACCATTGTAACTTTCCATCTACTATGTAATACCACTCCTCATAAATTTCATCGGATACAGAGGTAAATCGAGCATTCACCCACTCCCCATCATCGTTCCATTCATTTGGATCATCAGACTTTGAAACTTTAATGGAAAAAGCAAAATCCATAACCCAAGACCATTCTTTTCCCTCTTCAGTATTTTTTATGTAATCATCTTCAATTGCTTTAGTAAATTCCTCCGGACCATTTGAAACCCTACCATCATCATGATATAAAGTTGCATCAGAAGATATTAATGATTTAAGTGTCTCATAGTCACGATTTATCCAAGCATTATCTATTTTTTTCACAACATCAACCGATTCATCACTACCAATTGAGATAGTTTGTCCAGTTCTTTGAACAAATCCATTGGATTTTTCCTCGCAATCACTTTGGACCGCAGTTTGACATGAAATGAAAAAAATCAGACTTAAAAGTGTGTATGTAATATGTTTCATTAGTTTAATTTTAGTTATTTAAATTTAGCCATTAAATATTTTTGAAAAAAATTAATTAGATATATTTATCCATAATTTATAGATGAATAAAAACTGATTTGAACTGGAAATGCCAACATACCTGGAAAAAAGCACGAATAAACACTCTTTGGTGCTTGATTGGATGTTCAATTGGAGATTTCGGAACAATACTATACTTTCAAAATATTGTTCATGAATGGAGCACCTTTCAGATTATGAGCCTAGCAATTGTTAATGGTCTTTTGACATCAATCTTACTAGAAACAATAATATTAATAAAACAGATGGATTTATATAGTGCTCTGAAAACAGCTTTGGGAATGAGTTTTATATCGATGTTAGCTATGGAAATTTCAATGAATCTTACAGATTTTGTTTTAACGGGAGGAGCTATTTTAAACTTTTGGGTTGTTCCGATAATGCTAATTGCTGGATTTATAACACCACTACCCTACAACTATTGGAGATTAAAAAAATACAATCAAAGTTGTCATTAAAATTCATCAAAATAAATTAATAACCAAAAAACTAAAAATGAAAACAATCTTAAAAATTTTTATATTAATATTTATAGTAAGCTGTCAAAGTGAAAATCAATCTAGCAATGAATTGAAAGTTTTGAAGAATTCAGATTCAGATGAAATTACATTTATATTAGAGCTAAATACAAAAGAAAACCCAAAGGAAGATGTAGAAAACTTTACACAGTATCTCTCTGATTTTATTGTTGAAAGAGAACCTTCAACAGTTTACGGGTATTACATTTCTGAAGATGGAAAAAAAGTAACTTTAATTGAAAGATACAACAACAGTCAAGATGGGATTCAACATGGTATTGACTTCATAAATGGACCAAACTTTGAAAAATTCTTTGAAATATTTGAAATAGAATCATTCATAACAATCGGAAATGCCTCTAAAGAATTTAAAAAATTTGCTCTAGAAAATGGCTTTCAGATTGAATATAGGGAATCAATAGGAGGATATGTAAGACGATAATTAGTTTTCTTTTACAGAGAATCAAATGCGTAAAGTTTCCAAACTCCTGATATTTTTATGTAGTAATACAGCCCTGATCCAGTATATATTTTGTTATAACTATTATCAAAACGACTGTATATAACTTTCAATACGCATATTCCATCAGACAATTCATGAAACTCATATGAATCCATCAGTGAATATTTGTAACCACTCTGTATTTGGTCTTCTCTAATTCTTTTATAATATTGAATTAGGCTTTCCTTGTTGTCCGCTAGGACAGGATCATTAGAAAAACTTAAAACAACAGGATAATTAAAATATGAGGCCAATTGATCGTAGTCTTTATACTCAAAAGACTTACTGTAATTTTTCCACAAACCAACTATAGTTTTTTCATTGTTTTCAGCTATTTTTTCAGTCTTTGAGGCTTTTGAATCTAAATTTTCAATATTGTCAACAATCTTTTTGAACAATTTTCCAAGTCCATTCTCTTTGCCTGTTTGTTGGTTTTGACCACAAAAAACAAATGGAATAAAAAGTATTGTTAAAGAAAAAGATCTAAGTTTAATCATTTTGAGTTATTTAAATATATATGAAACTAATTTATTGATTTTTTTAGTCTCTTGAACTTAATTGATGAAATTAGGCCTATAATTGAAAAAAAAACTAATATTAAAAAAACCAATTGATGTCCTCTAATACCTGGATATGTATCCAGCAAGTAGCCAAATATTGGTGTAGCAAAAATATCGGGGGTATAACCAATTACAGAAATTAACCCAACAGCAGTTCCTGTGTAAATCAAAGGGATTTTTCCTTCTTGCATGATTGAAAAATATAAAGCTCTAATTGCATAGGTACCTGTTGCAACTATGAATAATGAAAAATAAAAAATCAAGTTCATATCAATCTTTATCAGACCCGATGCAAACAGAATAGAACCCAAAAGCATAGTCATAAATCCAATAATAATAAAATCAATATATCTTGATTTGAGTACAATAGCAGAAATAATGAAACATGTAATTGGTCTTAAGTAGAGTTGAATTGAACCAACATTAGCAGATTCGATCTGATCAAAATTCATCACATCCGAAGCATACAAAGAATATACGTCTGTTACCTTGTAGCCCATGTAAGCTGAAATGATAATCAACATTATGAGCCAAACAGATTTAATTTTTAATACTTCTTTAATTTGTGATATTGAATTTTTATTTTCAGATGAAATTTTCTCTTTTGATTTATTTGAATCCATGAAAAAATGTACCATTAAACCTGTTATAAAAACCATCAAAGAAGAAAAAATTATTACGTATCTGAATGACTCCCTTCTCTCAATTAAAGTTGAAATTTTTATATCAGAAGAAAGAAAAAAAGAAAAAATTATGACACCTATAGTTCCAAATGATGCTGCAACTAAACCTCTCCCTCCATCGAGAAGACCAAAAGCCAGTCCTTGACTTTCATTACCTCCCCATACTCTAGTTGCTTTGATCATTGCTCCCCAGAAAAGAAAAACAGTGGTAAAACCCCAATAACCATAAAGAATCTGCATTAATAAGTATGGGGGATATGTTGCCATAACTAGCCCCCCAAAAGAAGTGAATATAAGTGATAATGATATTAGTTTTTTTGGTTCATACTTATCAGATAATACTCCGCCATAAACATAAGAAAGCAACGCAACAATGCCATAAATTGAGAACAAACTTCCTAGTTCTAAATTTGTTAAATCAAATACTTCGAGATAGGTAGGTCGAAAAATCCTAGCCAAAACATAAGGAAGCATAAAAACTAATTCACCTGAGAGAATTAACAATATAATAACCAAAAAACTACCTCTACTATTATCTTCTTTTTTCAATCGATCTCTAAAAAATCTTTTTAATTTTAGTAAGTTATTAAAAAGAATACACTTTAAATTATTAATCAAGTTAAAATTAATTATGAAATTTTTTGATCTATCACATTTTAAAGAAAATTGTCCAACTGAAGCTAAAAACTACTTTAATCTAATTTTAAAAAGATTAGAAACTATTGAAAAAAAACTAGATAAAATAGAAGAAAAAATTAAATAAAAAAACTGTAATTATCTTGTTGTTTTTTATTTTTATCAATTGTGGGCAGAGCTAGCAGTTGGAATTTTCTTTCTAGAAACTTGGGGAAGAAATTAATTACTCAACAGAAATTTTCTGCATTTCTTCCAATAATTAAAAAAAGATTTCATATTGTCAGTGTAAAACATCCATTCTCTTTCATCTTTCACTCCCTCATAGTGTTTGTTCAGTGGATGTTCCTTAAAAATTATATTATTTAGTTTGAATTCGTTTTTAAGTTCAGCAAAAGAACCAGTATAAACCTGAATATTGGATATGTTTTTGGATAGTTCAACAACAAATTCTATTGTTTTACTCGATACAGGATACTTTTTAAAAATATCAGGTTCTAATAGTAATATTCTATTTGAATTCAAATCTTTTCTCCAAAGTGGATCTAAATTGTAAAAATTATAAACCAATGTTGGAAGCTTAACATCCAAATCGAAAGATTTATTTTTTGGTAGTACTGTTGATGAGCTGAATTCAATAGTTTCATGTAAAGATTTTGGTATTTTCATGTTTTCAAATTCAGAATATTCAATATCCAAAAAAGTGTTTTTTTGTTTTGTGTAACAAAATTTATTGATGTTTTCTTGGTTAGCATAATATTTCCTGTTACTGTTACTTCCAGCAACCCATTGCCAACTTAATGCATTCGATGCCCAATCAGCATCAAGTAAATAATAATACATCCACTTTGCAGGATTTTTCCAATGACTACGACCAATGTTACAAGTCACAGACGACACATACATTCTAAGATGATTATGCATGTAACCTGTTTCATAGAGTTCATCTATCGATTGATCTATAGCATCAACACCTGTTTTAGCATTAAGTATCGAAAGAGGCATCTTATAATTTTCTACATTTGTTTGGTCTTGTTTCAAATCCTTATTAATCTGATCTCCCTTTTCAACCCAAATTAATTGCCAATAGTCTCTCCAACACAATTCTTGTATGAATTTTTCAATCTTAACAAAATCATAACCTTTTGAGATTAATTTTTCATAAACAAAGCGCGTAGAAATTACCCCTCTTGATATGTAAGGAGACAATCTACTTACTGATCCATCTACATAATTTCTATTGTAACTGTATTCTACTGGGTCTACAGATTCTATTTTTTTTAAAATATCCTCAAAATTTGTGGTAATCATCATAACAAATTTAAAATAAAAAACCTCTAATTTATATGGACTTTTTAATTTTGTAATAAGTATTAAAAAAATAACTTTTTAGGAGTTTTAAGTAGTCATTAAAAAATGAATAAACTTTTTGAACAAATATTAGATTTTCACAAGAACAATGGAGGAACTGGAAAGTTATTTGGATTTAAATTTTTGGAATATAAGAACGGATTTTTGAAATTGGAAGGTGAATTTCCTAAACAAACTTTAAATCCTGGTGGTTCTGTTCAGGGCGGAATGATGAATTCTATGCTTGACGATGTTACCAGTCTTCTAATAATCTTCGAAAGTGAAGGAAGTATATATCCTAATTCAACAAATCTACATAGTATTCATCACAGACCACTTTTCAAGGGTAGAGTTATCGCAACAGCAGAAATATTAAAGAAAGGGAAATCAATTGCAACAGTTCTTGGAAAAATATACAATTTGGATGGAAAGCTTGCTACTACATTAATTCACACAATGGTTCTTTCAAAAGCTGAACAACGTTCCAAAAGTAGATAATTCTCAGGTTTTTATATCTTTAAAGATCAATACAAACTAATATGAAAAAAATTCTTCTTTTGTTGACAACAATAATTTTTATTTCATGTGATCAAGATGACACCACGAAATTTTTATTGACTACCTCTGCAGACCCTGAGGATGCAGGTACGGTGTTGCCTTCAACTAGACAGTACAATGACGGAGATACTGCAAAATTAATTGCATCCCCTTCTGATGGTTATTTGTTTGAAAGTTGGACTGGTGCCACTGGAGATGCAGAAACTCAAATTTTGATGGACTCTGATAAAACTGTTGTTGGAAATTTTGCAAAAATTCAATTCGAACTCACTGTCAATGTTGTCGGAGAAGGAACTGTTTCACAAAAGATTATAAAAGCTGGATTGGCTACAAAGTATGACATGGGGACAATTGTAGAACTCACAGCAACAGCTGCTGAGGGATGGGAATTTGAAGAATGGAGTGGTTCAGTTGTAGGAAGTAGTAATCCTCAACAAATTACCCTGGACAAAGCCAAAACAGTCACAGCTAAATTTAAATCAAAAGCAAAATATAAACTAACAATTGTCAACGATGGACAAGGAAACGTGTCCACATCCATTGTAAAATCTGGTTCAGCAAATGAGTACTCTTCTGGGACAATTGTTGAAGTTACAGCTGCCCCACTAGCAGGCTGGACTTTTGATAAATGGTCAGGTGCAATTTCAGGCACAGTAAACCCACAACAAGTCACAATTGATTCGGATAAAACGGTTATTGCTGAGTACAAATCTCTTGCTCCTATTGTTCTTGACAATGATGGTATTACCTTAAAAGCAAAACCCGATACTGCTGCTGGAACGACATATGAAATCAATGGCGTAACCTACACGGTCGTTGACAATGATATGTTAAAAAGCTGGATAAGTGCTGACAAGGATATGTCTACTGCTGTCACAACACTAGTAACTGATATGAAAGAAATTTTTAAAGGTAAATCATCATTTAATGATAATATTTCCTCATGGGATTGTAGTAATGTAATTTCAATGGAAGGGATGTTTGAAGGGGCCTCTACTTTTAACAAAGACATCAGTAAATGGGACACAAATAAAGTTACTAATATGGATAAAATGTTTAAGTCAGCGGCTAAATTCAACCAAGATCTTTCTAATTGGTGTGTTGTTAATCTTGCTACTGAACCCACAGATTTTACAACTGGATCCGCTTGTGAAACTGACAAAAAACCTGTCTGGGGAACATGGCCAAGTTGTCCATTAATTGGTGAATGGAAAATGGAAAGCTGGACTAATAATACAGACAATGCAACATTCTTTTCAGATGGTGAAAAAAAATGTGATGACAATCCTCATGATTTATTAAAAATAAATGGAGGAAAGGATAATTATGGTACCTATAGCTACACATCTTTTGTTTGTTACACTGATGGATCTCCTATGAGCACTGATGTTGAAGATGGATTATGGACATACAATGGAACCAATGATCAAGTTAAAGTAGGTGTAAATTCCCAAAATATGAATGTTTTTAACCTTACTTACACTAAAGACTTTAACTACTTCACTGTCAAATATACAGAACAGGATGACGATGGAGCAAGTAGTAGAGAAATTACTGAAGTATGGAAGAGAAAGTAATAATATTAACTTTTGAATCGTTCCTTTCATAGATTGACCTTTCAAAATTTTAAAAAAAACATTGGACCGGGACCATTAGTTGCAGCAGCATTCATTGGACCTGGTACGGTAACTATTTGTAGTATAGCTGGACTTGAGTTTGGTTATTCTCTGTTGTGGGCATTATCCTTATCTATTTTTTCTACTATAATATTACAAGAAATGGCCTCCCGACTAGGTATTGTTTCAAGAAAAGGGCTTTCTAACATAATTAGATCCGAGATCAAAAACACAGGTCTTCGAAAAGTAACTATTTTTCTAACACTTTCAGCAATTGTGGTTGGGAATGGAGCATATGAAGCAGGAAATATTAGCGGAGGCGTGTTAGGACTTGAAGCTATTTTTGGAAATTCTAATTTTATTTTATTTGACTTTAATTTAAATACATACAGTTTCTTAACAGGTTTGATTGCATTTGCTGTTTTGGCCTCGGGAAATTATAATATTTTAGAAAAATCATTGATTTTTTTGGTTTTATTAATGAGTATTTCTTTTGCTATCACAGCTTTGATATCAAAACCCAACATTTTTGATCTTTTTAATGGAATTCTTATTCCTAAAATTCCTACTCAGAGTACTTTAATTATTATTGGATTAATCGGAACTACAGTTGTCCCCTATAATTTATTTCTTCATGCAGCGCTTTCTAAAGAAAAGTGGAAAAAAAAGTCAGATCTAAAATATGCCAAAAAAGATACAATAGTATCTATCATAATTGGTGGAATTATTTCAATGTGCATTGTGATTTCCAGTTCTTCATTGAACATTCAAGAGATTACCAGTGCAATAGATCTTGCAAAGGGAGTTGAACCTATTTATGGTTCCAGCTCAAAATACATTTTAGGTTTGGGCCTTTTTTCTGCAGGTGTAACAAGTGCCATCACTGCTCCATTGGCTGCATCATATGTGGCATCTGGTTGTTTGGGATGGTCAGGTGGGACAAAAAATTTAAAATTTAAATTAGTTTGGTTTGTTATTTTATTTTTTGGAGTTATTTCTTCCAGTTCCGGTCTAAAATCAATTGACATAATAAAATTTGCACAAATATCCAATGGATTATTGTTGCCCATTGTCGCAGGTTTTTTGATTTGGATCGCAAACAAAAAATCAATCTTAGGAGATTATAAAAACACTAATTTTCAAAACATAGCAGGACTATTAATTTTACTATTAACCATTTTTTTAGGGTCTAGAAGTATTTTTAATACTCTGAATTTGATATGAATCAAAAATTATTTTTAGACATAAATTGTGATGTTGGTGAGGCAATAAATAATGAAGAAAATTTATTTCCACATATTTCTTCATGCAACATCGCCTGCGGAGGACATGCAGGAAACAAAAAAGAAATGAAAAAAATTGTTTTGCTGGCTCAAAAATTTGGTTTAAATATTGGAGCTCACCCCTCCTATCCAGACAAAGAAAATTTTGGAAGAAAAAAAATACAAATTTCTGAAAATAGCCTAAGAGATTCTATCGAAAATCAAATAATGCAATTGGTCGAAATATTGGATGAAGAAGACCTAGAGCTTAATCACATTAAAGCCCACGGAGCTCTATACAATTTCTCCGCAAATGACAGAAATACAGCAATACTTATTTTAGAAATAGCTAAAAAGTTTAATGTTAAACTTTATGTTCCCTTTAATTCCTTGATCTCAAAACTTGCTAATGAAACCGGAGTTGAAATAATGACCGAATTATTTTTAGATAGAAAGTACAATGATGATTACTCACTGCTAGACAGAAATAACAAAAATGCAATTATTACTAAAACAAAAGATATTATTTGTCAGCTTGAAAATATTTTAAATAACAAAATTATAACTGTAAACAATAAAGTGAAAAAAGTGAAATACGAAACATTATGCATTCATGGAGACAATGTAAATGCAAACGAAATTCTAGAAAATCTCACTACACATTTTAAATCAAAAGGAATTGAAATAAAAAAATATTGATGAATTTTTCTTTAAAATACCTAAGGTTTGGTGAAAATTCGATTTTGATTGAATGGCCAGAAGCAATTCAAAAAAAAATACTAATGGATATCATTCAATTTAAATGTTCAATTGAAAAAAACCATAATGTAGAATCTTTAAAAAGCTCTTACAATTCATTACTTATCGAATTTAAAGATTTAAAAAATTTTAATAAAAAGATAGAAAACCTAAGAAAACTTTACTTTGATAAAAAATCTGCTGAAATACCAAATTTTTACAGATGGACAATTCCTGTTTGTTATGAGGAAGAATTTGGAATTGACTTAAAAAGATTAGAAAAAAAATTAGAATTAAAAAAAGATCAAATCATTTCTATTCATAACTCATCTAATTACATTGTATACAATATTGGATTTGTACCTGGATTTTTATACCTAGGTGGATTAAACAAAAAAATTCATTTTCCTAGAAAAGAATCTCCACTACAAAATGTTCTAAAAGGTTCTGTAGGTATTGGAGGGTCTCAAACAGGTATTTATCCTCAAAACAGCCCAGGTGGATGGAATATTATTGGGAACTCACCAATAAATCTTTTCGATCCCAACAATAAACCTCCTTGTATTATAAAATCTGGTGATCAAGTTTGTTTTGAAAGAATTTCACTTGAGGAACATTCTAAAATTAAAATTGACATCGAATTGAATAAATTTAAACTTAAAAAAATAAAATATGATTGATGTTATAAGCTCAGGTTTATTTTCTACTATACAAGATTTGGGAAGATATAATTATGAATGTTTTGGTGTACCTCGTTCAGGAAATATGGACAAATTTTCAGGCTTGTTATGTAATCGAATTTTAAAAAACAAGGATAATTGCGGTGTAATGGAAATTACGATGACTGGCCCTAAACTAAAGTTTAGGATTAATACTTACATATGTATAAGTGGAGCAGATATGAGTCCAAAAATAAATGAAAATCATATTAAAATGGATAGCGTCCACAAGATAAAAAAAGGAGAGATCTTGAGCTTTGGTAAACTAAATTTTGGTTACAGATCCTACCTTGCCGTTAAAGGAGGTTTTTTGACAAAAAAAATTTTAGATAGCAGGAGCATGTTTTACCCTGTTACAAATGAACAAAAAATTAAAAAAGGAGATGAAATTTATATTAACAGTTTTAACGAGGATGAAAATTTTATTCAAAATTTTAGTTACAACTACAACAATCACTTTGAACAAAAAATAATTTATGCTTACAAAGGACCAGAATATTGTAAATTAAGTCAAGAACAAATCAAATTATTAACATCCATGGAGTTTACAATTTCAAATTCTAACAATAGAATGGCATACCAATTAAATGAATTGTTAAAAAACAACATAAAACCTATAATTACCTCTCTTGTTTTAACAGGCACTGTTCAACTGACGCCATCCGGAAAATTGATTATACTTATGAGAGATAATCAAACTTGTGGTGGGTATCCAAGAATTTTACAACTGAATGAAGAAAGTGTCAATAGACTTTCTCAAAAACACAGTGGTAAAAAAATCAAATTTCAAATTATTGATTATTAAAATTATTAAATAGTGATTTATTTAAAATTTTGAATTTTAAAAACAAGTTTCTTTTAATTTATTTTTAACTTAAATAATTAAATTTTTAAACCATGAAAAAAATTATTTTAATTCTTACAATATGTTTAATTATATCGTGCAATAGCTCAGTTGAAAATAACGGAGTCACAGATGAATATAAACTTAAATTCGAACAACAAATTGAGGCATTTGAAACGTTCACCACTGGATTTTATAATGAAGATATTGATTTATTAATGAGCGTTGTTGCCGACTCAGTACAATGGAGCCCACCTGAATACAATGGAGGTAAGATACTAGGCTTTGAAGAATTCAAAGATGCTGTACTTTACTACTTTGATAATTTTGATGAAATAACTTTTAATCCTGGAGATGGCTTAATTGGATCTGATTATGGATATTGGGCAGGCTCACTATACTCACAAGGAGAGACCAACAGTGAACCAGATGTTATGAGGGTATACGGTACTTGGTCAACTATTCACACTGAAACTGGGGCTGAAGTCTATAATAAATGGTATGGTGTATTAAATTTCAACACAGACAACAAAATTGCTACTTTTTCTGACTGGATGGATGTAAATGGAATGCAAGTTCAAATAAATAACTTTTTAGAATCATCAAAAAACTAAAATTTAACCTTATTTTTAAATAAAAACCCTGAAATGTCAGGGTTTTTTAATTAAAATTAACAGATTGAAAAAATTAATATTTATTGGCTGTTTGTGTCTTTTTTTAGGATGTAACCTGCAAAAAAAACCTAAAATTGCAATAGCAGGTTTGGCCATTGAGTCTAGCACTTTTTCTCCTGCAAAAACTGTTGAAGAAGATTTCAAAGCCAGAGTTGGTAATGATGTATTTGATTATTATCCGTTTCTGTCTCCTGACTCTTTGAACAGACAACGGGCAATTTGGGTTCCTACACTTCGTGGACATGCTCTTCCTGGTGGAATTGTAACCAAAGAAGCTTATGAATCTTTAGTGGGTAAAACCTTAAATATGCTCAAAAAAGACATGCCTTA
This sequence comes from uncultured Bacteroidota bacterium, assembly GCA_902523635.1. Lineage (GTDB taxonomy): Bacteria > Bacteroidota > Bacteroidia > Flavobacteriales > Flavobacteriaceae > MAG-121220-bin8. The sequence goes on along the minus strand of CABZAE010000002.1, from coordinate 55,712 downwards.
TGATGGGCTATTCTTCGATATTCATGGGGCTATGAGTGTTGAAGGAATTGATGATCCAGAAGGGGATTTTATAAAGAGAATAAGAGATTTAATTGGTTACGAGACTATTATCTCAACATCTATGGATTTACATGGAAATGTTTCGTATGAACTTGCCAAAGAGACAGATTTGATAACTTGTTATAGACTTGCTCCACATGAAGATGCGCTTGAGTCAAAAAGAAGAGCCGTTGATAATCTATTATACCGACTTGAAACTAAGAAAGGTAAACCTAAATACAAAGCCAGAATTGAAGTACCAATTCTCTTACCTGGTGAAAAAACAAGCACTAGAGTTGAACCAGGAAAAAGTTTGTATGCTAAAGTTGATCCGATTACCAGGAGTCCTGGTATATTAGATGCCGCTATTTGGGTGGGGTACCCGTGGGCAGATGAGCCAAGAAATCATGCTGTGGTCATGGTAACAGGAGACAATAAAAATAGTGTTACACAGGGAGCAGAATTTCTTGCAGAAAACTTTTGGTCTGTAAAAGATGAATTTGAATTTGTTGGTCCTGTAGCATCTTTTAATGAGAGTTTAAATCTTGCACTCATAAGCAAAAAAAGACCATACATTATTAGTGATATGGGTGACAATCCAACTGCTGGTGGTGCTGGAGATGTAACTTGGACACTCAATGAATTGATCAAAAGGAAGGAATTTAAATCTGAGAATGGGCCGTCTGTTGTATACGCATCCATTCCCGGACCAAAACTTACACAAAAAGCAATTGAAATTGGTGTTGGAGGAGAAATTGAGGAATTTGTTGGTGCTGATGTTGATAATCGATTTTCGCCCCCCATTAAACTAATTGGAAAAATAAAATCAATTAAAAAAGGTGATAAATATGCAGTCACTGAAGTTGTAGTTGAAGTTGGAAGTCTCAATATTATTGTAACAGAAAAGAGAAAACCATATCATAAAGAGTCTGATTTTTATGAGTTAGGTATTGATCCCAGATCAACAGATATAATTATTGTGAAAATTGGTTATTTAGTTCCAGAGCTACATAATATCAAAAAAGGATGGACGATGGCACTAACACCTGGAGGGGTTGATCAAGATCTTTTTAGAATTGATTACAAAAGGATAAAAAGACCTATGTTTCCACTTGATAATTTTAATAAAAAACCTGATCTTGGTGTAAAATTTGTTGAAATCTCCGGAAAAAACTGAAAATCTATATTTATAAATCAGTTAATTAAAGTATGTATGTCTTCAATTAATCTTGTAACCTCATTGAGCTCCGTTCCGTCATAAATACCCCTTATTTGTTTTTTCTTATCAACCAAAATAAAATTCGGAGTATGAATAAAATCTTGCAGATCACCGTCCCCTTGATCAACTACCGCAAAGTAACTTTTTCTTGCAAGGTCATATATATGTTTTTTAGATCCGGTAGTAATATTCCATTTTAAATCATTAATTCCCTTTTCAATTGCATAGTTCTTTAATACTGAGACACTGTCAATCTCAGGGGTTACTGAAAGCGATAATAGCATAATCTGATCATCATTAATGAATTCATTTTGAATTAGTAGCATATTATCGGTCATAATAGGACAAATACTTGGACAACGTGTGAAAAAAAAATCAACTACATAAACTTTGTTCTCATAATCCTTTGAAGAAATTTTAACTCCGTTTTGATTGGTCAAATTAAAATCTTTTACCGTGTGGTTTTGATTAACTTTTCTCAAACTTGTATCGACAAGTTTAGGGTCGAAGTCTGAGGGATTAAATACAGGTAGCTCTTTTTTAATAAGCTGAGAACAAGAGCTCATGAAAACAACTAAAATAGCTATTAAAAAGAACCTAAACATTATCAGCCAGCATTGTGGAGTTCTTTAATATGTATTCATTTGCCTCTTTAATTTCTGGTCTAGAACTATTGATTCCCTTAGTCAAATCAATTAGTTGATTGAAGTAATAATTGGCTAATTTTACATTATTAAGTTTTTCAGCAGCTTTTGCAGCCCCATAAATTCCATTAAATCTGTAAGGCCTACTTTTTAAATTCTTTTCATAAGTTTCTAATGCTAATTTTGGTTTATCAAGCAATAGATACATATCAGCTAATAATTCATCAGCTGGAATGATTTCTCCAGGTGTAACCGCGGCCTTTGATGTTTTACTTTCCAAATTAGCAGCTTTTGTCATAAACTCAATAGCCTTTTGACCATTTCCCTTGGCATATTCAATCCATGCTTTGACAGATTCAATCTGAATAGCAACCTGACCACTTTCATATGTGTTTTTAAGCTCATCCAGTTTTTCTTTAAGAGTAATTAAATTTCCTAATTCTCTCTCAGCAGAACTGATGTCGCCAATATTAGCAAATCCCAGTCCTCGTGTAAAATATAGATTTCCTTTTGGCCAATTAACTTTATCCCAGTCCATATTAGTGTTTGGCAATTCAATTCTAGAAGCTAATTCCCAATTTTTATTTTCTGCAGCTAATCGACATGGAACCGCAATTAGGGCATAAGAACCCGCAAAATGATATGAGGGAAAAACTTCTTTAATTTCACTCATTTTATCCATTTCATATCGAGCACTTTGATTATCACCTTGTTGAAGATGTGCATAAACCAAGTAATCTAAGGCATGAATTTCACTAACCCAATTTGCTTCAGGGTTAACCGACTCTGCATAACAAACAGCTGATTGAGCTGAATCTGTATTTGAAGTTATTGATTCCTTCCAAAGACCCAATCTTGTAAAAATATGAGATGGCATATGTTGAGCATGGGCTGATGCAGGAGCAATTATAGCATATTTACGTGCTGTTTCTAAAGCCATGTGAGCAAGTTCAGGCGAATCATAATTGTGAATAATGTAATGAGCAATTCCTGGATGATTAGGATAAGTCTTAAATAATTTCTCGAGAATTTGGCCTGATTTCTTTTGTTTGGAATAAGTCTTGTCATTTAAATCTGCAGATGCTAATACGGCCAAAGAATAAAATACAGCGGTTTCTACGTCATTTGGATATTTCAAATAAAGTTCTTCCATTTTACTTTCATATTTGAGTTTTCTGGTTTGAGTATCAAGATTTTGCCAATCTTTAAAATATATACCTACAGCATCCAAATAATCTTTTTCACGTTCATTATTGACAACTAAAGTTTTAGCAACTTTCAAAAGCTCTTCACCTCTTTTAAGTGATTCGGTATTTTGTCTGCGAGAAAGAGGATGATTTAAAATACTCATTGCTGTTGCCCAGTATGCCATTACACAATCCTTATCCTGATCTAAGATATTTACAAATACCTTTTCAGCCTCAGCATATTCAAAAGAATGTATTAAAGTTAGTCCCAAATTAAACTTTTCTCTCAAATCATACCTACAGGATAGTGAAAAATCTACTTCACCAAAATTGGGGTCCCCACAAAGTAGTAAATCACCTCTTTTAAGTTCCAAATCTTCTAAAGAAATGTTTTGAAAAGAGGATGTCTTTTTATTGTCACAGGAAAACAAAAAAGTAACGACAATTAAACAAAATAATATTTTAAATAGTTGATTCATGGTGGTTTATTTAAGTGATATGATGTAGTATAAAATTATAAAATCCTTTTAAAATAACTTTAATTAATTTGTATTTTTAAATATTAAAAATTAACGTTGGAACCTTTTTATAGTTATTTTTTTGGGTATTTACCAAAAAAAGCTAAAGATTTTATAAGAGCATTACTATACATTATTTTACTTATTATTGTTTTAGAAGTTGGTTTGAAACTATTTCTTTTTATTATAATTGTTGGAATAATTTCAAGAATAGTTAAATATCTTTACTTTTTAACTAAATAGAGGAAAGCGAACGTACCCATAACACTTCCAATGGTCGGTCCTAAAAGGAAATACCACAGATAGTATTTTGAAATCCCATCTCCAATAATTAAATGACTCAAAGTTGGTCCCAATGAAACCGCAGGGTTGAATACTGCTCCTGAAATTGGTCCAACCGAAAATGCACCAGCCATAACAGTTAATCCTATTGCAAAACCATAAAAAGAATTGTCTTCTAAATTTGGATGTGTTGCTACGTTTAAAATAACAAACACCAATAAGAATGTGAAAAGAATCTCACTGATTAAAATTTGGTATATCGAAGATGATAAGTTAGGTTGGATTTCGACAACACTGTCTTTTAAAAAATATATCAATAGTGCACCTATTGTTGCTCCTGTTATTTGAGATAATACGTAAAAAATAAAATCTTTTCTATTTATATCTTTTTTGATAATAAATGCAAGTGAAACAACAGGATTATAATGTGCTCCAGAAATGTGCGCACCCATGTAGACAAGAACTGTTAAACCAAAGCCTATGGCGACGGGATTTGATGTTAAACCTATTATTAAAATCAAAAATAAAGTTCCAACAAACTCAACAAAATACTTTTTCATAATTTAAAAATAAGAAAAACTTAAATTTTAATCTTTGATTTTTTTGGTAACAAAATAAACACCCATAAAAATCAAAATCATCCCTAAAACACTTAGGACTGTTAATGAATCATTGTCAGTAGTAATTGCATAAATTATACCTACAATAGGTTGCAAATAAACAAATGAGCTAACCGTAGAAGCTTTTAATTTTGAAAGAGCGTATGCATTAAACATATACGTTAAAAAGGTTGTACCTACAACGACATATATCATTGGCAAAATTGCATCCCAAAAAGGTAAATGTGACCATTCTACATTTTTAAACTCAGGAAAACCAACGGGAAGGTTTAGAAAAATTGCAATGAGGAATAACCAACGAAATAGTGTTATGATGTTGTACTTCTCAACCAATTTTTTTACGAAAATTAAATAGAGCCCATAAGTGGATGAATTTATAACGAACATAAGGTTTCCCAAGGGTATATTTGGAGCATTAAAAGAAGTTGAAGGGCTATATAAAATCAAAACGAGTGCACCTACAAACCCTGATATTACTCCAAAAACTCTCAAAAACCTCATTTTTTCTTTTAAGAAAAATGCTGAAAAAACAAAAACCAATATTGGAACAACAGTGATCAAAACAGAACTGTTAATTGGGGTTGATAGCTCCAACCCTTTGAAAAATGCTAATTTGTTTATAAACATCCCTAGGAAAGAACAAAGAAAGATTCTTGGCCAGTCCTCTTTTTTAATTTTTTCATTTTTAATAAATAAACTCAGTGTCCAAAAAATTAATGTTGCTCCAATCACTCTCAACAATACAAAACCAAATGCCTCGATGTAAATTGGCATAACATTTTTAGCTATAGTATGATTAAAACCATAAATCACAGTGGCTCCAGAAGCAGCTAAGAGCCCGAGATTTCTTTTGTCCATTTGTACAACTATTTTTGCATTAATTTTGTGTTACAAAACTAATTTTTAAAAGCACATGAAATTGAAATGAAAAAAATCTTTATCCACTTTTTTGTTTTCTCTTTTATTTTTTTGTCTTGTAAGTTTAATAACTATGAAACAATAGAAAAAAATAAAAGATTTAGAGATGATATTAATACTGGAAATTTTATAGAATTAAATGATGGATTTACATATTACGAATTTAAAAACGAAGATTCTATACCTACACTTGTTTTTGTTCATGGCTTCTCTGTACCATCGTACATATGGAATACTACATTTAATTCATCTGTGGAATTAGGCTTCAAGTCAATCAAAATTGATTTATATGGTCGTGGGTATTCATCAAATCCAGATACAAATTACACTGATGAATTATTTGCAAATCAAGTTCTTGAACTTTTGAATAAACTCAGCGTTAGTAAGGCATCTTTTATTGGTTTATCTAATGGGGGAAGAGTTATCTCTAAGATTGCCTATCTAAAACCTGAAATCGTAGATAAGTTGATATATGTCTCGTCTAATAGCTTTATGGAATATGAATCTGTACCAGAAAAATCAGTAAGTGGTAAAGAAATAAACAAGTTCATCACAAATAATTATCCTGTCATATCAAAGAGTCAGCTAAAGGATTTTAAAAACCCAGAAAAGTTCAATTATTGGGCTGATAATTATGAAGATCTTCTTAAATATAAGGGATTTGCAAAAGCATTGATATCAACTCGAAAAAACCATGTAAATCAGGACAAAGAAAATATTTTCATAAATAACTCTAAAATATCTTACTACACAATTTGGGGAGATAGTGATTCTGTTGTTGTTTACAATAATTTTAAAGAGAAATTAAATAAATTAATGACCAACAGAAATGAGTTTTTTATTTCAAACAGTGGCCATTTGCCCCACATGGAAAACATTGATGAGTTTGAAAATATTTTATTTGATCACATTTTAAAAGATTGAAATTATGGATTTTGGTCATCTGTAAATAAAGAGGGCTCATTAACTTTAATCAAATACCCGTTTTTCCTTTTAAAGTTTGGTTTACCAAATTCTTCAATTTTGATATTTAATTTTTCTTCTAACCAATCAGCAACCAAATGTCTATGACAAAATTTAGTTTTTGGTGAGTGAGACATCAACACAACCTCACTACCACCGGTCAATAATTTAAGGTGATCGTAAACGTTTTGAGCATTTAACTCATACAATTGGGCCTTGTATAAAGAAATAAACTTTTCTTCGGAAATTTGCTTTTTCTTTAATCCATTTAGAAGCTTATAATTTGGTGCCAAAGCTTTGTATTCAAACTTCAATTGTGCAAAGTTTGAGGGCATCAAAGCTATTGAAACAGCTCCAGGCACTTCATTTTTTTTAAGAACATTAAAGTTTGCTGTTTTGATAATCATTAAATTTATTTGTTGTATTCATGAATTTCGTAAATTATTTAATAAAATCATAAAAATGAGTCAATTTTCACATGAATTAATATCAAATTTTACATTATTATGGATTTTATTTGGGTTGATTATTTTCGTAATTCTTCTTTTTATTCGAGCACCTTATGGCAAACATTACAACACTAAATGGGGTCCTGAAATAAACAACAAATTGGGTTGGATTGTAATGGAAATGCCTGCTCTTTTGATTTGTCCAATAACCTACTTATCAATTGTTGATGATATTTTTCGTTATGAGTCTTTTTTTATCGTATTGTGGTTTTTACATTACTTCAATAGAACAATTGTTTATCCTCTTAAGATTAAAACAAAAAATAAAAAGATGCCACTATTAATAGCTGCATCAGCTATTTTTTTTAATTTGATTAATGGATTGATCAATGGATATTTTTTAAGTTTAATAAATATCTATGACTATAACCTCATTATATTTATTTCTGGATTTTTTGTATTCTTATTGGGAGGGTTTATAAATATTCACTCAGACGACATATTAATTAATTTGAGAAGAGAAAACCAAAAATATTTTATTCCCAGAGGAGGGCTATTCAATTATGTTTCGAGCCCAAATTATTTTGGTGAAATAATGGAATGGTTTGGTTTTTTTATAATGACTCTTAACCTTGGAACATTTTCATTTTTTATATGGACATTTGTTAATTTAGTTCCACGGTCTATTTCAAATCATAAATGGTACAGAGAAACGTTTAATGATTACCCAAAAGAAAGAAAAATACTTATTCCTAAAATATTTTAATATGGACTTAAACAAAGAAAAAAAAGATATCGATGTAAATTGGAAATTAAAACAAAAATCAATTAGTAGAGATTTTAAGTTTGAAAACTTTAAACAAGCATTGGATTTTATGAATAAAGTTGGCAAATTCTGTGAAACTATAAACCACCACCCCAATTGGTACAACGCATACAATGTAGTTAAGATCGAACTTACTACGCACGATCTTGGAGGTTTGTCAAATCTTGATTTTAAACTGGCAAAAAAAATTGATTCGATTTATAATAGCTTTGGTAAATAAATCATCAATGATGTAAATAAAGCGAAGATAAAAGCAAAAAATACTGCACCTGCAGAAATATCTTTTATGTAACCTACTTTTTCGTTGTAATCCGGATGAATAAAATCTAAAATTTTTTCAATTGCGGTATTTAGAGATTCTGTCGTAAGAACCAGAGAAATAGCTAAAATTTGGAACATCCACTCTACTTTGGATATATCAAGATAAAAACCCGCAACAATAAATAAAAAAGAAAAAAATAATTGAGCTTGGATAGAATGTTCTGTTTTAATTAAGCAAAATGCACCTTTTAAGGAATAGTACACTGCCTTAATTCTTCCACTTATAAATTTTTTCATTAGTAAGCCTTTTAGCTAATATATGACTATTTTTACATAGAAATTATTTGTCATACAAGGATGAAAAAAATTTTTAAACTATTAATTGCCCTATCTATATCTATTAGTTGTTATTCTCAAATAAATCCAAAAGATATTGACATTGTAAGGGACGAATATGGAGTTCCACACATATATGGAAAAACTGACGCGGATGTTGCGTATGGGCTAGCTTGGGCACATTGTGAAGATGATTTTAAAACTATTCAAGAGGCTTATTTAGCGGGAAATGGTCTATTAACTAAACATTTAGGTCTCAAAGGAGCATCTGCAGACCTATTAACGCAAGTCATAGAATCAAAACAAACAGCGAATAAGTTATTTTACACTTTAAGTGATGATTTTATTAAAATACTTCAAGCATACTCTGACGGTATTAACAAATATGCAGAACTACACAGCGAACAAATTTTAGTTAAAGATTTATTTCCAATCACACCAAGAAAAATGGCAAGTTATTCATTTTTACAACTATTCATCTCTAGTGGAGCAGATAAAATTATAGGAGATATATATAGTAATAACGTAAGTGGAGATTTCAATTTTTACAACAACATGAATGGTTCAAACACCATCGCTCTAAACTCGGCAAAAATTGGTAGAAATGAAACTTTCTTAGCAATTAATCCTCATCAACCATTTGATGGACCAACATCATGGTATGAAGCTCATTTAGCGAGCGAGGAAGGCACAGATATTATTGGAGCTACTTTTGCAGGAGCACCTTGTATATTAATAGGGACTAACAGGCATTTGGCATGGACTCATACTGTAAACTATCCAGATAAGGCAGATGTTTTTAAACTTCAAATGCATCCGAAGAAAAGAAATGTTTATTATTTCGAAAATCAAGAAAAGAAATTAGAGGTTAGAAAAGCTAGTATCTACACAAAAATTTTAGGATTGTCCATTAAAGTTAAGAGAAAGTTTTATAAGAGTATTTATGGGCCAACTTTAAAAAATAAAAAAGGATATTATTCAGTTAGAACTCCATCACTATACAATATTAAATCATTGGAGCAATGGTGGAGAATGAATAAGGCTGAGTCGTTTACGGAGTTTTACAATATTTTAAAGACAAGAAACATTCCTGGCTACAATATTGGTTATGCCGATAAAAATGATACAATATTTTATATTTCCAATGGCATTATCCCAAAGAGAGATGAGAGGTATGACTGGAAAAAAGTTCTTCCAGGAAATACCAAAAAAACACTTTGGAATGAATATTATGAAATAACCGAACTCCCACAGGTGATTAATCCTAAATCAGGATTCGTCTACAATGCCAATCATTCACCTTTTAAATCTACATCTGAAAAGGAAAATCCTGATCCAAAAAATTTTTCTCAAACAATGGGTTATGAAACGTATGACAACAACAGAAGTACCAGAATTTTAGAACTAATAAAATCACATGACAAAATCAACTATGAAACTTTCAAATCTATAAAAAACGATAACTCATTTCCTGAACCAATGAATTATAATTTCATGAATATCAACAAAATATTTGATATGAATGCTGAAAATTACCCTGAAGTTTCCGAACTAATAAAATCTATTCAAACCTGGGATAGGAAGACAGATTCGGATTCATTTGGTGCAGGTACCTATGCAATGTTATACTACACTATCACTCAAAGACCATTTTATAAAAGTTATTATAATCGAAATTTTAGTGAGAAACTAATTGCGGAGTGTTTACTAGAAGTTAAAAACAAAATGTTAAAAAACTTTAATACTACGGATGTAAAATTAGGAGAGTTTCAAAAGTTAGTTAGGGGAGAAAAAGAGATGCCAATTTTTGGCATGCCTGATGTTATAACAGCCATGAGAGGTGTAAACTACAAAGATGGAAGAATCAAAATAAGTCATGGAGAATCCTATGTGGGTTTAGTTAGATTTATCGATGGAGAAGTTGAATATGAGTCTGTTTCACCTTATGGTTCAAGTGACAATCCAGATTCTATACACTACTCTGATCAAATGGAACTTTTAGCAGGGTTTAAAACAAAAAAAATGACTTTTGATAGAAGTGAAATTTATAAAAATTCGAAAAAAATTTATCATCCCAAGTAATTTAATTTCAATATAAAAACTTTAAAAAAAACTCAACTAATTTAGTTTCATTAGGGTCGACTATTCCTATTTTGGGTGCATACACAACAGAACTAATGCCAACCTCATCTGCTTTAATCTTTAAAGCCTTGGCATGCAATGGGTGATGTTCTCTGTGACCATTATCTTCAGGAAAACCACCTTTCATGTTATTAAATACAAACATAGGAGGGTCACTTACATCCATTTTACCAAGAAAGTCTAAATTTTCTCTAATTTCAATTTCACTTTCATAATCTCTATTCTTGTCATAGTTCAATCCAAAAGCCCTCGAAATTCTTTTCATAGATTTAAGATTAATTTCATATTCTGGAGCCTCCAAGATACTTTTCCATTGAAAAAAATCATAGGTAGCTTGAGTAGCCAAAGCACCTACACAACTTATTCTTGTAGATTCTCTTGCAATTGGATCTTCACTTAGTGGTTCAGACATCTCATCTGAAAATGCCAACCAAAGAGAAGTGCCAGCACCTGCACTTGCTCCGTAAACTCCAATTTTATTTTTGTCAATATTAAATTTTTTATGATTAAATCTCACGAATTGTAAAAATCTTTTTGAATCGTTCAAAGATGATAAAATTCCAAAAGGTTTCATATACAAAAACCTGTAATTGATTGTCGCAACAGAAACACCATTATTTAAAAAATTAACTAAATCTTTTTTATTGTAATAATTTGACTTATCCCCACCAACAAAACCTCCACCATGAATATAAATGACGAGCGGGGTAGGATTTTCAGATTTGGCTAACCACATGTCAAATTTATTTCTTTTGTGATCTCCATAACTTTGGTGAACATAATCAGCTTTAATTCCATCTATATTGACTGGGTCTTTTTTGGATTTTTCTTGAGCTGAAATAAGGGCTACACAAGTTATATTAACGATCAAAAAGTTAATAAGTGTAATTGTTTTAACATTTAGTATTATTTTTTTATTCATAATATATTTTATTTTAAAGTTTCTTCATAAATTTTTTCATACATGGGAACAACTGAATTTATATCATAAAGTTTTGCATTTTTAAAGGCTCTTTCTTTAAAATCATTAAGAACTTTTTTATCATTAATGATTTGGATTGAGTATGAGGTCATTGAATTAATATCATCCGGATTAGATAAAAACCCTGTTTCGCCATGAATGTTGATTTCGGATAAACCACCTGCGTTGGAGGAAACTACAGGTACTTTACTTGCCATTGCTTCCAAAGCAGCAAGACCAAAACTTTCAGTTCTGGATGGCAATAAGAAAAGATCTGAATGACAAAGATTTTTTTCAACTTCATTAGTATCGCCCAAAAAGTTAACTTTAGATTCAATATTTAATTTCTTGCACAAGTTTTCTGCCATTTTCTTTTCTGGACCCTCACCAATCATTATTAGTTTTGATGATACCTTTTTTAATATGTTATTAAAAACTAGAATGACATTTTTTACGTTTTTTACAGGTCTAAAATTACTAACGTGAGTAATTATTAACTCATCACCAAATTCATGATTTTCTGAAACACAAAGCTTTTGTTGTTTCACATACTTTTCTATGTCTATAAAGTTTGGAACAACTCTAATTTTATTTTTGATTTCAAAAAAGTCCAGGGTGTCTTTTTTTAAACTTTCAGAAACACAGGTTACTACATCAGATTTATTTATACTAAAATTTACAGCAGTTTTATAAAACGGGTGACTTCCAACAAGTGTTATATCGGTTCCATGTAATGTGGTAACAATCGGAACTTGTATTTTTTGATCCTCGAGCATTTTTTTTGACATATAGGCTGCATATGCGTGAGGAATTGCATAATGAACATGCATGATTTGAATTGAAAATTTTTTTATTACATCAACTAGTTTGGTTGAGAGTGCCAACTCATAGGGTTGAAAATTAAACAATGGATAATTAGGCACATTTACCTTATGAAAAAAAATATTAGTATCGCTAATCTTTAATCTGACTGGCATCTTGTAAGCTATAAAATGAATCTCATGACCATTGCTTGCCAGTGACATGCCCAGCTCGGTTGCAAGAACACCACTACCACCAAATGTTGGGTAACAAACTATTGCAATTTTCATTAATTAGTTTTTTAAAGATTTATATATAATCTTTTGTATTTCTGTTCTGATATTATGTTCTGATAATAAATTATTTTCCATAGTTGGATATGTTCTGTTTGATAAAAAAACATAAACAATTTTATTTTTTGGATCTGCCCATGTGTAAGATCCTGTAAATCCTGAGTGACCGAAACTTGATTTAGGAACACAACCACATGTTGATAAACTATCATCCATTTCAGGTTTATCAAAACCTAACCCTCTCCTGTTTCCAGAATCGCAAAAATAACAAGTATTAAATAAATCAAATGTTGATTCATTGAAAAACCTTTTTCCACCATAATAACCTTTTTGTAAAAACATTTGCATTATTTTGGCCACATCATTAGCATTTGAAAACAAACCAGCATGTCCTCCAATACCTCCTTGCATTGCTGCACCCATATCATGTACATAACCCTTTAGAGTTGAATATCTGAAATACTTATCTTTCTCTGAGGGAACTATGCGATTAGGATCAATAAAATTTAATGGGTTGTATGTTGTATTTGTTGCCCCAATTTGAATTAGAATTTTTTTTTTAATTGAGTGTCAAGATTCTCTAAATTTTTGGTTTCTAAAAAAGACTTCATAAAATAATATGGTAAGTCACTATACACATATGATTTTTCAACAGAAAGTTCACTGTCAATAATTTCATTTGACATAACATCCATAAATGTATTCTTTAAAAATAAATTCTCAGCAACAGGGATTGAGTAATGGCTGTTTTTTTTTGTTTTGTACCACAAACTACTTGGTTTACCATTGACACTGTCTAATGTTTTTTTATAAAATGGTATCCATGGAAACAGGCCAGATTGATGAGTAAACATTTCCTTAATTGTCAACTTTGATTTATTAGCTAAATCCGTGGAAGGAAACATTTGATTCAAATTTGTATCAAGATCAATTGTTTTCTTTTCAAACTCTCCCATCATCAAAGGGACCGTTGATAATATTTTTGTTAAAGACGCTAAATCGTAAATATCATCCCATTTAATTCCTTTTACCGACTCATAAGTCTTTTTTCCAAATGATTTGTTGTAAATGACATCTCCATTCCTAGACACAAGAATTTGAGCACCAGGAGTCATTTTTTTCTTTATTGCATCTAATATCAATTTATCAATTTCTTCTAGCTTAACTACGTCGAAACCTTGATTTAAAGGATGGCTATAACTGAGCCTATCTAATATTTCTGTTTTTAAAGAAGTATTGACGGGAAATTCAGTACCCAGACTTACGGGCAAAACCCCAACAGCAGGAATTGCTCCAAAAATTATTTGAGCGGAAGAACTCTGAGCAGTTGAATTGTTCTGATATGATATCAAAATTGAATTAATATTTTCTGTTTTCAAATCGAGTAGAGCATATGGTTTGGAAAAAACATCTAAGATTATTTTTTTTTCTAATGCTAACTCCTCAACTAGAGATATCTCCTTAGAAGAAAACTTGTATGGGTCAAAGGGACTTTTATCTGATTTATGAAAACCTATTATGATTATCTCATATCCTTTTAGCTTATCAATAACTTCTCTATTTGTTGATGATCCCACATTTACCAAATCAACTTTGGTGTAATGATTAAGCATTTTAAAAAAATTATCAGAGCTAGAATCACCAATTTTTAAATACGCAATTTTTTGACTTAAGTCCTTGATAGGTAAAATATTATTTTGATTTTTAATTAATGTTATAGATTTTTTTGTAACTGATTCGAACAATGCTTTATCGATTTCAGTATTCATGTCATTTCTAATATTTTCAATATTTATCTCCGAAAAACTATGTAAGCCTGCTTTATACTTGGCCATTAAAATTTTTTTAACTGATTTTTCAAGTCTTTTCTCTGAAATTCTTCCATTTTCTAAAGCTTTTTTTATTTCTCTTGTACTCACATCTAAATCATCTGGCATCAGGAGAATATCGTTGCCCGCCAAAAAAGCACGAACATCTGCAGAATCATCCTTGTAAAAATCAACAACTCCCTTCATATCCATGGCATCAGTAATAACAAGACCTTTAAATTTCAATTTATTTTTCAAGATTTTAGTTACAATGTTTTTAGATAGAGTCGAGGGTAGTTTTGATGTTTTTTCAAGGGAAGGGACCTCCATATGAGCAACCATTACACCAGAAAGATTATTATTAATCAACTCTTTGTATGGATAAAGTTCTACATCATCAATTCTTTTTTTATCAAAATTAATTGTAGGTAAGGTTTTGTGAGAATCTTTGGACGTATCACCATGTCCAGGGAAATGTTTAGCTGAGCCCATAATTCCTTGGCTTTGCATTCCTTTTAAATAAGCAAGTGACTTTTTTGTTACATTAAGTTTATCCTCTCCAAATGATCTACTTCCAATTACAGGGTTGTTAGGGTTTGTATTGATATCTGTCACAGGAGCAAAATTGATATGAACACCTAAACGTTTTGCATGTACACCAATTCTCTCACCCACCTTATTAATTAGATTGTTATCGCTAACTGCTCCTAATGTCATATTATACGGATATGAGAAAGCATCATCTAATCTCATTCCTATCCCCCATTCCGCATCCATTCCTATGAGCATAGGAACCTTTGAAATTGATTGGAATCTATTAGTTACTTCAGCTTGATCTTTAATATTTCCAAGAGAAAAAATGAGTCCACCTAGGTGATTTTTTTTTATTATGCTTTCAATTTCTTTCATTTTTTCAGGTCCTTCTTTTGTTGCAACCCAAACTGTAAAAAGTTGTCCAATTTTTTGATCCGTAGTTAAACTGTTGTAAGTCTTTTCAACCCAAAGATTTTGTTCGTTTGAATCAATAGTTACAAGTGGATTTTGAGAAAATAATGTAGTAACCGAAAAAAAGTAAAATGTTAGAAAAAAATTTCTCATTACTATTAAAAATATTGATAAATCTTAAAATAAAACAGTTTTTTTAACAAATTATTTAAAGTATCTATTATGCCAACTTTTATATGCAGGAACTTCCCAATTTTCTAAGTAGTCCGCAATATTAATTACCATGTTATTGAAAACTATTGTTTTTTTTGAAACAGATTTGTTTTTAATCATTTCTTTAAAGTCATCAATTGATTTGTATGAAATGTAGTCTCCTTGTTTGAAGGTTACATTCATCTTATCGAGAAGATCTACTTTGTATTTTTTTTCCAAGCTCTGAATGAAATGAACACAGCTGTCTATAGAGCATCCAGTAGCAGAATAGCTTGATTCATCTATGGAAATGATAATAAAACGTTTGTAATGGATTTTAAAACCACTTGTTAAATTTTTACCATGAGCTTTCCAATTTCTCAAAAATATGTTAAGAGACTCTTCAATTTCTTTAAGTTCTAAATCACTGAACACACGATTGGATTGAAAAATCCACAATCTGGATTCAATTGGCATTTCCTCAAATGGTAAAATCATATCTTCGAGGCCTGATTTACTAGTTCAGCTAAATCCATAATTTTAATTTCATTTTCGCTCTCGTAGTGTTTAATTCCATCATTAAGCATTATGTTACAAAATGGGCAACCAGAAGCTACAATTCCCGCTGAAGTTTCAATAGCTTGACTAGTTCTTTCTAAATTAACATCAATATTACCTGGCTCAGATTCCTTAAACATTTGTGCTCCACCTGCACCACAACACATGGCCTTTTCTTTACAGGATTTCATCTCAACCAGTTCAGCATCTAATTTTTTTATCAATTCTCTTGGTGCTTCAAAAATGTTATTGGCTCTTCCTAGATAGCATGGATCATGAAAAGTTATTTTTTTTCCTTTAAATGAACCACCTACAATAGTTATTTTATTTTCTTTAATAAGGTAATTGATAAATTGGGTATGATGAATGACATCATAGTTTCCGCCAAGATCAGGGTATTCATTTTTTAAGGTGTTGAAACAATGAGGACATGATGTAACAATCTTTTTAATATTATATCCATTAAGCACTTGTATATTTGTCATGGCTTGCATCTGAAATAAAAATTCATTTCCAGCCCTTTTTGCAGGATCTCCAGAACAGCCCTCTTCATTACCAAGCACTGCAAAAGATACTTGAGCTTTGTTTAAAATTTCAACAAATGCTTTAGTTATTTTTTTTGCTCTCTCATCAAAACTTCCAGCGCAACCAACCCAAAAGATAATTTCGGGTGATTTACCCAAGGAAATCATTTCTGAAATAGTTAAAACTTTCATTGAATATTATTTAATCATGATGACCGTCATCAAATACTTGAATCGTGGCTTCTTTATCGACAAGGTCAGTAAACTTGCCATTATATCGTGTAGCTTTAACCAAATGATTATCTACCCAATGATAATTGCCTCCTCTAGGTTTACCCATGACCATACTGTGGTACATAAAACCATGCTTTTTTAACCATTTTTCAGTAACTTCTCTATGATCCTCTGTTCGAGATGTAAAAAAACAAATTACATGGCCTTCATCATACCATTTGTTTAAAGTCGATAAAGCGTCTGGATAAACTTTAGCAGTTGCCATTCTGTGTGGTTCTTCATTTGGAATATCATCACAAATTGTACCATCAATGTCAATTAGGTAATTCTTTATTCCATCAGAGAGAACTGGACTTAATTTTTCTCCATTTTCGATTTTTTCATTTAAAATCTTATTTACTTGTTCTTTTTTCATCTTTGCTGGGTTAATTTATAATTCATTCTTCCAATTTAGTTTATCCATTTGATTAAATGGCCATGGAGCTCCATTATTTTCAATATTATTCATCATATTGTTAATTTCAGAGGGTGCTGCTGATTTTTCCATAACCAAATATCTTCTCATATCGATGATTATTGACAAAGGATCAATTCCTAGAGGGCATGCTTGAACACAAGCATTACATGAGGTACATGCCCATAATTCCTCAGCTGTAATTCTATTATTTAGTAGTTCATTGCCGTCAGGCTTAAAGTTTCCATTGTTATTATCTATATTTTTTCCTACCTCCTCTAGTCTGTCACGCGTATCCATCATGATTTTTCGGGGTGAAAGTTTTTTTCCAGTAATGTTTGCTGGACATTCACTGGTACATCTACCACATTCGGTGCATGTGTAGGAGTTTAGAAGTTGAATTTTATTCAAATCAAAAACGTCTGATGCTCCAAATTTATCTATGTCTGTGTTACTTGAATTCTGAGCAAACGAATCACTATTGGGATCCATCATCATTTTAACCTCATTCGTTACTGATTTTAAATTTGATAATTTACCTAAAGAATTTAGATTTGAGAAATATGTGTTTGGAAAAGCAAGTAAAATATGAAGGTGTTTAGAATAATATAAATAATTTAGAAATATAAAAATTCCAATAATATGTAACCACCACGCAGTTCTTTCGACAAAAACGACTGAACTAATTTCAAAATTATCAAAAAGAGGAACCAAAAATTGACTGATTGGAAAATACCCAACATTAATATATATTGAATTATCGTAATTCAACTGAAGCCAATAATCTGCGGCATTCATAGTTAGAAAAAGAGACATTAAAAGTATTTCAGCATACAAAATAATATTTGCGTCATTTTTGGGCCATCCTTTCATCTCTGGGTTTAAAAACCTTCTAGTATTTAAAACATTTCTTCTAACTAGAAATATAATTACTGAGATTAAAACAAGAAATGCAAATATTTCAAACGAGCCTATTAAAAAATTATAAAACCCACCCAAGTAGGGTGCAAAAACACGATGGGTTCCTAAAAAACCGTCTGTTAATATTTCTAAAAGTTCAATATTTATTATAATAAATCCTAGATATACAATTAGGTGTAGCAATCCTACAATTGGTTTATCAATCATTTTAGATTGACCAAACGCCATTTTAGTCATTTGTATCCATCTCTGCTTATTGTTGTCAGAACGATTTATTGGGATACCTAAATTTATATTTCTGTAAATTTTTCGAATATTTCTAACAAAAAAAAAGGTTGCAAAAAAAAAGCAAAAGGCGAAAATTAAATTAGGAATGTAATTCATTTACTTTTAATAAAAATAAAGTTGTAAAAATAATTAAAACTTATTATGCGTGCATAATAAAACTATAATATTTGTAAATAATTAATTATTTGGTATGTAAGGTTTATTTTTCTTTCCAAAAATTGAAAAGTGGATATACCTGTAGGGGTTGAGCCTAATATCCTCAAGGAGTAAATCAATTGATTCTGAAGCTTTATTTAAATTCTTAAATAATGAATCGTTTTTGACTATTTGACCCATTGTTCCATTTCCACTGTTAATTTCATTCAAAATTTTTGTAAGATTTTCAGATGAGATTTTAAAATTCTTGAATGTTTCGTCAATCTGAGCTTGGTTTAGTTTATTTGAAATTTGAGAAAAATCTTCAGAGAAATTTTTGATATTTTTTATACTTGAATCGATGTCGGACTGATTGTTTTTAACAATATCTTTAATAGAGTTCGAGGTAGTTTTTAAATCAATAATTGTTTGATTGAAATTGGATACGCTAGTCTTAAGATTATTTTTGGTTGAATCATCAAAAACCTTATTGATATTATTAAGTACAGAATCTGCACTAACTACCATAGATTCAATTTTAACTTGAAGATTTGTGATCTTTTTGTTAACAAGGTCAGTCAGTCCAGGTGCAATTGATGAATTTAGTGTATCATTATCAATCGCAATCCTTTTGTTATCATATGCTGGGATTATTGCAAGGGCTTTTCCTCCAATTAGACCAGTTTCATAAATTTGAGCTATACTATTTACAGAAAATTGAATATCATTTTCTATTCTAAACTTAACAAGTAAGTCATTATTTTTGGTAAATGAAATCTTCTGTATGCTTCCAACAGGAAAACCATTTATTGTAACTGGAGTACCATTCACAACACCCTCAACGTCAGAGTAAACTGCATAAAAAGTTCTGTCACCAACAAAAATGTCATTGGATTTTAAATAGCTGTATCCAAAAATAAATAGGCTGATTGAAAAAATAGCTAAGATTCCAGTTTTGACTTCATTAGAAATTTTCAAAAAATTTATTTTAATTACTCAAAGTTATAAATAATTTAAAAAAGATAGTTAATCGTTATCTTTCAAATAAACCTCACTCATTGAAATTTGTTTTCCATTTTTAAAAGCAACCACTAGTGCATCTTTAAAACCAACTTTTTTTGCTTTTTTCAAAAACTGTTTTGCTATATCCAATCTTTCTGTCCTTTCATAAAAATATTTATAACTTTTTCCTGATTTTAAGTAACTCAGTTCATTTAATCCTTTAAAATTATATGGTTTTAAATCTAGAAATCTAGTTCCTGAAGCAATTTGAACTTTAAAATAGGTGTTATATGAATTTTCCTCTTGGCTATAACCTGAACCTAGTTCTGTGTAAGTACTCTTTGCTTTATTTTTGTAGTCGATTATTGCATTAGCAATGGAGTTAGACATTTCTGTTTGACCCTTTCGGGAATTTAGATACTTTCCCTCAGTTTTATTTGTTAAGAAACCTGTTTCCACCAAAACACTCGGCATATATGTATATTTGAGTACAATGAAACCTGCTTGTTTGACTGTTCTATTTTTTCTATTTAAGTTTTTAGTAAATGACTCTTGGATCAAATTTGCAGCAATTATACTCTGATCTAGATATTCTTCTTGCATTAAAACTAAACTTATAACCGATTCGGGATTGTTGGGATCAAAGCCATCATATTTTTGCACATAATCCTCTTCCAAAAATATTACAGAGTTTTCTTTTTTGGCTATTTGAAAATTTCTTTCGTTTGCATGAAGTCCTAGAACAAAAGTTCCTGCACCATATGCATTAGAATTATGAGCATCACAGTGAATTGAGACGAACAAGTCAGCATTTGAATCATTTGCAATTTTTGCTCTGTCAAAGAGATTTACAAACTCATCTTTTGTTCTTGTGTAAATAACTCTTACCTCTTTGTCTTTTTTTAAAATTTCTCCAACACCCAACGCAATATTAAGAGCTATATGTTTCTCATAATATCCATTGCCCCTATTACCAGGGTCTTTACCGCCATGGCCAGCATCAAGAACAACTGTAAATAAATCATTCGATGGTTGAGCATGACTGATGCTAAAAAAAAATATTATTAAAATAAAATTTTTTCTTAAAAGAAGGTTAAGATTATTAATCATCCAATTTTTTCTTTAAAATAAATGTAATTTTATTATGTAAAATTGGCCATGTTTATTAAACATAAAAATTTTTTAATTAAATTAATTTTTATTTGCTGTATATTTTTTGGATTCAAAATAAATTATTCACAAGATATCAAGGAAAAAGACTCTATTGAATTAAATGATTCCATTTCTAAAAAACCTTTACTACTTGGCAAAATTACCAGAAATGCTAAAGGATACATAAAAATTAACAAATCTGAAGGTAAATTATACCTTTATGATCAAGCACAATTAAACTATTTGGATACCGAACTAAAGTCAGGAATAATTATTCTTAATTTCAATACAAACGAGGTAACAGCAGGAAGAATTAAAGATTCAGTTGGAAATCTGATTCAGTCTCCAATTTTTACCCAAGGTGGAGATGAAGTTAGGCCGGATTCAATTAGATTTAATTTTGACACTAAAAAAGCAATTATATGGAACTCAAAAAGCGAACAAAATGGAATGAACGTAGTTGCTGAGGCTACCAAAAAAGAAAATGACTCTGTTTACTTTATCAGAGATGCAAAAGTTACAACCTCAAAAAAACCAAACGACCCTGAATATTATATCAGAGTAAGAAAGGGAAAATTTATTCCAAACAATAGAATAATAGCTGGTTTAAGTAATTTATACATAGAAAATGTACCAACCCCAATCTTTCTCCCTTTTGCATATTTTCCACTTACAGACAACAGAGAAACTGGATTTATATTTCCTACTATTGGACAAAATAATCAGAGAGGATATTTCGTTCAAAACGGCGGCTATTATTTTGCGTTCAATGACTATTTTGATTTTACATTACTGGGGGACTATTATACCAATGGCAGTTATGGTTTTAGAAATGAAACTAATTATAGGAAAAGATATAGGTACAACGGAAATTTGAGTCTCAGATTTGAAAATTTAATAAGTGGAGAAAAAGGTTTACCGGGGTATTCAAAGAGTAATATTTATAATATCAGATGGTCCCACAATCAAGATTCGAAATCCAACCCAAGCAGTAGGTTTTCTGCTTCGGTTAATTTAGGAAGTAGTACTTATTTTAGAGAATCAGTAAATCAATTAAACACAGCCAATTTTTTAAATAACTCATTAAATTCCTCAGTTTCATATTCAAAGACATTCCAAGGTTACCCGTCAGTAAATATGTCTTTAACTGCATCTCATTCTCAAAATACAAGAACGAAAAAAGTAAATATGACTCTACCCACCTTTAATGCGAGTGTTGAAAGAGTTTATCCATTTGTTAAAAGGAATGGACAAAAAAAGGGTTTTTTTAAAAATATCAACTTTCAATATTCAGTCAGAGGAGAAAATAGAATTGAAACAACAGATTCATTATTCCTTAAAAAAGAAATGTTTGATGATGCAATATATGGAATGAGACATAGCATACCAATTTCAACCAACTTTAAGATTCTCAAACATTTCAGTGTCAGTATGGGTGGTAATTTTGAGGAGGTTTGGACAGGGCAAACAATTAAAAGAAATAATTTTGACAGAATAACTAACTCCATAGGTACAAAGGATACCATAAAGGGTTTTGATAGATTTAATACATATAATTTTAACACCAGCATTGGAACTACAATATATGGGGTGTTTAATTTTAAAGAAGGAAAAAAATTTCGATCGATAAGACACGTTATAAGACCCTCAGTTAGCTATAGTGTAGCTCCAAGTTTTGAAAAGTATTATGACGAATACATAATTGATGCCGATGGAAACACAAGAGATTATACAAGGTTTGAGGATGGTTTTTTTGGAACACCGGGAAACTCGTTTTCAAGTAGTATTGGCATTACAATAAATAATGTTTTGGAAGCAAAAATAAAAGACAGAGACAGCACTAAGATCGAACCAAAAAAAATTACTTTATTAAATAACCTAAATTTAAGTGCTAGTTACAACATAGCTGCAGACTCTTTAAAATGGAGTCCAGTTAGAATGTCGACAGGAATGAGCTTTTTAGATGATAAATTAGATATAAACATTGGAGCTACTTTTGATCCTTATGCAATCAATGATCAAGGAATTAGGATTAATAAATTTCACAGCGGTCTATTTAGAATGACCAGTGCAAATATAAATATGGGCTTTACTTTAGCAAGTAAAAATTCTGAAAATATAAAACAAAGTGATAACTCAAGGAGCGGCGGTAGAAGAGATGACCTTTTTGGAAGAGCAGAAGATTTTGCAGACAGTTCATTTGATTTGAATGAAGATATGGAAGATTCAGAGTTAGAAAAAGATGACAATAATGAGGAAGATAACATCGAGTTATACAACAATCAAATTCCTTGGGACCTAAGATTCGCTCATTCGCTGACTTATAATAATAATTATGGGCAAAAAGACATCTCAAATAACTCTTTGATGTTTTCCGGAAACATTTCACTTTCTAAAAAATGGAAGGTTGGAGGCTCATCTGGATATGATTTTAAAAATAAAGGTATCACATATACTCAACTCCGATTTGAGAGAGACTTAGATAGTTGGAAAATGAATTTCAATTGGGTACCTTTTAGCGCTAGAGCATCTTGGTACTTTTTTATTGGAATTAAATCGGATCTACTAAGTGATTTAAAATATGATAAAAGAAGATTACCCGATAAAAGGCTGTAAAATGAAGATTTTTTATAATTATTTCAAGTTCTGTTTGCTGTTTAGTATTTTCACAATAATATTATGAAAAAAATTATAAAAAGTATCAATGCACCAAACCCAGTTGGACCTTACAGTCAAGCGGTATTAATTGATGGAACTTTATTTATCTCAGGTCAAGTAGCAATTGATATTGAAACAAAGGTTTTGTTTACAGACAACATTGAGATGGAAACAAAGATAGTAATGAAAAATATTGAATCGATTTTGTCTGAGGCAGGATTTTCCTTTGAAAATGTTGTTAAATCTACAATCTACACTGTTGATCTTAATAACTTTTCGATAATCAACAAAGTTTACGGTGGTTTTTTTGAAAGTAAAACTGCACCTGCAAGGGAGACTGTTGAAGTTTCGGCATTACCCCTTGGAGCAAATGTTGAAATTTCAGTTATTGCAAAAAAATAGCATTAAGAAATTTTGCTCTTGTGATATTTAAGAAGACCGTCTATTGGTTTACGTAGAACCTTGCCCAGTTTTAAACCATTTTTTTCCAAGCATAATTCAAGCTCAGTTTTTAAATAAAAACCTATCGAACCCACAAAATGAAGAGGCACTTCTTCGTTATCTTTAAATTGTTTAATCTGATTTTTTATAAATAAATTAAAGCCTTTTTGAATTAGCTCCTTACAATATACCAAGTCTTTGTGTTCAATTAGAAACTTTGCAAATTTGGCTAAGTATGTGTTTGGATTTGGTTTTTTGTAAAGATGATCTTTTATAATTCCAGGTTCCAAATCGAATTTATTTTTAAAATTTGATTTTAAATCTATTGGCATATTACCAAAATAATAATCCCTAATTAGCTGTCTTCCAAAATAATTACCACTTGCGTCATCCATCAGAATGTAACCAAGAGAAGTTATTTTTTGTAGAATTTCTTTTCCGTCATAATAACTGCAATTAGAGCCTGTTCCCAAAATAGAAACAATGGCTTTTTCACCGGGATCACAACATGCGTATACAGCAGCGTAAGTATCTTCTTTTATGACGAAATTCGAATTTTTAAAAATTGATTGAAAAACTTTTTGAATTAGTTTTTTTGGAGGTTCAGTTCCACATCCAGCCCCGTAAAAAAATAAATCGGTAACCATTTTACGTGACTGAAATATTTCATAATTATTTATAATTCTTTCTTCAATAATATTTGAGGATAAAACCTGAGGGTTTAGACCAAGTGTTTGAGTTTCAAAAACGACATGGCTATTGTCGTCTATACAAATCCAATCTGTTTTAGTAGATCCACTATCAACGATCAGTTTCATAGTTTATGTAAATGAATAGCCAAGTCAATTAATTTATGGGAGTAACCGGCCTCATTATCATACCAAGAAATAATTTTAAAAAAGGTATCGTTAAGTTGAATTCCAGCATTGGCATCAACAATTGAAGTTCTTGGGTCTCCAATAAAGTCCTGAGATACTACCAAATCATCAGTGAACCCAAGGATATTACTAAGTTCTTTTTTAGAGGCCTCACTGAAAACATCCATAATGTCATCATAAGAGGTTTTAGATTCTAACTTTACGGTTAAATCAACTACTGAAACATTTGCAGTAGGAACTCTAAATGCCATACCTGTTATTTTTCCTTCAAGAGAGGGTATAACTTTGGTGACGGCTTTTGCAGCACCAGTTGAGGCAGGTATTATATTTAAAAGAGAACTTCTTCCACCTCTAAAATCCTTTTTGGAAGGACCATCAACCGTAAATTGGGTGGCTGTTGTAGCATGAACAGTAGTCATTAGAGCTTCAGCCACACCATATTTATCATTTAATACTTTGATTAGTGGTGCCAAACAGTTGGTAGTGCACGAGGCATTAGATACTATTTTTTGATCATTGGTTAAATCTTTATGATTCACGCCCATAACATACATGGGAGCATCCGCCGATGGAGCAGAAATGACAACTTTATTTGCTCCACCATCAATATGTAACTGAGCTTTTTCCAATGTGGTAAAAATTCCTGTGCACTCAAGTGCTATGTCAACTCCTTTTGAATCCCAACCAATCTTTGAGGGATCTCTTTCAGCAGAAATTGAAATTTCTTTTCCGTTTACAATTAAATTACCATTATTTATTCCAATTTGTGCATCACAAAGGCCATGGACAGAATCATATTTCAATAAATATAGCAGGTGATTAACATCAAGCAGGTCATTAATTGCAACTACTTCCAGATCAGACCTATTCAACGATGCTCTAAGAACCATTCTACCTATTCTCCCAAATCCATTAATTCCAATTTTTAACATTTTGTTTTATTTTTTGATTTCAAACCTATTAAAAAAAATAATGCGAAATCAGGTTTTACAATTATTTTTAAATTAAATGTTCATGATTTTTGAAACCCTGATCAATTCAGTATTGATTTTTGAGGTTCCTTTTATTGCGGACATAAGAGGTGTTAACTCAATTTTACCATTTATAATTCCAACCATTTTTGAAGATTTCCCAGCTAATAAACTTTCAACAGCAATAACACCCATTTTAGTACCTAAAACTCTATCAAAACATGAGGGTGAACCACCCCTCTGCATGTGGCCAAGAACAGATACCTTAATTTCGTAGTCAGGAAACCTTTCTTTAACTTTTTTTGATAATTCAAAAACACTTTTTCCTGTTTTGTCTCCCTCAGCAACAACGACAATATTTGAGGTTTTTCCTAACTTTTTACTTCTTCTCAAAGACACAATCAAATCATCTAAACCAACCTCAGACTCTGGAATTAAAATATCCTGAGCACCAATTGCAATTCCAGAGTTCAATGCAATATGACCAGCATCTCTGCCCATAACTTCAACAAAAAATAATCTATCATGGGAAATAGCAGTGTCCCTTATCTTATCAATTGCTTCCATAACTGTATTTATGGCAGTATCATAGCCTAAAGTGTGAGATGTTCCATACAAATCGTTGTCAATTGTTCCAGGGATTCCAACAATAGGGATATTAAATTCTTTTTCAAAAATCATTCCTCCAGTAAAAGAACCATCTCCACCAATTACTACAATTGCATCTATATTATTTTTAATAACATTTTCATATGCTTTTTTCCTTCCCGATTTACTTCTAAAAGCCTCAGATCTGGCAGAGTATAACATTGTACCACCACGATTAATAATTCCTCGAACACTTCTAGTTTCTAATTCTTTAATTTCGTTATTGATTAGACCTTCAAAGCCTCTGTATACCCCGGCACACTTTATTTTATTGTATGCACAGGTTCTAACAACCGCTCTTAAAGCAGTATTCATTCCAGGAGAATCACCACCAGATGTAAGAACAGCAATTTTTTTGATTTTCATAATTATGTTATAAAATTACAAAAGATTTTTCGATGATACTTTATTTGTCTTCTTTCTTATTTTTTGAATTTTTTAATAACTCTTTAAAAGAATCAAATTCAATTTCATAGGAGATTCCAAGTCCTTGGGTATATCCAATATCATTAGCAAAATATTGGTATTCATTCTCCTTATTAAAAACTCTTGCTTTCAAAGTTCCAGATTGATTTAGTAAAAAGTCGATCTGAACGTCTCCTATTATCGCATTATCCTCTACTCCACTTACAGGAACACCGATTTTACCGTTAATTAGAATTCTGTCACTAAGCTCTGTTTTTAATGAAAGTCCTAACCTATCTCTGTTTAAGAGGGATGAAGCAGCATTTTTATCACCTTTCATGTAATTTATTCCAATATTCATTTTATCTTCAGAACTAGTAAAAATATCATCGATAATTCCAGAAGCTTTTTGAAATAGATTATTTGTAATTGCTTGTGAGGAAACAGATGCTAAAGAAACTTCGTCAATGAAAGTTCCCTGGTAAAGTAATGAAATAGCCTGTTTTTGTGTTTTTTCGTCATCGACTAAATAATAATCGAGTTCAGATTTTATCGGGCCTCTTGTATTAGGGAAATTTATTATGAAATTAGGGGTATTAATTTCATTAAAATTTCCTGTTAGATTAACATCAATATTAGTTGGAATTTTTCTGTTAAAACTTGTATTTTGAAGAATGATAGCAGGATTGGCACCTCCAGGAACCTCGTAATTTGCATCTATATTTAAATCACCTAAATATGGATCTCCATTCCATGTAATAGTAGATCCTTTTTTAAGTTTAAATTCTCTATCCACTATTCCTAAAGATTTATAAAAATAGGAACCGGAGTCAACCACATAATTTCCATAAATATTAAAGTTTCCCGTTGTGTTAAAAATAAAATCTAAATCTCCAGAACCATTAACATTTAGTCTAGATTCAGAAATGGGGTCAAGAATTACTTGAATATCAGCATTTTTGTTAAATTCAAGATCTAAATTAACTTTTAGTCCTTCATTTCCGATTAGATTTTCTCTATCATCATTTACATTGAAGTTTATATAAGATAGATCACCTGTATTTTTGGAGTCTTTTAAGGGTATGGTTAACAAAGTTCCTTTATTTGTGGACCCATTAACATCAATTGATAAACTTTCACCAGGACCTTTAATTTGGGCATTTCCATTTAAAAACGCGTTACCGTAGTATAATTTTTGATCGTCAGGAATTGTCTTGAGAATCTGTAAATTGTCTGTATCTATGATTAGATCCAAAAACCAGTTCTTAAACTTGTTGTGAGTTATAAGACCATTTAATTTGCCAATTGTATTTGATTCATAATGTGAAAGTTCAAAATCATTTATTTGAAAGGATTGATCAAAAAGCTGAAAAGAAGGATTATTTGAAAGGTGATATTTCACATCTAGATATGGAATTTTGAACCCAACATCAATATTTTTGATAAAACCGTTAAAAATGGGTTTGTTGGTATCACCTGTAATACTAATTGATGAGTTAAAACTTCCCTCAAAATCAGTAATTACGTTATCGCCAATTTTAGAGAAAGGCATAATATCAAATTCATACATATTTAAATCTAGATCTAATGGAAAAAAACCTTCCTCAATTCCAAAGTTTCCATTAATAGTCAAAGTTTTGATTGATTCGTTTTCCAAACTAAATCTCATGACGAAACTTTTTAAGTCGTCGCTCGTATTTATTTTCAATGTAGCATCTCCAAGGGAATAAGAATTTGCCTTGAGGTCGTTTAAAATCAGATTAGATTGTCCGTCATATATATCATCATTTTTAATTAATTCAATTTTACCATTGATAAGAGACTCGAAAAAGATTTTATTCTTTGAATTAGTAATATTCTCTAGGCTGACATTATTAAAATCTATTGAAAATTTTGATTCATTAAAGTTGTTGACTAAATCAATACCTAAAAACTGGTCGTTACTTTTAAAATTTGCATTTAAAAAACTATAATACTTATTATTCCAATCAAATACTAAAGTTGGAAGTTTAGGAGATTTTAATTTATCAATTTCCCATCTTTGATCATTAAATGTAATTTGCATATCATCAAATAAAATCAATGAATTTTTATTTTTATTTATGGTATGACTAAAATTCAATTTATTGATTTTATTATTTGATCTGTAACTGCTTTCAACGCTTAATAAATCATTAAAAAAATCTGCTTTTATTTTGAAACTATTTCCGCTAATAAAGGGTGATTTTATTTCGTCAATTGTGATATATCCGCCTGAGCTTCTTAAGTCTAAATCAAGGTTACTCAGAGATAAGTCTTTAAAATTTAAAAATGCAGTCTCAAGTTTAATTTCATAATCACCATTTTCGCTGAACTTACCAGCAAAAAAAGTATTTTCATCAATATCAAGATTATTGTTTAGAAGTTTCATCAACTTAGGTTTAAAGTTCAGATTAAATGAAATATTTTGAAGTTTGCTATTCATGCTGTAGTTTGAATAATTTGAGCCAAAACTGTTCAGAATGGAATTTTTCAAATTCATGATATCATATTCACCAATCATTATGCCGCTAACAATATCATCGGAAGATATATTAATAATTCTATCTCCTTCATTATTTCTAAGTTGTGCAATGAGTTGACTAAAAAGAACAGATTTTTGTTCTTTTTTATAGATGACATTGTCGAGTTTTAAGTCCCCTATTAAATCCTCAAGGGAATTTCCTCTTAATTTAACATCAAAATCACCCGAAATTATTCCATCATCATCAAAATTCAATTCTTTAAGAACAGCTTTTTCAATTTTAGAATTGAAATCAAAGTCTATTAATTCTTCTGTAAAGTCAACCAAACCATTAAATTTTAAATTTAATTTATTGTCATTAACATTCAAATTCCCGTCAAAGACCTGATCCTTGACTTGACCAAAAACATCTATACCTGAAAGTCTTGTATTATCAAACAATAAATCTTCAATAGTTCCCTCGATTGATGAGTCTAAATAATTTGAGGTAAAACCCCTTCCTCTAATTTCAAATTTAAAATCTGTATTTTTTATGGATTTGAAATTCAAAAAGCGAGAGATATCAACATCGAATCCTTGTACGAATCCAAAATATGATGAATTATCGACATTGGAAAAATCATTAACAACTAAAGATGATTTAATAATTCCTTGATCAACACCTAGTAAAAAATCTGACTTAATTTTATTTTTATCAAGAGAGACATTTCCGCTGAAATTAAATTTCCCTAGATTTTTGACAGAACTTGGGATAACTGATCCAAATGCAGACGGAAATAAGGAGTTTAAAGTATTTGAAGATGATTTGATTTCAATTTCCTGTATTTTGAATGTAAATTCTTTTTTTTCGTAAAGGTAATTAGAAAACTTTCCCTTAAAACTAACAGAGTCGTCGGTTGAAATTAAGTTCAATTTATTAATATTTAAATCACTCAGACCTCCTTCAATTTTGATATCAAGTTTCCAATAATCAGTGTTGGTTATTAAACTCTCAATAAATATGGAGTTCAGATCTTTAGGGATAATTTTAGAATCAATAATTTCAAGTTTGATATTGGCTGATTCCAAATCATCAAAATTCAAAAAATTATTTCTGTAAAATTTTTTAAAATCCAAAACAAACAAACCTTTTATTTCGGAGTTAGCAAAATCCAATTTTGTGTCATCTAATACTAATCTACCATCTTTAAACTCAAATTTGGATTTAAAATCGTTGATTTGAACTCCAAAATTATTTTTAAAATTTAGTTCATTTATATTCATACTAAAATCACTAAAGTATCCAGACAAATTACTAATCACAAAATTGAAGTTTTCAATATTTATTTTTTTTTCTGATTTATTTTGATCCAAATAAAAAATATTAGCTTCATTACTAGTGATTTTTTCAATTTCGAAAATGACTTGATCTTTTTTATCAGCTTCTATATTTCGTTTATTTATTTTATTTAAAAACACATCTAAATTTGTTTTGTTTTCCTGTTCATATTTGATCAAATTAAGTTTTAAGCCAGACAATTCAACGGTCTTTAAGTCAGTATTATTGTTAATAATATTTTTTAAACTGCGAGGACCAACCTTTAAACTTTCCAGAAAAATTAAAGTGTCGTTTTTATGATCAAAAATTGTAAAATCTGTGAGATTAATATTGCCTAATGCATTTAGCTTTACAGAGCTGATTTGTAAATCAGTTCCATATTGATCATTTAATTCATCTGTTATTTTTTTTGCAAGGAAAGTCTGAACAGTTGAATTATTTATAATCAGAAACAATCCCAAAGCAATCGTAACAAATACGAAAAGTATAATTTTATATTTCTTTAAATATTTTTTGATATTTGCAATTATTTAACAATATAAACAATTTTTGTGCCTATTTATATTTTAGGAATCGAATCTTCCTGTGATGAAACTTCTGCATCGGTTCTTCGCGATGGTAAAGTTTTATCAAATATTATAGCAAATCAAGATGTTCACGAAAAATTTGGAGGAGTCGTTCCCGAACTTGCATCGAGAGCTCATCAACAAAATATAATTCCTGTTGTGACCAAAGCTATTTCTGATGCTAACATTAATAAAAACGAACTAAATGCTGTTGCATATACAAGAGGACCTGGATTGATGGGGTCTTTACTTGTAGGAGCATCATTTTCAAAATCACTTTCATTAGGTTTAAAAATTCCTTTAATAGAAGTTAATCACATGCAGGCACATTTGCTTACACATTTTATTGATGATGTGGGTCAAAAAAAACCTGACTTTCCTTTTGTTGGTGTAACCATTTCGGGAGGTCATACTCAAATCGTTTTGGTAAAAAACTACTTTGATATGAATATTATTGGAGAAACATTAGATGACGCAATA
The DNA here is from genome assembly GCA_902523635.1 of uncultured Bacteroidota bacterium. Lineage (GTDB taxonomy): Bacteria > Bacteroidota > Bacteroidia > Flavobacteriales > Flavobacteriaceae > MAG-121220-bin8. The sequence continues at coordinate 24,172 of CABZAE010000002.1, read as the reverse complement.
GGTGAAACTTTTGACAAGTGTGGTAAAATGATTGGTCTTAAATACCCAGCCGGACCTGAAATTGACAAAAGATCTCAAAACGGAAATCCTGATAAGTTTAAATTCGTAAAGCCCTCAGTTGAAGGGCTAAACTTCAGTTTCAGCGGACTAAAAACTGCTTTCATGAGATTTTTAGAGAAGGAAAAGTTAAGTAACCCTTCATTTATTAAACATGAGTTAGACAATCTATGTGCTTCAATTCAAAAAACAATTACTGAAATCTTGATTGATAAGGTAAAAAAAGCAATTGATCAAACCTCTGTCAATAGGATTGTTTTCGGAGGTGGTGTTTCATGCAATTCTTACATTAGAAAAAGATTTAGTTCTGAGAAAAATATGATCATTTTTTTTCCAAATTTTGAATATACAACAGACAATGCTGCAATGATAGCCATGGTAGGGTACCTAAAATATTTAAAAAAAGATTTTTCAAGTTTTGAAAAGGGAGTAAAATCAAGATTTAGATTTTAATATGCAATTATTTTTTCTTCCCCAACTAACTATTAAATGTGTAGAGACTGATTTAAATGAAAAAGAGAGTTACCATGTTTGTAAAGTATTGAGAAAAAAAACAGGAGACAAAATTTCCATAACAAACGGAAGAAATATTTTGTTTAATTGTTCAATAGTTGATATTTCCAAAAAAAAATGTAGGGTTAAAATTATTAATTATCAAAAACAAGAACCACCAAGTTATTACCTTCATGTTGGTATTTCAATTCTAAAATCCAGAGAAAGATTTGAATGGTTTGTTGAAAAATCATCTGAGATTGGAATAAGTGAAATAACCCCTTTAGTTTGCGAAAGAACTGAAAGGAAATCATTAAATGTTGAGAGAGTTGAAAAAATACTAGTTTCTGCAATGAAGCAATCCCTGAGCTTAAACCTGCCAAAATTAAATCCTGTTACCAAATTTGAGGACCTAGTTGTTAAAAAAAAAGAAGAAAAGTTGTTTATAGCACACTGTGAAAACACCCAAAAAAAAACGCTAATGAGCCTTGTAAAACCAGGGTTTAAAAATCTTGTTTTAATTGGACCTGAAGGTGATTTTTCAAAAAATGAAATAAAGTTGGCTAACGACCATAATTTCAAAAACATAACACTTGGAAATTCTAGATTAAGATCTGAAACTGCAGGCTTATATGTTTGCAATTCTTTTTCAATTGCTAATATGTAATATATTTGTATATGTTTAAAAACGATATTACAAAAGGAATAACTGAATCTTTTTTTATAATTTCTTTAGTATTAATCTTTCTTATATTTCTTTTTGAGATTAAAGTTTTATTAGGTTACATCCTCATTGCTTCAGTAATTTCATTAATCGGACAACCAATAGTAGCTTTTTTTAACGAAAAACTGAAACTTAAGATTATAACATCGACTTTAATTACAATGTTTATTATTTTAAGTACGATTATTGGAATTATATCGCTGTTTATTCCATTGATTATCGAGCAAGGCAAAAACTTATCACTACTTGATTTGAATTCTTTCGAGCAAAATATTAATTTTTTATACGCTGAGTTTTCAAAGTATTTATTGCGTTTCAACATCAACCTAGATCAATCTATTTTCAATATTGACTGGATTAATGAAATAGATTTTGGTTTTATTCCCGAAATCTTGAATTCTTTAGGAAAGATGCTTGGAAATTTAACCATAGGACTTTTATCAATATTATTCATCTCATTTTTCTTGCTCAAAGACTCAACCATTTTAGAAAAGTCAATGTTCATTTTAGTTCCAAAAAAATCAGTCAATAAATTCAAAAAGTCCTATAAAAAAATCAAAAGATTACTTTCCAGATATTTTGCTGGATTAATTTTTCAAATTTTTATATTATTCATTATTTATACTCTGGTATTGTTAATAATTGGAACCCCTAATGCACTGGTGATTGCTTTCTTATGCTCACTTTTGAATTTAATACCTTTCGTAGGACCTTTTTTTGCGGGTATCTTAATGATTTTATTAACCATGTCAAGTTATATAGGCTTTGATTTCAGCTCTGTTATCTTACCAAAAGCTACCTATGTTGGAATTGGCTTTATTTTGGGACAGTTAATTGATAATTTTTTTAGTCAGCCATTTATCTTTTCAAATAGTGTAAAGTCTCATCCTCTTGAAATTTTTCTAATTATAATATGTTCGGGACTAATATTTGGTCCCGTTGGTATGATTCTGGCTATACCAACTTATACAGCAATTAAAGTAATTTCTAAAGAGTTTTTCTCTGAAAATAGAATTGTCAAGGAGCTTACTAAAAATCTATAATTTCGTTATTAAACTTTGCTGGATTGATTTGTATAAACTAAATTTGCGATCGTTCGATTAATTAATTTCGGAGAGGTGCCAGAGTGGTAATGGAGCAGATTGCTAATCTGTCGACGGGTAACTGTCGCCGGGGTTCGAATCCCCGTCTCTCCGCAAATTAATTTTTCTTAATATTTTAAATTATTTACCTTATATGTTCATTTTAAAACTATAAAGAAAATGAAACATGCTGTTGATCATTATTTTATTATATTTAAAGTAACCTTCATTTAAATTACAAACCATGAGAATTTTTATTTCTTTATTGATCTTACTAATTTCATTTCCCATATCCTCTCAAAAGTTCAGCACAGAATGGCTTAAAGAAACAGCTCCAAGAAACATTGGCCCTGGAGGAATGAGTGGAAGAATCACAACTATTGATGTAGTTTTATCTAATCCTGATATAATATACGCTGGTACAGCATCTGGTGGAGTATGGAAATCGTCAAGCGCAGGTGTTAAATGGGATCCCATTTTTGATGACCAAGTTACAGCTTCAATTGGGTCCATAGCCATTCAACAATCTAATCCTGATGTTATCTGGGTAGGAACTGGAGAAGGTAATCCCAGAAATAGTTTAAACGGTGGGTATGGTATTTTCAAGTCAATAGATGGAGGGAAGACTTGGAAATCCATGGGTCTTGAAAAAACAAGACATATTGAAAAGGTTATCATCAATCCAACAAATCCTGACATCGTGTATGTTGGTGCAATAGGGTCTCCCTGGGGAGAGCACCCCGAAAGAGGAGTTTATAAAACAACAAACGGAGGTAAATCATGGTCTAAAATTTTATTCGTTAATAACAAGACTGGAGTTGCGGATCTTGTTATGGATCCAAAAAACCCAAATAAGTTAATTGCCGCTATGTGGGAACATAAAAGAGATCCATGGTTTTTCAAATCTGGTGGATCAGGCAGTGGACTTTACGTCACCTTTGATGGTGGGAAAAATTGGTCAAAAAAAACTGAAAAAGATGGTTTACCTAAAGGTGAACTTGGAAGAATTGGACTGGCCATTGCAAGTAATAAAACAAACATAGTTTATGCACTGATAGAATCAAAAAAAAATGCCCTGTACAAATCAGAGGATGGTGGTTTTAAATGGAAAAAAATTAACGATAAAAGAGATATTGGTAATCGCCCATTTTATTACTCAGATATTTACGTAGATCCTCAAAATGAAAATAGATTGTATTCTATTTTTACTTATGTAAATGTTTCCGAAGATGGTGGAAAAAACTTTAAAATGCTTATGCCCGCTTACAATGTTAATAACGGGGTTCACCCTGATCACCATGCATGGTGGATACATCCTGAAGATGGATCTTACATTATTGATGGTAATGATGGAGGGTTAAATATTTCACACGACGGAGGTAAAAGTTGGAGGTTTGTCGGTAATATTCCTGTAGCTCAATTCTACCACATAAGTGTTGATAATGAATTTCCATACAAAGTTTATGGTGGAATGCAGGATAATGGTTCATGGAGAGGTCCCTCATATGTTTGGAAAGCACAGGGTATAAGAAATTCCTATTGGCATGAGATAGCATTTGGTGATGGATTTGATGTTGTTCCAGATCTTGATGATTCAAGATATGGTTACGCTATGAGCCAGCAAGGAGTTGTTTCAAGGTATGATTGGAAAACTGGGAATAACATGCTAGTAAGACCAACCCATCCTGATCCAGACGTTAGGCTGAGATTCAACTGGAATGCGGCCATTGGTCAAGACCCATTTAATAATAGTACTGTTTATTTTGGTAGTCAATTCGTTCATAAAAGTATTAACAAAGGTGAAACATGGGAAATCATATCTCCTGATTTGACTACCAATGATCCTGAAAAACAAAAACAAAGTGAGAGCGGGGGTCTGACCTTAGACGCAACGGGAGCTGAAAATCACTGTACATTACTTGTGATTGAACCATCACCGATTGAAAAAGATATGCTTTGGGTTGGTTCTGATGATGGAAGGGTTCACTATTCAATTGATGGTGGAAGTTCATGGAATGAAGTTTCAAAAAACATAAAAGGGCTACCAAAAGGAAGTTGGATTACCCAAATTAAAGCATCGAATAAAAACAAGGGCGAGGCTTTACTTGTAGCAAATGACTACAGAAGGTTTAATTACACTCCCTATGCCTTCCGTACTTCAAATTATGGAAAAACCTGGGTAAGAATTGTTGACGAAAATGATGTTGAAAATTTCACTTTAAGTATCGTTGAAGATCCTATAAATCCAAATTTGTTGTTTTTGGGGACTGACGATGGTTTATACGTCTCACTTGATGCAGGTGAAAATTGGGAAAAATTCAAATCCGAAATTTTTCCAACAGTTCCGGTCAGAGATTTGGTAATCCATCCCCGAGAACATGACCTTGTAATTGGAACTTTTGGTAGAGCTGCATGGGTATTAGATGACATCAGACCATTAAGATCAATAGCAAACGACAATAAACTTTTTTCTGATAAAAATTTCCAATTATTTGAGCCACCAACTGCTTATCAAGCTGCTTATCAACAAGCAACAGGAAGTAGATTTGGAGCTGATGCTATGTATCAGGGAACGAACCGAAGGTCAGGGGCAATGATTTCTTATTTTGTTAAGCCAGAAAAGAAAAAATCACCAACAGCTACAAAAACTGACAAGAAAAATGAGAACACCAAAAAAACGGAAACATTAGTTAAAAAAGATTCAATCAAGCTTGAGATCTTTGACGGTGATCGCCTTATTCGGACATTAAAGAAGAAAACACCTGAAAAAATGGGTATACACAGATGGTATTGGTACATGAATGAGAAGGGAGTTAGCAGACCAAGTAGAAGAATTACGAGTTTAAAAACTGAACCCTCAGGAGTCAAGGCCAAACCTGGGAAATATAAACTTGTTATGACCTATGGAGACTCTAAATCTGAGCAAACTCTTAATGTGGCAAATGACCCAAGACTCAATGTAAGTAAAAAATCAATCGATGAAGTATATAACTCATCAAAAGTTCTAGAGTCTTACATGTCTAAGGCCAGTGAAGCTGTAAAACAATTGGTTGAAAGCAAACAAAGTATTAGCGAATATCAAAAGCTTTTTAAAAATGACAAATCAGAGGATATGAAAAAACTTTTGAAAGAAATGAAGGATCACACAAAGTCAATAGACTCATTAATTGCACTTTACCTAGGTAAAGAAGACAAGCGTCAAGGTATAGTTAGAAACCCTGAAAGCACTGTTATGACAAGGCTTTATGGAGCTTCCACCTACGTTCGAAGCCGACAAAATGGGATTTCTAAAACTGAAAAAGATTTAATCAATCATGCAAAGAAGGAGTTGGAAAATGCCCTTACTAAAACAAACAGTTTTTTTAATGAAAAATGGCCAGTGCTGAGATCAAAGATTGAGAAAAAAAATATTTCTCAATTTAAAGAAACAAAAGACTTTAATCTTGAAAATTAAGTACTAAATGAAAAAAATAATAAGTTTAATGATTATTTGCTTGTTACTAGCATGTGATAAAAAAGAAAAACAAAACCCATCAATTATGATATTTGATGATTCTTTGGAAAAAATAATTAATTCAAGTGCCAAAATAGAGTATTTGGTGGATTCCTTAAATGTTGCGGAGGGACCACTATGGGATGCTAAATCAAATTCATTGCTCTTTACTCACATAACAGAAAACACCATTTACAAGTGGAATGAAATTGATGGTCATAGCAAATACATCACCCCCTCTGGATATACTAATTATGCACCAACCATCCCAAATATTGGACTTTCAGGCGCTAATGGTTTAGCATTTGATTCAGAAGGAATGATAATTCTTGCTCAGCATGGTGACAGGCGAATTGCAAAAATAAAGAACGAAAAAACAAGTAGTCCTGTTTTCGAAACCGTAGTAGACTCTTATGAGCAAAGAAGATTCAATAGCCCAAATGATTTGGTTATTTCCTCTGTTGGGGATATCTATTTTACTGACCCAACTTATGGCTTCATGAATTTACAAGATTGGAGTTTTGATTTTTCAGTTAAAGAAATTGATTTTAGTGGCATCTATAAATATAATGCATCAACAGGAATTGAACTTATATCTGAGGAACTTGATTTACCGAACGGGATTGCACTTTCTAATGATGAAAAATTCCTCTACGTGAATAGCTCCAATACAGCTGAAAAACCAATCATTATAAAAATTGATTTATTGACTTCTGAGTCAAGTGTATTTTTTGATGGATCAAAGTTGGCAGGTGAACACTCTGGAAATTTTGATGGCTTGAAGGTTCATTCGTCTGGGAATATTTTTACAACAGGGCCTAATGGGATATTGATTATCTCAGAAAATGGCAAACTTCTAGGTAATGTAAAGTTTAAGGGAGATCTTACCAACTGCACATTCGATGAGAATGAAAACTACCTATATGTTACAGGTTTTGAGTTTGTTGCAAGAATAAAGTTGAATACTTAACATTATTGACTTTTTTTCACCTCCTCAACAGACAAAGAATATGCGTTTTCGTATGACTTTTTTATGTCATTAAGTTGGCGCATGTACATATTAGCGTAATATTGGGCTTGGGAAAGCAAACCATAAAAATCATCAGATAAATAATATGGTCTTTCAAAAGAAAATGTATTTAGCGTCCTTGATCCGTAGAATTCTCCATCAAATGAATTATAACTAAACCTTACTCTAAACTTCTTTAAAATTTCTCCTCTGTAATCTGCGTTCCACATGTCAATTTCATTGGAGGTTGCATAGTTTCTTTCTTTCTGATGATTGAACATTTCCAGAAGAGCCCTCTTTAGCTCATTATTTTTTATAAGCTCAAATGTACCTGTCGAAATTAATTGTTCAAATATTCCATCTTTAGGAAAAAAAGAAATACCTACCTCAATATCTAAAAGTTTCTTAATTGCCTCAGTGTTAGAAAGTATTTCGTGATTAGAATCAATGTCATTCAACAATTCAAGAATATTATTTTCTGACTTTTTTAAAATATCTATGAGGTTATCTATCTGAACCAAATCGTCTTCCAAACTTAGGATTAAGTCTCCGACCAGTTCATTTTTTGTTTCAAAATCTTCATTGCCTTTACGGACATCTTCTATGTAAAATGATATGAAAATACTGAAGATTATTACAAAACCCTCAATTAAATATTTTAAATTATTTTTAATCATTTAACAATTAATTACTAATTAAATATATATAAAAAAAGATTACGGACTACTTATATATTTTTGCTGTTAATTTTCCATTTGCATCTATGTGAGCTCTATACATTCCAGATGTATTCATTTCCATAGCAATGTTTCCATTTTTATCGATTGCTATTACGCCACCATCTCCACCAAGTTTAGCAACCTTATCCAAAACCTGTCTTGATGCATCTTGGACACTCATACCCTTGTATTCCATCAACGCAGATATATCATGACCCACAACGTTTCTTATAAAAAATTCACCCCAGCCAGTAGCTGATACGGCACATGTTAGGTTATTTGCATAAGTTCCTGCTCCAATTATTGGCACATCCCCTATTCTACCCCATTTTTTATTAGTCATTCCACCAGTAGATGTACCGGAAAACAAATTCCCATTTTTATCCAAAACCACACAGCCAACGGTTCCAATTCGATAATTTACCAATTCATTCTTTGAATAAAAAGATGTATTATTGTCCTCATCAATTTTTTTGGCTCTTTCCAATGATTTTGAACGTCTTTCTGTTATAAAGTAGCTCTGATCAACCATTTCCAATCCCTGATCTTTAGCAAAAGTATCAGCTCCATTTCCAGACAACATCACATGAGGTGAACTAGTCATTACTTTGATGGCAGCAGAAATAGGATTTTTAATGTTTTTAACTCCTGCTACTGCACCAGCGTTAAGGGATTTACCCTCCATAAATGATGCATCAAGCTCTACTGTTCCTTCACTTGTTAACACGGAACCTTTACCAGCATTAAATAGTGGAGAATTTTCAAGATAATTAATCGTTTTTTCAACTGCTTCTCTCCCATTCCCATCATTTTTAATTATTTGAAAACCTATTTGTACAGCTTCTTCTAACTGTCTTAAGTACATTTTTTCCATTTCATCCGTCATATTTTTTTTAAGTATCGTTCCTGCCCCTCCGTGAATCACTATTCCAAAGGTTGATTTGCCTTTAGTTTGTTTTTGGGAAGTACAGCTTGAAATGATTAGGATTATTAAGATGAATATTTTTCTCATTTTTACAAATATTTTAGAACAGCCAATACAGGGTGATGATCTGATGCCCAACCCATGCTAGGTGTAGTTATTAGTTCATGTCTTGCTTTTTTTATTATTAATTTATTAGTGAAAATATAATCAATTCTTTTTTTAGGTATTATATTTTTTTTAAATCCATTAAAAGTTGCATAACTTTTTTTTGACTTATTTAACCCTTCAAGGGCATCATTAAATTGTTTTTGTAATTTTTTTATCGGTTTGGTGTGATCTTCCAAATTAAAATCTCCGGTGAGAATAATTGGATAATGTTCTTCGTTCAACTTTTCTATGGTATCCAAAATCAATTCAACAGACTTAGCTCTTGCCTCATTACCTATGTGATCAAGATGAGTGTTAAAAATCCAAACTCTTTTTTTTGATCTTTTATCTTCTACCAAACCGTAGGTACAAATTCTTTCCATTGAAGCATCCCAGCCCACAGAAATTTTACCGGGTGTAGAAGAAAGCCAAAATGTATTTTGTGAGATTAAACTAAAATTATTTTTGTTATAAAAGATTGGACTGTACTCTCCCTTTGTTTTCCCATCATCTCTACCCACTCCAATAAAACCATACGAACTCAGTTCGTCACTTAAAAATATTAACTGAGAATGAGTAACTTCTTGAAATCCTATTATTTGAGGTTTCTCTTTATTTAAAAAATTAATTATCGTGGATTTCCTATTATCCCAAATATTAATACCGTCTTTAGGATTATCATACCTAATATTATATGAAATTACCTTTATTTCACTAATATCTTGAAAGGAAAAAAAAATTACTACTAATAAATTAAACATATTTTAAAAATAATAAATGTAAATACATTTTAAATGGTTACACATTTCATCTTTATTATATACATTTTTATCTTTATTAAATATGAAAAAATTTATTTTACTTTTTATTTTTTTTGGATGCGAGAATGAAATTCAATTAATTCCAAACATTAAAAATCAAATAATTATACCAAAAAAATATTATGTAAAAAAAACAAATAACAGTATCGAGATTGATGGAAAAGATGATGAAAGTGATTGGAAGCTTGCAGAACTTTCTGAAGACTTTATTGATATTGAAGGAGTAAAAAAGCCATATCAAAAAACAAATTTCAAGATGCTGTGGGATGATCAATTTTTGTACATACATGCTACTTTGGAAGAAAAGCATGTGTGGGGAGACATTAAAGAAAGAGATATGGTCATTTACCACAATAATGATTTTGAAGTCTTTATTGACCCTGATGGTGACACATATAACTACGGAGAAATTGAAATTAATGCATTGGGAACCGAATGGGATTTATTTCTTGACAAACCATACAGACTTGGTGGAAAAGCAAATTCAAAATGGGATATTGAAGGATTAAAATCTTCAGTTCATATTAATGGATCGATCAACAATTTCAATGATATCGATCGAGACTGGAATGTTGAAATTGCAATTCCTTTAAAAGAAATTTCATTTTTAAAAAAAGAAGATCAAAATACACCAAGCCATGGAGATATTTGGAGAGTTAATTTTTCCAGAGTACAATGGGAATTTCAAGTAGAGGATGGTAAATATCAAAGAAAAAATAATGATGGAAAATTATATCCTGAAAACAACTGGGTTTGGTCAAATCAAGGAAAAGTAAATATGCATATTCCAGAAAATTGGGGATTTGTGATCTTTACAGAAAATAACCATACTTTAGATGATATTGATAAAAAACTATTTGATGTTGATATTAAGCAAACTGCTTATGCCTTATTTAGAGAAGTTATGTTTGGAAATTTAAATTATTTGAGAGAATTAAGTCCAGGATCAGAAATCAAATTTGAATCAATTAATTTTAATGAAAAAGAGCTAATTTCAAGTTTCAAAAAAACAAAAAAGGATTTTGAAATTGAAGTTAGACAGAAGGAAAATTTTAAAAGATCGTATTTAATAAAACAAAATGGAATTTTACAAAAAAATGAATTTTAAAAAAATTAAAAAAAATCTCCTTTTAGTATTTATTGGAATATCATTTTCATGTAAAACCGATAAAATTTCAAACTTTACCTTCAGTACATGGACAGGTGGAGGCAATGTTTTTGATGCTGAAGTTTGGGAAAAAAAATTAAGCTTTTATGATTCACTTGGAATAAGTGAAATTTTGGTTGGTACCAATCCAAAAGTTCTTGGAAAAATCATTCCTTTGGCAAGAAAAAAAAATATAAAAGTTCACGGATGGATGTGGACTTTAAACCGACCAGGAGACACAATTGCAAATAAAAATCCCGAGTGGTATGCAGTAAATAGAAAAGGAGATAATTCTCTTGATTACAGAGCATATGTAGATTATTATCAATGGTTAAGCCCATTTCACCCAGATGCAAGAGAACATGTTATTAATAATGCAATAAAAATAATGGAAGTAGATGGAATAGAATCTGTTCATCTTGATTATGTTAGATATCCGGATGTAATTTTAGGTGCCGATCTTCAACCAAAGTACAATATTATTCAAGATAAAGAGCTTGCTGAATATGACTATGATTATCATCCAATTGCTAGAAAAAAATTTGAAGAAATATTCAATAAAGATCCACTTGATTTAAAAAACCCAGAACTTTCCACTGAATGGAGGCAGTTCAGATTAAATGCTATTACAAGCTTAGTTAATGAAATTGTTGAAATTGCTAAGAAAAAAAATGTCAATGTAACAGCGGCTGTATTTCCATTTCCTGAAATGTCTAGACAAATGGTAAGACAAGCGTGGAATGATTGGAATTTATTTAAAGCATATCCCATGCTTTATCAGAATTTTTACAGAGAGAATATCAACTGGATCGGTTTTTCCACAAAACAAGGAGTAAGTGATGTAAACTTTCCCATTATCTCTGGACTTTATGCAGGGGCACTAAGGGACCCTGATGATTTCGAAAAAGCAATTAAAATTTCAAAAAAAAATGGAGCCTCTGGAATTTCGATCTTTACGGCTGATGGACTAAATAAGGAACAACAATCTGTAATGGTTAAATTAAAAAATGAAATACAGACTAAATAACCAAAAACATTCTGAATGGAATTTTTTACTATATTGTACTGTTAACCAATAATATACTATACATGAAAAAATTATTTACATTACTTTGTATAATTTCAATTACTTTTTCATATTCTCAGTTGGATGAAGGTCAAAAAATTCATTTTGATTTTATAAAAGTTGAAAAAGAAAACATTGAAGAATACGAGGCATTCATGACTGATTACATCGGAAAAGTAGCTGAAACCGCAGTAAAAAAAGGAAAATTAGAAAATTGGATATTTAGAAAAGTTGCTGCAAATTCAATGCATAATTCTGGCTTCACTCATATGGTTTTATGGGTTGCTCCAGATCAATCAATTCCCTGGTCTGATGTTTGGGAGGAAACTTATCCCAATTTAAGTAAAGAAAGTCGTGAATGGATAGGATCCAAAGGAGCAGTTTTGTCTAATAAGCTTTATACTGCATACACAACATATGTTACAGGTTTTAGTCACGCAGGTGAGGATGTAGTTAATTACATCGCAACCTATAATTTAATAAAAGCTGAAAATGGGAAATTAAGTGACTACATTGAATTTGAAAAAAATATGAAAACAACTTTGGAAAAACATGCTCCCAAACTTAAAGGTTGGCATGCTTTAACAAGAAATGGTTCTGTAGCCAGAGCTCAAGGTGCTTGGGATTTTATGACCATAGATAATTTTGCAAACGCACAAGATGCGAATCAGCTGTGGTGGACAGATATTCCTCAAAAAATTAGGCAAAATAATTCAAAAAAATACGGAAACGTATCTGAGCTTAGAACCATTAGACACAGAGTTTTAACAAGACTAATTTATGATGCTAAAAACGGTAAATATCAAAATTAAAAATTATGAAAAAATTATTATTTATAACATTATCACTAATTGTAGCAGGTTGTTCAACAACACACCCCGATTATGAAGCTAATAAAAAATTAGCCCAAAAATGGGTTGAAACATTTGAAACTGGAAATATTGAGCTATGGGAAGAAGTTGTATCTAAAGATGTCATAGATATTTCTCCCATGTATGGAATGGGTGAAATTAATTATGAAGCTTCTAAACAAATTGCAGAATTTTATGTCAACAATTACACCGATGTAAAATTTAATGACCCAGTTTGGCTGCCAGGAATAGACACATTAACCATGAAACCCGACGGTAGCGTAAGAGCTTATGGTGTGTGGACAGGAACAAGTAAATCCACCGGAAGATCATTTAGTTTAACATCATACCATAATTTTGATTTTGAAGATGGTAAAATTGTTTCAACTGGAGAATATTTTGACGCTACTGGTATGATAAATGCAGTTGGTCCAGCTCAACGAAATGTTGTAGTGTTTACTGCTAAAGTCAGCAAAAAGAATATTGATAAGTTTCAAGAATTAATGGATTCTGATGATGGACTGGTTGTTACTAGAAATGCCGACGGGTGTACCCATCTAGAGGCTTTTTACAATGAAGAGAACCAAACCTATTTTATTTTTGAATATTGGGATTCTTATGAGCAATATGAAACATATCTCAATTGGAGATTTAATGAAGATCCCAGTGGACTTGTTGGAAAAGCTGTTCCACTAGTTACAGGTGGCGAAAATGGAATGAAAGCTCATTTTAATAATTCGAATTACAAGTTCTTTTAAAAATATAAAACTAATAAATTTTATTCTGGCACCTGAAATGTATTATGTACATTAAGGTGCCTTTTTTTAATATGTCGAATTTATAGGGATTTAAGTAAACCCCCATCGATTGGAATGTTAGCACCACTAATATATGAAGACAAATCAGATGCAAGGAATGTTGCCAAATAAGCAAATTCTTGAGGCTTACCGATTCTTTTTAACGGAACAAGATCCTCCATGGCCTTATACACATCATCTATTTTTATGTTCATTTTTTTTGCTTTTTCAGAGTTCAAGTCACTAATTCTTTCAGTATCAAAATAACCAGTTAATATGTTATTTGCTGTAATGTTATAAATTCCAACTTGGTTAGCCAATGTTTTGGACCAACTTGTTAAAGCTGATCTTATTGTGTTTGATAACGCTAGATAATTTAATGGTTCTTTGACAGAAACAGATGACATATTGATTATTCGACCCCATTTATTTTTTTTCATATGGTCAAGACATAGATTTGTTGTTAAGACCACACTTTTAAATAATAGGTCAAATGATTTTTGATAGTCACCTAAGCTCACGCTTTCAACGTCGCCAGCTTTTGGACCTTGGGTATTATTAATAAGTATATCAATTGGATTACAAGTTATGTATTTCTTGATTTTTTGTTTGTAATCTTCAAACTCATTATAATTAACCTCCAAAAATTCATGTTTAATATTTGTCAATTTGTTGAGTTCATTAACATTATCTTTTAATGCATCTACATTTCTGGCAACCAATGTTACTTTTGCACCTGAAATCGCAAGTTGTTTTGCTACAGCATAACCAAGACCTTTACTGCTCGCTCCTACTAAAGCTCTTTTATTTTTTAATGAAATTTTCAAAACTATCTATAATCGTCTCTTGCAGGTGAAAATACGTCCATTAACTTACAATCAGACAATGCCTCACCTTCATGTTTTGCATTGCTGGGAATAACAACAAAGTCATCTTTTTTATAAATTTTTTCATTTCCATCAACTTTTAATTTAAATTTTCCTTCAACTACATACATGATTTGCTCGTGCTCGTGTGAGTGCATCGGAACTTTTGCCCCATCATTAACATTCCAAAAGACCCAAGAAATATTTTTACCGTGTATAAACTTCCCTTTTAGGCCAGGGAATATTTCCTTTGTTTGCAATCCTTTAATATTCATACTATTTTTTTCAAAAGCAATATAAACATTCTTATTGGTATTTTAATTATATTTATCTTTAACAACTTAATCAAAAAAATGAAAAATTTTCTATTATTAATATTTATTTCCATGCTTTTTAGCTGTGAGACTAAAACTGTTGAGATTGAAAAAAAAGCAGGTATTGTTTTAAACGGAAACAATAAGGGCAAAAAATTTGTTTTGGGTTCTGACAAGGATGCTCAAATCGCTCTTGATATGGTTCAGGCCTATGCTGATCGTGAATTTGATAAAATGAATGAACTTGCTAACGATACAGTGATGTTTTTCCCCGACATGGGTGGAAAATACATAGCAGTCGCTGCTCCTGCCAATGATTTTTTAGCCAGTTTACATGAACCATATGATTCAATTAGACGTTTTATATGGAACGCCATTCCACTAAAGTTTGAAAATAATGACTACACCAATGTGGTTGTTTCATTTCAGGAGTTTAAATATGGAAAAGATGGAACTGTTGAAAAATCCAAAGTAGTTGAAAAAATTTACGTTAGAAATGGAAAGGTTTTTAGAATAAATCAGTTAATGGGTGAATTAGAATAATTTATTTAATACAATTATGAAAAATATAATACTAACAATAATTACAGTTACCCTTTTTGTTTCATGTGAAACTCAAAGTGGTGTAAAAATCGATGACTCTCCTCTTTCAGGTACTATATCCCAATCAGATGAGCGTAATGATCTTGTGAATAAATTTGTTGACGCATATCAAAACGCAGATCCATCTGTTGCTTTAGAACTTTATGCTGATAACGCTGTTGTCCACGTTAATGATGCAGAACTAACTCCAGTTGAAATGATAAATGCTTTTATGGATGGTCATGTGTACTATGACCAAATAAAAAATATCGACAGAAATACCACAACAATGTTTTACAATAATGGTGAAATCTACACGAACTATTGGTATACATGGAATGGTACTAATAAAAATACTGGTGAACTTCTATCAGTAAGAGGATACGCTTGGTTCAAGTGGGAAGGAATGAAAGTGATAGAGTCTTATAATGCATTTGATCCAACCGAATACAATAAAGCTTTAATTGAATAAAAATTAACATTTAAAATTAAATAAACATGAAAAAAC
The DNA here is from genome assembly GCA_902523635.1 of uncultured Bacteroidota bacterium. Lineage (GTDB taxonomy): Bacteria > Bacteroidota > Bacteroidia > Flavobacteriales > Flavobacteriaceae > MAG-121220-bin8. Next base: position 8,572 of record CABZAE010000002.1, on the reverse strand, counting down.
TATTAATACTGTTTTCAGCTACACTGATTCTTGTTGGCTGTAACACAAACCCAGATTATGAAAAAAACTTAGCAACAGCTAAAAAACTATTTGAACTTCATGGAGAGGAAAACATCGATGCCCAATTAGAACTAGTCAGCAAGGATATTGAAGTTAATACATCAATGTATGGTTCTGAACCATTTGGATACGAACAATATGTTACAATGTTGAAAGGTTACCAAGAAGCTTTTGAAAATATTAAATACACGGCCCAAAATTGGTTACCCGGTACAAATGAAGAGGGTCAATTGGATGGAAGTGTAAGAACTTATGGAACATGGACTGGAACAAATGTTTTAACCGGAAAGGAATTAAATCTTAATGGTTATTGGTACATGAACTTTGATGATAATGGAAAAATTATTGCACAAGGTGACTTCTTTGATTATGGAGGAATGTTTGATGCTATATATCCAAAAAACTTAGTCTTCATCCAAATAAAAGTAAAAGATGGAAAAAAACAAGAAATGATTGATTTATTAAATGACGAACGTGGTATCCCTACAACTGTTGCATATGACGGTGCAATTGGTTACGATATGGCTTACAATGATGAAACAAATACAGTTCACCTAGTTGGTAATTGGGAAAATTACGAGAAATACAATAAATACTTAAATTGGAGATTAAATGAGGACGATTTTATAAAGCAAATGGTTCCTTTGATGGTTGGTGGTGAAAGTGGCCTCATAGTTTCTCAGCCTAATAGTAGTTTTCAATCATTTTAATAGATAATGAAATTTGTAATTAAATGCTTCCTTTTTTTAGGATTTGTATTTTATTTGGGTTGTAAAACCAATTCAGAAATATCCTTTAATAAAAATGAAATCATTTTTGTTGTAGAAATGGAATTTAACAAAAACAAATCTAAAAACGAATTAAAGGAGTTTTCTCAATTTTACACTGAAGCAATTCAGACAAATGAACTTGAGACTCTTGGCTGGGGATTTTATGAAAATGATGGTAAGGTTACCTTAATTGAAAGGTATAAAGATGATAAAGCCATGATTCAACATGGGGAAAACATATCACCTGGTGGATTATTGGAAGAACATTTCAATAAGTTCATGGATCATTATTATATTAAAAAAATCGATGTATATGGAAATGCTTCAGATGAGTTGAAAGAATTTGTAAAACCATTTGGGATGCCATTTTTTTTTAGGACTCCATTAGCAAATTTTAGCAGGAATTAAAAAAAGGGGTTGAATTTCAACCCCTTTTTTTATTTATTGTATACGGCCTGTTTGAATTTTTTCTTAATTCCAAAATCAAATTCTATTGCCCTGGACATAAAAAGACCATATATTTTATTTTCTGGATCTATCCAAAAATGAGTATTGTGATAACCAGACCAACCATAAGTTCCTTTTCCAGAACCTGAGCCATCAACCTCAGGGTTTTCATTGACTACAAATGTGAATCCAAAATAATTGCCTGCATAATCAGGAAAGACATTTGGTTCATTTTCATCAGGATATCCATTAGTATATTTTGCAGTCATAACGCTTATACCATCCTCAGAAACTATTCTTTGACCGTTATAGACACCATTGTTTACTAGCATTTCACAAAATTTCGAAAAATCACTCATTGTTGAAACTAACCCTTCTCCACCAAAATGAGCCATGTTTTCTTTTTGATATGAATACCCATCAAGAGCAGCTGTATATCCATCTAGGTTATAGTTTGATTGGTTGAATGCTGATTTGGATTTAATATTGACCCTTAAAGGTTGAAATCTGTCTCTGTCCTCAGTTGACAAGTGAAATTTTGTTTCATTCATAGATAGCTTATCAAAAATACTTTCTTTGAGATACTCATAAAAACCTTTTCCTGTTAGTACCTCTATAAGTCGACCCAAAATAGCTTGATTAAGTCCATAAGAATACATTGTACCAGGTTCGAAATCTAGTGGCTGATTGGCTACTGCTTTTGAAAAATCATCAAGGTTATCAAATCTCGATGTATTAATGTAATCTGGGTACAAATCAGTGTGCGTTGTTGTTAGCCAATTCGCTCCACTCTTAGCATAGTAAGTATATCCTGATCTATGGGTTAAAAGATCTTTTATCTTGATCTTATTTTCACAAGGATATATTCCATCAGGACTTTTACATTTTACATTTTCATATTCTGGTAAATATTTTGATAAAGGATCATTGAGATCATACCTTTCTTGATCTAGTAAAATCATCATGGCAACAGTGGTTACCGTTTTGGTCATGGAATGAATAGCGAAAATGGTGTTCTCATCTATATTTGCATCTCCAATAGCACCAGAATTAACGGTTTGGTTATAAATTATATTTCCGTCTTTATAAACCATTGCAGTGTTTGAGCCAGTTATTCCTTGATTAATAAGACTCTTTTGAAATTTTAAAATTGGACTTTCGTCGATATTTGGATTGCATCCTAATATCAAAAAAATGAGCATATAAAATGTTTTTTTCATAATTATTGATTTTTAAGCAAAATAAAAAAAAAGGGTTGATAATATCAACCCTTTACAAAATCGTTTATTGCTAGCTACATATATCTCTTTAAAACTTGTATAATCACACTTCCTTTAATTTCAACTTCACCTCTGGACTCAACATGTTTTTGAATTTTTTTTGCATGTTTAGTTTGAACTTCATTAATTAGATTAATGTGATCACCTGTACCATTGGATCCTGAAATTGCAACCCAATGTGAAGCACCTCTCTGCATATTTATATCGAAGGTTCCAAATCCAACTGTTCTATCTTGATCTTTAAAAACTTCTGGAAGAGCATCTACAATTTTATCATGTCCTTTTTTAAAAGCATCAGGGTCAGCAGGATTAATTAGCCAAATGTGAACGTAGGGAGTTTTGGATGTGTCACCCTCCTGCCAACTTTGTATTCTTCCTGAGTATTGTTCTCCCCAGCTTTCTACTAAACTTCTAAATGCTGTTCTAAAATTTCTCCTCTCTTCAGCTGTATCTGAGGCTAATCCTCTTTTACCTAGCTCATAGATCCAAACCATTCTGTGAGTGCTTCCATTTTGTCTACCAGCACCAAGTCGTTCAAGTGACACTCCTCCAGATTTAAATTCTTTATCTAGATATCTTTCATCAAAAAGTTCAGCTAGTTGATCTTGAGCGTTTTCTTCGGCAGTAAATTCCCATGCCGAATATGCCATTTGTTGTGAATAAGCAATTCCCGTGATTAGAATAGCAATAAGAATAAATAAATTTTTCATGTTTTTATTTTAAATTAATTTACGTTAATCAATATTGTATTGGACCAAAAGATAGTTGGTATAAACTTCAGTTAGATTTGTATTTGTAATTTTTCTTGTCGAGGACAAAAATTCTTGAAAAGCCTTAGACTCAATGATTTTATTCCTTTGTCCAATCCAAGATGCAAAACCCTTATCTCTAACAGCTACAAAATGTGTTATCCCTGGCTCAGCACCTGCAAGGGCTTCATGCAACTCAATAGCACCGTCATAATTTACTGAACTTACCATTTTTGTAAAAGCTTTCCCATATGCCACTGGATCATCAACACTAACTGCATAAACTATTCCATAAGGAAAACCAAACTTAGTAGGATCTGCCACCAATGATTGGCCAAGAACTGATGATTCTACAGTTACACTACTTTCAATAACTCCTCTCAAGTATCCTGCTTCAGCATTATTAAACTTACTTCTAACAGATTCTAATTTAACAGGATCGTCTGAGTAGAAACAAAGTTGATGTGTGGCATTAAATTTTGTATTAAAATTTCTCCATTCACTTAGAGACGCAGGTCCAACACTTTTACCAGAATCGGTTTTCATAAAAGTATCAATTAATGTTGCAACTTCTGTAGGACTGTCTACAACCATATTGAAACATTGCCAATAAAACTGTTGTGAAAATGATTGGAATGAAAGAAAAATCATTACCAATCCAATTAACATTTTTTTCATTTTTATAATATTTAGGTTACGTTATAAATATATGAAAAATACCGATACGAATGTTTTAATTTTACGTAAAGTACATTAAAATACCTACCACAATTGAAACAAGAATAAAGGAGAGAATTATATCAACTGTTGAATAAGAATTCTTAAACTCCATTTTATTTTCAGGTGTCAAAGTTCCAAAAGACAATCCTTTAATTTTATTGTAATCAGGTTCATTCGTGTACAAGGAAACAGAAATACATAAAATAACAGAGAAGAAAAACATATAAATTGCCATAACTGAAAAATTAACATTAGCAAAAGCAAATAAGATTCCACTGGTTTCTAATCCCCTGGAAATTTCGGGTTGATAATATATTTCTGAGCCGAGTCTCAATACCAACAGAACTAACCCTGCAAATAATGTTGTTATGGCAGCACTAGAGTTAACTCTTTTCCACAAAATACCTAACAAAAAAACAGCCGTTACAGGAGGAGCAATGTAGGACTGTACGTTTTGTAGATACTGATACATTACTCCACCTCCAATTTTTTCCATGATAGGAATCCATATAATTCCTAAAAAAACGATTATTGCTGTTGCAAATTTTCCGATATTGATTAGCTCTTTTTCAGATTTATTAGGTTTTAGTTTTTTATAAATGTCTATCGTAAATATTGTTGAGCATGAATTGAAAACAGATGCTAATGAGCTCATTAATGCAGCCATTAAACCTCCGGCTACGAGACCTTTTAAGCCTACAGGTAACAAAGTTTTAACTAACATAGGAAATGCTCTATCAGCTTTCGTTACATTAAAAATTTCAGGATTTTGAATTGTCAATGCAAAGGCTATTATCCCTGGAACTAAAAAAATTAATATTGGTAATAACTTTAAATATGCTCCGAAAATAGCACCCCTTCTTCCAATCTTGATGTTATTTGCAGCCAACGTTCTTTGAACTATATATTGATCCGTACACCAATACCATATTCCAACAATGGTTCCCCCAAATAGTAAACCATGCCATGGAAACTGGGGATCAGACATCGGTCGCCACATATTAAAATGATCAGGGTTGACGGCAGTTACAGTCTCCTTCAATTGAGTCCAGCCTCCAACTTCAACTAGTCCGAGATATGTTATAATAACTGAACCCAATATTAACACAATAGTTTGCAATGTTTCAGTGTAAATGACCGCCTTCATCCCTCCAACAATAGTGTATGCACCTGTAAACAAAACAATACCGATTGCACCATACCAAAATGGTATGGCTAATAATTCCGAAACAACAATACCTCCCGCATAAATTGTTACTGAAACTTTAGTTAAAACATATGCAAATAAAGAAAATACTGATAAAAACCACCTGGATCTACTGTCAAACCTTTTTTCCAAAAACTCTGGCATAGTAAAAGCTCCACTTCTAATGTAAAATGGTAAAAACAACCAACCCAAAAGAAGAACGATCCAAGCATGTAACTCATAGTGAGCCATTGGCGTCCCTGTGGCAAAACCTGTACCTGCCAAGCCCACAACGTGCTCAGAACCAATATTAGAAGCAAAAATAGATGCCCCTATAACAAACCAACCAGCATTTCTTCCAGCTAAAAAATAATCCTCAGTATTTTTATTCTTTTGTAAAACAACCCAAAGTGCAACTCCTAAAAGAAGCGCAAAATAAATAGACAAAACGATCCAATCTAATCCTTCTAGTACTGATTCCATATAAATTATCTTATATAATTAAATAAAATATTTTCAATTAATTCTTGTTTTCCACTGGTAGTTTTAATATCTCCAGCATTCAATGCTATTTCATATAGGTCATCTAAACCTAATTTCCCATTTTCAAAATCTTTACCTTTTCCGGAATCGAACGACTCATACCTTTCACTCAACATTGAAGGAATGGGGGAATCAGTTAATAATTTGTCAGCAATAATTAAGGCTCTTGCAAAAGTGTCAGCTCCTCCAATATGTGCTAAAAATAAATCTTCTCTATCTGTTGAATTTCTTCTCAATTTAGCATCAAAATTAACTCCTCCACCCTGAAGACCACCAGATTTCAAAAAAACCATCATTGCTTCAGTTGTTTCTTGTATATTCATAGGAAACTGATCAGTATCCCAACCATTTTGATAATCTCCTCTGTTTGCATCAATACTTCCTAACATACCTGCTTTAGCTGCAACTGTTAGCTCATGTTGAAATGTATGTTGAGCCAGAGTAGCATGGTTGACCTCGATATTGATTTTAAAATCATCTTGTAATCCATACTCGTTCAGAAAACCAATTGCCGTCGCAGAGTCAAAGTCATATTGATGTTTTGAGGGTTCACTGGGTTTGGGTTCAATAAAAAAGTTTCCTTTAAAACCTTTAGATCTTGCATAATCTTTACACATAGTTAAAAATTGTGCCATGTGATCCAATTCTCTAGCCATGTCGGTATTCAAAAGTGACATGTATCCCTCTCTTCCGCCCCAAAAGACATAATTTTCACCCTTGAGAGCAATTGTTGTATCCAAAGCAAGTTTAATTTGTGCACCTGCTCTTGCTACCACATTGAAATCTGGATTGGTGGAGGCACCGTTCATGTATCTTGGGTGAGAGAAACAATTTGCAGTACCCCAAAGCAGCTTAACTCCTGAAAGTTTTTGTTTGTCCTGTATATAACTAGAAATGACATTAAGCCTGTCTTCAGATTCTTTAATTGTGTTTGCTTCTTTTATAAGGTCATAATCATGAAAACAAAAATATCCAAATCCCATTTTGGTAATGAATTCAAAAGCAGCATCAGCTTTATCTTTTGCAGCTTGAATGGGATCATTAGATTCATCCCAAGGAAATACTTGAGTAGCGTGGCCGAAGGGATCAGATCCATCTCCGCAGAACGAATGCCAATAAGCAACTGCAAATTTAAAATGGTCGCGCATTGATTTACCAGCTACAATCTGATCGGGATTGTAATATTTGAATGCAAATGGATTGTCAGAATCCTTACCCTCATACTTTATATCCTTGATTTTTTTAAAATATTCTTTGTTTCCAATAAGTCCCATAAATTGATTAGTTTAAAATTGTTTGTAATTTATTTTTCCAGCCGTTGTATACATTTAAATAACGATCCCTGTTTTTTGAGGGAATAAAACTTTTAATGTAATCATTTTTTGAGATATTTTCCGAGAAAAGATTAAAATCATTTTGATCACATCCTACTGCACGTGCCGCACCATATGCTCCCGAAACATCATGAATTTGGATTTCTTTATCTATTAGTGTAGAAATAGTGTCAGAGAAAATTTCAGATTGAAAAAGATTATCATTCCCAGCTCTTATCAAACTTGGCTTAAGATTATCATTTTTAAGAATTTCCATTCCGTACACAAAAGAAAAACCAATTCCTTCTAAAGCCGATCTGTATAGATGTGCATCATTGTGAATATTATAGTTCAAATTAAAAATATTGCTACCAATGTTTTTGTTTTCAAACATTCGTTCTGCTCCATTTCCAAAAGGAAAAAAATAGATCCCATCACTTCCAATTTTAACTTTTTCTGCCTTCTTATTCATTTTAATGTAAGAGTCTGAACTTAAATTGTTTTTAAGCCATTTGTAAAGTATTCCAGCACCATTAATGCAAAGTAGCTTTCCTATGATTTTGTTACTTTCTCCATAATTAACGTGAGCAAAGTTGTTTATTCTCAGTGATTCCTTAGATTTTATTTGATCGGTTAAAGCATACAACACCCCAGATGTCCCACCTGTGGCTGCAACCTCACCTGAATTTAAAACATTAAGTGACATTGCATTATTTGGCTGATCGCCTGCTCGGTATTTAATAGGAATTCCTTTTGGCAATCCTGTTTGACTGGATGCCAGTGATGAGATAGTGCCTTGATTTTGAAAATTAGATATTAAGTCGGGAACCATTTTAGAATCCAAATCATAGTAATTAAGTAACAATTCAGATATTCCATTTTTTTTAAAATCCCAAAACATTCCCTCCGACAATCCATTGATTGTTGATAAAACTTCACCAGTCATTTTATAAGCAATGAAATCACCTGGAAGCAAAAATTTATACACTCTTTCATAGATATGTGGTTCATTTTGCTTGACCCATGCTAATTTTGATGCGGTAAAATTTCCTGGTGAGTTTAAAATACTTTCATCACATTTATTTTTTCCAATTTCTTTATAAGCTTTATTTCCTATTCCAACAGCTCTGTCATCACACCAGATTATAGAGTTTCTTAAAACACTTCCTTTCTCATCAATTAAAACCAATCCATGCATTTGATATGAAATACCCACACCCAAAATTTTATCTGAACTAATTTTAGTTTTTTTAATAATTCGTTTTGTAGCATTGCAAACACATTCCCACCAGAAATTTGGATCTTGTTCTGCCCAACCATTTTTGAGTGATATTATATTCATTTCATTTTCGGGTTCGTGAACAATTGCGATCTTTTTACCAGAATTTGCACAGGTAAGCGCTACCTTTAATGATGAACTACCTAAATCATAACCGATGTAAAACATTCATTTGTTTTTATATGCTAAAGATATGTTTACTGAGTTTAATATATGCTAATTTGA
>CABZAE010000001.1:227500-264959 GCA_902523635.1 uncultured Bacteroidota bacterium | reverse complement strand
TCTCAACGGTGAATGGGAAATATACTATGATGAGAACAATGAGGGCAAAATAAATAAATACCACACAACTCAAGGTTTCAACAAGCTAAAATCAGAAAAAATTTTAGTTCCTAGTGGATGGGAAGAGTTCAAAAAAGATTATGAAGGTGTGGTATACTATAAGAAAGATTTTGAAGTTGATAAATCCTCAGATGGTAAAACTATTTTCCTAAATTTTGATGCAGTGAATTATTTCTGTGAAGTCTATCTAAATGATAATGCTATTGGTTTTCACGAAGGAGGGTTTTCTCCATTTAAGTTCAATGTAGAACATGTTTTGAAATATGAAGAAACAAACACTTTAATCCTGAGAGTCGTTGGACCAATTACAATTCAAGATAAAATAATTGATGGGATGGGGCAAATGGAAACCCCGCAGTGGAGGGGTTCATATACTGGCGGAATTTGGCAAAATGTATATTTAGAAAGCACTGGAAATATATATTTCGATGATATTTTTATTAAACCAGACATGTACAATTCACTTTCAGAAATTGATATTAAAGTGATTAATAGGAATGATTCTAATAAGTCGGTCTTAATTTCTCATAGTATTTATGATAACATGGGTGATCTTGTTAATGTTTTTGATTCCATTTACAAACTTGACCCCGGAAAAAATTTGATAACAGAAACAATTGATTTTGAAAACATTTCTTTATGGTCTCCAGAAAGTCCTAAACTTTATAAACTAAAGTCAAAAATTGTTCACAAAGAATCAATTAACGACCAAGTATTTGAAACTTTTGGGTTCCGTGAATTTACAGTCAAAAACGATAAGTTTTATCTAAATGATAAGCCTATATATTTGAAAGCTGCTTTTTTTGAAGGTCTTTACCCTGTAAAGCTTTCTATTCCTGACTCTAAAGAAATGATAATTAAAGAAATACAGTTAGCTAAAGAAGCAGGGTTTAACATGATCAGACCTTGGAGAAAACCACCACCACCTCATTGGTTGAAAATTGCCGATTCACTTGGAATTTTAACAGTGGGTAGTATGGCCATCGAGTGTATGGATATGCCAATTGAAACCCCTCACTTACCAAGAAGAGTTGAAAACGAAATAACCGAAAGTATTCTTCGTGATAGAAACCATGTCTCAATTGTTCAGTGGGAGTTATTTAATGAAATTAGAAGACCCGTTCTCGCTAATATGTTAAAACCTATGGCTCTAAAAGCAAGAGAACTCGATCCAACAAGAATGATATTAGATGAATCAGGTGGATGGGCTATGGGTGCAAACTTGTTTTTACCTGGTGAAAAAACACCAATTAAATTTAATGATATTCACAATTATCCAGGTCCTAACATAAATAGGGTTAAGTTCGATGGATTCTTAACTATTGGTAATACAAAAGAAGAAAATAATGCCCGAAAGCTTTTTGCCAAGACGCCTGGAAGAAATGTATTACCCAACTTACCCTCTTATGTTTCAGAAATTGGATATGGAAGCCTTCCGAATTTAGAAGAAAATGAAAAGTCATTTATGCAAAAAGGAAATCCCATAACATACCCATACATTTACCACATTAAATATAATTCTGAAATAAAAAAAGCTTTGAAAAAGACAGGTTTAAATAAGATTTTTCAAAGAACTGAAGATTTTTACAAGCTTCAACAAAAAGTACACGGAAATGCAAATAAAAGGATGATCGAAGCAATAAGATCTAACCCAAAAGTGATTGGATATTGTGTTCATGCTTTGACAGCAGGAGATTGGATAATTGGAGCAGGGCTATTAGATCTATGGAGAAACCCAAAGGATGATGCTTATTACAAAACAAAGGAGGCAAATAGTGAAAAATTGTTGGTTATAAGAACCAATAAAAGAAATTATTACAGAAATGAGAAAATACAAATTGATTTCATTGGTGTTAATGAAAATGAGAGCAATAAAGCAGATCTAGAATATTCAATTATTGACAAAAAAAATAATGTGGTTGAAAAATTCAGTATTAGGGATTTAACTTTAAAAAATGGTGTGACGAATCTATGTACAAAATCGATTTTAAAAAAATTGGATGAAGGAGAATATAATATTATTGGAATAATTAAAAACAATAATAAAATTATAGCTTCATCAAAACGTAAGTTTAATGTTTTTGATAGAATTTCAAATACTAGAAGTCTAGAGGTAGCCCTTTTAAGTGAAGACAAAAAGGTCAGAAACTTTTTAAAATCACATAATATTAAGTATTCAAAATTTAACTCAAATACAAAAAAAGCAATTCCAGTTTTAGTATTTAATGACAAAATTACTGAGGTGTCCTCAAGCGATGGGAATATTGTTGCAACTGAAAAGAATTTTGATGCAAGTTTTGAAAATAATATTGGATTAGTAAATAATCACGTCTCACAGGGAGGTAATGTCATTTTTTTAAACACACCAGCAAGGATTTATAGACGAACGGGTGAAAATTTAACTTTTAAAGCCGAGGGAAAAAAATTATTACCTATGGATCCAATTAAAAATATTTCACAAGGTTTATGGGACGGAATATTACATATAAATAAAAAACACCCAATTTTCAAAGGACTTCCCCACGGTGTACCACTTACCGATATTTATGAAAATATTGGTCCAACAGTAAGTTTTAGAGAAATTCAAGGTAATAATATTGTACAGACTGTTGCATTTGACAGAATACCTAATGGAAATATCTTGAAAAGAAATTACATTGGCTCTGGGGATGTTTGGACAGCTTCTGATCTATCAATTATAAATCACAAAAAAGGTAAAATGATGTTGTCAACTTTAAAAATTTTTGAAAATTTGGGAAGTGACCCAGTTGCTGATAAAATACTTTTTAATATGATCTCTCACTTCAATAAATTATAATGCATCAAAGTTTCATTTATTTTGTTAAACAATATCCTCCCTATATTATCGATTTGATTTCTTTTGAAGGGATTAGAAATCTACTAATCACATTGTTTTTTATAGTGGTTATTTTTATGATTGGTAAAAAAGCTAGCGAAAAACAAAAGCTATCATTGGCTAAATTTATTTCGTTTACAACTATTTTTTTTACAATAACCAACCACATTATTGACATTAATAATGGCAATTGGGAAATACAAGAAGATCTACCATTGCATCTATGTTCTATTTCAAATTTAATAGTCTGTTTTATCTTATTTATTCCAAAAAACCAAAAACTATTTGAATTTCTATTTTATTGCGGTTTTTGGGGAGGATTAATGGCAATTCTTACAGCGCAAATAAATGACTATGATGGAAGCTATTTTAAGTATTTCCAATATTACCTGAGCCATGGAACCATAATATTATTTCCTGTTTACATGTTATTCCACCTCGGTTATAAACTTTCACGTTTTTCTTGGTTTAAAGTTTTAATAACATTAAATATCATGATGATATTTATAATTCCTTTAAACTTTCAAATTAATTCAAATTACATGTATCTCAAAGAAGCTCCGAATATCAAGAATCCTCTCGTTTTTGGTGATTGGCCATTTTACATATTAAATTGGGAATTTTTTATTTTGATTCTGTTTTTTATAACTTTCAAAATCTTTCAATATTTAAATAAAAATGAAAAAAAATCCAATTCAAGTTTTTAGCGAATGGGTTGACAATGGAAAAGCTGATGGGATGGAAAAAAACCATTACAATTCAGTAAAAAATATGCTTGAATTTGCATTATACAGCAGAGAAGATTTTACTTTTATTGATGCTGGTTGTGGAACCGGTTGGGTGGTTAGGTTAGTATCGAAAATGAAAAACTGTTTTAGTTCATGTGGTGTAGATGGATCAATAAAAATGATCAATAAAGCTCGTGGTGTTGACACAGTTAACAGATATTTTTGTGATAATCTCATTAGTTGGAAACCAAATTCTAAGAAAGATGTAGTTCATTCTATGGAAGTTCTTTACTATTTTAAAAATCCAAAAGATGTTTTGAAAAATATTTATGATAACTGGTTGAACACTCAAGGCATATTTATAATGGGGATCGATTTTTATTTTGAAAATCATTATTCACATGATTGGCCTTTAAAGACTAACATCGACACAATGACACTGCTTGGTGAAATCGAATGGAAAAAACTTTTCGAAAATGTAGGGTTTAAGAATGTGAGGTCTTGGAGGGTTGGTAAAAAAGAAAATTGGGAGGGAACTCTTGTTGTCTCTGGCATCAAGGATTAATTTTTTTTAATTCTTCTAAGTTCCACTCAATGAACCCGCCATCAAGATCATAAATTTTGTAAAATCCTAAGTCAATTAACTTTTCAGCTGATTTTTTACTTCTATTTCCTGAACGACAATAAAGAAAAATGGTTTCAGACTTATCCAAATTTTTAAAATAATTTTGAAAATCTTTTTCCTCTTTAAAATCAACATTAACGGAACCTTGAATATGACCTTGACTATATTCCATAGGTGTTCTAACATCTATAAGAATAACATCGCTTGACTCAATCTTGTTTTTGAAATCAGAGTATTTCAAAATTTCAAATTTTTTATTGTCCTGGCACGACAATAAAATAAAAATAATAAGTGTGATATTTCTCATAATTCAGTAATATTTGAATTGATTTTTCTAATCTCAGTATAACCTCCGTAGATATCGACAACATTACTAAAGCCATTTTTTTTCATTAATGAACATGCTATCATGCTTCTGTATCCGCCTGCACAATACACATAATATGGCTTTGATTTGTCAAGACTATCCATGGTTTTATCAAAATCATTTAGAGGGAAATTTATGGAGCTGGTTACTTTTCCGTTATCAAACTCGGTTTTTTTTCTAACATCTAAAATATTCATTGTTTTATTTTGAATATTTATTTCATCTGGACTAATTTGATTAATTTCAGAAAACTTTTGTTCATCTTTTTTCCATTTTTCGAACCCCCCATCCAAATAACCAACAACATGATCAAAACCAGTCCTTGATAATCTTACTATTGACTCCAATTCTTTACCGTTCTCACAAACAAGCAAGATCTTGGTTTCAAGATTTTTTACAATTGAACCGACCCATGGAGCAAATTGACCATCTAATCCAACAAATATCGAGTTTGGAATATGTCCTTTTTTAAAATCTTTTTGAGATCTATTATCTATTATAACACATCCCTCAATTTGTGAATACCTTATAAACTGTTCTAATTTAAGTGGAACTAAACTTTGTTTAATTATTTTATCCAATTCAGTGTATCCGTCTTGGTTTAACTTGACATTTTCAGGGAAATATGCTGGTGGATTAGGTAAATCATCAATTAGTTCTTTAACAAACATTTCTTTGCTGTAAGAACCATTTATAGAATAATTAACTTTTAATTGGTTTTCTAATGTATCAACTGTTTTTTTCATCATTTTTTTTCCACAAGCAGAGCCAGCACCATGACCAGGGTAAATTAAAATATCTTTATCCAATAATTTTATTTTTTTATTGATAGAGTCATATAAAATTGCCGCTAAATCCTCTTTTGAAACACCTTTGTAACGCTGAGCAACGTCGGGTATTCCAACATCACCCAAAAACAAAGTGTCGCCAGTAAATAAACATTTTTGTTTTCCTTTTTCATCAAATAGAAGATATGATGTGCTTTCTAAAGTGTGACCAGGAGTATGAATAACCTTTAAGCTTAGGTTCCCAATTTTAAAAACTTGGTTATCTCTAGAAATAATAGCATAATAATCGGGATCCGCATTTGGACCAAAAACTATTTTTGCTCCAGTTTTGTTAGACAAACTTAAGTGTCCGCTAACAAAATCGGCATGAAAATGTGTCTCAAAAATATATTTGATTTTGGAATTATACTTTTTGGCAAGATCAATATACTGATCAACATTTCTGAGAGGATCGATTACAGCAGAAATCCCATTACTTTCAATAAAATATGCAGCTTGAGATAAACAGCCTGTATAAAGTTGTTCAATATTCATATAAAATTCAAAAATAAATAACTAATCAGGATATTCAACTCTTAAATGATAAATATTAATCAACTTTTCTTTGAAAACTTTCTTAGAAATCTCTATCTCTTTCAGAGTTATATTGCAATTGTTAAATTGGTTATCGCTCAACTGCTTATCAATTATTTTGTCAACAAAATCTTCAATCAATTTAATATTGGGCTTATTTAGACTTTTAGATGCTGCTTCAATACTATCAGCCATCATAACTATTGCTGTTTCTTTAGAAAATGGTTTTGGTCCTGAATAACGAAATTCAAATTCATTGGGACTTAAATTTAATTTTAATGCTTTATCATAAAAAAATCTAATCATGGTTGTTCCATGGTGAGTTCGTATAAAATCTATAACTCTATCTGGAAGATTATTTTTTTTTGCAATTGAAATTCCATCACTTATGTGTCTTTTAATGATTTTATTACTTTCCAAAGGTTCTAAGTCAATATGAGGATTATATGAGCTTGTTTGGTTTTCTATGAAATAATTGGGATTATTAATTTTACCTATGTCATGATATAATGCACCAACTCGAACTAACATCACGTTTCCATCAATTTGAGTCGCAACAGCTTCTGACAAACTCGAAACTGCCAAGGAATGGTAAAACGTTCCAGGTGCTTTTTCAGAAAGTTTTTTGAGTAGACCTGAATTTGTATTTGATAATTCTAGCAAAGAAACATCGGAAATCAAACCAAAAACTTTTTCAAATATGTAAATCAGAGGATGAACAAATAAAGTGGCTAAACCATTTAATAAAAAAATTGGTGCAATTGAAAAATCAATATAACTCAGATCTGGATTTTTAATTATTGCTATTGAAAAATAAGTTAATAAATAAATAGAAGTTATTATAAAAACAGTAAAAAATAGATTGGCACGCTGGTAAAGATCTGAAGTTGTTAAAATTGTAACAATTCCCGCAACAACATGTAAAATTATGAATTCAAAGCCATCGGAAACAAAAAATGATAAAGTTAAAACTGTCATAACATAAGTAAATAATCCTAAACGGGAATCAAAAAAAGCTCTCAACAGCAATGGAATTGAGCAAAGAGGAACTACATAGATATAATTTGGTTGAAATTTAACAACCAAGCTAACAAGTGTTATGAAAATTAATACGATTGTGAAGATGAACATCATTTTGGTATTGTTCAAAAAAATAGACTTTCTGTTTTTTTTCAAAAACATAAATAAAAACAAAAGTATTATCGAAATAATTACATAATAACCTATTGAAATTAACCTTGATCCAAATTTTGATGAGGATTCATTTTCAAATTTGGATTTCAAGGAATTCAGTATAGAGAGTTTCTCTAAATCAACAATTTCTCCCCTTGAAATTATTCTTACACCGGATTTGACAGTTCCCTTAGACTTATTAATTTGAGATAAATTATAATTAAGTATTTCATCAGTTCTTTTTTTGTCAAAAAAGATATTTGGTTTTAAGTTCTGAAAAACATTACTCAACAATAGTGAGTCACTTGTGCTTAAGAATTTTAAAGAGTCAAGATGTAAAATGGGATTTTTTTTAATTTCAGAGAAAACAATTTTACTTGTGTCAGGTCCATAACTGACAATTACAGAGTCAATAAAAAGATCATCATCAAAGTCGGTAAACCCTTTGTCATAAACTTTTTTAATATTTAAAATAAGGTCAGCTTTAGAAATCGAAGTCAAAAACTTAGTAAGTGAATCGATTTCATTAAAAACTGAATCAAGAAACTCATTGTTTAGGTTAAAATATTTTTCAGACTTTGATGTTACTATTTTTTTTTCTATTTCGATTTCCTTTGATGTCTTGTATATTTCAAAATCGAATGGTGAAATTAAAGTTTCATACTTCCAAGGCATTCCTTCCTTAAAGTCATATTTGAATTTAGTATTTTTGGGAATTAAGTAAACAATAAATATTACACATAAAAAAAACAGAAATATTCTAAAAATTCGAGATTGTAGCCTAAAGAAAATATTTAACTTATCTTTCATTCCAAGTTAATAAATCAAAAGTATTAAAATTTTTATTGATATAATTATAAAGTGAAAACCAGAGTTAAAAAATTTGGACTATGCGATATTTCTATTATTTCCGTAAGAATAAAACCATCCAGTAAAAGTGAAATGACCACCCAAATGCTGTATGGTGAAACTTATTTAATTATCAAAATTGAAAATGGTTGGTATTATATAGAAAATTCTTACGATGGTTACAGAGGATGGATTAATTACACTCAGGTCAGGGAAATTTCACTGAAAAATTTTAACCTAATCAATTGTGAAGAAGAAGTCTTTTCATTAGACCAAAATGGTTATGTTATTGATTGTAACAAAGTTGTTACTTATGTACCCTTTGGCTCTTTAGTTAGCTCATCTAAATATTTGAACCATATATTCTTTGGAAACAGTTCAATAAATAGGGTATCTAATTCAATCGAAATAGCAAAGTGTTACATTAATTCACCATATTTGTGGGGCGGAAGAAGTAATTTTGGCATAGACTGTTCGGGGCTAACTCAAAACATTTTTAAAATCTGTGGATTATTTATTAAAAGAGATGCATACTTGCAGATTGAGGATGGAGTCGAAATAGATTATAAGCAAATTGAGCCTGGTTGTTTAGCATTTTTCGGAGAAAAAAAGATTACACATGTTGGTATACTAATTAATAATAGAAGTATTATTCATGCATTTGGATTTGTTAGGATTGATATTTTTAATAGAAAAGGGATAATAAATTCAATTACAAAAAAAATCACACATAAACTTTTACAAATTAGAAAATACTAGTTTTCAATCTCATCTATTTTAGCAGACATTATTTTGAACTTTTCATTATTTCCAACAGTGTAATAAATATTCTTAGCAGTCTTCAATGCCTCAATATTATTAGGATCTATTTCGATTAATTTCTCCAAATATGGTAAACAAGAAATGTAAAGTGTCTCACGTTCTTCTTTGAGTCTGTCATATTTTTCAAAATCACTTCTTTTGGTAGAAGTTGCCAGCTCATTCATTTGTTCAACTAATTCAGCCTCGCCTTGTAATATAATACCCACTAAGTTCAAATATGTTGCTGAATATTTAGGATCTAGTTCCAATGCTTTTTTGTAATATGCAATTGCATCATCAGTCATACCTTGTTCACCATTAATGACCCCAAGATTATAATATAAAACAGCATTATTTGGATCCTTTTCGATCGCCTGTACCATTAATTCTTTAAATTTATTTCGATCACCAAGTCTTATGTACAAATCAGCTTCATTTAAAATTAAATTAACATCATCGGGATTGATTTTTCTTGCATCTTGAATAGCAGATATTGCCTTTTCATTCTCTCCTAATTGCACATAAATAAGTGCTATATTTTTTACGATTTCTGGTAATCTGGATTGAGTTTTATTAATTCTAGGATTAGAATATTCCTTAGATCTATTTTTCAGTATTTCATATTGTTGTTCGGTAACCTCAATTTCTTGCTCAGATTTAAGTTCGGTCACAAAATATTGATTTTGAACTCCGGTGTAACCAATTGTTTTTAAATTTTCATAATACTCTAAAGCTTTCTCATATTCTTTGGCATTAACTAAGCTACCGGCTGAAAAGTAAAGGTAGTTTTGATTAGATGGGTTTTCTTTGTTAATGGAATAGGCCAAATATAGCTTCTCAGAAGCCGTAACAAATTTTTTAGCATCATTATCCTCGATAGCAAGGTTTACAAGTTCAATTTCAACTTCATTTATAATTTTTGAGGACTGAACTGCATTATCACTAGATTTATCAATTTCAATAACTTTTTTCAAATTAATTATTGAGCTTTCAAAGTTCTTATCCATTTTCTGGGCCCAACCAAGTAAATAATAATATTGAGATTGTAATTTGGATTCTGACCCAGATATTATTCCCTCAATTTTACTTAATTCTGCTAAAGCTTCAGTGTGAAAGTTTTGGTTCATTAACTTAAGTGCAGTCCTTAGTTCTTTTTTTTGAGAAAAAACTGAAAAAGTAATTAGTAAAAGAGATAAATAAATTAATTTTTTCATGATAAATTATTTTTCTTGTTTAGTTTCGTTATTATGGGATAAATCTACGTCAATATCTTCAATATCTTGAACATCATCATCGTCAAGAACAACTTTGGCTACAGCGGCAATTGAGTCATTATCTTTCAAATTAATTAATTTAACACCTTGCGTGGCTCTACCCATTACGCGAAGTGAATTCACCTCCATTCTGATTGCAATGCCTGACTTATTAATAATCATCAAATGATCATTATCATTAACGCTTTTCAAAGAAACTAAGCTTCCCGTTTTGTCAGTTATGGATATTGTTTTAACACCCTTACCTCCCCGATTAGTTATACGGTAAGAATCAAGACTTGATCTCTTTCCATATCCATTTTTTGAAACTACAAGTATATCACTGTCCATATCGTTAACTGAAATCATGCCAATCACTTCATCTTTTTCATCTTTTAACTTGATACCACGCACTCCACTTGCATTTCTTCCCATGGGACGTGTCTTACTTTCCTCAAATCTAATGCATTTTCCAGATTTTACTGCTAAAAGTACTTGTGAGTTACCTGTAGTTAACTTTGCCTCAAGCAATTCGTCATCTTCTTTGATTGTAATCGCATTAATTCCATTTGACCTGGGTCTGGAATATTGCTCTAAAGATGTTTTTTTAACCTGTCCTTTTTTTGTTGCCATGATTACATAATGATTGTTAATGTAATCTTCGTCTTTTAAATCCTGAGTGCAAATAAACGCTTTTACCTCATCATCCTGTTCAATGTTAATTAAATTTTGTATTGCTCTTCCTTTTGATGTTTTACTTCCTTCGGGAATTTCATAAACTCTCATCCAAAAACACTTTCCTTTCTGAGTAAAAAACAGCATATACTGGTGATTGGTTCCAATAAATAAATGCTCAAGAAAATCCTCATTTCTTGTAGTGGAAGCTTTTTGACCTACCCCTCCCCTGTTTTGTGTTCTGTATTCAATTAATGGTGTTCTTTTGATATAACCTGCATTCGAGATTGTCAAAACAACTTTCTCGTCAGGAATCATATCTTCAATTGAGAGATCTCCACCCGAATATTCAATTACTGACCTCCTTTCATCACCATACTTTTCTGAAATTTCCTTTAGCTCAAGTTTGATAATCTCCATTCTTCTATCAAGATTTTCCAAAATATCTTTTAAGTCTGCGATGATCCTCATTAATTCATCAAATTCAGTTCTCAACTTATCTTGTTCCAGGCCAGTTAGCTGTCTTAACCTCATTTCGACTATAGCTTTTGCTTGAATTTCAGACAATTTAAATTCGCTAATCAATTTTTCTCTTGCATCGTCAGCATTTTTGGATGATCTTATTAGTTTAATAACTTTATCAATATTATCAGAAGCCACAATTAATCCTTCCAAAATGTGAGCTCTCTCTTCAGCTTTTTTAAGTTCAAATTTTGTTCTTCGAACTACCACGTCGTGTCTATGCTCAACAAAATATTTAAGCATATCTTTGAGATTTAAAATTTGAGGTCTTCCATTAACCAAAGCTATATTATTAACACTAAAAGATGATTGAAGTGGTGTATACTTGAAAAGTGTATTTAAAACAATATTAGGAATGGCATCTCTCTTTAATACATAAACTATTCTCATTCCCTTTCTGTCTGACTCGTCTCTTATTGTTGATATGCCTTCAATTTTTTTATCATTTACCAAATCGGCAGTTTTTTTTATCATATCCGCTTTATTGACTTGGTAAGGAATTTCAGTAACAATAATGCATTCTCTACCATCTACTTCTTCAATTTCTGCCTTTGCTCTCATCACAACTCTTCCTTTTCCGGTGTGAAAAGCTTCTTTTACTCCGTCATAACCATAAATAATTCCTCCTGTTGGAAAATCTGGAGCTTTGATGTGATTAATCAATTCATCAATGGTGATATCTTGGTTATCTATGTAAGCAATCGTGGCATCAATAACCTCAGTAAGATTATGTGGCGGCATGTTAGTAGCCATTCCAACTGCGATTCCTGACGCACCATTTACAAGAAGGTTGGGTATTTTGGTTGGAAGAACGGTGGGTTCCATTATTGAATCATCATAATTGAGTTGTAAATCGACCGTTTCTTTATCCAAATCTGCAACCATTTCCTCACTGATTCTTTGCATCCTGGCTTCAGTATATCTCATTGCAGCGGGACTATCACCATCAACAGATCCAAAGTTACCCTGACCATCGACCATGAGATATCTCAAACTCCACTCCTGCGCCATCCTCACCATTGTGTCATAAACTGAAGAGTCTCCATGTGGATGATACTTTCCCAATACCTCACCAACAATAAAAGCCGACTTTTTGAATTTACTAGTGGATTTGAGTCCAAGTTGGTTCATACCATACAAAACTCTCCTGTGAACAGGTTTTAGACCATCTCTAACGTCAGGTAAAGCTCTTGAAACGATAACAGACATGGAATAGTCTATGTAAGCCGATTTCATTGCTTCCTCAATGTTTACAGGTATTAATTTTTCTCCCTCACTCATTGTTTAGATGTTTTAAATCAAGTATAAAAGTTATCAATCAAATATAATATTAACTGATCTAAAAACTCTTTTTATATGATAAATAATATATAATTTTATTAACATATAAGTTTTGATATGTAAGTTTAATTGCAGATAAAAAAACTTGGAATTAAAAAAATTTTTTTGTCTATTTACGAACTTATTATATTTAACCTAAAAATAATATTAATGGATGATAATTTTTCATCAAGAGTTAAGGATGTAATAACATACAGCAAAGAAGAAGCTTTAAGATTAGGTCATGATTTTATTGGTACTGAACATCTTCTTCTTGGAATGCTAAGAGATGGTGGTGGAAAAGCGATTTCTATTTTGAACTCCTTAGAAGTTGACTTAAATTACCTTAGAAAAAAAGTTGAAATCTTAAGTCCACCAAATCCAATAAATGACTTTAATAAGAATCACAAAAAAAACCTTCATCTGACAAGACAAGCTGAAAGAGCTCTTAAAACTACTTTTTTAGAAGCAAAGCTTTTCCAAGGGAAATCCATTAATACTGCTCACTTGCTTTTGTGTATTCTTCGAAATGAAAACGACCCAACTACAAAACTTTTAATAAAATTGCAAGTTGATTACGAAACCGTAAAAGAACAATTTAAGTATTTGTTAACTGAAAGTGACGATCACTTTCAAAGTTCTACTTCGTCAGAAGCATATTCTGATGAACCAAAAGATGATGACTCCATTGAGGAAAACCCTTTCTCCACTAAAACGGATAAGAAAACAAAAAATAAATCCAAAACACCTGTTTTGGATAATTTTGGAAGGGATTTAACAGCATACGCAATCAAGGGAAAGCTAGACCCTATTGTAGGACGTGAAAAAGAAATTGAAAGAGTTTCACAAATTTTAAGTAGAAGAAAGAAAAACAACCCATTACTTATTGGAGAACCCGGTGTCGGTAAATCTGCTATTGCTGAAGGCCTTGCATTAAGAATTGTAGAAAAAAAGGTTTCAAGAATCTTATATAACAAAAGAGTTGTAACCTTAGATCTAGCAAGCATTGTTGCTGGAACGAAATATAGGGGCCAATTTGAGGAAAGAATGAAGGCTGTCATGAATGAAATTGAAAAAAATGATGACATCATTTTATTTATTGACGAAATTCACACAATTGTTGGTGCTGGTGGTGCTACTGGAAGCTTAGATGCTTCAAACATGTTCAAGCCTGCCCTAGCAAGAGGCGAAATCCAATGTATCGGGGCAACTACACTTGATGAATACAGGCAATATATTGAAAAAGACGGTGCACTCGAAAGAAGGTTTCAGAAAATCATCGTCCAACCAACTGATATTGATGAAACCATTGATATATTAAAAAATATCAAAGATAAATATGAAACTCACCACAACGTAAATTACACTGATGAGGCCATTATTGCATGTGTGAAATTAACTGACAGATACATTTCTGATCGTTTTTTACCCGACAAGGCAATTGACGCCCTCGATGAAGCAGGTTCGAGAGTTCATATCACTAATATGGATGTGCCTGAAAATATTGTGAATTTAGAAAAAGAGCTTGAAAATGTTAGGCTTGATAAGAATGCCGTTGTCAAGAAGCAGAAATATGAGGAGGCTGCAAAATTAAGAGATGATGAGAAAAGAATTGAAAAAGAGTTACTGATTGCTCAAGAAAAATGGCAGGAGGATTTAAAACAGCATAGAGAAACTGTGAATGAAGATGACATTTCAGAAGTAGTTTCGATGATTACAGGAATTCCAGTTAATAAAATTGCCAAAGCTGAACTAAATCAGCTCTCAAATCTTGAAAACAAAATCGAAGGTAGGGTAATCGGACAAGAAGAGGCTGTCAAAACAGTTGTTAAGGCAATACAAAGAAATAGAGCTGGTATCAAAGACCCAAACAAGCCAATTGGATCTTTTATTTTTTTAGGACAAACAGGAGTTGGTAAAACTCAATTGGCGAAAATTCTTTCTGACGAGTTGTTTAATGGTTTGGATTCTCTAATACGGATTGACATGAGTGAGTATATGGAAAAATTCGCAGTCTCGAGATTAATCGGAGCCCCCCCAGGATACATTGGATATGAGGAAGGTGGTCAGCTTACCGAGAAGGTAAGAAGAAAACCTTACAGTGTAATATTACTTGACGAAGTAGAAAAAGCTCACCCTGATGTTTTTAATATGCTTTTACAAGTATTAGATGAAGGAGTTTTAACTGATAGTCTCGGAAGAAAAATCGATTTTAAGAATACCGTCATTATAATGACATCAAATATCGGTGCACGTGAGGTTAAAGATTTTGGAAATGGTGTAGGTTTCGGAACCGAATCTTTGAAAGCACAAGAATCCAAAAATATTAGAAAAACGATTGAAAAGTCCCTAAAAAAAGCTTTCTCACCTGAATTTCTCAATAGGGTTGATGAAATTGTCGTATTTAATAGTCTTGATAAAAATGATTTAAAAAAGATAATTGAAATTGAAATTGAATTACTACTTAAAAGAACAAAAGAAATTGGTTACAATATTAGTATTTCTAAGAAAGCTATAGATTTTATCTGTGACAAAGGTTTTGATAAAAAATATGGTGCAAGACCATTAAAAAGAGCAATCCAAAAATATGTGGAAGATTTACTTGCTGAGGAAATTGTAAAAACACAACTTAATCTAGGAGATACAATAAAAATTGACTGGGATGGAAAATCAAGAAAACTAGTTTCGTTAAAAAAGAAATAATTTAACTTAATCTACTCATTATATTTTTTTCTAAACTATATTTACTTTTTTTACATAATAACTTCTGTTAAACTCAAGCTCATTTGATTTAATCCTAATTTTATCCAACTTTCAGTTGGATGTAAAATAATATTCTTTTGCTCAACAATTATTTCAATCGGCATTTCAAAACCTTCCACTACTTCCTACCAAATGTAAATTAATTCACCATTATAGAATTTGAATACAAATGAAGGAATTTTTGTGTCCCTCAGATACTTATAAATATTGTTCATAATATTTGATTATATAATGTTCTAAATAAATGAAAATATTACATATTTACACTTCAAATGAAAAAAACTTCATTATACCAAAATCATATTCAGCTAAAGGCCAAAATGGTACCATTTGCAGGATATATGATGCCTGTACAGTATGAAGGCGTAAATGTTGAACATCTTAATGTCAGAAATGGTGTTGGAATATTTGATGTTTCTCATATGGGCGAATTTCTTATCAAAGGTGAAAATGCAACTAAAATGTTAAACTATTTGTGTACAAATGACATTCATAAAATAAAAATAGGAAAGGCTCAGTATAACTGCATGACTAACAAAAATGGAGGCATTATTGATGATTTAATTGTTTATAAAATAGATAATGAAGAATATATGATTGTTGTGAACGCTTCAAATATTGAAAAAAACTGGAAATGGATTGTAAAGCACAATAAAAAGTTCAAAAATGAAATTTCAAATATTTCTGAGGAAACGTCCCTAATTGCAGTGCAGGGTCCAAAATCATATGATCTTATGAACGAGATCATTGATTTTAATTCAAGTTCTCTCAAAAACTACAGTTTTGTTAAAGTTTCCATTGGAAACTGTTCTAACATCATTATGTCAAGAACAGGTTACACCGGATCAGGTGGTTTTGAAATATACAGTGATAATCACAACGCCAATAAAATTTGGAATTTATTATTTAAGCATGGAGCTAAATACAATATTAAACCTGCTGGTTTAGCATCCAGAGACACTTTGAGAATTGAAATGGGTTATTGTCTTTATGGAAATGATATTAATGAAAAAACAAATCCTGTAGAAGCAAATCTAAAATGGATTACTCATTTGGATAAAGAATTTGTAGGTAAAAAAGAAATTGAATCAACTTTTTTAAATAATCCTAAAAAAAAATTAATTTCATTTATTTTTGAAGATAGAGGTGTTCCCAGAAAAGATTACAATATATTAAATGAAAATGGTAATGAAATAGGTGTTGTTACATCAGGTACCATGTCACCTGTTTTAAAAAAAGGAATCGGATTAGGTTATGTTGAAAATAATTATGCAAGACCAGGATCAAAAATTTTTGTTCAGGTTAGAAATAAGATGATTATGTGCTCAGTTGTAAAAGCACCTTTTGTTAAAACCTAAAATGAAAAAAATTTTAATTTTTGGTGGAAGTGGTTTTTTGGGACGAGCTATTTTCAAAGAATTAAATCCTTTCTTTGATCTATATTGTACATATTATAAAAATTTAATTTTTAAAAACAACAAGAGATTTTTTTATTTTGATTTAACTCACAATCCAAAAAAAATAATTGAAAAAATACAACCTAGTATTATTGTTTCCTCCATTTCAGGAGATTTTTACAATCAAGTTACTTTTCACGATCGATTAATTAATTATTGTGAATCAAAAAAAACCAAATTATTTTTTGTATCATCTTCAAACGTATTTGACTATTTCACCAACTACCCTAGTTTCGAAAATGATAAAACATTTTCAAATAGTATTTATGGTAAATTTAAAATTAATATAGAAAATAAAATTTTAAGAATGAATCAAAAAAATTGGGTAATTCTGAGATCACCAATGATTTTTAACAGAAATTCTCCAAGAATTTTAGAAATAAAAAAAAATGTCTCGGAAAAACTACCTATTGAAGTTTTTCCAAATTTAATAGTCAATATAAATTCATCAATTTTATTTGCAAAACAAATTCACTACATAATTAGTAGGAATCTACATGGAATATTTCATCATGGAACAAAAGATTTAATATCGCATCCTGAGCTCATTTCTACAATTGTAAATAATTTAAATTTAAAAAATGTTAAATACAAATACGTTTATACAACA
This sequence comes from uncultured Bacteroidota bacterium, assembly GCA_902523635.1. Lineage (GTDB taxonomy): Bacteria > Bacteroidota > Bacteroidia > Flavobacteriales > Flavobacteriaceae > MAG-121220-bin8. Next base: position 247,538 of record CABZAE010000001.1, on the reverse strand, counting down.
AACGAAAACAGATATTTAGCCTTATTTACAAAAGAAAATGTTTTTCCAAGTCATTTACAATTTAAATCTAGTTTGGTACTAGAGGAACTTGAAAAGAAATAATTTAAAATATATTTAAAATTAATATTTTGGGAAGAGCATTTGAATTTAGAAAGGCCAGAAAATTAAAACGATGGTCTGCAATGGCGAAATCATTTACCAAAATTGGAAAAGAATTAAGTATTGCTGTAAAAGATTCAGGACCTAATCCTGATACAAACTCAAGGTTGAGAGCTATAATTCAGAATGCCAAAGCAGTCAATATGCCGAAAGAGAATATTGAAAGGGCAATTAAAAAAGCTTCTGAAAAATCATCTAATAATTACAAGGAAATTGTATTTGAAGGATATGGTCCTAAAGGTGTTGCTATAATAGTTGAAACTGCAACAGATAACAACAACAGAACAGTTGCTAACATAAGAAGCTATTTTAACAAATTCGATGGAACCTTAAGCACATCTGGTTCCGTAGAGTTCATGTTCGATCGTATTTGCTGTTTTAGGATTAAAACAATTTCAAATTTAGATGATTTAGAATTTGAGTTAATTGATTATGGACTTGATGAATTAATAAAACACGATATTGACAATCAATATTTATTATATTCTGGATTTGATAAATTTGGTTCGATTCAGAGAGAATTGGAAAAGAGGCAAGTTGAAATAATTTCAACAGAATTTGAAAGAATTCCTAAACAATATAAGTTTTTAAAAGAGGATGAAGCCAGAATAGTGGAAGATCTTTTAGAAAAAATTGCTGAGGATGATGACGTTCAAAATATTTTTCATAATATGCAATCATCTCATGAATAGTTAGGAACTTTTCCCTTAACACCATTAAAAAATGTTTTTAATTTTTTTATGTCATTTTCAATGTCACCAGTTACATAAAATGGCCTGGAAAGAGTTGTGTTTTTTTTTTCAAAATTTAAGGTTGCACTAATTATTGGGACTTTGGCCTTTAAAGCAATATAATAAAAACCCGTTTTCCATTTGGAAACCTTACTTCTTGTTCCCTCTGGTGAAATTCCTAATATAAATTTCTTTTTTTTATGAAAGTTTTCAGCGATAAAATCAACAGTTTTTGATTTACTATTACGTTCAACGGGTATACCACCTAAATATCTTAAAATATAATAAAGTGGAAATATGAAAAGTTCCTTTTTAGCGATAAAATTAATTTCTTGATTGATGGCTTTTCGTATAAGTAATGCTAAAAAGAAATCTATCCAATGCGTATGAGGGGCGACAATCAAAACACATTTTTTGGGTAGTTGGAAATCTCCATGAATCTTCCAACCCAATATATTGTACAAAATTATTTGAGCTATTTTAATCATTAATTTTTTTTCGTGCCTCAATCAAATCATCAATTGCATCAATTCCAAAAATACTGTAATCAGTTTTTACCATTCGGATTGTCTTACCTTTTTCAATATATCTCAGTTGTTCTAATTTTTCTCTTTTTTCTAGAATTGATACATCCGATTCATAAAAATCCTTTAGGCATTTTGTTCTAAATCCATAAACCCCTATGTGCTTATAAATCGAATGATCAGGATTAGATGAAACATGCAAATTTTTAAGTGACCTTGAAAACATAATGGCATCATTGTGTTGGTTGACTAAAACTTTAACCTTATTTGTATCTTTTAAATCATCCTTCTTCAAATCATTCATTACAGAAACCAAATCAATTTCTTTTTTTTTATCCTTTTTAAAAACATCAATTATCTCATTGAGAATATCTTTTTTTATAAATGGCTCGTCTCCTTGAACATTAATAACTATGTCTGGATTAAACTTAATTGCGTATTCGGCAATCCTATCTGTGCCACATGTATGTTTCTTATTGCTGTAAAAAACATCCCCTCCACTTTTAGCGACAGAATTATAGATCAATTTAGAGTTAGTTACAACAACAACTTTATCAAATAACCTGGTTTCCATAACATTAACATATGTTCGATTAATTATGGGAATTCCACCTAGATCCAACATTAACTTTTTGGGCAGTCTCTTAGAGTTTAATCTTGCAGGTATTAATGCAAATACTTTCATATCAAATTTGATAGTAAAAATACATTTATCTTTTTATGAAAAACCGATTAAATACAATTTAATTTCAGCTCTTGTTACTGCCGTATACAACCATTTCAAATAGTCTTTATTAACTCCATCTTTTAAATACGGTTTTTCAATGAACACAACGGACCATTGCCCACCTTGTGCTTTATGACAAGTTATTGAATATGAAAACTTTACATTTAATGCATTGAGATATGGGTTTTCTTTAGTTTTTTTATACCGAAAAAATTTAGATTTTATTTTCTCATAGTCTTTTGAAACCTCTTCATAAAGACTTTTATTTTGCTCAAAACTTAATGATGTTAACTCCGAACTCAACGAATCTAGGTTAATAATTACATCAAAAACTTTTGAGCCATCATAATCGACCATCTTAACTTTTGCCTTAGCGAACTCAAAGCCATATAGTTCCTGAAATGAATATATATGAAGGACTTCAATTATATCTCCGTTCGCTAAAAATGGTATTTCAGAATTAGATGCCAACCAATAATAGTTGTTTTTTGTAATTATCAATGTATCTCCTACACATAATTTATGATTTCTTGAAAGTATTGTTTTTCTTATCTGATCATTGTATGAGTTAGCTCTTTTATTAGACCTAACTATAATTATCGTGTTTGTTAATCCATATGATTCATAAGAACTTTGTATTGAGTCTTGAACTTCAAACCCATCATTTAGGTAAACAACATCTGAATAAACAGAAAACTGAAACTCAAAATCATTTCTTGAAATTTTATTTCTCAGTTTAGTTGCGTTTTGTAAAATTCCAGATTTTTTTTTCTGCCTTACTACATTCGTCATTACATTTTGATGAACTTCTGTTTTAAATTTATTTTCTAAAAATTCTTTGTTAAGAGCAGGGCTGAAACTAAGCTTAACAGGGGGTAATTGAGCTGGGTCTCCTAAAAGGATGATTTTAGAGTTTGTCTTAAAATCCACATGCTCAACAATATCATCTAACAAGGATTTTTTTGCAAAAAGTTCCTGATTAGATTCGTTTTCTGAAATTAACGAGGCTTCATCAATTACAAATAGAACATTTTTATTTTTATTTATTTTTAATGTTGGCTTATAAACACCCAAATCATCAAAACTAGAAAAGTATATCTTTCTGTGTATTGTGTACGCTTTTTTTTGAGTGTATTTAGACAAAATTTTAGCTGCCCTTCCAGTTGGTGCCAATAGAGAAAACTTTTTTTTAATCAGATTTAAATTTTCAATAAGAGTCCTCATTATTGTTGTTTTTCCAGTTCCTGCAAAACCTTTTAATATAAAGATTTTTATTTCTTTACTAAAAACGAAAGAACTCAGCATTTTAAGTGCTACTTTCTGATCTAGAGTTGGAATATGTTCAAAATTTCTTAATAGATTTTGGTATAGATTTTCAGGTTGCATTCAACTTTATTAATTGTCAATTTAATTTTAAAATATTATGAAAAAAAAAATTGTAGATTTGTTTTAAATATAATTATTTATCAAATGGAATTTGTATCAAAATACATGAAAATTATAAAGACTGTTCTTTGGGTTTTGATTGTTTTTTTTGGCTATAAGGTTTATAATTCAATTAATGGGCCTATTGAGTTCAACAAAGTCAAAAACGAGAGATATCTAAAAGTTATTGACAGATTAAAAGATATAAGAAACTCTCAAATTGCATATAAAAGTGTAAATGGGTTCTATTGTGATAATTTTGACACGTTAGTAAATTTTATTGAAACCGCTCAATATACTCTAATACAAAAACGTGACTCAAGTTTTTTGGAATATGACAGGACTTTTAGAATTGATATGTTGAGAGAAGTTATTGTTATTGACACATTAGGTTTTGCATCAGTCAAAGACTCCTTATTCGGCGAATCGGACAGATATAAGTACATGGCTGAGGTCCCGATTGAAGGAGTTGATGAAAACTTTAAAATTAAAGCTGATATCATAGACAAAAATGGTTATAAAGTTCCCGTCTTCGAAGTGAGAGTGTCAAAAGATATCGTTTTGTTTGATCAAAACAAGGACCTCTTAAAACAAGAGAAAGGCCTTATGTCTGTTGATGGTGTAAATGGTCCCGATATTGTTCTTGGCTCTCTTTCTGATGTAAGTTCAAATGGAAATTGGCCTACAACTTACGATGCTATCGCAAGAAACTAAAAAAATACAACCCAGCAACACACTTATACTAAAAATCGGAACAAGAAATTTTTCTTTCCTATTAGTAAAGTCTTCTGACAAAAAAATATTAGATTTTTATGAACACAATTATGAAAATCATTTAGATGAATCTGATATTTCTAAAGAACTAAATATCAAACTCAGCAGCTTTTTAAAAAACTACAGCAACGTTTCTAATATTAAGTTAATAATAAACAACAAATTATCAACCCTTGTACCAAAGACACTATTTGATGAAAAAGTGAGCTTAGAGTATCTTAAATACGATGTTAAACTCTTAAAGAATGATGTTGCATCATATGACAACATCGAAGAAATTGAAGCAGTAAATGTTTATTTACCCTTTATAAATGTTAATAATTATTTAATTGATAATTTTGGTTCTTTTGATTACTACCATTATTCTACCCTTTTTATTAAAAAAAGTATCAAATCTGCAATAGGAAACAATAATTATACATGTTTGAATTTTAGAGAAGATTGTTTTGACATGGCTGTACTGAAAAATGATCACTTACTATTTCACAATTCATTTGAATACAAAGCGAAGGAAGACGTACTTTACTTTATTATCAATTCATTCCAACAAAATAAAATCAAATTAAAGAAAAATATTTTTTATGTTTCAGGAAATTTTAATGATGATATTTTACAATTTCTTAAAAAATTTCATAAAAATATCAATTTTACAGATGAAAGAACAGATTGGAAATCTGAAAATCAATACATTGATCATATAATGTTATGCGTATAGTTTCTGGAACACATAGAGGAAGAAAAATAAACATTCCTAAAACATTAACAATTAGGCCAACCACTGACATGAGTAAAGAATCATTAATGAATATTTTAAGTTTTAAATACGATTTTTTTTCAATTAAAGCATTGGATTTGTTCTCAGGATCAGGAAATATAAGTTATGAATTTTATTCCAGAGGATGTAAGAAAGTTAGCGCAGTAGAAAAAAACAGAAAATGTTGGAAATTTATTAAAAAAAAATCGGCTGAACTGAAATTTGTAATTAAGGTTTATAACCAAGATGTGTTTTATTATCTTAATAAAACAAGTTTAACATTTGATGTAATTTTTGCTGATCCACCATATTCATTTAAAATTCATCAATATGAAGATTTAGTATCATTAATTTTTAGAAAAAGAATTATAAATGAGGGTGGTTGTTTGATAATTGAACATTCAGATAAAATCTCATTGAAAGATCAAAAAAATTATTTTGAGAACAGGAAATACGGGGGATGCTCACTATCATTTTTTTATTTATAAAAAACTTATTATCAATTAGTTAATAGTGTATTAATAAACCTTTACTTTAATTTTTTAAAAATAGCCACTTATGGGCTTGTGGTCGGAAAATTTAACATTGTGAGTCTTAAATTTTTTTGAAATAATATCTTTTGACGAAAATAAATAATCAATTCTTAATGGTAAGAAATTAAATGCATATGTCGAACCAAAACCAGAACCTTTAATAATAAAAAGATCATTATATTTTTCATTTAATTTTCTGTAAACATAAGAATGTGGGGTGTTGTTTAAATCAACAGCAAGTATAATCTTGTGTGGAGACTTATCCATGTGATTAACCAAATCAACAAGTTGTTTTTCTTGAAAACCATAAGCATATTTTGTTTTTCTTAAAAAGCTATCCAACGAGTTTGCATTCGCCTTCAAAGATGGAATATCAATTTTATAAGATTCAAAATGTGCATTATATACTCTAAGAGTATCTAAACCATTAACAACATCTATATAAATCGCATTCGAAGATGAATTGCTAAAATTCACAACACCTTTTCCAACAATCTCCTTATTAGAATGTATTGATTTTCCCGAATTACTATCAGAAAAATATACGTAATTATACTTGAAACCATCAACCACTTCTTTGTAATCTCTGTGGTATTCCTGTATGGCAACTATATCAGGACTTTGAATATTAAAAAACCCCTTTATTTCAGACGGAACATTTTTATTTTTTATCCAATTATAATGATTAAACAACCTTGCATTAAAACTCATTATATGAAACTTGTAATTAAAATTTTCATCATTTTCATTAAAATTGAAAATTGAAAATGAATTGTATTGCAAAATAACAAGAACCAACAGGGACAAAACAAGCCTAAAATCAATTTTTATAATCCAATAAACTAAAAATATAATATTAAAAAGATAAAATACAGGGAAAAGAAAAGTCAAAAATGAAATAGACGAGAGAAATGGATCATAAAAGTAAAATAAAATGAAGCATGTAAAAATTAAAAACACATTTACATTATTGAAAAAAAACACAAGTTTTTTAAATAAACTTTTCTCTGAAATGAATTTTTTCAATTATCACCTGCTTTAAATAGTGTTTCTTTTTCACTTTGACTTAAACTATCGTATCCAGATTTACTTATTTTATCCAAAATTTCATCAATTTTTTTCTGATCAACTTTTTTTGAAGGATTACTTTTAGCACTATAATTTTTATAAACCTTCTTAACTTTTGGCTTAACCTTAAAAAATCTATTAATATAATCGTTAAATTTTATTATCCAATCACCAGGATTATTTCCAACTTTGAGTTGTTTATTAAAGTAATATCCCCAAAAAGCACCCCCCAAGTGTGCTAGATGGCCACCAGAATTTCCAACCGGAATTTGAATTATATCAGAGAGGATTAAGAATCCAGCTATATAAATGATTTTGACATCAATAAAAATCAATCTAAAAGTGATATTTGGATTATGAGCAGTAAGAAAAATAAACATAGCCATTGCTCCTGCAGATGCACCTATCATGGGTGGCTTTATTCCACTAAAAACAGGAAAAATGTTATAACTCAGCAAATAAGTAAGTGAACCAAACAAAAGCCCAATAAAAAAAATCTTTAAAAACTTGTTTTCACCATAGAGATCTAAAACTATCCTTCCTGAATAATATAGAATTAACATATTTCCAGCTAAATGCCATAAACCAGCATGAAAAAAACCATAAGTTAACAATGACCAAGGTTTGAATATTAACTCAGATAAATCAGCAGAAACATGAAAATATTCAACAAGCGAAAAAGACTTAATATTAAATAAAAAAAGTAATGTGTTTAACAAATAAGGTAAAATGAAACATAAAACCATCCAAACTATTATTTTAGCCAATATGTCAAGATAACTATATCTTATTTTAAGCTTTTCAATTAGTTCCATCTTCTGTCATTGAATTGATTTTTTTTCCAATAATAAACCATTATAAAACCTACCATAGCTCCTCCAAGGTGTGCAAAATGAGCGATTGGCCCCATTGAAAAGGATGAAAAACCAAAAAAAACATCAAGTAGAATTAACCCAGGAACCAAAAACTTTGCCTTTATCGGTATTGGAGGAAACAATAACATCAATTCTGAATTTGGAAAAGAGTATGCAAATGCAACAAGTATGCCGTAAATTGCACCCGAGGCACCAACCAAAGATGAATTGTATGAAGCATAAGCAGAAGTTAGACTCTCTTCACTAACATATTGTAGAATAGAGGTGTTGTAAGACGCTGAATTCAAAATATTTTGGAAACCAGACTCAGTAATCCCATTCATTTCTAATATTGAAAAAACTGAACTTATTTGGTAATGATAAAAAAGAAGTTGCAGAGCAGCGGCACCCAAACCCGATGAAAAATAAAAGAAAAGAAATTTTTTCCTTCCCCACATCCTCTCCAAAGGGGATCCAAACATCCACAAACCAAACATATTAAAAAGAATATGATAAAAATTTCCATGCATAAACATGTGTGTTAATAATTGAGTTGTTATAAACTTTTGGTTTTTAAAATAATGTAAAGCCAAAAGATCATTTGCTAACCCTCCTAAGAACTGAGAGCCAATAAAAAACAATACGTTGATAATCAAAAGTTGTTTTATTGTTTCAGGGATGTTATTCATTTTAATATTTTATTTTCAATTGAATCCAATGGGATAACTTTAAAAATTTTCTGATTAAATGGAGAGACACTAGGCTCTTTGCAAGCAAAGAGATTATTTATAAGTGAATGCTGTTCTTGCAAAATTAGACTCTTTTTACTTTTTGATGAATGACTTTTTGAAAAAACTCTGGCCATAAAATCATTTAAGCTAGAATTTATTTTATTTAAATCGTTCTCATGGTCTAAAATAATATCTCTGAAAAAATCTTCTATGCTTTCTTTATCGAAAATAGGGTTAAACGCAGAAAGCTCTATCTCTGATTTCGTAAACTTGCTAAATTCAAAACCAATGGCAATCAAATCATTTTTTAGTCCTGATATTACATTGATTTCTTTTTTACTTAAATCTAGTTTAATTGGAAAAATCAAAGCTTGTGATAGTTTGGGCTTGCTACAAAACTCTTTTAAAAACTTTTCATATAATATTCGCTGATGAGCACGATGTTGGTTAATTATAACAAGCCCTGAGCTATTTTTGGATATTACATATTTACCATCAATCTGAAAAGAGGGAAATGATATTGAATTATGTGAAAAATTAATCTTACTTGTTGACTCTTCCGTTTCAAAATCTTCTATTTTTACATCAATCATTTTTTCTATTTCAAATGGATTATATGATCTATCTATACTGATTTTTGGAATGTCAGGTGACTTGTATTTATAATCGTAAGGTGTATTATACTTTACTCCGTTTTCAAAATCAATTGTGGGTGATATGTTAAATTGTCCTAAAGAATGTTTAACCGAAGATTTCAAAACCGCATAGATTGACTGGTCATTTTCGAACCTGATCTCAGTTTTATTTGGATGAATGTTAACATCAATTGTATTGTTCGGAACTTCAAAACTTAAAAAATATGAGGGGTAGTATTTGTCATCAATTAAACCCTCATAAGCCGATTTTACTGCGTGATTTAGATGTTGATTTTTTATAAACCTCTTATTTACAAAGAAAAATTGAGCAGTTTTTGTTTTTCTTGCAAAGTCAGGTTTGTAAATAAAGCCATTTATTTTTACAAAATCAGTTACCTCATTAATCGGCACAAGTTTTTCAAGTGTAGATTTTCCAAAAACCCTAATAATCCTTTCTTTAAATATAGATTTCTTTAAATTAAAGATTTCGTTTCCGTTATTTATTAATGTGAAATTAATATTATGATTAATTAATGATATTCGGTGGAACTCATCAATTATATGTCTAAGCTCAACACTATCAGATTTCAGAAAGTTTCTTCTCGCTGGTATATTGAAAAACAAATTTTCAACGGAAACAGAAGTCCCTCTTTTTAGCACTTGCTCTTCTTGCAAAACTAACTGTCCACCATTTATTTTTATTTTGTTACCGATTTCAGTCTGAGCATCAGTGTTCGATATTATAGACATTTGAGAAACAGAAGCAATACTTGAAAGGGCTTCACCTCTGAATCCCATAAATTTTAAATCAAATAGATCTTTAGATTGTTTAATTTTCGATGTTGCATGTCTTAAAAAACATATCTTAATATCTTTACTACTCATTCCTATTCCGTTATCAACAACCTGGATCAATGTCTTGCCAGAGTCTTTAATAATTAATCTAATGTTGTTTGCTTCGGCATCAATTGAATTTTCCAACAATTCCTTTACAACAGAGGATGGACGCTGTACAACTTCTCCAGCAGCTATTTGATTCGCAACATTTTCAGGCAACAATTTAATTATGGAACTCATCGTTTAAAAAAAATAGAAATATCAAAATCGATTAATATCAAAAACAAAAACAATAAAACAAAAATAATAATTAAAATTCTTGAGGAAAAAAACCTGTTATTCCTATTTCGAGAATTTAATCGAGCTTGTTTCCATTGGTAAGAAATGTCAGCACTGCTTCTAAAATCCCTGTTTTTTTGATAGGCTGAGTCAATTGAGTAAATGTTTTTTTTTGTGTGGTCCTTAAAATACCTTGGATTGTAATTAAAACGTTTATTTTTTCCGAGTTTAAATAAATTAATTTTCAATTGAATTACAAATATGCTCAAATTTAAAAAAAATTGAACATATAATTTAGAGAAACTTAAGATTGGAATCATTAAGTTTGTTCTATGAACGTTGATGATATCAGTTCACTCAAAAAATTAATTGAGGATATGAGCAAATCTGTTATTATTCCTCATATTAACCCTGATGGGGACGCAATTGGCAGCTCTTTGGCACTAATGCATTTGTTAAATGATAATGGACACACTTCCAAGATCGTAAGCCCCAACTCAATTCCAGATTTTCTAAATTGGATGCCAGGGTTTGAAAAAATATTGTTTTATGAAAATGAGGAGACCAAATGTTCCAAAATTATAAATGATGCTGAACTAATTTTTACTCTTGATTTTAATGATTTGCTGAGATCTGGAGATATGCATCAATTGATTAGCAATTCCAAATCAAAAATTGTTTTGATAGATCACCATCAAAACCCAAAAAAATATGCAGATTTAACTTTCAGTAATCCCAAAAAAGGATCAACTTCTGAACTTCTGTATGACATATTTTGTTATTTAGGATTTGAAGAAAAAATAAATACAAAAATTTCTACCTGCATCTATACCGGAATAATGACAGACTCTGGCTCTTTTAAATTTCCAAGTGTTACCAGCAGAACTCACGATATTGTTTCAAAACTAATTTCTAATGGAGCTAATAACAGCAATATTCATATTGCAGTTTATGACAACTCACCTTTAAGTAAAATTAAAATTTTGGGGAAGGCTTTAGAAAATCTAATCACAATTCCTGATTTAAAAACTTCTTACATGCATTTAAACAAGAATGACCTAGAATCATTAAATTACAGGAAGGGTGATACAGAGGGTATTGTAAATTATGGCTTATCATTAAAAGGTATTATTTTCAGCGCAATGTTCATAGAAGATCCTAATGAGAGTAAAAAAATTAAGATCTCTTTCCGTTCCATTGGAGAATTCTCTTGTGATAAATTTGCTCGTAAACATTTTAGTGGAGGAGGTCATGTAAACGCAGCGGGTGGAAAGGATTTCGATACCATTGAAAATACTATCAATAAATTCAATAAATTATTAATTAATTATAAAACAGATTTATCAAAATGAAAAACAAATTAAATGTAATTATCGGTCTTACCGTTATCTTTTTTATTTCATGTGTAAGTTCTCAGTCAGATCTTCCAGAGGGGATTTATGCAAAAATGAAAACAAACAAAGGTGAAATACTTTTAAATTTGACATATAAAGAAACACCAATAACTGTTGCTAATTTTATATCACTAAGCGAGGGAAACAACAAAAATGTCAGTCAAGAGTTCAAGAAAAAGAAATACTATGATGGTTTAATTTTTCATAGAGTTATTAATGATTTTATGATTCAAGGTGGGGATCCTGAAGGGACTGGTCAAGGTGGACCAGGATATAAATTTAAGGATGAATTTAATGAAAAATTGAAACATGATGGTCCTGGTGTTTTATCAATGGCAAATGCCGGTCCTAAAACAAATGGTAGTCAGTTTTTTATTACACATAAAGAAACTCCTTGGTTAGATGGTGTACACTCAGTTTTTGGTAATGTGGTTGAAGGAATGGACATTGTAAATAAAATTGAGCAAAATGATACAATTAGAAATATTTCTATCGTTCGAGTAGGTAGAGAAGCAAAATCTTTCAAAGCATCAAAAGTTTTTTCAAATCATTTCAAAGAAGATGAACTGGAAGAAGAAAGAAAAAAACAGCAAATTTCATCTATTAAAAAAGAAAAGCAAAAAGAGCATAAAAAAAATTCAGACAATGCTTTAAAAACTGACTCAGGCCTAAAATATTTAAAAACATACAATGGTCGAGGGGAAAAGGTCAACCCCAATAATGTGATAATGGCTCATTATGCAGTATATTTTTCTGATGGATCTTTGTTGGATACAAGCATATTTGAAGTTGCAGAAAAATATGATGCAGTTAACGTACGAAGAAAACAATCTGGAGGCTACAGTCCACTTGAATGTAGAATAGGACCAGAAGACCCTATGATTCCTGGATTTAAGGAAGGTCTAAGCCTATTGAATATCGGGGACAAAGCAACATTATTTATTCCATATTACCTCGCCTATGGTGAAACCGGAAGAGGGAATGCAATTCCACCAAAATCAGACCTAATATTTGAGGTCGAAATTGTAGAGATGAAGTAAATTAAATGTTTCCAAAAAAAATATTTTCATTTATATCAAAAGAATTTGGATTCATTTTTGGACTTGTTTTAGTTCTTTTCATTAAGGTAATTGAGCTGAATCCCGTATTTATCGACAACTTTTATGAAAAATATTACTTTACTCCGGCAAATACCTTTTCAGAATTTTTGTTTGGAAGTTTTGAATTTTCATTTGGTGATATATTGTATCTAATTCTTCCATTTTTGTTATTTAGTCAAATAAAAAAAAGTCATCCAAGAAGAAAAAATACATTTATTTTCATAAAATTTTCTCTTGTAATTTATATAATTTTTCAAATTCAGTGGGGTATAAATTATCATAGAACCCCTTTGCATAAAAAGCTTTCTTTAAAAAGTAACTACACTTTAGAGCTTCTTAAAAAAGAGACAAAAAAAATCATTGATAAGACAAACCAAATTCATAAAAAACTTTCTAATAATGATACTGTTGCAATAGATTTAATTTTTGATAAAAAATTTATTATTGATGAATCAATTCAGTCATTAAAAAAGGTTGAATTTATTAATGATATTAAAATTCCCAAAAACATCAAAATTTCAACATTTAGTACTATTAATTCTTACATGGGTTTTGGTGGATACATAAACCCTATTACTTTAGAAGCCCAAATTAATGATAATACACCTAGATTGTTTCTCCCAACAACCATAACACACGAAATTTCACATCAGTTAGGATATGCTGCGGAGGATGAAGCAAATTTCATTGGAATTTTGTCCTGTATGAAATCAGAAAATGCTTTTATTTCGTATTGTGGACACGTCCAAGCAGTACGTTATTTATTGAACGAAATTTTTATTACCAATAGTGAATCGTATGAAGAAATGGTAAAGGAATTAAACCTAGGGGTAAAAAAAAACATAGCAGAAGCCGCTGCGGAGATTAATGAGTATAAAAATCCACTAGAACCAATTTTTAAAAAGTTTTATGACAACTTTTTAAAAATCAACAATCAACCAAAAGGTATAAAGTCGTATAATTCTGTTGTAAATCTGATAGTAAACTATGGTATCAATCCATAATTTTAGGTGATCCAGATTCTTCAATCAAAATTCCAGTTTCATTTACATCTTTTACAAACTTTTCAATACTTGGTTTTATTTCGGTCCATTGTTTTTTAGCAATTTCAAAACTTTTCAATTGGCTTTTTGTTGGACCATAAGTATTTCCAAAGAAGCCTCTCATAGCAATTGAGATTCGATCATAGACTGTTGGGTCATCTTTCTCACCAGGTTCTGCTTTAGATTTACTTCCATTGAGTTTACCGTCTAATTTATTCATTTGATCATTTAAAACCCTAATATTATCACTAATTTGAGAGCTAGGTTTATCTAAATACCTTAATGCATCATTAAATTTTGATAATTTATTTTTGGCTTTATTAAATTTTTGATTGTGGTTATTATACTCAACATCGAAATTCATAAAATCTTTAATCAATCTTTCTTTTTGGTTTGCTTCAGGATTCTTTAGTACATTCTCCCTTATTCTCTTAATACTGAAATTCTTAGATCCAGCAAGTGCAGTATACTTACCATCTTTGTATTCCATAAGAGTTGCACTGTAAGCCCCCGGATCGACTTGGACTGACAGTCGATAACCACGATTGGAATTATCAGAACTGATTGTAGAAACAATCGGCTTAGTTAATGACCATGCAATTCTATTTACACCTTTTTTATTGGTTCCAGGAACCCTGTCAACAAATTCACCATTTTTGTCTCTAATCTCAATTACAATTTTAGCTGGATTTTCGTTTAACTCAGCATCTAATTTTTCCCAACCTGGAAACGGGACATCTTTATTTTCTTTATCCAGCTTTGCTTCATTTCTCTTCCTAATTTGTTTAAGTGTTTCATATGCTTTTGGAAGATTATAAGTGAAAATGGCACCATATGGTGGATTTTTCGATTTAAAAAACGATGTTCCTTTACTTCCTGAACTTGATCTGATTGGAGCATATTGTAGAGCTTCTTTTATATCAAAAAGTATATAATCCTTACTGCTACCTGAGTTTAATTTTCTTAGAGGAGAATAGTCGTCCAACACATAAAAGCTCCTTCCGAAAGTTGCTAATACCAAATCATTTTCTCTTTTTTGAATAGCTAAATCTCTAATTGATATTGTTGGTAATCCATAGGAAAATTTAATCCAATTTTCACCCTGGTTGTTGGAAAAATATAAACCATACTCAGTTGCCAAAAATAATAGATTAGGATCTACATGATCTTGAACAATTCTCCATACAATGGTCTCAGCTGGCAAACCATTTGTTATTGATTTCCAAGATTTTCCTCCATTTTCAGTTTTATATAAATAAGGTCTATAATCACCAAACTTGTGATTATCAAGTGCCACGTATGCCTTATTTAAATCGTGCAAATCTGCCTTAATATCGTTAACAAAGGATGTCTTAGGTAGATTTGGGAGTTTATCTGCAGTTTGTGAAACCCAATTTACTCCACCATCCTTTGTGTAATGAATTAATCCATCATCTGTACCAACATACAAATGATTTTCATTAAGAGGAGATTCAGAAAGCGATGTAATGGTATTATAAGTTGACATTGCGTACAAATCCCATGAAGAATCCCAACTCTGTAATTTACCCATTATAGGTAGAGCTAGTCTTTCTTGATTTAAGGTTAAATCACTTGACAATGGCTTCCAACTATCACCTCTGTCATCTGACCTCCAAACACGCTGTGAACCAAAATACAAACGTTTTGGATCATGGGAACTCACCAAAATAGGTGAATCCCAATTAAATCTTTCATATTCTTCATCAATATCAGAATAAGGTTTGATATAAACAGTTTCACCCGTTGTTCTATCAATTCTATGTAAATTTCCTTGCTGAGATTGAGCGTAAACAATATCAGGGTTTCCAGGTTCTGTAGCAGGTTGATGGCCATCTCCTCCTAGTATAATATACCAGTCGCTATTTTGAATACCCTCAGATTTAAGTGTTCGACTTGGTCCTCCTTGAGTGCTGTTATCTTGTGTTCCGCCGTAAATATTGTAAAATGGATAAGCATCGTCTACAGCAAGTTTATAATATTGGGTGAGAGGAAGATTATTTACAAACTTCCATGTTTTGGAGTCGTCAAAAGATTCATAAATTCCTCCATCTGTTCCTACAAGTAAGTAATTAGGGTCATTTTTCTTAAATGTCATTGAGTGATTATCTGAATGCTTATTTGATTCACTCATTCGATAGAAGGTTTTTCCTCCATCTTCTGAAACCTGTACCCTCACATCCATTAAATAAATTTTATCCAATTTGTGTGGAGATGCAACCAATTCTTGGTAATAATGGGGACCTGTTGCACCAGACACTGTATTGGACATTTTTATCCAACTTTCTCCACCGTTTGATGATCTGTATACAGCACCCTTTCTTCTTTCTAATTCAATGGCGGCATATAAAATATCAGGATCAATAGGTGATATCGCTAATCCTATCTTCCCCATTTTCCCAGATGGTAGACCTACCTTCAAATGTTTCCAGTTCTCGCCACCATCAGTACTCTTATAAATTTTAGTTCCAGGTCCGCCTCCCATGTAAGCAGCAACATTTCTATGTCTTTGCCATGTTGCAGCATACATAATATCCTCGTTGCGGGGATCAACTACAAGATCGGTAACTCCAGTCCATTTATTCCCCGATAAAACCAGTTTCCAGTCTTTACCACCGTTTGTAGATTTATATAACCCTCGATCGCCACCCGATGACCAAAGTGGGCCTTGTGAGGCAACAAAAATTGTATTTGAATCACCACTTTTTACGAAAATTTTTGAAACGTGCTCAGACTTTTTCAAACCCATATTTTTCCAACTGTTACCACCATTATATGAAACATAAACTCCTTTTCCGATACCAACATGTCTACCACCAACATTTTCTCCGGTACCTAACCAAATTGTGCTGTTATTGTTTGGATCTATAGTAATACATCCAGTTGAATAAAAAGGCATTTTATCAGCTATAGGTTTCCAAGTAGTTCCGGCATTAATAGTTTTCCAAACACCGCCAGATCCAACAGCTACGTACCACTCATTTTCATTGGATGGATTTATAGCTATATCAGCAATTCTTCCAGACATAAAAGCAGGACCTATACTTCTGAACTGAAGGCCAGAATATAAAGAGGATTCATCCTTTATAGATTCATTTTTCTTCTGTGAATGAATAGAGACAGTGAATAAAAAAAGAAAAAAAATTAGGCTAAGATTTTTAAAAAAAATTTTCATACTTTGACAGTTAAGATTAGTTCAATTAAATATAATTAATTATGGCGATATCTCTATACAATTCTTTAAATTGATGAGGAAAAAAAAATTTTTTGAAAAAGTAAAAGTATCAGATTTAGGTTCTAAAGGAAATTCGATATGTAAAACCGTTGATGGTCAAGTTTTGATTGTTAAAAATGGGGTTCCAGGGGATGTTGTTGATGTTGTAACTTATAAAAAAAGAAAGAATTATTTTTTAGGAAACATCAAAAATTATCATGAATTATCTAAGGAAAGAATTCAACCGAAATGCTCACATTTTGGTATCTGTGGAGGCTGTAAATGGCAAAACATCAATTATGATGCTCAAGTTAAGTTTAAAGAAAATAAATTAAGGCATCTATTCAAAACTTTTGAAGTCGATAAAAAATTTGATAAAATCATCAAAGTTGAAAATCAATTCTATTACAGAAATAAGCTAGAGTTTTCGTTTACAGACAACAGGTGGTTGACAGACAATGAAATAAATAGCACTGTTGAAATTAAGGAAAAAAGAGGGTTAGGTTTTCATCCAACTGGAATGTGGAATAAAGTGGTCGATATAGACAAATGTTTTCTACAGTCTGATCCATCAAATAGAATAAGAAATTCTGTGAAAACGTTTGCGATTAATAACAATATATCTTTTTATAATCCAAAACTCCATACTGGAATTTTAAGAACCATAATGATTAGGAACAACAATGCAGGTGAATTTATGGTTATTGTTCAGTTCCTAGAAAATAATAAGAGGATTATTGATTTAATATTGAATTTTTTGAAAAATTCATTTAAAGAAATTAAATCTTTAAACTATATAATCAATAAAAAAGTAAATGATTCAATTTATGATCAAAAGATTATAAATTATAGTGGAGAAAAAAGTATAGATGAAAAAATAAATAATTTAAGATTTAAAATCAATCCAAAGTCTTTTTTTCAAACCAATACCAATCAAACTTTAAATCTATACAAAGTAGTAAGAAAATTTGCAAAACTATCTGGTAATGAATTGGTATATGATTTGTACTGTGGACTTGGCACAATTTCACAGTTTCTTGCTGATAATTCAAAAAAAATTATTGGAATCGAAAGTGTCGAAGATGCAATTTGTTCTGCCAGAAAAAGTGTTTCTGCCAACAAGATTAATAATGTAGAGTTTGTTGTGGGAGATATGAGAAAAGTATTAAATGGTGGACTATTTTCCAAGTATGGAAGGCCTGACCTGTTAATAACTGATCCTCCGCGTGATGGGATGCATAAAGATGTTATCAAGCAAATTTTAAAAATCTTACCTAAAAAAATCATTTATGTAAGTTGCAATCCTGCTACACAAATAAGAGATTTGGATCTACTTCTAAATCATTTTAAAATCAGTAAAATTCAACCAGTTGATATGTTTCCTCACACAGATCATGTGGAAAATGTCGTACTTTTGAAATTGAAAAATAAATTTTCTTGCACAAATTAAAAAAAATATTTCTTACCACTATCGTCTTAATTTTTGCATGTGAGCCAGACGACATATGCCTTTCCTCGATTGAAGATACACCAAGACTGATAATTGGATTCTATGAAATCAACACGAATAAACTCAAGGAGGTTGAAAATCTTAAAATTCAAGGAATCGGAAATGATCAAGTTTATATCCACGAAACAATTGATTCAATTGGAATTCCACTAAAAAACAAAGAGCACTTGACTTCTTTCAATCTAACTAAAGACTTTATTCAAGATAAACCAGGATCTGGAAATAATGATAAGATTTTTATTAATCATGATTCTAATTTTATTTACTTGAGCAGAGCTTGTGGGTATATTAATAATTATGAAATTAACAATGTGGTAATAGAAAATGATAATGAGAATTGGATTTTAAATTCACAAATCAGTTCTTCAAAAATTAAAGATGAAAAAAGTATTCATATTAAAATATATCATTAGCTTTTTTACCGCAATAATTGTTTTTCCTCTTTTTTCTCAACAAGAAAATGATTCTACAATAACAAAGTCTATTTACGGTTTAAAAATCGGAATGGATTTATCAAAACAGATTAGAATGTTAACAGAACCGGATTATAAAGGGCTTGTTCTAATGGGAGATTACAGGTTGATGGATAAATTATTTGTTGCTTTTGAATTAGGAACTGAGGATAAGTTAATTGAAAATGAGGTATTAAATTTTAAAACAAAAGGATCTTTTATTAAAATTGGTGCTAACTACAACGTATATAAAAATTTAGAAGATTTGGAAAACGAAATTTATGTGGGTTTAAGACTCGGAACCTCAAATTTTGATCATAAATTAAATTCATTCAAAGTTTATAATACGAATCAGTACTGGAATCAGAACGAAATCGTTAATTACGAAGAATTTCAGAATCTTAATAGCACATGGTTTGAGTTAATTTTTGGATTTAAAGCTGAGGTTATAAACAACACTTACATGGGAATTAGCTTAAGACTAAAAAGACTTTTAGACCAAAATGAGCCACCTAATTTTAGTAACCTCTACATACCAGGATTCAACAAAGTATTGGAAAACAATAATATTGGTGTTGGTATAACTTATTCTTTGCAATTTCGGTTCCCAATCTACAAAAAGAAAAAAATCTAATATTTATTTTTTTTTGATCCTTCATAAATTTCATAAGAAACCATTCTACTTTCCAACTTTCCATTAAAAAGCTTGATTCTTCTTTTATGTCTTAAACCAACATGCTTTAATGCCTCCAAGTTTGAGGTAATAATGCATGCAACAGAGTTTGTATAATTTTGTTTTAATATATCTCCAATTCTTTTGTAAAAAGAATTGACACCGATTGGAATTCTTTCACCATAAGGTGGATTAAAAATAATTTGTAATTTGTTGTCATATTCCTTATTTGTTACAAAAAAATCATTTTTTTTTACAATTATTTTATTCTCTAGTCCAGCCTTTTTGATATTTATAATGGATTTTTCTACAGATGCCAACGAGTTATCATAACCATAAATTTTAACATCTAAGGAACTTATTTTACTTGAAATAGATTTTTTTATTATTTCAAATAATTTGGGATCAAAATCTTGCCAGTTTTTAAATAAGAAGTGATTCCTTTGAAGATTAGGTGGATAATTTTTTGCTATCATTGCGGCTTCTATTAAAAAGGTTCCACTTCCACACATTGGATCAAGAAAATCACAATCAAATTTCCAGCCACTCAGTTGAATAATTCCTGCAGCCAGTACCTCATTTATCGGTGCAATATTTGTTTGT
>CABZAE010000001.1:0-220000 GCA_902523635.1 uncultured Bacteroidota bacterium | reverse complement strand
GGTACGTAAATTACATCACCGATAATGGATTGATTTATGTGATTAGAAATGGTGGTAGCGATCATCAAATAGCTCCTTCAAAATGGGTTAATATTCATACTAAAAAAGGAGTTGTCAGAGGCGTTTTTGGTTGGCCTGCAATACACACAAGAAAGCCCGGAAAAGAAGAACAACCAAGCTTAACAAATATTTTCATTGATGTTGGAGCTAAAAATAAAAAAGAGGTTGAAAAGATGGGTGTTCATGTTGGATGTGTAATTACTTATCCCGACCAGTTTCACGTACTTAATGAAAATAAGTTTGTTTGTCGTGCAATTGATAATCGTGCTGGTGGATTTATTATTGCCGAGGTTGCTAGGCTTCTGTATGAAAATAAAATAAAATTACCTTTCGGACTTTATATCACCAATTCAGTACAAGAAGAAATTGGTTTGCGTGGCGCTGAAATGATTACTCAAACAATTAAACCCAACTTGGCAATTGTAACAGATGTTTGCCATGATACATCAACTCCAATGATCGACAAAAAAGCACAAGGAGACAATGTAATGGGTTCGGGTCCAGTTATTTCGTATGCACCTGCAATACAAAATAAACTTAGAGAGAGGATAATTGAAACAGCTGAGAAAAAAAATATACCTTTTCAAAGACATGCTTCCTCGAGAAGCACAGGAACTGACACCGATGCATTTGCTTACAGCAATGGTGGTGTACCTTCAGCATTAATATCTCTTCCTTTGAGATACATGCATACGACTGTTGAAATGGTTCAAAAAGATGATATTGAAAACGTTATAAGATTAATTTATCAAACGTTGATTTCTATAAAAAAAGGAGAAAGCTTCAGTTATTTTGATTAAATGAACTTGGTTATTTAATTTCTAAATTGAATCACAAACTATAAGTTCGACAATTTCCGGATTTAAAAGAGTTGAGATATCACCAAATTCTTTTTTTTCACCGCAAGCTATTTTTCTTAAAATACGTCTCATAATCTTTCCACTTCTAGTTTTGGGCAGACCTGGAACTAACTGGATTTTTTCAGGTTTAGCAATTGGACCAATTGTTTTAGATATTAATTGATTGATATCATCTACGATACCATCACTTTTAGATTCATCTTTTACAATAACAAATGCGTAGAGTGCATTTCCTTTTATTTCATGAGGAAAACCTACCAAAGCACTTTCAACAACGTTTTCATGTTTATTTATAACGTCCTCAATCGGAGCTGTCCCTAGATTGTGTCCTGAAACTATAACAACATCATCTACCCTCCCTGTAATTCTATAATTTCCCTCATTATCCCTAAATGCACCATCACCTGGAAAATAATATCCGGGATAAGCAGAAAAATAAATACTTTTATATCGGTCATGATCTCCATAAATTGTTCTTGCTATTGATGGCCAAGGAAATTTAATTCCAAGTACACCATTTTGATTATTTTCATGAATTTCATTAGCTTGATCATCAAACAAAACTGGCTGAATACCCATAAAAGGTTTTGTTGCAAAGGTTGGTTTACCATCTGTAACATTTGCAATAGAAGAAATCATGATTCCTCCAGTTTCAGTTTGCCACCAAGTATCAACAATTGGACACTCTCTTTTCCCAATATTTTCGTAATACCAATTCCAGGCCTCTTCATTTATTGGTTCACCAACGGTCCCCAAAACTTTCAATGAGGATAAATCATACTGATTAACCAAATCAATAGGGTGTTTTGCGAGAGCTCTAATTGCAGTTGGAGCAGTGTAAAATTGATTAATTTTGTGCTTTTCACAAATTTTCCAAAATCTTCCAAAGTCAGGGTAAGATGGTACGCCCTCAAACATTAAAGTTGTAGCACCATTAAGCAAAGGTCCATAAACAATGTAAC
The DNA here is from genome assembly GCA_902523635.1 of uncultured Bacteroidota bacterium. Classification (GTDB taxonomy): domain Bacteria; phylum Bacteroidota; class Bacteroidia; order Flavobacteriales; family Flavobacteriaceae; genus MAG-121220-bin8. The sequence goes on along the minus strand of CABZAE010000001.1, from coordinate 218,118 downwards.
TATGACCTGTTATCCAGCCAATATCAGCAGTGCACCAATAAATGTCGTTATCATTATAATTAAATACGTTTTTGAATGAGTATGCCGCGTAAACCATGTAACCACCAGAGGAATGTACCATTCCTTTTGGTTTGCCGGTAGATCCCGATGTGTAAAGAATAAAAAGAGGGTCTTCTGAATCCACATCAACAGGATCACATTTACTATCTACTTTATTTAATTCATCATCCCACCATTTTTCACCTTTTTTTAGAGAAACATCACTGTTAATTCTTTTAAGGACAATAGTAGTTTCAACACAATCACAATCTGTAAGTGCTTCATCCACAATTGATTTTAAATCAATTGTTTTATTTCCTCTAAAACTACCATCCGATGTAAGTACCATTTTACATGAGGCGTCATTAATTCTTGCAGAAAGCGCAGTTGAAGAAAAACCTGCAAATACAACGGAATGAATTGCACCAATTCTTGCACATGCTAAAACTGCAATAGCAAGCTCAGGAACCATTGGTAAATAAATACAAACCCTATCACCCTTTTTTATATTATTCGATTTAAGCACATTAGAAAATTTACAAACTTTTTGATGCAGTTCACTGTATGAAAGATTTACAACTTTCTCATCTGGATTGTTTGGTTCAAAAATTATTGCAGTTTTATTTGGATTATCAACAAGGTGTCTGTCTAAACAATTTTCAGTTATGTTTAATTTTGCCCCACTAAACCATTTAAAATAGGGTTTACTAAAATCAAATTCCAAGACGTTGTCCCATTTTTTTTTCCACAAAAATGAATTAGCAACTTTAGACCAAAACATCTCAGGATCCGATACACTTTCTTTGTACAATTTGTTGTATTGTTCTAGATTTTTAGGGATTAGACTTTCTTGAAATATCATATTACAAATTTAAAATTAATTAAGTGTTTTTAGTAATTCATTATTTATTTTGTGAGCAAATGAAGGACCGTTATAAATGAACCCAGTGTAAACCTGAACAAGACTCGCTCCTGCTTGCAATTTTTCAATAGCATCAATTGGTTTTAATATACCACCAACTCCGATTATTGGTAATTTTCCATTTGAAATTTTTTTAACCATTCGAATTACTTCATTACTTCTTTTGTTTAGCGGCCGCCCGCTTAATCCACCAGATTGTTTGGCAAGAGATTCTTTTGAAAGCAAATTGTCTCTTTTTAGAGTTGTATTTGTACAGATTATCCCATCTAATTTCAAGCTGAGAGATAATTTTACAATATTCTTGATATCACTGCTATTTAGATCTGGAGAAATTTTAATAAGGATTGGTTTTTTTGATCTGGATGCATTTTCACTTAATAAAGGAATTAAAATTTCTTCTAATTTTTTTGTGTTTTGTAATTCTCTAAGATTGGGAGTATTTGGTGAACTGACATTGATTGCGAAATAATCAACATGGTCGTATAGTTTTTTTAGGCAAGTTAGATAATCATATTTTGCATTTTCATTTGGAGTAAGCTTATTTTTTCCTATGTTTCCTCCAACTATAATACTTTTATTTTTTTTTAATCTCTGAACCACTCTGTCAGCACCATCATTGTTAAAACCCAATCTATTTATTAAAGAATAATCATCTTCCAATCGAAACAATCTTTTTTTTGGATTACCCTCTTGAGCTAACGGAGTTACAGTTCCAATTTCAACAAAACCAAAACCAAGATCAGACATTTGATCAATCAACTCAGCATTTTTGTCAAAACCAGCAGCTAAACCCACAGGATTTGGAAATTTAATTCCAAATAAATTCCTCTCAAGTTTTTTTTGTTCATTTTTATTGAAACTATAAAACTGTTTTCTAAGCTTTAGGATTGGTTTGGTAAAACGAAGCAAATTAACTACCAAATGATGAACATATTCAGGATCAAATGAAAAAAAAACTGGTTTTAAAATTTTATCCCAAAGTAGATCCTCAAGGTTTTTTTTGGCAGTATTATTCTTATTTTTTAATCTTCCTTTGATCATTTCAGATTATTGAAGATTCTAATCTGCTATTTTTTATTGTTAACTTTAGCAGAAAGATCTAAAGAAATGGCTGAAACTTCATATCTAATTTTTCCTGCCATAGTTTGAATTACACAAGAGTCATTTCCTTCTTTAATTTCAACTATTTTTCCGTGTAATCCACTTTTGGTTACAACTCTTGACCCTACTTTAAGTTCTGAAAGAAACTTTTTTTCTTTTTTTTGTCTTCGCATCTGAGGAAAAATCATTAAAAAGAAAAAACCAACTAACATTAATGTCAAAGGAATCAAAGAGCTATCCATTTTCTAGGTTAATTTTTGGGTAAAACAAAAGCTTTTATATTAATCAGTTCTTTCCCCTTTGAAGTATTAGTTGTTAATGTCACCGTCTTTCTTTGCATGCCGGGCTTGTTAGAAGAGTCAAATTTAACTTTAATTGTACTTGATTCTCCAGGCTTAATTGGAACATCCCTTGGGTAATCAGGAACAGTACATCCACAACTTCCAGAGGCATTAGAAATTACTAAATCTGATTTACCAGTATTTTTAAAACTGAATGTCGTTTCGACAATATCACCGTCATTGATCTGTCCAAAGTCATGATTAGTTTTATCAAATTCAATTGAAGGATAATCGAAAGACGTACTTATTCTTTCAACTGCAGTTTGAACGTTTTCTTTTTTTATTTTCTTTGAGGGATCAGAACTGCAAGATGCCAAAATAAAGGATACTAATAGAAACTTCAAAAGGTTTGCAGGATAGTAATGTTTATGTTTAGTACTCATATTAAAATTTAATAAATCAAAAATAATAAATTATTTACTTCCTTTTTTGTTTTTATTTATTAGTCCTGTCTCCAATAGAGTTTTTGATAATTTATCTAAAACACCATTAAGAAAAACATTGCTTTTATTACTTGAATAATCTTTAGCGATATCTAAGTATTCGTTGATTGAAACTTTTATAGGAATCGATTCAAAATAAATAAATTCGGATACGCACATTTTTAATAGAACCATGTCAATTTTTGCAACTCTGTCAATGTCCCAATTGTCTATAACTTTAATAATTTCGTTTTCAATAAGTTTTTCATTAGAAAAATTACATTCCACAAGTTTTAATCCAAAATTTGAATCTTCTTTGTTTTTATATGCAGACTTATGCAAAAAAGATTTTGAGGATTTCTTTTTAACTCCATTTAAATTACTTAAAACTAAACTATTTACAAGAGCGAAATCATTCGCCCAGGAAAGTTGACTGTTTTCAATATAGTCATACAATTTATTGTCGCTAGCAATTAATTTTTTGAAAGTTGTAATCACTTGTTTTCTCTGTCCTTCAAAATCAACACTCATAGTGATATCATTGTGATTAAATAAATTTTTACGTTCGATTTCTTTTACGATATTTTCTAAATGGCTGGGAAATTCAGACCAGTAATTAATATTAAATAAATCAATTTGACTTTTAAGATAAGGATCTGATGTTATTTTTTTTAAAAATACATTTTTGGAAATTTTTAAATAGAAATCAAAACTTTGGTCCTTAAGGTACTTTTTCTTTGAAAGCTCCAATCTTTCATTGCAATAATTTTTAAATTCAACAAAAAAGGATAAAATAAAAATATATAAATGGTAAAAATTATCTGTAGAATTTTTGAATACTTGTAAATGTTTTTCCAATTCATTTTGAGTTGAATTACTGAAGCAATAAACTATTTCCATAGCTTTAATCCTTAACTGCCGTCTATTTAACATTTAAAAGAACAATTAGATTAGCAAAATTAGTTTATTTTTTGAAAATCAGCTGAAAAAATTGAATGGCAAATAATGTATATTTGAGGCTAACAACTCCTATGAAAGAATTAAGTTATTTAAACAAGTATTTGAGTAAATACAAGACGAAAATAATGTTTGGATTGTTAATTACCATAATTGCTAGAATTTTTGCCATAGTAACACCAAATCTTATTGGTGATTCAATCACAACACTTGAAAATTTTTATATTTCAAAATCTTTATCAAGCGAGTTGGTAAAAGAAAAGCTTTTATTTAACATTATTGTCATTGTTGGTTCAGCAATCTTAGCCGGACTTTTCACATTTGTAATGAGACAGATGCTTATAAATGTTTCTCGATATATTGAATTTGATTTGAAAAACGAAATTTATTCTAAGTATCAACAACTTAGTATGGAATTTTATAAAACAAACAGAGTTGGTGATTTAATGAATAGGGTCAGTGAAGATGTTAGTAAAGTAAGAATGTATGTTGGACCTGCAATTATGTATACAATAAACACAATAACACTTTTTGTAATAGTTATCACCTACATGATTATTGTTGCTCCTAAACTTGCGCTTTACACCTTAGCTCCACTACCATTTTTATCAGTATTAATATATTTAATAAGTGTTAAAATAAATATAAAAAGTACAATAGTACAAGAGTTTTTGTCAAAGCTTACCACATTTACACAGGAATCTTTCAGTGGTATAAAAATCATAAAAACTTACACTGTAGAAAAGGATATTAATCATAAACTTTATGATCTTGCCAATGAGTGCAAAGACAAAAACATGTCACTTGCAAAAATTCAGGCTTGGTTCTTCCCACTAATGATACTGCTTATCGGACTGAGTAATGTATTGGTAGTCTACATCGGCGGAAAACAGTATATGAGTGGAATAATTGAACTAGGTGTTTTGGCTGAATTCATTATCTACGTTAATATGCTTACCTGGCCGGTAGCAACAGTTGGATGGGTTTCATCGATTGTTCAACAAGCCGAAGCTTCTCAAAAAAGAATTAACGAGTTTCTAAAAAATAGCTTGACTTATAAGCTAAATGATGGAACAACAAATGAAATCAAAGGTCAAATTGAATTCAAAGACGTAGAGTTTGTTTACAAAGACACTAATATTACTGCATTAAATAAGGTTTCTTTTAAGCTGAATAATTACAGTTCATTGGCAATTATGGGTGATGTTGGAGCTGGAAAAAGTACAATTCTAGAACTAATTTGTGGAATCAATTATGCCACAAAAGGCAACGTATATATTGATAATATTAATATAAAAAAACACAATCTAAATAATTTAAGAAAATACATTGGTTATGTTCCTCAAAACACTTTTTTATTCTCTGATACAATAGAAAACAACATCCTTTTTGGAAAGAATGACGCAAAAAAAAATGAGATTATTTTAGCTGCTAGATCAGCTTTCATTGACAAAGATATTTTAAAGTTCGATAAAAAATACAAAACAATGTTAGGTGAAAGAGGGGTTAATCTTTCTGGGGGTCAAAAACAAAGAATATCAATATCCAGAGCACTAATTAAAAATCCAAAAATTTTAATTCTTGATGATGGTTTATCATCTGTAGATTCTGAGACAGAAGAAATTATTCTTAAAAACATAAGTAATATGCAAAGAAATTTCACAATAATAATGACTACCAACAGAGTTTCAACTGCAAAAAATTGTGACAAAATTATGATTATAGAAAATGGAAAAATAACTAACATAGGTAGGCATGAACAACTTTTAAAAAACAGTGTTTATTACAAAGAAATATTTAAGTCCCAATCTGCAAAAAAAGAAATTATTTAGATATTTGGTCGGTTAATTATTTTTATTCATTTTTGAATATCAATACTAAAGTTATGGATGAAAAAAAATACAATGACACTGAAGATATTTTCTCGAAAATTTTAAGAGCAGGAAGAAGAACTTATTTTTTTGATGTAAGATCGACAAAAGCAGGAGATTATTATTTGACGATCTCTGAAAGCAAAAAGTTTACCAACGATGATGGGAGCTTTTATTTTAAAAAACACAAAATATATTTGTACAAAGAAGATTTTCATGGATTCACTGATCTGTTAAACGAAATGACCAAGTACATAATTGACGAAAAAGGTTTGGAAGTTATTAGCGAAAGACATCAGAAAGATTATGTCAAACCTGAAACTAAAGCTGAAGAGACCAATGTAAAAGATGAATCTTCAAATGAAAATCTTTCCGATGATGATCCTGACTCAATTTGATTGTAAAATGAAGAACCTTTTTTTCATCTTTTTTTTTTGTTTTTCTTTAGTTAGTGGTCAAAATGATTTAGATCTTTCTTATTACTTTAAAAATCTTGATAATTTCAATAAAGATATTCCAAAACCCAGTTCAATAACTCTTGGAAATAAGGAGGTAGGGTTTTCACACGTCAGCCATGACAGATTGGTTCAATACATGGAAAATCTTGCACAAAAATCTGAAAGAGTTAATCTCTCACATACTGGTCAGACTTTTGAGGGAAGGCCCTTAGTTCTTTTAACAATTACATCTGAGGAAAACCATAAAAAACTAGAGAAAATCAAGTCGGAGCATTTAAAACTAAATTTTTCCGAAAATAACGATCACAACTTTGATGAAATGCCTGTTGTTATATATCAAGGATATTCTATACATGGAAACGAACCAAGTGGAAGCAATGCTGCTTTACTTTATGCATATTATCTGGCTGCTAATGAGGAAAAAAAATTTGAAGAAATTTTAGACAATGTTGTTATATTATTAGATCCTGCTATGAACCCTGACGGTTTACAAAGATTCGCAAATTGGGTGAATATAAATAAAAGTGAAAAATTAAATCCAGATAGCAACGACAGAGAATTTAATGAAAACTGGCCGAGAGGAAGAACAAATCATTACTGGTTTGACATGAACCGAGATTGGCTTCCTATACAACTACCAGAATCCAAAGCGCGAATAAAATCATTTCATGAGTGGTCACCAAATGTACTAACAGACCATCACGAAATGGGAACAAATTCAACATTTTTCTTTCAACCTGGTATAAAATCAAGAGTTAATCCATTAACTCCAGCTGAAAACCAAAAATTAACTTCTTTGATAGGAAAGTACCATGACAAAAGATTAAGTGAAGTTGGTTCACTATTTTACAGTGAAGAGGATTATGATGATTTTTACTTTGGAAAAGGATCCACTTTTCCAGATATTAATGGAAGTGTTGGGATTTTATTCGAACAAGGTAGCTCAAGAGGACACTTACAAAACAGCATAAATGGACTGATTTCTTTTCCATTTACTATTAAAAATCAATTAATTACTTCATTATCAACCTTAGAAGCTTCCTTCGAAATGAAGAACGAACTTCTAAAATACCAAACTAACTTTTTTAAAGATTCCAAAAATAAGGCAGGTAAACTTAAGGGCGAGTACTACTTGATAAATGGAAAAAAAGATCAATCTAAACTTTATCATTTTCAAGAAATTCTTCATTTACATGGTATAATCACCAATGAGTTGGATAAAAAAGTAACAATAAATAATATAGAATTTGAAACTGAAAACAGTCTATTAATTCCAAAAAATCAAAACAAAATAAGATTAATTGAAGCTATGTTTGAAAATAGGACAAGTTTTAAGGACAGTCTATTCTATGATGTGTCTGCATGGTCTTTTTTACATTCATTCAATTTAAATTATGTTAATTATAAATCTAAATCAAACTATAAAAAAGCAGAATTAAAAAAACCAAAGGGACAAATTATTAATAGCTCAAATTATGCATATGTTTTTCCTTGGCATGATTACTACGCACCAAAAGTATTGTTCAAATTACTTGACAGCGGGATAAGAGTAAAGGTTGGTACGGAACCCTTTAAAATTGAGACCAAAAGCTTCGATTACGGCTCATTACTAATCCACTTAAAAAATCAAGAAATAAATGAAAAGGAAATAGAAAAAATAATAAAAGCCTTAGCAAATGAGAGTGGTGTTAATTTTTTTGGCTATGACTCTAGTACAACAAGTGGAATTGATCTTGGAAGTAATAAATTTAGAAATGTTGAAAAACCAAATATTGCCTTGTTGGTTGGTGATGGTGTTAACAGCTATGATGCTGGAGAAATATGGCACTTGATGGATACTAGATATAAAATCCCAGTTACAAAAATTAATGTTTCTAGGCTGAATTCTTATGATCTATCAAAATATAATACCATTATTATGGTCAATGGTAACTACAGTTCTAGTGAAAATTCTATTGCCACTTTAAAAAAATGGATTAGCGATGGTGGCAATCTTATTGGTTATCGTAACACAATTAATTGGTTAAACAAAAACAAAGTCATTAAAGTGAATTTTAATACAAATTCACCATCAACGAAAAACTTAAAGTTTCAAGATATTAGAAATCATTTTGGTTCACAACTCACTAGTGGTGCAATTTTCAATGTTAAATTAGACCTTTCTCATCCAATAAATTATGGATACACTGACTCAAACCTATCAATTTTTAGAAACACAAATATTTATATTAAAAATGACTCCATCGGTTACAATAACCCAATTAGGTATGTCAAATCACCATTAGTTAGTGGTTATATTTCGAAGGAAAATGCCAAATCAATTGAAAATTCAAGACCTTTTGTTACAACAAGAAGTGGTAAAGGTAGAGTAAGTGTTTTTACAGACAATACCAACTTCAGAGCATTTTGGTATGGAACTAATAAATTGTTAATGAATGCTATTTTCTTTGATAATTTGATGTATTAAATTACTTTTTTATGGGATCCTCAAAAGGCCTATTAAGTAACTCATTTATTTTTTCATTTTTTTCCTTATCAAAAAAAGTATCCACACCATATACTATTTTTGAAGGATCAAGGTGCTTGTGTGTACCAAATAGCCTATCCCAAAATGAAAATATATTACCATAATTTGAATCAGTGTATGGCATAACATAATGATGATGAACCTTATGCATATTTGGTGATACGATAATGTAACTCAATAGCCTATCTAATTGGGTAGGAAGTTTAATATTTGCATGATTAAATTGTGACAAAACTAAAGATAGGGATTGGTACAAAAAAACAACACCAATTGAGGTTCCTAAAACTATCACACCAAGTAATGTAAAAATAAATCTGATAACACTTTCAAAAGGGTGGTGTCTATTTGCTGTTGTTGTATCAACATTATGATCAGAATGATGAACAAGATGAATTTTCCAAAGGAAACCTACTTTATGTTGAATCAAATGAGGTAAATATGCTCCGATCAGATCAAGAAGAAAAACACCAAGGAAAATTTGTGTAAAAAGAGACAAATTTGGTATCCAGTTTAATAACCCAAAATTATTTTCAGTTACCCAGTCAGAGCAATAAAGCAACAAAAAAGCCAATGAAAAGTTTACAATGATTGTTGTCATTGTAAAGAAAAAATTGGGAATTGCATGTTTAATTTTTTTGTAATTAAAGTTAAATAAAGGCATTATGGATTCAATTGACCAAAAAAACGCGATTCCTCCAACAAGTAAAATAGATCTTTGGATAGAACTGATATTTTCAAAAAAATTAATTAAACTTTCCAATTTCAAAAAATATAACGCAATTTATGTATTTTAATTAAAAATTAAAATATTATGGCAAAGACACCATCAAATATGGTACCAATTGGATTCACTGCACCTAGTTTTAAATTAAAAGATTCAGTTTCTAATAAACTTTTAAGTTCTGATGAATTATTTGGAAAAAGATGTACTGTAGTAATGTTTATTTGCAATCATTGCCCATTTGTAATTCACGTTAACAGTGAAATCGTAAATATTGCAAAAGAATTTCAGTCTGAGAACATTAAATTTATAGCTATATCTAGTAATGATGTAAAAAACTATCCACAAGACTCACCTGAAAATATGAAAAAAGTTGCTAAATCTGAGAATTATTGTTTTCCATACCTCTATGATGAGGACCAAAGTGTTGCAAAAAAATATGATGCAGCATGCACACCAGATTTTTATATTTTTGACGAAGTCAAAGAATTAGTATACAGAGGTCAATTAGATGACTCAAGACCGGGTAACGGAATCCCTGTAACAGGATCAGATGTCAGAAAGGCACTAGAATCGATAATGAATGGTGAAGCTGTAAACCCTAACCAAAAACCAAGTATTGGTTGTAATATAAAATGGATAAGTTAAATCAATTCAATTTCAAAAACTAATGTGGCATTTGGTGGAATAACACCTCCTGCACCACTCGCACCATATCCTAAATGAGGTGGAATTATTAAAACTGCTTTGTCCCCCCGGGATAAAAGAGATATACCCTCATCCCAACCTGGGATTACTTGCCCAACACCCAATTTAAACTCTATGGGTTCATTTCGTTGATACGATGAATCAAAAACTGTATCATCTATTAATTTTCCTTTGTAATGAACTTTAACATTTTCACCTTCAATAGCATTTTTTCCTGATCCTTTTTTTATAATCTTATACTTTAATCCTGATTTTGTTTCCTTAAATCCCTTTGAAATTTTTAATATCTTTTCTTTATCTAAGTTTATTTTTTTTAATTTTTCTAACTCCCTTTTTTCAAGATATTCATTAAAAATTTTTTTGGCGTCCCAATCACAAACTTGTTCACCTTTCCTTAATATTTTTATTTCTTTGATTTCATCACCCTGTTCAATAGAATCTACCACATCCATCCCGTTTAGAACTTCTCCAAAAACAGTATGTTTATTGTCTAACCAATTTGTTGGAACGTGTGTTATAAAAAATTGGCTACCATTCGTGTCTTTACCTGAATTAGCCATAGATAAAATACCACCTTTGTCATGTTTTAAGTCCTGAACAAATTCATCATCAAATTTATAACCAGGATCACCTGTTCCATTACCCAGCGGACATCCACCTTGAATCATAAAGTCATTTATGACTCTGTGAAACTTTAATCCATTATAATATGGAGTTCCTATTTCTCGATGATTATTACTAATTTTACCCTCAGAAAGACCAACAAAATTTGCTACTGTCAAGGGTGTAAGTTTATGATGTAGAATTGCTAGAATATTTCCCTTAGAGGTTTTTATCTGAGCATAAATACCATTTTCACTAATCATTACTTAAAATTGCCTAAATTATAATTATGATTTGAATAAAAAAAATTAATTTGAAATATCATTAATAAATTTAATTCTATATAGTTTTAAATCCAACTCTTCGTATTCTCCATCAAACTCTTCAACAGCCAACTTTAATTCATCGGATTGAGAATCAATGAAATAATCATATAATTCCTGTTGTTGATCCTCATCAAAAATTTCATCAATCATATAATCAATATTAAGTCTGGTTCCTGAGAAAACAATAGTCTGAAGTTCAGTAATTAATTCCGAAAGTTCAATTCCTTTTGAGTTTGCAATGTCAATAGGTTGAAGTTTTCTATCAATACTTTGTATTATAAATAGTTTTAAAGATGAATTTGAGCCTGTACTTTTTATTACTAAATCATCTGGCCGATCAATTTCATTTTCCTTAACATATTCATCTATCAATTTTACAAAAGAGGTTCCAAATTTAATGGCTTTGCCTTCACCTATACCATTGATGTTTTTTAGCTCATCTATAGTGATTGGATATTTCAATGACATTTCTTCTAATGAATACTCCTGAAATATTGCATATGGTGGAACCCCCTTTAACCTTGATATTTTTTTTCTTTCTGATTCCAATATAGAAAATAGATTTTTATCGAATACATTTTCCACTTTATTTTGAAAATCATCTGCATCAACAGTTAATTGATAATTGTGATTTTTAGTTATGTAAAAATCATATGGCTGACTTACATAATCAAATGATTCTTTATTTAATTTAATGACTCCGTAAGACTCAACAAGTTTAAAAATCATTTTTTTTACCAGCATATGCCTCAGAACTGAGTTCCAAAAAATTGGGTCATGATCTTTTCCAATACCAAAAAATTTATTTTTATCTAATTCATGAGATCTTGTCAAATTTGTATGAATTCCTGTTAAACAAGCAATCAAGTCCTTAATTTTATACTGCTCTTTGGTTTCAATGATTAGATTTATTGCTAAAATTACTTCATCATTGACTTTAATTTTTTTTTTAGGGCTTTTCATATTATCATCCATCATTGCACCATCTCCGTTAATCTCATCAAAAGATTCACCAAAATAATTTAACAGAAATTTTCTCCTTGACATTGATGTTTCACAAAACGCAGCCATTTCATCAATTAGAGATAAGTTTTGCTCTTTTTCTGAAACAGATTTATTTGATAAAAACTTTTCCAACTTTTCAATATCCTTGTATGAGTAGAAAGACAAGCAATAACCCTCTCCTCCATCACGACCTGCTCTTCCAGTTTCTTGATAATAACTTTCCAAACTTTTGGGAATATCATAATGAATTACAAACCTAACATCAGGTTTATCTATTCCCATTCCAAAAGCTATAGTGGCAACCACTACATCACATTCTTCCATCAAAAACATGTCCTGATTTTTTTCTCTATTTTTTTTTTCTAGTCCAGCATGATATGGAATGGCTTTAATTCCATTAACAACTAAAAACTCCGAAAGTTCATTGACACTTTTTCTAGAAAGACAATAAATAATACCACTTTTTTTTTCTCTCTTTTTCAAAAAAGAAATAATATCCCTATTAATATTTTCTGTCTTGGGTCTGACTTCGTAAAATAAATTTGGTCTGTTAAAGGATGCTTTAAATTGAGAAGCTCCATCAATTCCTAAATTTTTTATTATATCGTCTTTAACTTTTGGAGTTGCTGTAGCAGTTAACGCTACAATGGTTGAATTTTTCTTTATATTTTGAATCATTGATTTTAAATTTCTGTAATCAGGTCTAAAATCATGCCCCCACTCAGAAATGCAATGTGCCTCATCAACAGCAACAAAAGATATTTCAGTTTCTTTTAAAAAACTTACATAGGATGGTTTTGAAAGAGATTCAGGTGCAACATATAGAAGTTTAGTAAATCCACCAATCACGTCACTTTTTACTTTTTCAATTTGGGTATTATTAAGTGATGAGTTAAGAACATGTGCTATTTTATCAGAGGAGGAAATTCCGCGAATAACATCAACCTGATTTTTCATGAGAGCAATAAGCGGAGAAATAACGATGGTTGTCCCTGAGGAAAGGAGTGCAGGCAGCTGGAAACATAATGATTTTCCAGCACCTGTGGGCATTATTACCATCACACTTTGATTATTTAATATAGTTTGAATTATTTTTTTTTGCTCCCCTTTAAAACTAGAAAAACCAAATAATCTTTTTAATTCAAACTCTAAATCAAAATCAGACATCAATTATTTGCTTTAAAGGTATTTTGTACCTTTGCCTATTAAATATAATATTAAAAGATTATTAAAAAAATTATTTTGAATTCTAAATTTGACATAGTCAAAAGGGCTATTGAAACCATTGATAATCAAAGCAGTTCAATTAAAAATTTATCTAAATACATTGATGATGATTTCAAAAATTGTGTTGAATTTTTAAGCTCAATTAATGGCCGAATAATTGTAACAGGTATTGGAAAGAGTGCAATTATTGGAATGAAAATTGTTGCAACGTTAAATTCAACTGGTTCACCTGCCGTTTTCATGCACGCTGGAGAAGCTTTACATGGAGATCTAGGAATAATTCAAAAAAATGACGCTGTAATCTTAATATCCAAAAGTGGTAATACGTCTGAAATCAAAGACTTAATCCCTTTTTTAAAGAATTCAAACATCAAACTTATAGCAGTTTCATCTGATAAAAACTCGTACCTAAGTAAAAACTGTGACTATTTTCTTAAAAGTTTTGTCGAAAAAGAAGCTGGATTCAATAATTTAGCCCCAACAACAAGCACAACTGCTCAACTGGTTATTGGAGATGCCATAGCCGTATGCTTATCTGAACTCAAGGGTTTCAATAGCGCTGATTTTGCTAAATTTCATCCAGCTGGAATTTTAGGAAAAAAACTGAAAATGAAAGTCAAGGATTTAGTTGATCCTGACTTAAGGCCTTTGGTAAAACTCGAATGCAATATTAAAATTATAGTTGCTGAAATTTCCCAAAAAATGTTAGGAGCGACAGCTGTCGAAGATAATGGCAAAATCGTTGGTATTATAACTGATGGTGATTTGAGAAGATTTTTTGATAAAAATTCTGAAATTAAGAATGCTAAATCAAAAAACTTAATGACTGGTAATCCAAAAAGTATCAACTCTGATATGTTACTAACAGATGCATTAAAAATTATGAATAAATCTAAAATTTCACAATTACTTGTTATTGATGATTTTGAATACCTTGGAATTATTCATATTCATCAAGTCTTAAAAGAAGGCATAAAATAATGGAGAGAAACAAAATTGATGAGATGTCATTTCTTGATCATTTGGAAGATCTAAGGTGGCATTTAATTAGGTGTGTAATTGCTGTTCTTGTTTGTGGAGGAGTTGCATTTTTGTCAAAAGATTTCATATTTGATTATATTTTGTTTGGACCAAGAAATACAGATTTTTTCACTTATGATTTGCTATGTAAACTTTCAAATAAAATTGGCTTAGATGACAGTTTTTGTATCAATGAAATGCCATTTAGAATACAAAGTAGGACGATGTCAGGACAATTTTCTGCTCATATTTGGATGTCAATTACTTTTGGTTTTATAATATCTTTTCCTTACATAATCTATCAATTTTGGAGTTTTGTAAGTCCTGGGCTTTATCAAAATGAAAAAAATAGTGCTAGGGGGTTTATTACAGTTTCTTCAATTTTATTTTTCATCGGCGTTTTATTTGGATATTTCGTGGTAACCCCTTTATCAATAAATTTTTTAGGTTCGTACTCAGTTAGTGAAGATATTTTCAATGATTTTGATTTAGATAGCTATGTGGGTTTAGTTAGGTCTGCCATAGTAGCATCTGGATTGATTTTTGAATTACCAATTATTGTATATTTTTTGACAAAAGTTGGCTTAGTTACTCCTGAAATAATGGTTAAATATCGAAAATTTGCTCTTGTGATTGTATTAATTCTTTCAGCAATTATAACACCTCCTGACATAGCAAGTCAAATTATAGTAGCAATTCCTATCGTTATATTATATCAAATCAGTATTTATATTTCAAAGTTTGTTATGAAAAAAGAATCAAATAGTTTAAAATGAAATTAGTAGCTAATAATATTTCTAAATCATACAAAGGAAGAAAAGTAGTTAATGATGTTTCCATCGAAGTGAAGCAAGGGGAAATTATTGGATTGTTGGGACCTAATGGTGCGGGAAAAACGACAACATTCTATACAATTGTTGGTTTAATCAAACCAGACAATGGCAACATAACCATAAATAATGATGATATAACTAAATTCCCTATGTATAAAAGAGCTCAAAAAGGAATAGGTTATTTAGCACAAGAGCCATCTGTTTTTAGAAAACTTTCAGTCGAAGATAACATAAAAGCAGTTCTTGAATTATCGAATTTAAAGAAACAAGAACAAGAAGAAAGATTAGAAAAACTAATAGATGAATTTGGGTTGCAAAAAATAAGAAAAAATAACGGGGATCTGCTGTCAGGAGGTGAAAGAAGAAGGACAGAGATTGCTAGAGCTTTAGCGAGCAATCCAAAATTTGTTTTATTGGATGAACCGTTTGCGGGTGTTGACCCTATAGCTGTTGAAGATATTCAAAAAATTGTTTCACACTTGAAAGAAAAAAATATTGGAATTTTAATCACTGATCACAATGTTCAAGAAACATTAGCAATCACTGATAGGACATATTTGATGTTTGAAGGAAAAATATTAAAGGCTGGCGTGCCTGAGGAATTGGCAAAGGATAAGAGTGTTAGGAAGCTTTACTTAGGTCAAAACTTTGAATTTAGAAGGAAGAATTTAAAATTTGATTCTTAAAAATCCAAAAACCAAATAAATCAAAATAACAATTGGAAAAGCAGCAAACTTTAAGAAAGAAATTAGAACTATTGAAATCAGTATAAAAAACTCCCTTCTAATATTAAAAGTTTTAGATGTTTTTCCACCCTTAAACTTTGGCATTTCAAAGTTAGAAATCAATAACATGGATGAAATTAAAACAAGAATTATCAAAAAGAGAGTATTATTTATTATATGATTGATACTTTCCATTAATTGGTGTTCAAATAAATATGGTAAAAAAACTATAAAAATAGCATTAGCTGGTGTAGGAAGTCCATAGAAATAATTTGTCTTTCGTTGCATATTAAATTTAGCAAGTCTATAGGATGATGCAATCACAATTAAAAAGGAAAAAAAAGGTAAGTAATTCAAAAAGTTTGATTCGCTATTACTACTTATTACGAAATCCGAATTTAGCATTAGGTTAAACATGACAACAGACGAAGACAAACCGAATGTGACTAAATCTGAAAAGGAATCCAATTGTGTACCTAAGGAGGAATCTACATTGAATAATCTAGCAAAAAAACCATCAAAAAAATCACATATACAACCAAATAAAACACAAATAGATAATGTTTTTAAATCACCATTGATTCCATAAACTATTCCGATACATCCAGAAAAAAGGTTAGTAAAAGTTAGAATATTTGGAAGAAACCAGAATATTTTCATTGTTTAAAATTACAATTTTTAAAATTAAACTTAATTTAGTGATCTAGACAATAACACTGTTTTCAAAATTCTAAAAATGGAATAATCATTGTGAAAAACAAAAAAATCTTTCTTAGCATTTTATCAGGACTTTTACTAGGATTATCATGGCCCACCTATGGTTTCAGTATTCTAATATTTATAAGTTTTGTTCCTTTACTTATAATCGAAAAATTGTTAAGAAACAATTCCTTTGGGTTAGTTTTTTTTCATTCATACGTTACATTTTTTATATGGAACTCCATCGCTACTTGGTGGTTGGGATATGCATCGTTATTTGGAATGGCATTCGCCATAATTATAAATAGCTTTTTAATGGCTTCAATTTTTTCAATATACTCATTAGTAGCAAAAAAGGTTAATACCAAACTCTCAATAATTTACTTTATTTGCTCTTGGATTGTATTTGAAAAATTTCATCTTATTTGGGATTTTTCTTGGCCCTGGTTAAATTTAGGAAATGTCTTCTCTGAAAATACTAAATGGATACAATGGTATGAGTATACAGGTTCATTTGGTGGTACTTTATGGATTTTAATTGTAAATTTTTTATTTCTTCATTTTATTAATAATTATTTAAAGTTTAAAAGACTTAATTCATCTTCATTCTCTATTGCTGTCATAGCAATTGCCATTCCCGTAATTTTTTCTATATACCTATACAATAAAGATTACAATCATATTGATGAAATTGACGTGTCTATTCTTCAGCCAAATATTGACCCTTACAAAGAAAAATATAATCAAACTAATTTTTCAGTTCTTGAAGATTTAAAAAATTGGATATCTGACGAAATTGGTGGAAATACATTAATAATTGCTCCCGAGACATATTTTTCTGAAAGCCCTGGCTTTGTGATTAATGATTTCTATGAAAGTAGATTTACAAAATCATTAAGTTCTTTTTTAAAACAAAATAATTCTCAATTACTATCGGGAATACAATTCTATAGTACATATCAATCTGAAAAAACCAAAACAATAACTTCAAACAAGATTAGAGACAAACTTTGGATTGATGTATATAACAGTAGTTTTTTTCTATCTGGTTTTACTAAACCGCAAATATACCACAAATCAAAACTTGTTGTTGGTGTTGAAAATATGCCATATAAATCATTTTTAGAACCAATTATTGGAAATGCATTGATAGATCTTGGTGGTACTGTAATGAGTAGGGCTACTCAAAAAAATAGAGATGTTTTTGTTACCGAAAACCAAATAAAGATTGCACCTTTAATTTGTTACGAATCCGTGTATGGTGAATATGTAACGAAATATGTTAGAAATGGAGCCCAATTTCTCGCAATTATTACAAACGATGGTTGGTGGAACGAATCACAAGGTTACAAGCAACATCTAAGCTATGCTAAACTTAGAGCTATAGAAACAAGACGAAATGTTGTGAGAAGTGCAAACACAGGTTCTTCTGCAATAATTAATCAAAAAGGTGAAATAACTAAAAAACTTAATTATGATGTTAGGGGTTACATTAACCATAAAGTTGGATTAAATAATAACATAACCTTTTACGTAAAGTATGGAGATATTATTTTCAGATTCTCCCTATTTTTTTCGACAATAATATTATTATTTGCTGTTTCGAAAAAAAATAAAAGCAATTTTTAAAAAAAACCTTGCATGGAATTATAAAAAATTTATTTTTGCATTTACTAAATTTTAAAAAATGTATTGGACTTTAGAATTAGCATCATATTTAAGTGATGCCCCCTGGCCTGCCAATAAAGATGAACTTATTGATTTTTCAATTAGAACTGGTGCACCGCTTGAGGTTGTAGAAAATTTACAAGAAATTGAAGAAGAAGAGGGGGAGGTTTATGAATCAATCCTCGAAATATGGCCTGATTATCCAACTGAAGAAGATTACCTCTGGAATGATGATGAGTATTGAGGAATACAAAAACTTTAAGAAAGTCTCAAATGAGGCTTTTTTTTTGCTTAAATTTGAATAAATCTAATATTCTGAATGAATATAATAAGCTCCATTCTTAACACTTTTGTTGGAAATAAATCAAAAAAAGATTTAAAAAAAGTCGAGGGTATCGTAAAAAAAATTCTCGAACATGAAGAAAGCTTCGCATCATTAACTAACGACGAATTAAGAGCAAAAACATTTGAATTTAAAGCTTTAATCGATGTAGTAAGAAAACCACACAAAGACAAGGTTGATGAACTAAATGCTAAAATAAGTTCAGTTACTAAGATCGATGAAAAGGAAGAATTTTATAAAGAAATTGACAAAATCAATGAAATTTCTAATGATGAAGTAGATTTAAAATTAACAGAAATTTTACCTCAAGCATTCGCTGTTGTGAAGGAAACTGCAAAACGATTTAAAAATAATTCTGAAATAAAAGTTACTGTTCTTGAACATGATTTGATTTTTTCTCAAAAATCCTACGTTACAGTTAATGGTAAGGAGGCTTACTGGAAAAATAAATGGGATGCAGCTGGTAAAGAGGTGGTCTGGGATATGGTTCACTACGATGTTCAATTAGTTGGAGGAATTGCACTTCATGATGGAAAAATCGCAGAAATGCAAACTGGAGAGGGTAAAACACTTGTTGCTACCTTACCTGTTTACCTAAATGCATTGACAGGAAATGGAGTTCATTTAGTAACAGTTAACGACTATTTAGCAAAAAGAGACAGCGCTTGGATGGCTCCTATATTTGAATTTCATGGATTAACAGTTGATTGTATTGATTATCACAAACCAAATTCTAAAGAGAGAAAAAAAGCATATGAAGCTGATATCACGTATGGAACAAATAATGAGTTTGGTTTTGATTATTTAAGAGACAATATGGCTCACTCTTTACAAGACCAGGTACAAAGGCCTCACAAGTATGCTATAGTTGACGAGGTGGATTCAGTTTTGGTTGATGACGCACGAACTCCTCTCATTATTTCGGGTCCAGTACCCAAAGGTGATATTCACGAGTTTAATGAACTAAAACCTAAAATAAGTTCCGTCGTGCAACAACAAAAACAACTGCTAACAAAAGTTCTTTCAAAAGCTAAAAATCTAATTTATGATGGAGACATTGAAAACGGAGGTTTCCACCTTTTACAAGTTCATAGAGGATTACCAAAAAACTCTGCTTTGATAAAGTTTCTAAGTGAAGATGGTATTAAACAAATTCTTCAAAAAACTGAAAATTTTTACATGCAGGATAACAACAGGGAAATGCCAAAAGTAGATGTTGATCTTTTTTTTGTAATCGATGAAAAAAATAATCAAATCGAATTGACTGATAAAGGAATAGAAAACCTTTCCGCTGGAATTGATGATAGTAACTTTTTCATTATGCCAGATTTATCCACCGAATTAAAAAAAATTGAAGACAAAAATTTCGAAATAAATGTTGAGGTTGAGGAGAAAGAAAAGGTTTACAAAGATTTTAGCATTAAAAGTGAAAGAATTCACACTTTGAATCAATTGTTGAAAGCATACACTTTATTTGAAAAAGATATTGAATATGTGGTGATGGATAACAAAGTTAAGATTGTTGATGAACAAACTGGAAGAATTATGGATGGAAGAAGGTATTCTGATGGTTTACACCAGGCTATTGAAGCCAAGGAAAATGTTAAAATTGAGGATGCCACCCAAACATTTGCATCTGTTACTTTACAAAACTACTTCAGAATGTATCATAAACTTTCGGGTATGACTGGTACTGCAATTACTGAGGCAGGGGAATTTTGGGACATTTACAAACTAGATGTAATGGAAATCCCCACAAACAAGCCTATAGCCAGAAAAGACAGTAATGATTTGGTATATAAAACTAAAAGAGAAAAATACAATGCCGTCATTGACCATGTTTCAAGATTATCATTAGAGGGAAGACCTGTTTTGATTGGAACAACATCGGTAGAAATAAGTGAGCTTTTGGGTAGAATGTTGAATATCAGAAAAATTAAGCACAACGTTTTAAATGCTAAACTTCATAAAAAAGAAGCTGATATCGTCAGTGAGGCTGGAAAAGCTGGAATTGTTACAATAGCAACGAATATGGCTGGTAGGGGAACAGACATAAAGATAAGTGAAAGTGTAAAAGAATCAGGTGGTTTAGCAATAATTGGAACCGAAAGACATGACTCAAGAAGGGTGGATAGACAACTTAGAGGGCGGTCAGGAAGACAAGGTGATCCTGGAAGTTCACAATTTTATGTTTCATTGGAGGATAATTTGATGAGACTTTTTGGTTCTGATAGAGTTGCAAAATTTATGGACAAATTAGGTTTAGAAGAAGGTGAAGTAATTGAACATTCGATGATGACAAAAACAATAGAAAGAGCTCAAAAGAAAGTAGAGGAAAATAATTTTGGAGTTCGAAAAAGGTTACTTGAGTACGATGACGTTATGAATGCTCAACGTGAAATAATCTACAAAAGACGAAAACATGCTCTCGCTGGTGACAGATTAAAAGTTGATATCGCCAATATGATCTATGATACAACAGAATTAATTGTTGATAATAACAAAGTCAATAATAATCATAAAAATTTTGAATTTGACGTTATTCGCTTTTTTTCAATTGGGTCTGAATTTAGTCCTGATGAATTTGAAAAAAATGACAGAGATGAAATTATATTTAAAACATATAAAGGTGCATATGATCATTACAAGAAAAAATCAAAATTAAATACTGAAAAAGTTTTTCCAGTCATAAAGAGTGTTTATGAAAACCCTTCAAACAATTTTGAAAGAATTGTTGTTCCTTTCACAGATGGAAAAAAGACTTTGAATGTAGTTTCAAATTTGAAAGAAGCTTACAGCACTGAAGGCAAAACATTAATCAATGATTTTGAAAAAAATATTTCACTAGCAATTATCGATGAATCTTGGAAAAATCATCTTAGAAAAATGGATGAGCTAAAACAATCAGTTCAATTGGCTGTTCATGAGCAGAAAGATCCATTGGTGATTTATAAGTTTGAAGCTTACAAGTTGTTTGAATCAATGCTTAATGAAATAAATACTGAGATAATATCATTTTTATTTAAAGGTGAATTACCATCACAAAATCCAGGAGAAATAAGAGAGGACCGAAAGATCAGAAGACAACAAAAACTAAATTTATCAAAACAAGAAATCCCAAATACTGATCAGCTTGCATCAATTAATAGAGAAGTTGGACAAAGTGTTTCAAATACAAATACACAAGTTGAAACAGTCGTTCGCGAAAAGAAAAAAATTGGAAGGAACGAGAAAGTAACAATTAGAAATATATCAACAGCTGAAGAAAAAGTAGTTAAATATAAAGTTGCCGAAAATCTTATCAAAAATGGTGACTGGGTTATAAATAATGATTGATCTCATTTGAAATGAAAATTTTTCTACTAGGGCCATGTTATCCCTACCGAGGAGGTATTTCTGACACCAACGAAGAATTGGCTGAGACATTACGTCTACAAGGACATACAATCGAGATGATTAACTTCAAAATGTTATATCCCACAATTTTATTTCCTGGAAAAACACAATATCAAACAACTATAAAAAAAGATCTTAATTTTAGTAACCAAAGACTCATTAATTCAATAAATCTTTTAAGTTGGAATAAAGTTGTAAAAAAAATTAATTCCTCAGATATTGACCTATTGATAAGCTCACATTGGACTACGTCAATTTCAATATGTATGACTTACATTAATGAAAGAATTTCTAAAAAAATTAAAAAAATTGGATTAATTCATAATGCTTACCCTCATGAAAATTCATTATTTAGCAGTTTTTTTTTAAAACGATATTTGAGATCCTTAAACGAATATGTAACTTTTTCAAAAGTTGTCAAAGAACATATCGAAAAAAACAGTCCAAAAATAATTGGTAAAACGTTTTTTTTACCTGTTCCAAATAAATTTGGAAACTCAATAAAACCAATTGTAGCAAAGAAAAAACTAGAACTTTGTCCCAAAACAAAATATTTAATGTTTTTTGGAGTTATTCGTCCTTACAAAGGTTTGGATTTATTAATAAAGGCATTTGATATTTTAAGAAAAACAAAAAATAATGTTGAGTTGTTGATTGTAGGAGAGAACTACGAATCAATAAATAAGTATCAGAGTTTAAAAGAATTTTCCAATAACAAAAAATATATCAAATTTGTAAATAAGTTTATCGATGAAAAAATGTTGAAATATTGGTTTTCTGCAGTAGATATCGTCATTCAGCCATATAAAAATGCATCACAAAGCGGTGTTACATCACTAGCTATTCATTTTGAAAAAATTTTGGTTACAACTAATACAGGAGGACTTTCTGAGTTAATTGAAAATGAAAAAAACGGGTTTACTTGCGAAGTAAATTTTCACGATATTTCTAAAACAATTGATAATGCTTTAAGTTGTGATAAAAATACAATTTTAAAAAACCTGAGGAGAACTAAAAAAATTCTGAGTTGGAAAAATTTCACTAAAAAACTATTAAAAAATTCATGAAATATTCAATTACCATAATATTGGCAACTTTGATCTATTTAAGCAACACCGATATTTCATATGGTCAAAACATTAAAAAAGCATATTTTGCCTCCGGATGCTTTTGGTGTGTTGAAAGCATTTATGAAAATCTTAAAGGGGTGAAAGAAGTATATTCTGGTTACTCAGGTGGGTCTGTTGAGAATCCTACTTATTACCAGGTTATCTCTGGTAGAACTGGTCATGCTGAGGCAATCGAAGTTATATATGATTCTACCGTGATAGATTTCAAAACCTTGGTAAAGGTTTTTTTTGGTTCCCATGATCCCTCAACTTTAAATCGTCAAGGACCTGATGTTGGAACCCATTATCGATCAGTTGCATTTTATGATTCAGAACAAGAAAAGAAAATTATCGAAAAAGAAATAAAAAAATTGTTGGATAAGAAAATATACAAGCTAATAACTACCGAGGTTTTAAAATTTAATAAGTTTTACAGAGCTGAGGAATACCACCAAGATTATAAGAAAAAAAACCCAAATGATATTTACATTATGAGGGTTTCAAATCCCAGAATAAGTAAATTTAAAATGGATTTTAATGAAATTATTAAGTAGTTTAGTTTAGTTTTCTATCTACAACTCTCTCAATATAGTCCTGTAAAAGAGCTTTAATGTATTTTTCTTCATTTGAATAGTCAACACCAGTCTGATTTACAATATTCTCGTCCAAGAAATAATCATTTTTTTTGTATACACCAACAACTTTTTTTCCATCGAATTCTATTATGTAATCATTCATTACAAATCTATACATCGTTCCTGAATAATGAATTGAGAAACGATTTAATTTTTTATTGTCAAATAAGCTATTTCCCCAAGAATTGATTTTTTCATCATACCCGACATAATCAACAATTGTAGGGAAAATATCTAAATGTTGAGCTAACTTATTGTCAGAACCTTTAATTGAACCATCGGGTTTGTAAAATATCAAAGGGATAGCGTATCTGTTGATTGGAGCTCTGTAATGTGGGTAGTAAAACTGGTTGCAATGATCAGCTGTTATTACAAATAATGTATTTTCAAACCAATTTTGATTTTTAGCTGAGTTAAAAAATTTCCTTAAAGCATCATCCGTATATCCAACCACTTGGTGCATATCGATTTTGCCGGTTGGATATTTGTTTTCATATTTCTTTGGGACTTTAAAGGGTTCATGTGATGATAAACTAAACAAGGTCGCAAAGAAAGGTTTTCTCATACCATCAATTTTGTTTTTGGTGAATTGAAAGAAAGGCTCATCCCAAATTCCCCAATAACCATCATATAACGAATCATCATTAAATTCGTTTTTTCCGAAATAATTATCAAAACCCATAATATTTGAAAGGCCTGTAAATCCCATTGATCCATTAGGAGCTCCATGAAAAAAAGAAGTTTCATAGTCCAAATCATTGAAAACTGATACCAGGGATTGAATTTTTTGATTTGAAAATGGTGATGAAGTATATGGCACCTTAAACGAAGGTATGCTTGCGAGTATTGCAGGAAGTGCTTCAATAGATTGCCTCCCATTCGAAAAGGCATTTGTAAAAATTAAACTATTTTTAGAAATGGAGTCTAAAAAAGGTGTATAGCTTTTATAATTTTCTATATTTTTGTTTTCATTAAAAGCTCCCACATACTCTCTCCCAAAACTTTCAAGTACAATTAGCATCACGTTTGGACGAGTTTTGATTGAATCATTCAAAAATCTAACAGGTTTTATTATATCTTTCAATTCATTCTTAGACATAAAATTTTCTTTAACAAAAAAGTTCTTATTGTATGTCCTAATCAAACAAAAGGGAGAGTTCAATACTAAGTCTGCATGGAAAGTTTTTTTGACATATCTATGAGCATCAACCATATTAATTGGGCGTGTTGCATTACCAAGGCCTCCTCTCATCCCAACTATTGAAATAAAAATGAAAAATAAAAACCAAAGCGATGAGAAAAAATATTGAAAATTACTTGGTTTCGCTTGTAATGGTTTTATTTTAACCATTCTGTAAAGAACTACCCAAAGTGTCATTAAAAAAAAGTATAACAAAAATACATGCCAGTAACTGACAATAAATGAACTCAACAAATCTAACTTATTGGTTTCATTTTCGACAATATTAAAAATTGTTGTTGTTAAGCGTGATTGTGAAAATCGATAGTATATGAAATCAAAAAAATTAGTTGCATATGCAATAGAGTTGAAAAAAAAGTATAATAAAAAAAGGTTTTTTTGAGATTTTTTTTTTGAAACAAACCTAAAAGGTAAAAGAGAAATAATTATAAATATTGCATTGGTATATAAAATTGCTGAGGTGTCAAAAGTAAAACCAATTAGACACAACTCAATAAATTCGTTTATACTGTAAACAATTATTATATCGTTGTTGTAAAAGTAAAAAAGTAATCTAGCAATAGAATAAAAAATGTATGCCAAAAATATTCTATAAAATAAAACCTTATAATCATTTAATCTATAAAACATTATATTTCTTGTTTAAAATAGATGAAAATAAAAATCCAGAAAAAATCCCAAAGGTGCTTCCAAAAATTATATCAATCGGATAATGTACTCCAATATAAATTCTACTATACGAAACGACAGATGCCCAAATAAAAAGTAATTTGATGTAATTATTTTTTTTTCTAGACAAAAAATAAAAGAAAGAAGCTAATCCAAAGGAATTTGAAGCATGAGATGAAAAAAAACTATACAAACCTCCACAAGATTGTTTTACTATTCTAATTTTATGATTAATTGAATCATCATGGCATGGTCTCAGCCTTTCACTAAAATCCTTAAAAAAGCCACTTATTTGATCAGTAAATAGTATCAGTAATGCAATAAAAATTAATGTTCTAAAAAAATCAACAGAATTTAAATTCCTATGCATTATGTAAAGAATTAAAACATATAATGGAATTGAAGATTTTTTATCAGAAATTAATAGCCAAATAGAATCGAAAGCAGAATGACCTAAGGAATTTAGATAAATAAAAACTTCTCTATCAATTTCTAATATAAAATTTAGATCCATATTAGTTGATTCCATACTTATCGAAAAGATAAATTATTGATGCCATAGCAAAAGTTCCTAATTCCAATTCTCTTTTATTTATCGCATCAAATTTGTCATTTGCAGCATGGTGGTAAGAAAAATATCGTTGAGAATCTGGGCGTAAACCAGCTAGGACGTTTTTACCTGTTGCTAACAAAGAAATATCTGCTCCACTTCCACCTTTTTCAAAAGAATGAATTAAATACGGTTCAAATAATTTAATCCAACTTTGAATTTTAGAAAAGTTAGAATCATTACATGTAAATGAAAATCCTCTAGGGGAAAATCCACCTGCATCGGATTCTAATGCAAAAACATGATTGAGATTTTTTTGTTTTGAAATTTCAAAATATTTTTTTGCTCCCCTCAAACCATTTTCTTCATTCATAAACAATACAACACGAATTGTTCGTTTTGGTACATAATTTATTTTTCTAAAAATATTTATGATATCCATGGATTGAACCACACCAGCACCATCATCGTGCGCTCCATCACCAATGTCCCAAGAATCCAAGTGACCACCAACCAAAATAATTTCATTAGGAAATTCACTGCCTTTAATTTCTGCAATAACATTATTAGAAATAACATCTTCAAAAGTTCTACATTGTTGCCTAAGTAAAAACTTTAAGTCCGGATTAAGTTTTAGAAGACGGCTCAACTTTTCAGCTGAATTAGTGCTAATTGCTGCAGCAGGTATTTTTTTTGATTGAGTTAAACTTCCGTAACTCATAACACCAGTGTGAGGAAAATCATCTAGTCTCAAGTTTAATGATCTTACTATCACTCCAATTGCTCCGTACTTAACAGCCTCCTGAGCTCCATTTAATCGTTGATCTACAGCTTCACCGTAAGACAGAAAAGTATTTATTAGGTTGGCTTGCATGGGTCTATTAAAAAAAACTATTTTACCATCTATATTTTTTTTTCCAAGTTTTTTTAAATCCTCAAAAGCACTTACTTCAATTACATTTGATTTAATACCTACAGAGGGAGTCGCGACAGATCCACCTAAAGCACAAACATCAACGTCGAATGTAACCCCAGGTTCTGTTTCAATAAGCGCAAACTCTTTTGGACCTCTAACCCATTTAGGTACCATAACCTCTTGTAACCATACTTTATCAAAGCCAATTTTTTGAAGTTCAGAATAACTCCATTCGACAGCTCTTTCTGCGCTTAGGGATCCCGAAAGACGCCCTCCAATCTCATTTGAAAGATAATCCAACATTTGATAACTGTTACTTTCAGTCATACAGGTGTCAAATATTTTTTTTATTGTTTCCTTATCATTTTGTGGGAAAGCTAATAATGAAAATAAAATCAAACAGACAAAAAAACCTCTTTTCATGATCAAGACTTGTTGGAAAAATTAATAACATCGCTTTTAGAAATCACAGGTCCTTCACTGAGAATGACTAGTCTTTCTATAACATTTCTGAGTTCTCTTACATTTCCAGACCAATCAAATTTTTGCAATTCCTTCAATGCTTCATTATCTATACCTTTGCCATCATCTCCATTTTCAATTGCAATTTGTTCAAGAAAGTAATCCGATAAAAGTGGAATATCTGACTTCCTTTTATTTAAGGGTGGGACATTAATTTCAATTACAGCTAGTCTGTGGTATAAATCCTCTCTAAATTTATTATTTGAAATTTCATTTTTTAAATTTTTATTGGTCGCAGCAATAATTCTTACGTCAACTATTAAATCTTTTTCACTTCCAACCTTCTGAATCTTATGTTCTTGCAGAGCTCTTAATACCTTTGACTGGGCTGAAAGACTCATATCTCCAACTTCATCCAAGAAAATTGTTCCACCATTTGCAGCCTCAAATTTTCCCGTCTTGTCTTTTACTGCTGATGTGAAAGCTCCTTTAATATGTCCAAAAAGTTCACTCTCAATTAATTCTGCTGGAATCGCTGCACAATTTACTTCGACAAACGGACCCTCTGCTCTGATGCTATTTAAATGAATTTGATTTGCTACAAGTTCTTTTCCAGAACCATTTGGACCCAAGATTAATACTTTTGCATTTGTTCTAGAAACTTTGGAAATTAAATTACTTATATTAAGAATCTCGGCTGACTCACCAATTATTTTAAATGTTTTGGTTTTTTTAAGAACTTTTTTGTTTTGTTTTTTTCTGAAACTTCCTTTTAAAGCACCCCTTACTGAATTTAAAAGTCTGTTTAAATCAGGTGGTTTTGATATATAGTCAAATGCACCCATTCTCATGGATTCAACTGCAGTTTCAAGATCTCCATGTCCTGAAATCATAATTACAGGGATCTCAGGAAAATCTTGAATTAAAAATTTCAAAACCTCAATCCCATCTTTTTTAGGCATTTTTATATCACACAAAACCAAATCAATTTTATTTTTTTTTATAGCTTCTATTCCTAAAACACCATCAACTGCCTCCAGAATCATGTAGGAACTATTTTCATCAACTAAGACCTTTTTAAGTACACGTCTTATGGATTCCTCATCTTCAATAATTAATATTTTTGACATTGTTAATTTTATTTAGTGTGAACAACCCTTTGAGGATAGGGAATTTCAATTTTGTTTTCTTTAAATTTTTTATGGATCAAGAATCTTATATCACTTTCCACCAAATTAATTCGAAAACCATTGTTATAGGTAAAAAAGAGTTCAAAATCTAAAGAGCTTTCGCCAAAATTTTTAAACATAACTTTTGGAGTCGGATTTTTGATCAAATTTGGATGGGAATTTGCAATTTCTAATAGTATTTCTTTAACCTTATCAACATCAGAGTCATATGAAACACCTACTGAAACATTCCCCCTAAGAATTGTGCCATTTTCAGTCCAGTTAAATAACGTATTTGTTAAGTATTTATGATTAGGTATAATTAGAACCTTGTTGTCAAACGTAACTGCTCTTGTTGTTCTTATTTTGATGTTTTCAACTCTTCCTACTTTACCATCGATTTCTATAATGTCACCAACATGAACTGTTTGATCAGCTAAAATCAAAATACCCGAGATGATATCTTGAAAAAATGTTTGCAAGGCAAGACCTACACCAACAAGAAGTGCAGCGGATGCCGCAAAAATTCCAGTTAAATTGATACCAAAGTTTTGAAAAGTTATGAGGGCAACAATTAGATATACAAAATAATTGAAAAATGAAAAAACTGATTTAAACTTTAATTTTCTTTCCTCATCTAATTTTTTGGTAGCAATTTTTTTTATGAGCTTTAAAAACAAATATGTTACAAAGAAAATTGAGGAAACCAACAATATTGTGAATATTGAAAATTTAATATTCTCAGTGATGAAGTGCTCTTGATTAATAAAATCGATAAACTTGTTCATTTGAATATATTTATTAAATATAATCAAATTCAAGGTATGTGGATTTTGATATAATTATGTCAGGAAAACATGTCCTTAACCTTTTCAAAAAATGATTTATCACCTTTTTCAGGTGAAGGAGTAAAATTGTCATTATCCTTCATTGACTCAAAGAAAAGTTTTTGTTCCTTGTTTAATATCTTAGGTGTCCATACGTTTACATGGACCAATAAATCACCAGCACTATATGAGTTAACACTAGATATTCCCTTTCCTCTTAATCTAAGAATTTTACCTGATTGGATTCCTGATTCAAGCTTAATTCTAACATTTCCAGTAACCGTTTCTATTTCTTTAGAAACTCCAAGAACGGCATCTGAAATGCTAATATACAGATCATAATGAAGGTTATTACCTTCTCTTTTTAAATTCGGGTGCTCATTTTCTTGAATCAAAACAATTAAGTCGCCTGGAACACCACTCCCAGGTGAATCATTTCCTTTTCCAGAAACTTTTAGTTGCATGCCTTCTTCGACTCCGGAGGGTATCTTAACCAATACTGTTTCATCAGAAAAAAGTAACCCATTGGAATCAGTGTTAGGAGGTCTGTTGGAAACTACTTGACCAGAACCTGAACAGGTTGGGCAAGTTGAAGAGGATTGCATTCTGCCCAATATTGTATTGGTTACTCTCATTACTTGGCCGGTTCCATTGCAGCTGGGACAGCTTTTGTAAGTAACACCTGGTGCTTTAATTTTTCTTTTAACTTTAATCTTCTTTTCACAGCCCAATACAATTTCCTTAAGATCCAGCTTCACCCTAATTCTGAGGTTACTACCCTTGATTGTTCTTTGACCTGAACCACCAAATCCGCCAAAACCACTAAATGCACCACCAAAAATATCACCAAATTGACTAAAAATATCATCCATGTTCATCCCCCCAGCACCAAATCCACCGGCTCCATCAAATGCTGAGTGACCAAACTGATCATATTTCGATCTTTTTTCACTGTTTCCTAAAACTTCATAGGCTTCTGCAGCTTTTTTGAATTTTTCTTCAGCATTCTTATCGCCTGGATTTTTGTCAGGGTGATATTTAATCGCAAGCTTTCTGTAAGCTTTTTTGATTTCGCTTTCAGAAGCTGATTTACTTATTCCAAGTATGTCATAATAATCCTCTTTCATTACTATTTACCTACAACCACTTTTGGATATCTAATAATTTTTTCTCCAAGTTTGAAACCTTTTTCAGTGACATCAACAACTTTTCCTTTCATTTTGTTACTCTGTGCAGTTATCTGTGTAATGGCTTCATGTTTTTCAACGTCAAATTCGTCTCCACTTTTTACTTCAATCTCACTTAGGCCTTGAGATTTTAACGTTTCATTAAACTTATTTTTTATAATGGAAAAACCTTCAGTTAATTGTTTGTCTTTGGATCTGGAAAATTCAG
Organism: uncultured Bacteroidota bacterium; assembly: GCA_902523635.1. Lineage (GTDB taxonomy): Bacteria > Bacteroidota > Bacteroidia > Flavobacteriales > Flavobacteriaceae > MAG-121220-bin8. The sequence goes on along the minus strand of CABZAE010000001.1, from coordinate 187,273 downwards.
CTGATGCTCTTTCAAGGTCATCAATGATGGGTAACAAAGAGGTCATAAGCTCCATTGAGGCTGTTTTATAAAGTTCTAACCTCTCTTTGGATGTACGCCTCTTGTAATTTTCAAATTCAGCAAACAACCTTAGAAATTTATCTTTTTCATCTTTTATAACTGACTCAAGTTCAGTTATTTTATCTTTTAAGGAAGGTTTCTTCTTTGTACTATTTTTGGATTTTTTTGTCATGCAAATAACTGTTCAAAAGTACTGCCAAAAAATTGAATTTGTCAAAATGTCATAATTTATTTAGCAAATTTTTTAAAGCAATCTCTAAATTTCCATATTTAAAAGTAAATCCATTTTTTAATAATTTATCACAACTTACCTTTTGGTCAAAAAGAAATAATTCTGACATTCCACTGGGCAAACATTTGATAATTTTTACTGGAATTGATGGTAATACAATTTTTTTTTCTAATAGAAAAGCTAATTTTTTCATAAAAAATTTACTAGTAACTGGTTCTGGGGAAACTAAATTAAATTTTCCTGTTAGATTTTTATCTGCAATGTAAATTATGGAACTTACAAGATCATCTAAGTGAATCCATGAATAATAATTGTTACCATCTCCAAACCAACAACCCAAATAAAACCTTGTTGGAAAACATATTGATTTAAAAAATCCTGATTCATTTGACAAAACAAGACCAATTCTCAATATGGAAGTTTTAATTTTCAAATCCTTAATGCTTTCGGTGCTTTTTTCCCAGGAATCAACCACATTTCCTAGAAAAGATTCAGATTTATACTCGAAACTTTCGTCAATGAGCAGACCACTGTTTGATGGGTAAATTCCAATAGCTGATGCATTTAGAAACAACTTAATGTTGTTTCTATTATGATTATTTACAGCATCTGTCAATAATTTCACTGAGTTGATCCTGCTATTTAATATTGATCTTTTAATTTTGTTGGTCCAAAACTGAGCGATAGGTGTACCGGCTAGATTAATAACAGTGTCAACACCGTCTAGTGAATTGAGATCAATCGAACCAACTTCAGGATCCCAATGAAAAAATTTGACCTTATTTGAATTTTTGAAATATTTTTTTCCTCTTGACAAAACATGAACTTCATCTCCCCTTTTTTCTAATAATCTTACAATCTGTTTTCCAATAAGTCCAGTGCCTCCGGTTATTAAAAATCTCATTGTTTACGTTCAATGATTAAAGTTAATTTGTAATTTTACAAATAATAATTTGCATGATGAAAATTTTCAAAATTAAAAAATCAAAAATCAGAAATATAGATTTTGAAAATTTAGATTTTGGTTCTGTTTTTAGTGATCATATGTTTAGCTGTTCATATGTTGATGGAAAATGGAATAATGGGATGATTGAACCATATAAACCCATATTAATAGATCCATCTGCACGTTCCCTTCACTATGGACAAGCTTGTTTCGAAGGAATGAAAGCATACAAAGACAAAAATGGAAAGACATGGCTCTTCAGACCATTAGAAAACTACAAAAGAATTTCAAAATCATGTGAACGACTTGCCATGCCCGTTCCAAATAAAGAAATTTTTATAGAAGGAATAAGAAAATTAGTAGAATTAGATAAGGACTGGGTTAAACCTGGTTTAGGAAATTCCTTATACATAAGACCATTTATTTTTGCTGATCAACCAAGTATCAACGCAAATGAAGCTAACCAGTATAAGTTTATGATCATTTGTACTCCAGCAAAACTATACTATTCAGGAAAAGTTAAAGTTAAAATTGAAAAATCTTACAGCCGAGCCGCTAAAGGTGGAGTTGGATATGCAAAAGCTGCTGGAAATTATGCAGCTCAATTTTATCCCACTATGCTTGCCAGAGATCGGGGTTTTCAACAAATAATTTGGACTGACTCTTCAAGCCATGAATATATTGAAGAGGCTGGTACAATGAATCTTTTTTTCAGAATTGACGATACTTTAATTACCCCTCCAACAAGTGACAGTATTCTTGATGGCATAACCAGGAAAAGTCTAATCGAAATTGCTAAAAATAGCGGCATAAAAGTTAAGATTAGACCACTTTCTGTTAAAGAGATAGTGAATGCACACTCATCAGGAAATTTAAAAGAAATTTTTGGTTGTGGTACAGCAGTTGTTGTTCTACCCATTGCCGGCTTTGGTCACGAAGACAACTATTATGAAATGAAGGAAATTAAAAATTCTTGGTCTGCTACTTTAAAAAAGAAACTTAATGAGATTCAATATAATATCTCTAAGGATCCTTTTAATTGGAGAGTCGAAGTTTAACCAAGTATTCCTGAAATATCGGGCTTAAAATAATTTGGACCTTTCATCACCTTTCCATCATCTCTATAAATTGGTAATCCGTTACTATCTAATTTGCTCATATTACTTCTTTGTATCTCGTCAAAGATCTCTTCAATTTTGTGTTGAAAACCATGTTCTATTATTGTCCCACACAAAATGTATAACATATCTCCTAATGCATCAGCAACTTCTACCAAATCATCGTTGTTAGCTGCGTCAAAATATTCTTGATTTTCCTCAGCCATCAAATTGTATCTCAATTTAATGGTCTCTTTTTTAATTTTCGCAATTGGTAATTCTGAATATGTAAGTTTATAAACTTGATGAAATTTTTTAACGGAATTTAATTGATGTTTCATATATTAATTATTTATTTATCGAATTTAAATATTTATGTTTAGTACTGGACAAATAATATTCGCAATACTTTTTTTTGTTAGTTTTTTATTGTTGGTAATTATTAGTTACAACAAGGATCTTAAACGTCTTAAAGGAATTTATTCTGACGTAAAATGGGTGTTTTTTGGATTTATCTTATTTGTATCATTATTGGTAATTTTAAAAAGGATAAGTGTTTCATGAAAAATTTAATACTGGTTTTTATTGGTGGGGGTTTTGGAAGTATATTAAGATTCTTGTTAAATTCCATTCCAATTCTTAACATACATAAGTACCCGATAACAACTTCTTTTTCTAATATAATTGGATGTTTAATATTGGGATTATTGATGGGACACCTTGTAAAAAGTAATCAGATTGAGTCTACATCATCAATTTTGATTGGAACAGGATTTTGCGGTGGATTAACAACATTTTCCACTTTTACTTATGAAAACATAGAGATGTTAAAAAATGGAAGTTTTATAGAATCAATTTCTTACACAACTTTAACAATTGTGCTGTGTTTTATTTCTATGTATTTAGGATTACAACTTGCAAAGTAAAATCCGTTTAAAACAAAATTGTTCAAATTCATAATTTAAGCATCTCAATTTTAATCATTTAAAAATTTTATAATACATAAATTATCAAATCAGAAAAAATGATGTGAATATTGATATTTTCTATGAATTTAATTTACTAAAAATGTAAATTCGATATATAATATTTAACAAATTCAACTATTTACTAATTATAACGCAAAACAAAATGAAAAAAAATATAAATAAACTTTTAATTGGTTTGCTTGTTCCCTTTGCTACGATAGTCGTCGGTATTAAAACAAGTACTTTACAGGCCCAAGATTTTGGAGCCGATGTGGTTAGTTCATATGTATGGAGAGGTACACAATTTGGATCAGGAGCTCACATTCAACCCTGGATGGAACTTGGTTCTGGTTCCTTAACTGGAGGTGTTTGGGGTAGCTTCCCTACTACTGCGAGTGGTGGTGGTAACGAATTAGACCTATGGGTTTCATATGACTTCGGGCCATTGGCACTTACTTTGACAAATTATTCTTTCCCAACCAACAATGGTACTTATGGTGCTGGTAACCCTGGACTTTTCGACAGTGATTGGATGGAAATTTCTGGATCAACAAGTTTGGGTGGTTTGGACCTAACCGTTGGATATTTTACTGATGCTGAGGCTCTTTACGTTGAAGCTGGTTTCTCTGCTGGAGCTGTTGATATCGGTATTGGCTTTGGTAGTGACGGTGATGCAGCTTTTTATGCTGGAGGAGATAGCGGTTTGGTGAATCTTTCTTTTGGTGGTTCTAAAGACATTAAAATTACTGAAGAATATTCTCTACCAGTATTTGGGTCTTTTATTTATAATCCCGACAGTGAGGCTGCATTTTTAGTCTTTGGAGCTAGTTTTTAAATTAATCTAACTAAAAAAAAATTATTAACTATGGAATTATTAACAGCTAACAATGTATGGATGATGGTCTGTACATTTCTTGTGTTCTTCATGCACTTGGGCTTCTCTTTTTTAGAGATAGGCCTCACTAGGCAAAAAAACACAGTTAACATACTATTTAAAAATTTCTTTGTAATCACAATGGGGATCATAACATATTGTCTCATTGGATTCAACTTAATGTATCCTGGTGAGTTTGGTATAATCGACAAAGTACTAGGTTTTCCTGGTCCTGGATTAAATCCTGGAGCAGATTATGATCAGCTTACGTATGCTGATGGTGGTTACACATATTGGACAGATTATCTTTTTCAAGCGATGTTCGCAGCAACTGCGGCAACCATTATCTCAGGTGCTGTGGCCGAAAGAATTAAAATCACCTCCTTTATCTTAATTGCTATTTTATTTGTTGTTTTTGTTTATCCTATCGTAGGTTCTTGGCAATGGGGAGGTGGTTTTTTTGATAGCTACTTTGGTTTTTATGATTTTGCAGGATCAACTCTTGTTCATTCAGTTGGTGGATGGGGTGCACTGATAGTTATTTACTTTCTCGGAGCTAGAAAAGGAAAGTTTGACTCCAGTGGTAATCCTGTTGCTATCCCAGGATCGAATATTCCACTCTCAGCTGCAGGTGTATTGATCCTCTGGTTAGGTTGGTTTGGATTCAATGGAGGATCAGTATTATCTGCAGATCCAGCACTAACATCCTTAACATTAGTTACCACTTGTCTTGCTGCTGCTGCAGGGGGAATTTCTGCTGCTGTTACTTCAAAAATTGCTTATGGTAATTTAGATCTAACAATGTTCATGAATGGCGTTCTTGGTGGTTTAGTAGGTATTACTGCTGGGGCTGATCAAATGGGAGTTTATGATGCAATGCTCATTGGAATCATTGCTGGGCCAATTGTAGTATTTGGAGTGGCTTTTCTTGACAAATGTAAATTAGATGACCCAGTTGGTGCCATCCCAGTTCACTTATTTTGTGGTATTTGGGGTACCCTAGCTGTAGGTTGTTTTGGGGCAATGAAAGGTTTTGACCAATTTATGGTTCAACTAGCCTGTGTAGGTATTGCTGGCTTATTCTGTGTAGTTATGGGCGTAATAATTGTGCAGGTTGTTAAAGCTGTTGCTGGTTTAAGAGTCAGTGATGAAGAAGAAGAAAAAGGTCTGGATATCGCTGAACACGGAACTGGTGCATATGCTGACTTTTCTAAAGCCTAAATTTTTCATACTTTCATGAAAAAAAATTCATGAAAATACCTAGTTTTTATAAACTGCAATGTGCATTACTTATCACATTGCAGTTTTTTTATGCTTTCCCTCAAGCAAATGATTTATCAGAGGGACCATACGATCAGCTGATAATTAGAGGTATCACTTTAATCAATGGAAATGGTGCTCCACCAATTGGACCCGTTGATATTGAAGTAAAAAAAAATATAATAACCAAAGTACAAGTAGTTGGATACCCAGGAATTAAAAAAAGAAGTAGTGGTCCTATTCTAAAAAGTGGTGGAAAGGAAATAGATGGAAGTGGGATGTATATTCTTCCAGGTTTGATCGATATGCACGGACATATTGGAGGAAAATCACAAGGTGCAGATCCTGACTATGTTTTCAAGTTGTGGATGGCGCATGGAATTACAACAATTCGACAACCTAGTGGATTAACACCTGAACTAACTTTAAGCTTAAAAAAACAAAGTGAAGAAAACTCTATTATCGCTCCAAGAATTTATGCATACAGTGGATTTGGCTCAGGATCAGAAATAAATACTCCTGAGGAAGCCAAAGAATGGGTTAGAAAAAATGCAAAGATGGGATTTGATGGGATTAAATTTTTTGGTTCAGACCCAAAAATCATGAAAGCTGCTTTGAGCGAAAATAAAAAAATTGGGTTAAGATCAGCAATGCACCATGCCCAAATGAGAGTTGTCGGTTGGAATGTTCTTAATTCAGCTAGAGCTGGATTGACCAGTATGGAACATTGGTATGGTCTTCCTGAAGCACTTTTTGAAGACAGAACAATTCAAAATTACCCACCAAACTACAACTACCAAAATGAACAACATAGGTTTGAGGAAGCCGGTAAGCTTTGGAATCAAGCTGCCCCACCGTTTTCTGAAAAATGGAATGATGTAATGAATGAACTAATTGAACTGGACTTTACAATTGTTCCAACATTCAATATTTACGAAGCCAGTCGGGATTTACACAGAGCTCGAAGAGCAGAATGGCATGAAACTTATACGTTGCCCTCTCTATGGAAATTTTATGAACCAAGTAAAATCTCGCATGGATCATACTGGCATTACTGGGGAACTGAACAAGAAGTTGCATGGAAAAACAATTATGATCTTTGGATGACTTTTGTTAATGAATTCAAAAATAGGGGTGGTAGAGTCGTTGCAGGTTCAGACTCAGGATTTATATATCAACTTTATGGTTTTGGATTCATCAGAGAACTGGAACTTTTAAGAGAGGCTGGTTTTTACCCTTTAGAAATAATAAAATCTGCTACACTTGATGCTGCGGAAGCTTTAGGTGCAACAGATAAAATTGGAAGTATTGAAGTAGGCAAATTAGCTGACTTTCTTATCGTTGAGGAAAACCCATTAGAAAACCTTAAAGTCTTATATGGTACAGGTGCCATCAAACTAAATGATAAAAATGAAATCATGAGAGTTGGAGGTGTTAAATTCACTGTAAAAGATGGTATTATATACGACTCAAAAAAACTCCTGGAAAATGTTAAAAATACAGTGGCTAAAGCCAAGTTAAAAAATAATTTTAAAATTGTTCAACCTGGTCTTTAAAATTATTTCTTGACAACAGATTTTAAAAATGAAATTGAAGATTCATTAAAATCTGATGGCTTTTCTACATTCACAACATGACCACATTTTGGAATGATATGCAATTTTGAGTGTCTATGTTTTTTTGTTAAGATCTTTATTGACTCTAAGAACATGTAGTCCTCTGCTCCCATCACGTAAAGAGTTGGTATTGGTAGTTCAATTTGCCTGAAAAGACGTAACAATGGATTCACCTCTGCTGTTAGTCTAAACCAACGTAAAAACTCTTTTTGATATAATTTTTTTGCCTCTTTGATAAATAAATTTCTGGACTCTTGATGGTTTTTATATGGCATTATAATAAAAGCGAGTGCACGATAAATCCACATGTAAGGAACAATAGACTTAAAAACTGAACTTAATTTTATTAAAAAAACAGATCTTAAATTAAGCTTCATTATCGCTCCTCCCATAATCATGCTTTTAACCATTTTAGGGTTCATTTCAGCTATTTTTCTAATAAGTATTGTTCCAAGAGAAATACCAATAAAATGGGATTTCTTTATTTTTTCCTTGTCAAGAATATCAATTATATCTTCTGAAATAGAAGAAAATGTGTATTTTTTTTTAAATACATTTTTCAGCCTGTAATTTGATTTTCCATGACCACGAAGATCTAACAAAAGAATATTAAAATGTTTTTTAAAGTCACGAATTTGTTTAAACCAAATAGAAGAACTTCCTCCAGCACCATGAACAAATGTAACCCATTCAGATGAGTTTTTATTATTATATATGGTATAATTAATCATATTTTAAAATTAATTAATTCACTCATTTCTCTTTGATAAGACTTTGCACTCAAGATTGATTTCTCCAAAAAATCTTTTCCAGATCCTGCATAAAGAATCGCTCTTGAGGAGTTAATTAAAATTCCAATGTGATCGTTAGCAGCATTTTTGAAAACTTCTGAGATACTACCACCTTGAGCTCCTACACCTGGAACCAAAAGAAAACTTTTCGGTACTAACTCTCTAATACTTTTGATGTATTCAGATTTAGTTGCACCAACAACAAACATCAAATTTTCAAAACCCTCCCATGTCTTAGATTTAATAATAACTTGTTCATAAAGTTTCAAATCATTGGTATTTAAAAACTGAAAATCTTCACTTCCAATATTAGAGGTTAATGCTAATAGAATAGTTTTCTTTTCTTTGTAATTTAAAAAAGGTTCAATTGAGTCTTTCCCCATATATGGTGAAACAGTGACAGAATCAAAACCTAGATTTTCGAAAAATGCTTTTGCATATTTATCTGATGTATTTCCAATATCACCTCTTTTTGCATCAGCTATTGTGAATATTTTTGGATAGTTTGAATTTAAATATTCTATTGTTTTTTCCAGAGATACCCAACCATCAGCACCATTTACCTCGTAAAAAGCAGTATTAATTTTAACAGCTACAACAAGATTACATAGTGAGTCAATCATTAACTTATTAAATGCAAATACAGGATCAGGGTTAACTAAGAGATGTTTTGGAATCTTAGTTAGATCAGTATCTAAGCCCAAACATAAAAAAGAACTTTTTCTGTATATTTCTTCAACTAAAAGTTGTTTATCCACGATTAAAAAATTTCTTTGGTATTTTTTAACAGTTCATTATTCTGAACCAATTTTAACTCATCAATAATTTTATCGATATCACCATTTACAATATTTTGAAGATCATACAAGGTCAACCCAATGCGGTGGTCGGTAACTCTACCTTGTGGATAATTGTATGTTCTTATTTTAGCTGAACGATCCCCAGAGGAAACGAGAGAACTTCTTTTTTTTGAATCTTCCTCTAATTTTTTGTTTAACTCAAGTTCATATAACCTAGATCTTAAGACTTTTAAAGCTTTATCTTTATTTTTATGTTGTGATTTTTGATCTTGACATTGTGCAACTATTCCAGTTGGTTCATGAGTAAGTCTGACCGCAGAGTAGGTGGTATTTACAGATTGACCCCCTGGACCAGATGAGCAAAAATAATCTATCCTCACATCGTTCATATTGATTTCAATATCAAACTCCTCTGCTTCGGGCAAAACCATAACTGTGGCAGCAGATGTATGAACTCTTCCTTGAGTTTCGGTTTGTGGTACTCTTTGAACTCGATGTACACCTGATTCAAATTTTAATATTCCATACACATCATCAACACCTGAAACTTCAAAAATAATTTCTTTAAAACCACCTGCAGTTCCAGGACTGGAGTCAACCAAGCTAACTTTCCAACCTCTTCCTTCACAAAATTTTGTATACATTCTAAACAAGTCTCCTGCAAAAATACTGGCTTCGTCCCCTCCCGTTCCTGCTCTGAGTTCAATGACTACATTTTTTGAATCATCAGGATCTTTTGGGATTAATAATAATCTTATTTCTTCCTCTAAAACTTTTATTTTTTCTTTGGATTCAAAAAGCTGTTCATTAGCCATTTGAATTAATTCTTCATCTTTTTCACTTTTACTCATTTTTTCAGCTTCTTCAACATTACTTAAAAGTTCTTCAAAAATTTTTTTCTTTTCAATGATCAAACCAAGGTCTTTATATTCCTTATTGAGAGACACATATCGTTTTTTATCTGTAATGATATCTGGCTGGATGATTAAATCGGATACTTCATTGAAGCGTTGTTCAACTATGTTTAATTTATCAATCATTATAGCGCAATAATAATAAAATATTTCAGTTTTGAAAATTTAGTACTGTAAAACTTCATTTTCTGAGTATATGGTAAGTTTCTTTTTTGAGTATTTTTCAACATAACCAATTTTTTTTGCATCAACCCCAAATGATTTTGAAATATCAATAATGTCATCAGCAACCTTCGGATTTACATATAACTCCATGCGATGACCCATATTGAAAACCTTGAACATTTCTTTCATCGAAGTGTTTGACTGTCTATGAATTAATTTGAATAAAGGAGGTGTAGGAAAAAGATTGTCTTTGATAATATGTAAATTTTCTATAAAATGTAAAACCTTAGTTTGTGCTCCTCCACTGCAATGGATAATGCCATGTATATCACTGTTATTATAGATATCCAGAACACTTTTAATAATTGGAGCGTAAGTTCTTGTAGGAGATAGCACAAGTTTTCCTACATCTAAATTCAATTCCTTGATTTGATCCGTGATTTTTAATTTACCTGTGTAAACTAAACTGTTATCAATAGCAGGATCATAACTTTCAGGAAATTTTTTGGCAAGGTATTTATGAAAAAGATCATGTCTGGCAGAAGTCAAACCATTGCTGCCCATACCTCCATTGTAAGATTTTTCGTAAGTTGAAATTCCAGATGATTCCAAACCTACAATCACGTCACCCTCTGAGATATTAGCATTATCAATAACATCTTTTCTTTTGATTCTTGCTGTCACAGTTGAATCTACAATGATGGTTCTTACCAGATCACCCACATCTGCCGTTTCACCACCAGTAGAAATAATATTAACACCAAATTTTGACATTTCATTAATTAATTCTTGAGTACCTTCAATAATTGATTTTATGACAGATCCGTCAATAACATTTTTATTTCTTCCAATTGTTGATGACAATAAAATATTATTGGTTATTCCTACACACAACAAATCATCTAAATTCATTACCAAAGCATCCTGAGCAATACCTTTCCAAACAGAAAGGTCTCCTGTTTCTTTCCAATACATATATGCTAGAGAAGATTTTGTTCCTGCGCCATCAGCATGCATTACAATACAATACTCAGGGTCATTTGTTAAAACATCTGGAACCACTTTGCAAAAGGCTTTTGGAAATAATCCTTTTTCAATATTTTTAATGGCATTATGAACATCTTCTTTATCGGCGGAAACTCCCCTTTGATAATATCTATTTGAATCCATTTATGACAAAGATAATGTTATTAAAATTCAATAAATAAAAATTATAAATAATTGTTCAAATCATTTTAAAGGATATGCAATTTGAAGTGACTAAAATTTATAAAATAATATTTTTTAACATAAAAAAATACATAATTAATAAATGTTAATAACTATGGATTTCTTTTAATAATTGATCACACTTTTAAATATTTTATATCATAATTTTAAATATAAAACAAACAAAAATGAGTAAATCAAAATTAGAATATTTATGGTTAGATGGTTACAAACCAACAGCCAATTTAAGAGGGAAAACTAAAATCATCGAAAATTTTTCTGGTAAATTAAAAGATTGTCCTATGTGGGGATTTGATGGAAGTTCAACTCTCCAAGCGGAAGGCGGTTCATCCGACTGCTTGCTAAAACCCGTTGCTATTTATCCAGATCCTGTACGTAAAAATGGATGGCTTGTGATGAATGAAGTTTTAAATGCAGATGGTTCACCTCACGAATCCAATGGAAGAGCCACGATTGATGACGACGACGATGACTTTTGGTTTGGATTTGAGCAGGAGTACTTCTTATGGGATCCTGAAACAAACTTACCACTAGGATTTCCCAAAGACCAAACACCCCAAGGCCAATTCTATTGCTCCGTTGGAGGTAAAAATGCATTTGGTAGAGAAATTATGGATAAACACTTGGATATTTGTTTAGATGCAGGTATAAATGTCGAAGGAACAAATGCCGAGGTAGCAGCAGGTCAATGGGAGTTTCAAACATTTGCTAAAGGAGCTGCAAAAGCGGGAGACGAAATGTGGGTCGCTAGATATCTACTTGAAAGAGTTGCTGAAGAATATGGCTTGGCAATTGAATATCACCCCAAACCTTTAGGTGCTACAGATTGGAACGGAAGTGGTATGCATGCGAATTTTTCAAATACAACTTTAAGAACATGCGGATCAAAAGCTACATACGAAAAAATTTGTGAAGCTTTTAGACCTGTAGTCAAGGAGCACATAGATGTTTATGGAGCATTTAATGACCAAAGACTTACAGGTGATCACGAGACTCAGTCAATTACTGAGTTTAGCTATGGTGTCTCTGATCGTGGGGCATCAATCAGAATACCTATAATGACTGTAGAGAATGGTTACAAGGGATGGCTTGAGGACAGAAGACCAGCATCCAATGGTGATCCATATAAAATTGCTGGAAGAATTATTAAAACTGTAAAATCAGCAAAAGTTTAAATTTATACCCAATTTTTAAATTCAAAAGCACCTCAAATTGAGGTGCTTTTTTAATTTATAATACTATAAATATAAACTATGTAACAACCGAAAATAACTGACCCCTCCAGTCTACCTAAAACCAATCTTTTTGGAAAAAATATAAGTGGAAATATTACAAATGCAAAGAAAATCATAATGTAGATGTCAAATTGAATCAAGTTTAAATCAACTACATTAAGTGGAATTAGTATTGATGTTATTCCCAAAACTGCGAAAACATTAAATATATTAGACCCAATTAAATTTCCGATTGAAATGTTTTTTTCTTTTTTTAGGATTGCTACAAGTGAGGTTGCTAGTTCAGGAATACTTGTCCCAACAGAAACAACACTAATACCTATTATTCTCTGACTAATATTAAAATAATTCGCAATATCAATTGCCGCCATAACAAACCACTCAGAACCTAAATAAAGAAAAAAAGCACCTAATATTAAAATTGAAATTGATTTAATGACTGTATCAGTTTTCTCACTATCCAGCTCAATATCTTGATTATTCTTTGACCGTTGTTTTATTAATATTATGATTGATACTATTAGACTCAAGAAAAGTATTGCTCCTTCATATCTTTGAATCTTTAAATCCAAAATAAATATGTAGAATAAAATTGCAGAAATCATCATAACTGGCCAATCAAGTCTATATATATCTTTTGGAATTTGAATCGGAGATATTAAAATTATTAGACCCAACACCAGACCGATGTTTGCGATATTTGAACCCAAGACATTTGATACTGCTAGATCAGACGAACCAAGTAGGGCAGACTTAATACTTACAATCAGCTCCGGTGCAGATGTTGCAAAAGAAACAACAGTCATACCAATTAGTATTTTGGCGATATTGAATTTTAAAGAAATTGAAACGGCAGATTTTAACAACAAATTCCCACCTAATATGAGTAATGCTAATCCAAAAAATAACATTAAAAAAGTACTTATACCCATCTCAAAATAAGTTTGTAAAGATAGTATTTGTATTGTATATTGTGTTTAAATGAAATTTTTTTTTAAGATTATTGCACATTTAAATAAACTTATTTTACCCAGTCTAACAAAAAAAAAAGTGGAACCAGCGAGAGCTAGTAAATTTCAACTGCTACTTTTAGGTTACAGATACTTTATTACAAAAAACAGTTTAGATTAGAAAAGATTGCTAAAGCTCTTCAAAGCTTTGTGTTTTGCTCAACTCAGACAATCTGGAATTAATTACTTTGTTATCTTTTTTGACAACAATACCAACCAGTTTTAGTTTATCCTTATTGTAAGTTGATGGTATTTCAAAACTAAGAGATTTTTCGAAAGTACTCCCTTTCTTCGATGATGACGACGGAATTGATTCGCCCAAAGGACTACTTGTGAAAGAATGTCTTAAGACGTCGGTATGATTGAAATTAACAAGCCAAATACGACCATCACCATCTCTGTCAGTTCCTCTACCATATCCATAATCCCCTCCTTCCCATTGTCTTTGATCCAGTTTAATATCATCCTCTAATAGAAAAACAACATACTTTAAATCAGAAAAATCTTCAGCAAATTTTGCTTTGAAATTAACAGAAAGTGTATTTCCAGAAACTGAGGATTCTATAGCGACGCCAGCTTTTGCTTTGTCATTTAATAATGATGTAATAGCACTGGCCGATTCATTCCACCTATTTGTTCTATTAACTTGGGCCCAAGGATATCCAGTTAATCCAAAAAGGTTTGACATTTCGGAAACCTTTGCAAATTGAAGAGCATCCCCATAATGTGCTGCAACGACAACCACCTGGTCAGTTTGTTTTTTTAACTGTTCTAATTTGTAAGACACTCTTGGGCAATGTTTACACCAAGCTCCGGTAATATCTTCGATTAAAACATTAATTTTAAAATCTTTAACTTCAGATGAAGTAGACGTAATCACAGTGAATTTTTTGATTTCACTTTTTAAGGTATTATATGTAACATAAACTGAATACTCACCAACTTTATCAGGAATGAATTTATTCCCTGAAATTTCTATATCATTTACAAATATTTTACATAATGAAGTGATATCATTATTAAGATCACTTAAGACTTGAAAAATAACCTCTTGATTAACGGTGATTGTACCTTCAGTAAAAGACAAATTCAAACTCTTAACTTCAGCACTAATTTCAGGGCTATCATCTCCGTATCCTTCAAAGTCACCAGAACATGACAAAAAAAACAGAGTAGTGAAAATTATGGGAACAAGTTTTTTTAAGTCTTTCATAAAATATTTCTCAATCAAATTTAAAAATTTTAAATTTAACTTATCAATTCATCTAAAAAACGTGAAAAATTTAAAAATCTATTTTATTTGTCTCTCAATATTTAATTTCAGTTTTTTATTATCTCAAGATAGAATTCCCTCAATGAATTTAAAAACAATTGATGGAAAAACTATTAACACCAAAAGCTTGTCAAATAAAAATGGTTTAACAGTTTATAGTTTTTGGGCAACCTGGTGTGTCCCTTGTATCAATGAACTTGACGACATAGATAAAGAAATTGATAAATGGAAAGAGGCTAAAGTGAACATTGTGGCTGTTTCAACAGATGACTCTAGAACTAAAAGAAGAGTTAGACCCATGATTAACGGAAAGAACTGGGATTTTGCTATCTATCTTGATGAAAATCAGGATTTAAAAAGAGCCCTCAATATTTCTGGAATTCCTCATACTATTGTAGTTAGAGGAAATAAAATAATATATAGAAGGATTGGATACAAACCTGGTGATGAAAGGAACTTATATGAATTTATTTTGTCCCAAAACAAAAAGTTTGATGAAAAAATTTAAGAACTACCTTTTTTTTTCAATTTTATTTTTGTTCTACTTTGTAAATTATTCACAATTTTTAGAAAATATGAATGTCTCTTTTGAGTCATATTCAGCATATTATCTCGATGACAAAAAAACAGGCGATTTTAAGTTGGAAAATAGATTCCGATCCAATAATTATTTAAATCTAAAATCAATTTTTGCTAAAAACTGGAATTTTGAATTACAAATAGAATCTTACATGCCAAAACCTCTGCTTAATTATTCTCCAAACTTCGAAAATACTAATATTTCAACATTGAAATTTGAGTATAATATCAAAGATTTGAATGTTGTTTTTGGTAGCATTTATGAACAATTCGGTTCTGGGACCAGTTTGAGAACCTGGGAAGATAAAAGTTTAGGAATCAACAACTCTTTGCTTGGTTTAAATGTAAATTATAAATTATCTGATGAAATAAATTTAACTTCGCTCATAGGACAACAAAAAAAAGGTTTCAAATATTCAAAAGGTTTTGTTTTCGGACTAGATTCGGAAATTGATATTTCACAATTGATTGATTCCAATTCAACATTTTTATTTGGTTTAAGCTATGTTGGAAGAAACGATCAAGAAATTAAAAGTGAATCATTTGATAATTTAACAAATCTTTACTCTGCAAGAATTGATTATTCTGGTAATTCATTTTATACAAATCTTGAAATAACACAAAAATCAAATAATCCAATTTTAGTTTTTGGTACACCCTCTGATACATTTATTAAAAAGGGCTCTGCATATCTCTTAAATACTGGTTTTTTTAATAAAGGATTGGGCTTGGATTTTACTTTCAGAAGACTAGAAAACATGACTTTATACTCTGAAATTTCCGCAGCTGGGAATGAGTTTAACGAAAGTATCGTTAATTATTTACCTGCTTTGACAAAACAACATGATTATTCTTTGACTAATCTTTATGTGTATGCCGCACAACCTGACGTTAACTTTTATGTTGAGGACTTAACAAAAGCAGGCGAAATTGGTTTTCAAACTGATCTTTATTATTCATTTAAAAAAGAAAGCTTTTTAGGTGGAAAATATGGGACTAGCATATCAGCTAATTTTTCACTTTGGAATAATCTGGGGGGCAAATATGATTTTTTAAATCAATCATATAAAACAGATTTCTTGAGTTTTGGTGAAAAGTATTTTTCAGAATTAAGTTTTGAAATTAGAAAAAAATGGTCTAAAAGTTTTGAAAATATTTTCTTATATGTAAACCAATACTATGATAAGAGGATGATTGAATTTGAGTCGGGTCAGGTAAAGTCCAATATTTTTGTAGTGGACAATACATTCAAGATCAACGACAAAAAATCTTTCAGACTTGAACTGCAACATCTTTCTACTAAAAATGACAACAAAAATTGGTACGCATATGGAATTGAATATAATATAAGTTCTAGTTTTTCTATATATTATAATAACCTATATAATTACCAAAACCCTGACGAAGACAAAAAAATTAACTACTATAATTTTGGAGGAAGCTATACAATGGGTATGAATAGATTGGCAGTAAATTATGGTAGACAAAGAGGTGGATTAGTTTGTACTGGAGGTATCTGCAGATATGTTCCTGAAAGCACCGGGATAACCTTTAGCATCATAACTTCAATATTTTAATTTATATTATATTAAGTTTTTTACCTACGCTCTCAAAAGCATTAAGGGCATATTTTATTTGCTTTTCAGTATGTGAAGATGATAACTGAACTCTAATTCGTGCCTCTCCTTTTGGAACCACAGGATAGAAGAAACCTATCACATAAATACCATGGGCCATAAGCTCCCTTGACATTTTTTGAGCTAAATTTGCATCATATAACATGATAGGTACAATTGGGTGTGTGCCTGGCTTTATATCAAATCCAATTTTTTGAATTCCTTCTCTAAATTTTTCTGTATTTTTTTTTAATCGATTTAAATGTGAGTTATCCGATTCAATGATTTCCATAACCGCTAGACAAGCTCCCACTATTGAAGGTGCTAATGTGTTCGAGAAAAGGTAAGGTCTAGATTTTTGACGTAAAATTTCGATGATTTCTTTAGGACCACTGGTAAATCCACCAGAAGCCCCCCCTAAAGCTTTACCTAAAGTTCCTGTGATAATGTCAACATCATCCATTACTCCGAACTCTTCATGAACTCCTCTCCCACTCGGACCTATGAAGCCTGTTGAATGACACTCGTCAGACATAACTAGGGCATCATACTTTTTAGCCAAATGACAAATTTTATCCATTTGGGCGATTGTGCCATCCATTGAAAAAACAGCATCCGTAACAATAATCCTGTTTCTGCAATTTTGAGATTCAATCAATTTCTTTTCTAAATCCAACATATTATTATGTAAATATCTAAACCTTTGGGCTTTACAAAGTCTGATACCATCAATTAACGAAGCATGATTAAGTTGGTCACTAATTATAGCATCCTGATTGTTGAATAGTGGTTCAAAAAATCCACCATTGGCGTCGAAAGCAGCAGCATACAAAATAGTATCTTCTTTGCCCAAAAAATTTGATATTTTTTGTTCTAATTGTTTGTGAATATTTTGAGTTCCACAAATAAATCTAACTGATGCCATACCAAATCCGTGGGAATCCATGAACTCTTTTGATTTTTTAATTACATCAGGGTGAGATGCCAGACCTAGGTAATTGTTAGCACAAAAATTAAGAACTTCATTCTTGTTATCAACTTCAATACTTGAACCTTGTTTAGAACTTATTATTCTTTCATCTTTAAATAAACCAGTTTTTTTTATTTCTAATAGCTCGTTTGTAAGTCTTTTCTGTATAGATTTGTACATTAGTCATAATTAATTTTGTAAAATTAATCTATTATAATTTAAAAAATTAATGAATCGTATATTAATAACAGGCGCACTTGGACAGTTAGGAATCGAATTCATAAAATATTTTACAAAATCAAATATTTTCGTTTTAGCAACCGACATTAGGGAATGTAAAAATGAAATACCATGTGAGTTTATTCAGTGTGATGTATTAGAAAAAAATAAGCTAAATCAACTTGTAAAAAGTTACAAAATTGACACGATTTTTCATCTTGTAGCTATGCTGTCAGCAAAGGCAGAAAAACATCCTTTTAAATCCTGGAAATTAAACATTGATAGTTTTCAAAACATAATCGAAGTTTGTGTAGATAATGAGATAAAAAAAGTTTTTTGGCCAAGTTCAATCGCTGTTTTTGGAACTGATTCAAAGTTAGGTTGTGTTCCACAAAATCCAATTTTAAACCCTTCTTCGATATACGGGATCACAAAGTTAGCAGGTGAAAAATTATTAGAATATTCAAATAAAAAATTTAATATTGATATTCGATCAATTAGGTATCCTGGAATCATATCAATGTCAACAAAACCAGGAGGTGGAACTACTGATTATGTCATTGAAATGATGGATTCTGCTATTAATAAATCCAAATACGTTTGTTTTTTATCTAAAAATACAGAATTACCGATGATGTACATAGACGACGCTGTTTCCAGTGCAATTCAATTAATGAGGGCTGATAAATCAAAACTATCTGTGAAAGATTCATACAACGTGGCAGGGTTTAGTATTACACCAGAAATTTTAAAAAAACAAATTTTGAAAAATGGTTTTAAAATTGACGTTGAATTCAAACCTGACTTCAGACAAGAAATTGCAAATACATGGCCAAAAAAAATTGATGATTCAAAAGCTAAACTAGACTGGGGATGGAGTGCTCAAATAGGTTTTGAAGAGACAGTAAAAAAATCGCTAAAATTTTAGTAATATTTTTCAACAGCTACAGCACAAAAAGCAAATAACAATGTTGGAAAAAGCATGTCTAAATCCCAATCGAGGTGAAATCTATATTTAACAAATATTGAAAATAAAAACCCTATGATTCCACCAACAAAAAAGAACAAGATCTTCCTCATTTCTTAAATATACAACAAATTGGTAAACCCATATTTATGTAATCATTATTAACCTTAGTCTTTGACGGACATTAATTAGGTAAATTCATACCATTTTAAAGAATAAAAAAATGAAGTTGATGGGCTTATAAATTTATAAGCCCATCAATTTTTTTTAGATAGCGTACTTTACTCCTCTGTAAGTACCAAAAAGTTTTGAAGAACTATTAACCTCTTTATTTTTTTCAGAGTTTAAAGGATTGTACTTAACCCCTCTGTAAGTTAATTGCGTGTCTTTATTTACGTTAGAACTTTTCATACATTCATTTTAAATGTTAAACATATGTAACGTTTTTTTAGGATGCGTTCTCTCCACCCGCGACTATATTATGAATCCCAGTCTACACGGGATAGTACAACTAAATTATTAAAAAATACGTTATTGACAAAATAAAGTACTAAAAAATATTAATATAACAATTAAAGGTCTTTATTTTATTGATTTAATAATTTATGATTAGTTTTAAGTTTATCAAAATTATTGATTTAGATAAGAAGTTTAGAACATCTAATTTTATATCAGATTTATGAAAAAAAAATGGATTCATTCACTTTGTTACATCTGTTATTTTATTGGATTAACCTATGGTATTGCCTCTCTTGAATGGGCGTTAATAATATTGAATTCAATACTAATAATATTCTTTTTCCCTTATTTAAAAAGGGCCTTTGAAGAAAATAACTAGTTTACTGGTGTGACATTTTCTATTTGTCTACCCAAACTCTCTGGGTAATTATTAGCTTCAAATATCCGATTGTTAATGGTAACCAAAAGAGAATCCTTCACTTTTTTATATGAACTGTTGTTAGCTAGATTATTTAGTTCAGCTGAGTCATTCTTAAGGTCATATAGCTCAAAGTCTAAACTATCATTATGCAACCACTTTGTAAATCGATAATCTTTGGTCTTTAGTGAATAACCTTGAGCTATTCCGGAAGGAGTCCACACACGAAGTTCAGTTAGAGCATTTTTCCTGATTTCAACTCTTTCACCATCTAGATATGATTTTAAACTTTTTCCACTTAAAAATTCTGGTGGATTCATTCCTAAAAAATCCATTATAGTTGGATAAAGGTCAACAAGCTCGACAGGGTCATCTACATCACCATTTTGATTATTGATTCCAGGACCAGAAAATATTAGAGGAACTCTCGTAGCGTGGTTAAATAAAGTCCTTTTTTGCCAGTGACCATGTTCTCCTAAATGATAACCATGATCAGAAGTGAGTATTACAATAGTATTTTTATCAAGACCTGTTTCCTCAAGTTTATCCAAAACTCTCCCAATTTGAGCATCAACAAAACTTGTGGTTGCATAATATGCTTCCTTAATGATTTTTGCCAAATCTTCTTCTAAATAATTTTGTACTTTTTTTTCTCTCACAGAACGAGCTGCAGGCATAGGGATAGTTTTTAAATATTCTTCATCGCTAAATGGTATTGTAAAATCATTCGTTTCAAACATGTCATAATATTTTTTTGGGGCAACGAATGGCACGTGTGGTCTAAAAAGTCCATAAGCCAAAAAGAAATTTTCTCCTGTTTTGGAAAATTCATCTAGTAAACTGATTGTTTGATTTGCTCCGACACCATCAGTCTGCTCCTCATCTGTTCCATCTGCCTCTAACCAACTTAAAGTCCCTCCGTATTCGCCTTCCATCAATGTGTTTATTTTATACTCCTCTTTTTTGTCTCTTCCCCATGGGTTGAAAGTCCTATCCCATGTAAAAGGATCATCGTGACCAGCAGTTCCAATGTCTCTTGGATTGTGATAATGATAAATTTTTCCCACTCTTACTGAATGATAATTTTCAGATCTGAACTTTTGACCCAATGTTACTACATCTGGAATTGTCTGTCTTACATATAGTCTTAATTGCTTGGATTTTGTTTGATCAGGATACAAACCAGTCATAAATGAAACCCGTGAGGGTCCACAGTGAGGATATTGGTTGTGTGCATCTGTAAAAATTAATCCTTTTCTAGCCAGCTTGTCAATATTTGGTGTTATGGCCTGCTTATCACCATATGCACCTATTGCACAATTTAAATCATCAGCTACAATGAAAAGAACATTTAATTTTTTATTATCATTATTTTTTTCCGGAGATGTGCATGAGAGGATTAAAAAAACAAAAAAAAGGATTTTAAAAATTGATTTCATGGAACCATATTACACATTAGTTTATTTGTTTAAATTAAAATTTATTTTGGAAAAAATAAAGGGAATAAATAAAAGATTTATTCCCTTTGTGACCACGGCAGGATTCAAACCTGCAACCTTCTGAGCCGTAATCAGATGCTCTATTCAGTTGAGCTACGAGGCCAAATTTTAAACAAATATAATAAGCTTTTTAAATTAAGCATTTCTTGTTAAAAACCTAAATTATATTACATTTGTAGATTCCTAATGAATAAAGTAGTATTTAATATATTTTTTCTTGTTTCTAGTATTATGGTAGGCCAGGTTAAAGACTTAGTTAACCCTGAAAAAAAAATAGGTATGGATAATTGGGCTATCGTTAATGACGATGTTATGGGTGGAGTTTCCACTTCCAATCTTTCACTAAATGATCAAAAAAATTTGATTTTTAATGGGAATTTATCTTTAGCAAATAATGGTGGATTTGCATCATCTAGAATGTTAATGAGTGATGAAGATTTAAAAGGTGTCAAATCTGTAAAAATAAAATTTAAAGGTGATGGAAACACTTATAAACTAAGATTAAGTCAAAAAAATAGACGAGTTTCATATTCTTGTGATTTTAAATCAAAGAAAGATGCT
Source organism: uncultured Bacteroidota bacterium (assembly GCA_902523635.1). Lineage (GTDB taxonomy): Bacteria > Bacteroidota > Bacteroidia > Flavobacteriales > Flavobacteriaceae > MAG-121220-bin8. The sequence goes on along the minus strand of CABZAE010000001.1, from coordinate 165,514 downwards.
TGGGACGAAATCAGTATACCAATTGATGACTTCAAACCTACATGGAGGGGTTATACCTACAAAGACTATCCAAAAATTGATTTAGAAAAAGTTAATTCTTTAGGTTTGCAAATTTCTGATAAGCAAGAAGGATCATTTAAACTTGAAATCAAGTACATAAAAGCATTATATCAATAATTAATATATCATGAAAAACACAATTTTTACATTTACAGCTGTAATGTTCAGCTTGAGTTTGTTCTCTCAAAAAACATTAGTTTCTGACCTTGATGGGTTAGAAATGAACATAGGTGACGTATTCAACCCAACAACATATGTTGCAAATTCGGATGGAGAAAAATCTGATTGCAATTTCATTATTTACTACAACAAAAGGGGAGTTTTTTCTACTGCTAATGCAATAAAAATTGATCGCGCAGCTGGTAGCTTAGAAGCCAATGAACCCGGAACTCATGAAGTTGTAGCAATTTGTATAGGGGAAGGAGGTAAAAGACACAGTAAAACTTTTGAAGTTTTTGTTAATTATCCTGATGTTGCAAAGGTTAATCTAAAACTTGATAATTCCCCAATTTATGTTGGTAATTACATTCCTGTTGTCTATGAAATTACTGACGAAAACAACGTAACGAGAACAATAGATTACTGGAGTGCTGATGTTGCAGCTAAGTATTTTTCTAAAATAAGCTTTTCAATCAAATCATCAAGTGATAAAATTGAAATTGATCCGGCAAATAACATACTTGCACTGAAAGAGGGTGTTTCAACTATCGAAGCTAATATTGGTGGAGTTAAAGGATCTATTAGTGTAAAAATTTCTAAAAACCCTGCATCAAAAATTGATCTTGTTTCAAATATGTCGACAGCAAGAACTGGAGATGTCATCCAATTTCAAGCTATTGTGAAAGATAAAAGAGGTAATGTTCTTGATGATGTTCCTATTGATTATTCATTTACAGGAAAGTCCTTTGACAAAAGTAATACTGCATCTGGATTAGTTTTGGATGATGGTAGGTTTGTTGGTGATGTTGCAGGCAAATACACAGTAAATGCAAAAGTTGGAAACGTTACTGCTTCTAAAGTGGTAAACATTTTTCAAAGAAATGTCAAAAGAGAAATTACAACTGTTGGGACTGGTCTGGTTGGAGATAAACATACCTCTGACTTTTGGGTTTTTGAAGGAGTAGATGGAAATGACTATGCAGTAACAGGAACTTGGGGAGCTGACGGTACATCTTATTTTTGGGATGTAACCGAACCTAATAATATCAAAAAAATTGATAGTGTTCAGGTTGATGCAAGGACTGTAAACGATGTTAAGGTTTCCAAAGACGGTAAAATTTGTGTAATTAGTCGTGAGGGTGCATCCAATAGAAAAAATGGAATCATTATTATTGATGTATCAAACCCTTATGAAGTTGAAATAATTTCTGAGTACACTAAAAACCTTACTGGTGGAGTACACAATGTCTTCATTTATGAAAATCACGTTTATGCTCTTAGCAATGGAGAGAGGTTTTATATTATAAATATTGACGATCCTAAAAATCCATATGAAGTAGGTATGTTCGAAATTGGTAAGGAAGGCCAAGCGATCCATGATGTTTGGGTTGAAGATGGTATTGCTTACTCTTCAAATTGGAGAGATGGTGTGTACCTTATCGATGTAGGAAATGGTGTTGTTGGTGGCTCTCCATCAAACCCAGTTGCTTTTGGAAATTACACATATGACAGTGGTGCTCACCACGCAACTTTTCCGTTCAAGAGTAAATCTACAGGTAAATTTTATACAATTCTTGGGGATGAGATATTTCCCAATGGAGTCAATCCGAATGGAACAAGTGAAACTGCTGGTTTTCTTCATTTTGTTGACTTCGATGATTTAAATAATCCCAAAGAGGTTGCTCGTTACGAAGTGCCTACACATGGTTCACACAATTACTGGATTGAAGATGACATACTATACATTGGTATGTATACTGCTGGTGTGAGAGTCGTTGATATAAGTGGTGATCTTTTGGGTGACCTATACAAGCAAGGTAGAGAAATTGGCTACCTTCTAACTGGTAGTTCTGATGGTTACATTCCAAACGACACAATGGTTTGGGGAGCTCAATTGTATAAAGGATATGTATTTTACTCTGATTTTAATACTGGGCTAGGTGCTGCTAAAGTTGCACCAGTCAAACCTGACAATTCGAAAACCAACAGACGTGTTTTAGATTAATGAAAAAGCTTCTTATATTTTTATATCTTTTTGCAGCTCAAACACAAGCACAAAATTATTTCGTGTACGTAGCGGCAGAATCTGATGATACAGTTTCTCTATTAAAATTTGATGGAGATAATATTTCTGAGCTGGAAAGATTCGATGTTGGATATTACCCCACAGAAATTGAAGGTCCTCATGGAATAACTGTTGGTCCTAACGGAGACTATTGGTATTTATCTTTAGCTCACGGAAATCCTTTTGGAAAATTGATTAAATATTCAACTAAGGATAATAAAGTTGTAGGGGAAACTTCATTAGGATTGTTTCCTGCAACCATGCAAATATCCTCTGTGACTGGACTTTTATATTGTGTGAACTTCAACCTTCATGGTAAAATGTCACCGAGTACTGTATCAGTTGTAGACCCAGAAACAATGACAGAAATAAAAAAAATAACTACTGGAGCCATGCCGCACGGTTCACGTATGTCACCCGATGGACTCAAACAGTATTCTGTTTCGATGATGTCATCAGAATTATATGAAATTGATGCTCTTGATCTAAGTGTCTCGAGGAAAATGAATTTAGAAAATAAAATCTCTGAGAAAAAAAAGATGAGTATGAATCATTCCATGGATAATAAAAAAATGATGAATTCGACAAAGGAGATAAATTACTCCAACAATATGAAAGAACATGTAATGGAAATGAAAAATAGCATGCACATGTCAGATGTCAAACCTACTTGGGTCATTCATCACCCCAACAAAAAAACTCTTTATGTTGCTGGAAATGGTTCAAACGAAATCATAGAAATAGATTCTGATAAATGGAAAATTTCTAAAAGAATCAAAACTCAGAAGGGTCCATACAATGTTGAGGTTTCCCCAAATGGAAAGTATCTTGTTGCCACCTTGAAAGGTGAGGGAAGCACTGCGATTTGGGATTTAGAAAATAATTACAAGACCAACGTTATTAAAAATTCAACTACGGTTTCTCATGGAATTGCAATTTCAAATGATAGCAAATATGCTTTTATCTCAGTCGAAGGTGTCGGTGGAGAACCTGGAATTGTTGATGTTATTAATTTAAATGATTCAAAGTTGATTTCCTCTGTTGAAGTAGGTAAACAAGCTGGTGGTATTGCATTTTGGAAAACTGACTAAATACTCAATTCCACCTCCCCTGATGATATGGTGACTGTATTGATTTAATTAAAATAAAAAAGCTCTCAAAATTGAGAGCTTTTTTTGATGAATTTTATCTTTCTGATAGTACAAGCTGAAACATTTGAGTTTTTACCCGACTAGCCATGCTATACCACTTCTTAATTCTACTCAACCTCTCTTTTGTTGATTTTGTAGTGCTCACATTGTTTTTGTGTAAATCCTGTTGAGAATCAAAGAACCTAGCACTTATATAATCACTACCGTCATTTTCAGGTGAAACAATTTTGTGTAGTCCATATCCTTTTAAAAGTTTATTGTTTTTCATTGACGATACTCTACTATTCATAAATTGTTCATAATCATAATCTTTCCCCGCTTTAATATCAAGAAAATTTAAAACAACTATTTGAGAGGGTTTACCATCAACTGGAGCAAACCCGCCTTTGAGAACTGTTTGCACAAAATGAGTGCTTAAAACCATTTTTCCTCTGTCTTTTCGAATTAAATTCATTTCAGACTGTGGAAACATATTATTAGGGTTTCCTACTCTCAAGGTTTGATCTAGGCCTTGTAAATGGGCAAAAATAAAAGTTGTATGTTCTGAGTTTGTCATTTCAGGATCAACAGCTCTCCACATATCCCAACCAATCTTTTCACCTGCATCGATTCTAGCTTTGTGAATTTTTGAGAAATAATTTTTTTCGGCTTCTACAAATTCAGCTGCATGTTCAGTTTTAACTTTAAAATAATGTAAACCTACATAAATTTCTTCTTGAGAAAACGAACAAAAAAAACTCAAAGAAAAAAAGTAGACAAATAATTTTTTCATAATATTTAGATTTTACTAATAAAAATAACAAAACATTCTTATAAGTATGACATCGTCTTAGGAACTTTTATTCATTCTACACCTTTTGCTACAATATTTTACATTATCCCAATCCTTTTTCCATTTTTTTCTCCACTCAAAAGGTCTATTACATACTGGACATATTTTATCGTCAAATTTATTTTTTGGCATTTTTATTGTTAAAATATAAACCCAGAGGCAAAACAAGGAAAAGGGCGTATATGTTAAACCAAAATCCAATGAGAGGAACCAAAATCATTAATGCTATCAAATACTCTTTTTTCACGGCACTGGATTTAATTGTATTTTATAAATGTTTAAAAACATATTGTAAATTTATGAAATGAAACATATTCTTTATCCACTTTTTTTAATTCCTATTTTGTTGCATGGCCAAATCTTTTCCGAAAATAATTCTCGAAACATTAGTTTTCATGGAAAAAAAATTACAGATAATAATATTCAAAGTTTTCAAGAAAATAAAATTGATTTTCTAAAAAATAATAAAGATGACATCAAAATTGAAGGTAAAATTTTATCTACTTGTCCCATGAAAGGCTGCTGGATGCGATTAAATGTTGAAAAAGATACCATATTAGTTCGGTTTAAAAACTATGGTTTTTTTGTCCCTAAAAATGGATCAGTTGGAAAATCTGCCGTAATTAATGGTAAAATTTCTGTAGATACCTTAAGTGTAGCTCAACTCAGACATTATGCTGAGGATGCAGGAAAATCTAATTTGGAAATCTCACAGATTAATGAACCTGAAATTACTTTATCCTTCTTAGCTGATGGTGTGATTATTAAAAATTAAGTTAATTTCTGTAGCCCTCAATATCAAACTGTGAGAAAAAGTCCCAAATTATTTCATTTGTTTTTTTCCCCTTATAATTAAAATCAAACCATACATGATCGCCATCATTAACTTTGTAATGTTCAACTAAAATATTACTATCATTTCTGTAACTATATTTTTCAATTAACATACCATTATCATTATAAGAGTCTATTAAAGGATCTGCACTGATATTATTAAAATTTTTCCAAAAATTAACAACAAATTCTACAGAATTGTAAACTCCTCCACCATCATAATAATCATTAGTTCCGTGAAGTTTTATAAGTGGAATCGAATGCGATGGAGTACAATCATTTTGAAGCATGTAACCTGAAACCGAACCAATAGCAGCAATTAAATTGCTTTTGTAACATCCTAAAGCATAACTCATCATTCCACCATTTGAGTATCCTATCGCATACACTCTTTCATCATCAATTAAATTCTGGGATATTAATTTATTTATTAAAGCCTCAATAAATCCCAAGTCATCCACATCACTTTTATTGTCTCCGCCCTTCAGGGCTGCATTCCAGTGGGAGAAGCCATTTAAATCACTTCCTTGAGGGTAAACCAATACAAAACCATTTGATTCGGCTAAACTTCTCAAATCAGCAGCCTGCATGTGGCCTCTTGCCTGTCCTCCAAATCCATGAAAATTAATTAGTAACGGTAATTTCTCAGATCCATCATAATCACTAGGAATATATTGAATATACTCCCTATCAGAGCCATCATGATTGATTATTTGATTTGTAACCCCATTGACAAATGATCCATTTTCCTCAACAGTTTTACATGAAACTAAGACTACAAATATTATTACATTTATGAAAACACCTCTCATATAAAACTAAAAACAAAAAAGAATTTAAAAATTGAGTAAAACAAATTTGAATAAATGAAAATCAGAATTATAAAGTTATTTATTTTGTTCTTGCCTGAGCAACAATTTCCTTGTTGAATTTATTATCATCCTCAATAATAGAAAAAAAGCTCATCATAAATTCATTCATTTCGTCAAATGCTGATTCATTGTCAAATTCAGACTTCATCGAATTAACAATAGAAATGATTTGATCCTTTTTTGTTAAAAACTGATCTCTAATTTCATTCATTAATTCTGTATCCCTTTTGAATCCTCTGTATTGACGTTCAGTCAGGGAGCTTAAATTAAGTGTTGGGTTTCCAAAACCATAACTGGGATCCACCCATCCTGTCATGTCAAAATCGTATGGAAGAGGGATAAACTTCTTTTCAGCATTATACAATAATTTACCATTATGCTGGTATGCAACAGAGAAGTCAGTGTTACCGATCATGTATTGAAAAATTGCGTGTTGGACTGAGCCTGCTCCGTCCATAGCTAGTGGATGAACAAATTGTTCTACAACTCTACCACCAAATCTTTTCTCTAATTTACTATCGTCTTCAATTAAAAAACCTTTTAAAGAATATTTTTTTTCTTTTTTTCCTTTTGGCTCAGTAAATTCTATATTAACTCTCCTGGTTTTGAAGTGATATGGTGAAACTAACTCATAGACCTTATAAGCAAGATATTCTTTTAAAATGTTATCATTTTTTTCATCATCAGTCCTACACGGTAAAACAAGCTTCATCTTTTTGTTACCATCAAAAATGGTGTTTTTATAATTACTTTTTTTAATTTTCATTTTTATAGGTGGAAAATAACACTTTGCTCTTCTAAAATTACCTCGAGCTCTCAGCTCAACTGGTATACTTTTCCATTCATTTTGGTAATTATAAGCTAAATCTGTTTTAACATAAATTGAGTCATTTGTATTTTTCTTCATGCTTTTGTTAGAATAGTTTAGTTTAATTTCCATCGGAGTTTGGTCAGCGTAAAATTGATCTGAATCTAGTTCCTTTTGAGAAAAACCGATAAAGAAAATTAAAAAGGAAATAATTGAGTTGATTAACTTTTTCATAATAATTTAGTGTAGAATTTTTTTTATATTTTCGTTTATTATTCGAAATGTAATAAAATATTTTTAAATGTCAAGTTACCTTGTAATTTTAAATAGAAAAACTCTCATTGCTGTTTTCATTTCTTTCTTGGTTACCTTGATTTCATACAAGTTTTCAATTACTTACAATATTGATTTAACACTAATTAGTATAGCTATAATATTCCCTCTGGTATTTACAATTAGAGGTGCTTTTCGAAGAAGAGAAAAAGCCTTGGAACACCTAAGTCTCTTTAGGGGAAGTTTAAAAACTGTTGAAAATATCGTTAAGGGGTCAAAATTAGAAGAAAAAGATATTAAAACCACAAAGGACTTAATATACAAATGTAGCCAAGGTTTAATTGATTACTTAAGTGATGTAGTTAGCACAACAAAGTCTCATGATAAAAACATCGAAGAGCTTTATAGTTTTTTGTTATCTAAAAGGGATATTATTGGCGGTGGCACCTTACAAAAGGTCTCCAGATTTTTAAAAGACACTTATGATAGTGCAGATAATCTTGTAGGAATCCACACGCACCGCACCCCAATAAGTTTAAAAGCATACTGTCTAATTTTTGTTTACATATTTCCTCTAATTTACACCCCTACCATTATAAATAAAATTGGTATTGAAAATCCTCCCTACCTAACCTATTTTATAGTTGTTTTAAGTCAATTTATTTTAATATCACTATACAATATACAAGATCAAATGGAGTATCCATTTGACAAAGAAGGTATTGATGATATTGATCTTGATCTTTACAATCTAGAGAGAGACAAATAGACGATTATAATTATTACATAAAATTAATATTCCGCAAAATTTGATATTTTAAAAGTCAATTTCTTTTATTTTTATATTTCTGAATTCAACTGGATGTCCCTCAGATTGCAATGAAATATATCCCTCGTATATTGATTCACCAATTTTGACTAAGTAATTAGATGGAACCTTGTTACCTCCAACCTTGATATTAGTGTATGAAAGTACTGTATCACCCTCAACAATGTGTTGAACTTTTTTATTAGAATTAACAATAACTTCAACTTTTACCCAGTCATCATTGTGGAATGTTCTTGAATTGGAATTATTACAATGTTTTTTTGCTAGTTTATTATCGATATCAACATCCGTTCCAGGGCTGCATACATTAGCTGTTGTTCTTTCACCTTTATTTAATCCACCAAGTAATTGCACTTCAGCACTTACGGGGAATTCCTGATCAATTAACATGGTTGAAGGATCTTGACAATGTAACATAATCCCACTGTTTTTTACAGACCAACCAGGGGCTCCTTTTAAATGTTTTCCACTAAACTTGTATTCAAGACTCAAGTGATAATTTTTAAATTTTCTTTTGGTGTAAAAAATGTGTCCAAACTTATCATCAAATGAATCATAATTTTCATAGGAAACCTTTAAATTTCCATTTTCTACCTTGAATGTGTTAAGATGATTATCTCCGTAATCAAAATATCTAACCTTCATGTTCCACCCACTTAGGTCTTGTCCGTTAAATATTGATATCCAGTTTTTATCATCACTGTGCATCATATTTTTTGAAATAAAGTTTCCAAATATTAGTAAAAAAAATAAGGAAAATAGAAAATAAAATACTGTTCGGAGTTGTTTTTTCATGTCATATTTATTTAAGTTTAAAAGTAATTCCAGCGAAATTTTGTAATCTTTCGAGCAAGAAATCTCCCATAGCAACTGAGGGAGTCAATACCCCACCTAGTTCATCTAGATTGTCTTTTGCTAGACACACAGCACATTCGGCTAACATTTTTGAAGTTGAGCCGTATCCAGGATCCATATCCCCAGTTACCGTAGCAATTTTATTATCACCTTCGTTGGTTTCAATATAAAACCTAAAATTAAAAAATCCTGTTTCTCGATTTTTTTTATTTGGTCCTTGACCCGGTTTGGGTAAAATCCAGTCTAATATTTTCTTTAAAAAAGTGCCTGGTTTAGCCAGAGTCAAAATTAAAAAGGGAAATGAAATCAAATAGGCCTTGATCATACCAAAATATCCCTTTCCACAGAGAGTTGCCTCACTATACAAAAAATCTTTTCCATATTTAAAATTTGATAGTGCATTACTTCTTCTAACAATTTTAGTATTTATAGATGCCATAACAAAAGGGGCAATCCAATTATTAGAAATTTTATCAAAAACTATTTTTTTTAAATCTTTTTCATCGTTTCCATGCATACTACCTTTGGGATTTAAACCATATGGGTTTTTTAAAATCTGAAATATTTTTTTGTCCTTTAAAGCTTCGATTCTCACGTTACTCAAACTTGCATAGGTTCCTCCACTGATTCCTCCCTTAGCTCCTGCTAATCTCATATTAATACTTTTTAGTTTCTGCTTTTTAGCTGACAGTTGTTTTTCAATATAATAAACACCTACATCAGAGGGTATAGAATCAAAACCACAAGAATTAACAATTTTTATTTTCTTTTGTTGGGCCTCCAAATGATAATTATCAATTATTTTTCTAATCCACTGAACCTCACCAGCTAAATCACAATAGTGAGTACCATTTTTAATACACATTTTTACCAAGCCAGTACCAAGCTTGGCATAAGGACCAACAGTAGTGCATATTACATTAGCTTTCTTAGTCATTTCATCAATGCTATCCAAATCATTAGAGTCTGCAACGACAATTGGTAAATTTGGAACTAAAAAATTAGCTCTAATTGCATTTAATTTATCAATATTTCTACCAGCTATAGCCCAATTCAATTCCTTAGAAACACCATATTTATTAATCAAATATTCAACCACTAATTTTCCTGTGAAACCAGTACTTCCCCACACAATTATATCAAACTTATTATAGGCCATAATTTAGTTTTCAACGCAATAAGCAATAAAAATTATCATGTATATAAACAAATAAACTCTGTAATAATTTCTAATCTTTATGTAATCCTTATTTTTTGGGTAGATATTAAAAATTAAGCCTCTAATTTCTTTAATAAATAGAGGCTTGATATTTATTTTCCAATCATCTGTTTTATATACAATTTTTCTAAACTTACTTCGAAAGTAAGTGCTTGGTATTCCCCATATCAACAATAAATAAAAATAGACTGACAGATTTATAATTTTTCAATGTATGGATAAATCAATATTCCTAATAAAATTCCAATAATTACTATTAATGCTACAAAAATATATTGTTTTATAAATTCTTTACTCATAATAGAAACTAAATATAGCTTTATTTTGAAATATATTTCAACATTTATTTTTAAGTCAACATATAAAAAATTTTTATTTTAATCTAGTTGTATATATTTGCAAATCGTTATGAAAAAAAAGAAAAAGCCTGATAATGTTGCGGATAACCCAAACCTGCTTCCATACGCATCAAATGTCGGGGCTCCTGCAATAAAGGCTGAAAACATAAGTTTATGGAAAAACGAAAAGGTTTTTAAAACAAATAAATTCTTCGAAGCTAAATTCAATGAAATTAAAGATGAATACAAAAAACTAATTGAGAATTATGAATGGAATAAGTTAGTTTACGCGTCAGACTTCAAGTTTGAGCCTGATATTGGTAGAATTTACTTTCTATATCAAAAGCAGGATGAAAGTTTATTTTTATCAATCATAGAGCCCGATATGTGGGACAAAGTTTTCATTGGTGCATTTAAATTGGATTCAGATAATAAGTGGGTTAAAGTTGAGAAAGAAGTTAGTTAAATTCAATTTTCTTTAAAGAAATTCCAAATTCTTGCATACAATTTATCATTGGGTCCAAATTTGGCAATGTGGCCTGCCCCATTTACCAAATGATAGGTTACAATGCGATTATCATCACAATCACGATAAGCATAAGAATCAATTTCATAGTTTCCCCACGTATCATTTGTTTTGATAACATTATTAAGCTGACAATTAGAACTTGATGCCCAATTTTCTGCACTTTGCTTTGCCGACAAAAAAACATGTCCAACTCCAGAAATACCTCCTCCTACTGGAATTAGATTATCATCTGTACCATTTATTTGATAAAGTGAGATTGGTCTTTTAGTAACAACATTTCCAATTAAATTAGATTGTTGACTTATTATAGGAGCTATACCTTTAAAAATCGGCGTTTCTTTTGCGATTTTATTAATCATTAATGCACCATTGGAAATTCCTACACCATAGATATTGTCAAAATCCATTAAATCATTAGGCAGGGTATTTTGCTTTATAAAATCAACTATTTTTTGAATAAAAACAACATCATCAGCTTTTGATTTCTCATTTCCACAGTTCCAACTTTTTAAATAACCTTGAGGAAAAATTCCAATAAAGTGGCCATCATCAATTAGATTTACAATTTCAGTTGAATTTTGATAGAACTTGTATGCGTCTCCACCATTACCGTGAAGAAAAAAAATAATGGGATATTTATTTTTCTTTAATTTTTTGGGTGCTCTAACCCAAAAGGGCCTATCAACATTATTGTTTTCAATTAGCTGAGGAATTGTAGCAGAGTATATGTAATTGTAATCTAGATTATTTTGATCTATATCTGACGAGGAACATGAAAAAATAATAAGCAGAAATATTGTTAGCCAATGCATTAAAGTAAATTTAGATAGAATATTGGATATGTAAAAATTAATTAAAACTGTACTTTATATTATTGTTATATTTATAACAATAAGCAATCAAATTGTTGTAAATGAAAGAAATTTTAGTTTTAGGTCTTGGCAAGGTTGGTTCGTTAGTTGGCACACTTTTATCCGAAAACTTTTCGGTAACAGGTATCGATCAAAAGGAACCACATTACAATTACAAGCTTCCTTATGAAACAATCAAGGCTGATGTTTCAAATTCAGAAAAAATGTATTTAATTATGAAAGATTATGACGCTGTTGTTTCAGCACTTCCTTTTTTTATGAATAGGGGCATTGCAAAAATTGCTCATGATTTGAGCATGCACTACTTTGACTTGACTGAGGATGTTGAAACAACAAAATACATACAAGAATTAAGTAAATCATCTGAAAAAGTTATGGCACCACAATGTGGCTTAGCACCAGGATTAATTGGTATAATTGGAAGCGAACTAACCAAAAGTTTTGATGAACTTAGAGACATTGAATTAAGAGTTGGAGCGTTACCAAGATACCCTAATGGCCAATTGGCATACTCTTTTACTTGGTCACCACATGGTGTAATCAATGAATATTTAAATGATGCAGAAGTAATACAAAATGGAATTAAAAAAAAAGTCCCCTCTCTTGATGGTTTTGAGCACATTAATATTGAAGGACAAGAATTTGAAGCGTTTACTACTTCGGGTGGTTTGGGGACCATGTGTGATACGTTTGAAGGAAAATTAGATACCTTAAATTACAAAACCATTAGATACCCAGGCCATGGGAAACTTATGAGATTTTTAATGTACGAGTTAATTTTAAAAAATGATAAAGATCAACTCGAAAAAATTTTGAGTAATGCAAAGCCTCCTGTCGATGATGATGTTGTATATGTTTATGCGGTTGTTGAGGGATGGAAAAAGAAAAAAATATCTCGCAGTGAATTTTTTAAGGCTTATTATCCATTGAAAATACAGGGAAAAAAATGGAGAGCAATATCTTGGACTACAGCAGCATCAGTAGTAGGTGTTATTGAAATGGTAGCCTCAGGTAAAATTCCCTCAAAGGGTTTTATTAAGCAGGAAGAAATAGCATACTCAGAATTTTTGAAAACCGAATCTGGCAAATTATTTTTAAATAACTTTAAAAAATGATATTTAAAGAAAAAAAAACCATTCATAAAATTTTAAAATCACTTTTCAAAACTTACTCTGAAAGAGTTCCTGACGTAAAAAAAATAACTAATGCATTAATAAAAAAAAACATTATTAAAAGTCAACACGACATCATAAATGATCACATTGCTTTTCGAACTATGGGAGTTAAAAATCTTGGTATAAAATCTTTTGAAAAAATTTTTTTACACCACGGCTACACCAAACGAGATTTTTATTCATTTGAGAAAAAAAAATTGAATGCTTTCTGGTACTCACACTCCCAAAAAAATATGCCAAGAATTTTCATTAGTGAACTTCGAGTTAATGAATTATCTAAAAAAACTCAACAAATAATCTACAAATACACTGATAAAGTTTGTTCTGATCCAGTTGACAGACTTGACCTCGATAATTCTAATGAAGTTACAGAATTTTTAAGTAGTCCACTTTGGAACTTACCTACTTTAAAGGATTATAACTTACTTTTAAAAGAAAGTGAATACGCATCTTGGGTTATCTATAATCGATACTATTTGAACCATTACACTATAAGTGTTCATGAATTATGTAATGAATACAACACACTCAAAAAGTTTAATAAACTTGTGGAAGGTTTGGGAATAATACTTAATGACTCTGGTGGAGTGATAAAGAAAAGCAGAGATGGTTTGTTACTTCAAAGTAGCTCTGTTGCCAATAAGATCAAAGCAAAATTTGCAAAAAACGAGAAAAAATGGATCTCGGGAAGCTACGTAGAATTTGCAGAGAGAAAAGTTTTACCCGAGTTTCAGTCTATTCAAAAAAAATTTTTAAAACAAGAACATCGTCGTGATGGTTTTGAAACCTCAAATGCTGATAAAATTTTTGAAAGTACATTCAATAAACAAGTTGAAAAAAACAATTAATAATGGTAAACAAAGAAATAAAAATAATTTTAAAAAATCTTGGTTTAACTAGCAAGCAAAAGGGATGCTCAAATGGTGAAAAATGGTTTTCATCAGGTGAAACATTGAAGTCTTTCAGCCCAGTTGACAATAGCCTAATTGGTGAGGTACGAATGGCCAATAAATCTGATTATAACATTGTGATCAAAGACGCAAAAAAAGCCTTTAAATCTTTCACTAAAATACCCGCACCAAAAAGAGGTGAATTAGTTAGACAACTTGGGAATAGTCTGAGGAAAAACAAATCTGATTTAGGAGCTCTAGTGTCCTGGGAAATGGGTAAATCATTACAGGAAGGTTTAGGAGAAGTTCAAGAAATGATTGATATCTGTGATTTCGCAACTGGGCTTTCTAGGCAATTGTACGGATTGACAATGCACTCCGAAAGACCAGATCACAGAATGTACGAACAATATCATCCTTTAGGTATTATTGGAATTATTTCTGCATTTAATTTTCCTGTAGCTGTTTGGAGTTGGAATGTAACTTTGGCTTGGGTTTGTGGAAATGTTTGCATTTGGAAGCCCTCCGAAAAAACTCCATTTTGCAGCCTTGCTTGTCAAAAACTAGTTTCAGACATTTTGAAAAAAAACAATATTAATTCTGGTGTTTCATGTTTGTTAATAGGTGACAAAAGCTTAGGTCAATTGTTATCTGAGGATAATAACATCAATTTATTGTCAGCTACTGGTTCAACGAAAATGGGTAAAGACGTTGCTATGAGAGTCGGAAAAAGGCTTGGGAAAACTTTACTTGAGCTAGGAGGTAATAATGCAATGATTATTACAGAAAATGCCGATATAAAACACGCAATTAATAATTTGGTTTTTGGTGCCATTGGAACCTCTGGTCAGCGCTGCACTTCAACGAGAAGAGTTATTGTTCATAGTACAATATTTGATCATATTAAAAAAGAATTAATAAAAGCATATAATCAAATTAAAATTGGTAGTCCACTTGACGAATCAAACCACATGGGACCACTAATTGATCAAAATGCTGTTGAACAATACATGCAAGCAATTAATGATATAAAAGATCAAGGAGGTAAATTTGTGATTGAGGGTGGAGTTTTAGAGGGAAAAAAATACAATAGTAGCAATTATGTAAAGCCTGTTATAGCGGAAGTAAAAAATGAGTATGAAATTGTCCAGAAAGAAACTTTTGCCCCTATTCTCTATTTAATTTGTTACGAGGGAGGTGTGGAAAATGCAATTAAAATCTCCAATAATGTTAAACAAGGCTTGTCATCATCAATTTTCACCCAAGATCTTAAAGAATCCGAAAAGTTTCTTTCTCAAATTGGAAGTGATTGTGGAATTGCTAATGTGAATATAGGCACATCAGGTGCAGAAATTGGAGGTGCATTTGGAGGAGAAAAGGAAACTGGTGGTGGTAGAGAAAGCGGATCTGATTCTTGGAAAATTTACATGAGAAGACAAACAAATACAATCAACTACTCTTCAGAAATTCCTTTGGCTCAAGGGATAAACTTTAATTTAGATAACTAATAACCACCTATTTTGGAAAGTCTATCTAAATGAAAATTGGAATCTCCAAATGCTTTTTCAATTACTCGAGACCTTTTCAGAAAAAACCCTACGTCTGAATCATCTGTAACTCCAATACCGCCATGCATTTGAATAGCTTCATTACTAATTAATTTATATGTAAGACCGAGTTTAGCTTTAGCCAAACTTGCATTTTTTGAAAGTTCCTCACCTGCATCAATAGACTGTAATGCTTTCAAAACAATGGATTTACACAATTCTATTTCAGCAAACATTAAGGCCGATCTATGTTGGAGTGATTGAAATGATCCTATTTTAACACCAAATTGTTCACGAGTTTTTAAATAAGACATAGTCATATCGAAAGCTTGTTGAATTCCTCCTAACATTTCAGCTGCATATCCAATTCTGGCAATTTCAAACACTTTTTCTAATATGTTTTTTCCATCATCTGTATTTGAAAGCAAATAATCATTTTTTATTTCAACATTTTTAAAAATTATTTCAGAGTAAGATCTGGAATCCATTAAGGTCTTACTATTTACAGAAACACCTTTTTGATTTTTTTCAACTAATGCCAATATAGTATTGGAGGATGATACATCTTTTGCACTAACAATAAAATAGTCAGAAATATTCGCGTCAATAACAAAATTCTTTTTTCCATTTAAAATTAAATTACCATTTTCTCTCTTTAGAGATGTTTGTATATTTTCTGGATGATGTTGATTACCTTCCTCATGGGCTAAACATATTAAAACTGATCCATTCATTATTCCAGAGAAAAGTTTTGATTTCAAAAACTCATTTTTTGATGAAGAAATAACTGATGTTGATATTAAAACGGTTGACATTATTGGACATACGGTTAGCCTTTTACCCATTTCTTCAATAACCTGACCCAATCCAACATATCCAAAATTTAATCCGTTATATTTTTCAGGAATTATGAGTGCTGTCCATCCCATTTCAGCCATCTCAGTCCATAAATCAAAATCAACACTTTTGAAATCATTGTCTCTGTATTTACGAAAGTTTGAAAGTGGAAATTTATTATCTAAAAACTCTTTAGCTGAAGTTTTTAGCATTTTTTGTTCTTCATTTAATACAAGACTCATAAATAATTTATTTTGATGGTAAACCAAGTACTCTTTTAGCAATTATATTGAGTTGAACTTCATGAGTACCACCTTCAATTGAATTCCCTTTTGTTCTACAAAAATAGCGGGCTAATTTACCATTTTCTGAAACCTTTGAATTCCATTCTAGTCCTGAAAAACCATTGATACTGAGGCGCAGCTCTTCTCTTTGTATATTTAATTCAGTTCCATAATATTTGAAAAATGATGAAACAGCCCCAGGATTTTTACCCTCTTTTTCCTCATCCATAGATCTTTGTATAGTAAGGTTAAAAATATGTTCATTCATCTCAAATTCAGAAATTTTTGATCTTAAAATTTTGTCATCAAGTACACCATTAGTTAGAGTCAGTTTATTTAATGCTTCATCTTTGATGGACTCTTTTTTATCTGTTTCTCCAACTCCGCCTATCATTTTACGTTCATGGGTTAATAGGTATTTAGCGATTGTCCAACCTTCATTCAACTTACCAACTAGGTTTTCTTTTGGAACTTTAACTTTATCAAAAAATGTTTCACAAAAGGGAGACTTTCCACTAATAAGTTTGATAGGTCTTGTTGATATTCCAATAGATTCCATATCAATAAGTAAAAAGCTTATTCCAATGTGTTTACTTTGAGATGAATCCGTCCTAACTAAACAAAAAATCCAATCGGATTTATCTGCATAAGATGTCCAAACTTTTGATCCCGTAACTAAAAAGTGATCACCACAATCTATTGCTTTCGTTTGTAAGTTTGCCAAATCACTTCCAGCATTAGGTTCACTATAACCTTGACACCAACGGATTTTTGCCTGAGCGATTTCAGGTAAATATCTAAGTTTTTGCTCCTCTGAGGCAAATTTGAGTAAAGCTGGACCCAACATAGAAATACCAAAATTATAATGTGGTTTTCTACAACCCAGCCTTGCCATTTCTTGATTCAAAATATTGTTTTGCTCAATACTCAATCCTCCACCTCCATATTTAACCTCCCAATTCGGAGCAATCCATTTCTTTTTTAGCATATTTTTAAACCATATTTCCTGATCTTTACTTGAAAATTTACCATTTCTCCCCCCCCAAAACAATTGTGATGGATCTTTAGCAGGTCCTCTCATTGATTCAGGACAGTTTTTTTCAAGCCAGTTTCTTGTTTCAATTCTAAAACTTGTGAGATCTGTATTAATTTTAGTTTCCATAAACATTTATTTTTTATTCATAGGCAATGGCCAATGTTTCAGCCACGCAGACTGGCTTTTCCTGACCTTTTAGCTCAACTGTTACACAAAGTTTGTATTTTGCTCCCTTTGTTGTTGGCTCAAACTCTAGAAGAGAAACTTTTCCTCGAACCATACCACCTGAGGGAGTTGCGCTCATAAATCTAACTCTATCAACCCCATAATTGACACCCATTTTGACACTTTTGACATCAAACGTATCGTATGAGAATCTGGTAGCAAGAGACAAAATCATAAAACCATGGGCAACAGTTGTTTTGTAAGGTGAATGTAATTTTGATTTTTCTTTATCCAAATGTATCCACTGTTCATCTTGAGTTATTTCAGCAAATTGTTTTATTTTGTCCTGTGATATTTCTATCCAGTTACTTATTCCTAACTCTTTACCAACATTTTTTTTCATGTCATTTAAGGTATTGAAGCTAGTACTATAATTTTGTTTTTCTTCCATAATCAAATTTTAATTTGGCATTGCACCACCATTAGCATGCAAAGTGATTCCACTTATAAAACCTGCCTCTCTGGATGCTAAAAATAAATATGCATAACCCATGTCCTGAGGTGTTCCAATTCTTTTGACTGGAATCATTTTAATTCCTGCCTCTATTATTTCGTCTGGCATGCTTTCTGTCATAACAGATTTTATGAATCCAGGAGCTAATGCGTTAACTGTGATTCCATATTTTCCTACTTCTTTACAAAGTGATCTCGTAAATCCTGAGATACCTGCCTTTGTTGCACTATAGTTGGTTTGTCCAAAAGCACCTTGAAATCCATTTACAGAGGATGCTGAAACAATTCTTCCGTAACCATTAGCTTTCATGTGAGGTAATACCGCTTTACAAACTATAAATAATGATTTAAGATTAACATTTACAACTTCATCCCACTCCTTTTCACTCATATTCATAAATGATCTGTCTCTGATGATTCCCGCATTATTAATCAAAATTTCGATCTTTCCATAATTATCAATGATGTACTCAACGGCATTTTTAACAGACTCAGTGGATGTTACATCAACTTTTTGATAAAAAATTTTACCCCCATCTTTAGAAATTCTATCAACAACTTTCGATCCATCTAAGACATCCCATAGGGCTACTGTAGCCCCCTCTTTACAAAAAACCTCACAAACACCCTCTCCTATTCCTCTTGCCCCACCTGTTACAATAGCCAATTGTCCATCTAAACTCCTCATTTTAGTTTTATCTAATTAATTAAATTTAAAAAATTACACCTTTAAAATTAATTTCCCTTGTTTGTTTCCGTTGAACAACTTTTGAAAAACATTGTAAAAGTTATCTAATCCAAAATAGATATCTTCTTTGGATTTTAATTTTCCACTTTCAATCCAACCTATAATTTCCTCGCTAGCATGCTGATATCTTTCTTTGTAGTCGAATACAACCATACCAATCATTTGAGCTCTGTTGACTAATAATGACAAATAGTTTTTTGGACCTACTATTGAAGTACTATTATACTGTGAAATCGCTCCGCAAACAACAACTCTTGCATTTCTATTAATAAAAATCAAAGCTGAGTCAAGTATTGTTCCTCCAACATTATCGAAAAAAACATCAATACCCTCAGGACATTCTCTTCTTATAGATCTAGTTACACTTTCATTTTTATAGTCAATACACCCATCAAAACCTAACTCATTCTTAACATAGTCACATTTACCTTTTCCACCTGCAATTCCAATCACCTTACATCCCTTTATTTTTGCAATTTGTCCAGCAATACTACCAACTGACCCTGCTGCAGCTGAGACTAAAACAGTTTCTCCTTGTCTAATTTTTGCAACCTCCAAAATTCCAAAATATGCAGTCATTCCTGTCATACCTAATGATCCAAGGTGTTTAGGTAAATCATTGATTTCAGCTTTTATTTTAATAACACTTTTGGAATTAGTCCTGCAGTATTTTTGAACTCCACCCCAGCCTGAAACAAAATCACCCTCTTTGAACAATTTATTTTTTGAGTATATGATTTTTCCTATTGAGCCAGCTCTCATCACATCTCCAATTTCAATGGGCTTTATATAGGATTTAACTTCGTTCATCCATCCACGCATAGCAGGATCTACCGATATATACAAATTTTGTATTATAATTTCACCATCGCACAACTCATCGATGGTTTCAAAATCATATTCCCATGTGTCTTCGGAGGGAAATCCGACTGGCCTTTTAACTAATCTAATTAGTTTATTTTTTAGGGGCTTCATGTTTTTTTTAAATTAATCCCATTTGGGTTTCCTACCATCAAAAAAAGCTTTAATTCCCTCTTTAGCATCTTTAGATTCAGAGGACTTTTTTAACATTTTGGATAAATACTTGTGATTATTTGATGAATTGTACAAGTTGTCAGCACACTCTAGCCCTAATGAAATTGCTTGAGTTGAATTTTGAATAATTTCTGAAATCCATGATTTAATTGATTTTTCCAATTCATCAGAATCAACAATTTCATCAATCAAACCAAAATCTTTTGCTTTGGAAGCATCCAAATTATAACCACGAATACACCAGTCAATTAATTTTTTGTAATTAATAACTTTAAATAAGGATTCCATAACTTGAAATGGGAAAATTCCTCTTTTGACTTCTGGGAGACCTATGATAATATTTTGGGTTGAAACCACATAATTACAAGAAGAAACAATCAATAGTCCTCCGGCATAAAGATCGCCATCGAGTTGACAAATTTTTGGCTTGTATAGCTTATTTAAAATCTCACCTAGAATAATTTTTATTTTGGGATTAGGAACTGTAGACTTTGTCTTTGCAGTTTTTCCTGACATAGAGGAAAGATCAAAACCAGCACAAAAAACATCCCCAACTGCTTTAATCAATACAACCTTGACTTTCTTTTCAAATTGAGCATATTGGCATAAAAATGCCAACTCGTTAATCATTTGAGGATGAAGTGCATTTTTCTTTTGGGGACGATTTAAAATTATGGAAAAAACATGATCCTCATATTTGTAATCCATAAAATCAAAAACTAGTGAATTGATTTTTTTTATGTCACAATTTTCAAATACATTCATAATAGAAAATCACATTCTAAAGACTCCGAATGAATCAGATCCCTTAATTTCTGAGTTGTACACCGCTGCTAAAGCCATTTTTAAATATTTTCTAGTTTCAGAGGGATCTATTACACCATCATCCCACACTTCGGATGTTGTATGCCACACACTTGCTTTTTCGTCAGCTTCATTAGCTAGTTTAGTTTTTTCTTTTTTAAGTTGATCTTCATCAATAACTTCACTATTTACTTTAGCCTTATTCCTTTTTATTATCTCCATTACTCCGGACAACTGATCTGCACCCATTACACCTGACTTAACATTTGGATAAGAAAAAAGAAACCTTGGGTCAAATGACCTACCACACATTGCATAATTTCCAGCACCATAAGAATTCCCAACCTGTAAACCTATATGTGGAACATTGCTTCCAGCTACAGCATGGATTAATTGAGATCCACTATTGATCATTCCATTTTGCTCATATCTTTTTCCAACCATGAAACCTGTCGTATTGTGAATAAATAAAAGTGGAAGATTGGATTTATTGGCCAATTGTATGAAGTGAGTAGCTTTTCTCGCAGACTCAATAAAAATAACACCATTGTTAGCTATAATTCCAACAGGATAACCGCCTATTTTTGTCCAACTACAAAACATTGTTCTTCCGTAGTTCGCCTTAAATTCTAAAAATTCTGATTTATCTACAAATCTTTTAACTAATTCTCTAATATCAAACGGTTTTTTAAGATTTGAAGGTATAATACCCAAAATTTCCTTTTGATTAAATATAGGTTGAATTTGCTCTTCACTAGTTTTGTTTATTACAGGCTCACAAATTTTTTTAACCAGTTTTTTGGTTATTGCTATCGCATCCTTTTCATCTGAGGCTAGGAAATCTGAAACACCTGAAATACTACTGTGCATTTGCGCACCACCTAACTCTTCATCATTTGCATCCTCATTTGTAGCCATCTTAACAAGTGGTGGACCAGCTAAAAAAACTTTTGCATTATTCTTTTGAAAAATTGAATAATCTGACATTCCAGGAACATAAGCACCTCCAGCTGTCGCATTTCCAAAAACAACAGAAATCGTTGGAATTCCTTTTTTTGATCTTATCGACATTTCTTTAAAAAACTTGCCATAATTATTAAAAACTCTATCCTGATCAGGCAAATTTGCACCACCACTTTCAACTAAGTTAATTGTTAATAGTCTGTTTTCAGAGGCAATTTGAGACAACCTTAAATTTTTAAGACTGGTTGCATAATCAATAGCGCCTGCCTTTCGCGTAGCAACATTAGCATTTACCAGGCACAAAATATTTGAAACATAACCTAAAACAACAACTGTAGTTCCTCCAGCACCAAAACCATTTTCATGTTTCAGCCCCGCAAATGGCATCAATTCTACATAGGGTTTACCTTTGTCAAGAAGTAAATCAATCTTATCTCTTGCGAGAAGTTTTTTTCTTTTTTTTGACCTTTTTATTTGTTCATTTGTACCCTCTGACTTGGATAATTTTGTATAGGAATTTAGTTCTTTCAACAATTTTTTCATTGAAATTTCGTTTTCTATAAAACCTGGGCTTAAAATATCAACATTCGACTTTTTGACTTTCATGTTAAAAAAAAATTGAAAATATTCTCCACTAAATCATTAATAAAATTAATGAAAATTAATGAGACCTATTAAAGCTCATAAATGAATATTTGGTTCGAATAAATAAATTAAATTAGAAGTTTTACCTATATTATAACTTATAATGAATTTATCAGTTAGGACTAAAGTTTTCTATGGACTTGGTTTTGTTTCTGTTGGAATTAAAGACGTTCTATACACGCTATTTGTATTTTTCTATTATAATCAAGTTTTGGGACTAGATCCATTGTATACTGGGCTGGCCACATTTATTTCTCTTTTTTTTGATGCATTTTCAGATCCCATTATTGGAGCATTATCGGATAATTCTCAAAACAGAAAATGGGGACGTCGTCACCCATTCATGTTTTTGTCTGCTTTACCTTTGGGAATATCAATATGGTTGTTATTTAATCCATCAGCCAACTTAAACAACTTTGAATTGTTCTGTTGGCTCACCATCTTTTCAATATTCATAAGGTTTTTTCTTACTATGTACATTGTTCCTGCAATGTCTCTTGGAGCTGAACTTAGTACAAATTACAACGAACGGACTGTTTTGACAAGTTTTAGATTGAGTTTTACAACTGCATTACAACCTCTTATTTTTTTTATTGCAATTTACTTTTTTTTCGACTCGGAAAATAGTTTTGATACAGCACTTCAGGATCCACTAGCTTACAGACCTTTTTCAATTTATTGTGGAATAATTATGGCATTAAGTATTTTAATTAGCTCGTACGGTACCAAAAACTCAATTCCTTTTCTACCAATAAATTCAAAAAGGGAATCATTGATATCAACAATACAAATAATAAAAAGTGCCTTAAATTTAAAATCATTTTCTACTGTTTTATGTTTCACAGCACTAGTTTACATTGCCTTTGGAATTGGAAATACAATTACAACCTATCTTTTAACTTACGTTTTTGGTTTTAATGAGTTTGAAATTGTTTCAATACTTGTTGCGGGAGCATTTGGTGGTATATTCTCTGCTTATTTTGGACCCAAACTGGGAGAAATTTTTGATAAAAAAAAGGCAACAATAATTTGTACGATTTTATTTAGTTTAGGGATGACATTACCATATTTTCTAAGACTATTAAATCTGATTCCTAACAATGAAAACCCGATAATTATTTTTATTGTCTTCTTTTTATATTTATTTGCTTTTACTTTTCTTTGGTGTGCCATGAGCCTATCATCATCCATGATGGCAGATGTTGTTGATGAATACGAATTAAAATCAGGGAAAAGAAATGAAGGTATATTTTTTTCAACTCTGTCTTTTGCGTATAAATGTACTGTTGGTATAGGATATTTAGGTGGTGGATTATTACTTAAAATTATTTCATTCCCCACTCAGGCTAACTCAATTCAAATTTCAAATGATATTATTAATTCTTTAACTTTTATTGGAGGACCCGTACTATTTTTTGTTTACATTTCTTCATTAATATTTATGTATCAGTACCCATTAAATCACCATGAATACAAAAAGATTAGAACCATATTGGATCAAAAAAATTAATTTTATTAACTTGTTTGTTAATAAACAACAAATACAAATCGAAACTGACTAAAACTTAATACCAAACTATAAAAACTTTTATATGCTAAATGAATATTTTGATTTTCCTTTCTATAAATGGGAAAAAGAACTTTCCAACAACCCTTTTTTGAGACAACCATTTGGTGATAATTGGGAGACCTACACATGGTCTGAAGCAGGCATGATGGCTCGTAAATTAGCAACAGGACTAAAAAGTTTGGGATTAAAAGAAAAAAGCCATATTGGTCTAGTTTCTAAAAATTGCAGAGAGTGGATTATTGCAGATCTTGCGATTACAATTGCTGGATATATTTCTGTTCCATTTTTTCCAACTCTAAAATCAAATGAAATAAAAAATTTATTAAATTTTGGAGATGTTGAGGCCTTATTTGTAGGTAAGCTTGAAAATTGGGAAGAAATGAAAAAGGGAGTGCCTAAAGAAATGCCAATTATTTCATTTCCTCACTACCAAAATCATTCAAAAATTGATAAGGGAGAGAAATGGTTTGAATTTATTAATAAGTTCGAGCCTCAGTCTGAAGACTTTTATCCTAAAAACGATGATATTTGGACAATAATTTTTACCTCAGGTACTACAGGAGATCCAAAAGGAGCTGTGATTAAATACAAATCTCTTTACAACACCAAAAATGTCCACGAAGATTATAATCCACTAGGAATTGACGAAGGAGGTAACAATAGATTTATTTCATATTTACCACTAAATCACATTTTTGAAAGAGTTTGTATTGAATGGACCTGTCTAAGGTATGGTGGAAATCTATCATTTGTTGAATCTCTTGATAGTTATGCAGAAAATTTAAAAAGTGTAAGTCCTACAGCTTTTCAAGGGGTACCACGGATTTACTCTAAATTTCAAGAAAAAATTTTATTGAAAATGCCCCAAGAAAAGTTAACAAAACTTTTAAAAATCCCTGTAATTTCATGGATAATAAAGAGAAAATTAAAAGCAGCGTTAGGACTTTCTAAGGCAAAGGTCATTATTTCAGGTGCAGCAGCACTTCCTGTAGAGCTTATTGATTGGTTTAAAACAATCGGAATTTACATAACCAATGGTTATGGAATGACAGAAAATTGTTGTGTGTGTACAAATTTAAATCCATATCAAAATAATGGAATTGGATCCGTCGGAAAAATTTCAAGTCCTGATGTGAGTTTAAAAATTACAGATGAGGGTGAAATTTGTATGAAAGGTCCGTTTTTGATGGACTGTTACTATAAAAATGTGGAAATGACTACATCAACTCTTCAAGATGGATGGTTGCACACCGGTGATAAAGGGTACATTGATGATCAGGGTTATCTTTATGTAACAGGAAGAGTTAAAGATATTTTTAAAACAACCAAAGGAAAATATATTGAACCTGCAGCAATTGAAAGTAAGTTTGGTAATGTTGATGAATTTTCTCAATTATGTTTGGTAGGGTTAAATTGTGTTCAGCCTATTTTATTAGCAGTTCCCACAGAACTTGCCAAAAATAATGTCGAATCGACAACCCAAAAAATTTCTAAAATTTTAAATGATGTTAATCATGAACTTGATAATTACAAAAAAATATCTAAGATTATTCTTGTCAAAGATGATTGGACACCTGAAAATGAAATGACAACCCCAACACTAAAAATAAAGAGGGCTAAGATTGATGAAAAATTTTCAATTTTTTACAAAGATTGGGAAAAAAGAGATAATGATGTGATTTGGGAATAAATTTTAAAAACCGAATAAATAATATTATTTTGCCACATATTTTAAGAAATTCTTAAATTTGCATTTTGAAATATGGAAATTTATCAATTAGCAGATAAAAAAAATAACCAAAACAACAATTATGAATTTTAAATCTTTATTGATTAGTATAAGTTTGATATTAACCACCGCTTTTGTGGTCAACGCTCAAAACTCGATTTCTGGTAAAGTAACTGACGGAGTTGAATCAGTTGCTGGTGCCAATGTAATTTTACAAGGAACAAACACCGGAGTTTCAACAGACAACAATGGAATGTTTACCTTGAACTCCGAACAAGATTTCCCATGGACTCTTGAGTTTAGTTCGGTAGGATATGCCAATACAACTTTACAAGTTCTTTCTTCCACTCAATTGGTTTCAGTGACATTGGAATCAGGAGAATTACTAGATGAAGTTGTTATAGTTGCTTCTAGAAAAGCAGAAAAAATTTCCGATGTATTTGCATCCGTTTCGACTGTTAAACTTGACCAAATTGAAAAAAACGCCAGCTTTAATGCAACAAATCTTTTAGAAAATGTTGTAGGCGTGCAAGTTGACAGACAAGGGGCCAACAGAACCAATATAACACTAAGAGACAGAGTTGATATTTTTCAGACATCAGCTTTGGTAATGCTTGATCATAGAGATTTATCTCAAGCTGGATTGAACCTGTTCGACTCAGGTAATACTAACTTGAGTATGATTGACCTTGAAAAGGTCGAGATTGTTAGAGGACCTCAAGCTTCTTTGTATGGTGCAGGAGTTGGATCTGGAGTTATTCATTACATAAGTAAAGACCCTTTCAGTCACGAAGGAAGCACACTACAACTTCAAGGTGGAGCGATCGCCAACAGTGGATCGTTATTAAGCGGAGGTAATTTCAATATGAAATCTGTATACTTTAGACATGCTGTGAGTAATGATGACAAAACATTTGGTTACAAATTTAATTTGAGATATTCTGAGAATGGAACTTGGAGTCTTAGTGACAACCAAAATCTTGGTGTTTTTGGTGCCAGTGGTTCTAGGAACATTGTTGACCCATTAACTGGCCAAACGGTTGGAACTTCTGATCAGATACATGATATAGAATCCAAAGGAGCCGATGCATCTATATATTATAGACCGAACAATAATTTCTCATTTACAGCTGTCGCTGGTATGGGAAGTACAGTTGGTAATGCTTGGACCTCTGGGACCGGTGAAGTTTTTGGAGATCAAAATAATCATTTTGTGCAGTTTAAAGTCAAATCTAATGATCTTTTTGCTCAATATAATTACACCAAAAATATTCCTGGAAATGAAGGAGATGAGATTGGATACAATTACAGAACCGGTTTAGTCAGCTATATTGAAAGTTCACAATCACAACTTCAAGTTCAGCAAGAAATTTCTTTGGATAAACTCAACACTTCTTTATCTGTTGGTTTTGAACATAAACTTGCTCAGTTTGAATCATTCACCAGAACTCACGGTCGAAATGAAAATAATGATGATTACAGAATTTATGGTACATATTTATCTGCCAAAACTGACTTGTCCGATAATTTGATTTTATCTCTTGCAGGTAGATATGACAGATTTGCAATGCTTGACGAGTCTGCTTTTTCACCAAGAATTGGTTTGGTATTAAAAGCCAGTCCAAAAGATATTATTAGATTGAGTTTTAACAGATCTCATACGCCGCCATCAGCTGTTGATATGTTTATGGATTTACCGGTTGCCGATCTATCAAGTTTGTCAGCAGGTTTGAACATGCACCTTTACGGTAACAGACATGCACAAACTTTTGATAATGTTAAAACCAAGTTTTTGTTTGGTGGAGGGCTTGTCCCAGATAGCAGTGGAATAGGAATGTCACATGCTATTCTTTATGGGGTGTTGGCCCCTGGAATTGCTCAGGCAGTTAATTTAAACCCTGCATATGCTGCTTTGAAACCATTTTTACCCTTTTTGACGGCTCAAACATCTCCTGCTTTAGTGCTTGGTACAGGAGGTTACACTACAGGAGTTAAAGTTGATCAAAATGGTAATCCTTTTGGAGATTTAGTTGGGGGAGATCAGGCAACTTTACAAGTCGACACTACATATGAGATTGGATACAAAACGATGTTTGGAGATGATATTTCTTGGAGTTTTGACATTTACCAAACAACTAAAGAAAACTTTACTACACAAACAGTATTGAGTCCTCTAGTTGCTCTTCCTTCTTTGGGAACTGATTTTGCAGGTACTATGCAGCCACTGTTTCAAGCATTTGCAACAAGTCTTGGTAACCCTGCGCCAGTAGCAGCTGCACTCGCAAACAACATGACTGCACTTATGGTTGGTGCTGCAGTAGGACAAGGTTTAAATGGTGTTGTTGGAGTTGTTCAAAGTGATCAAGCTCCACAAGACGGAAATCCTCACATCATGATGGGTTACAGGAATTTTGGAAAAATAAGTTACTGGGGATTTGACACAGCCGCTGAGTGGAATGTTTCTGAAGATTTAAATGTTTATGCCAACTATTCTGTTGTCAGTGAAACTGAATTTAGCAGAGGAGATCTTGGTGATTATAATGAAACTGCTAGTTATTATTTGAACCATTCAAAGCATAGATTAAAAACTGGTCTTAGTTACTCAACTGGAAAATTTAATTTCGGATTGGCTCACAAATATGACAGTGGATTTAATTCACTAATGGGTCCTTTTTACTCTGGTGTTGTTCCACAAAGAAATATTATTGATTTCAGTTTAGGATTGAATGTTAACTCCAATACAAACCTAGATATTTCTCTATACAACATTGGTGGTGAAAAATACAGCGTTTTCCCTGGAATGCCATTAATTGGTATGAGTGGTGTTGCTACATTGAAAATTCAACTGTAGAAATACGCATAGACAATTTTATAAGTGTCTGATTTTAATAAAAAAATAGCTTTCGTCACTGGCGGAGGTGATGGAATTGGAAGAGCAACGTCAGTTGCTCTTTCTGCATGTGGTGCCAAGGTAATTGTTACTGATATCAATGAAAAAATGGGTAAGCAAACGGTAGACCAAATCAAATCCATGGGAAATGAAGCATCTTTCTTCAAAATGGATGTTTCAGTTGAAACTGAAGTTAAAAGTATTACTGAAATTGTTGTTGAGGAAAACAAAAAAATTGATTTAGCTATCAATAATGCAGGTGTAGGAGGGGATTTTGAATCTATTCATAAAACAGACCTTTCAGATTGGAATAGTACTTTAAATATTAATTTAAATGGGGTTTTTCTTTGCATGAAGTATCAAATTAAGTATATGTTAAGAAATAGATTCGGAAGAATAGTTAACGTATCCTCAATGGCTGGACTTAAAGGTGTGGGAGGAGGTGCCTCTTATAGTGCCTCAAAACATGGAGTTATTGGTCTAACTAAATCTGCTGCAATTGAATATGGTGACCATAATATAAGAGTAAATTCTGTTTGTCCAGGTTTTATTGATACGAAACTGATTCAGAATGTCCCCAAGAATGTAATCGACTTCAACATGAAAATTAATCCAATGAAAAGAATAGGAAAAACTAAAGAAGTTGCAGACAGTATTTTGTGGCTTCTGTCGGAAAAATCGTCTTTTGTTAATGGACATTCAATTTCAATTGATGGAGGATATGGAAGCTTATAATAATTTAAATATGAAAAAACCAAAATTTATAGATGAACTCAATATTCCTGCTATTGCAGCTCCAATGTTTTTAATATCAGGTCCAAAATTAGTTACTGAGTGTTGTAAAAATGGAATTGTTGGAACTTTTCCTGCATTAAATCAACGAACAAGTGAAGGTTTTGAAGAGTGGATAATTGAGATCAAGAAAGATTTAGAAAAATTTGAAACTGAAACAGGTAAAAAACCGGCACCCTTCGGTGTAAATTTAATTGTACATCCAACAAACCCCAGGGTAAGAAAAGACTTATCAATATGTATTAAACATAAAGTTCCAATAATTATAACCTCTCTCGGGGCTGTAAGTCAACTCGTTAGCGCAGTTCACTCATATGGTGGACTTGTTTTTCATGATGTTATAAAAAAACGACACGCTGAGAAAGCATCTGAAGCTGGCGTAGATGGTCTCATTTTAGTTGCAGCTGGAGCTGGTGGACATGGCGGAACTCTCAATCCAATACCATTTATTGCCGAAATTAAAAAATTTTTTAAAAAAACAATTTTACTCTCAGGTTGTATAAGTTCAGGAAGGGACATAGCATCCGCTCTTCAAATGGGTGCGGACCTAGCCTACCTCGGTACAAGATTTATCAATACAACAGAAAGTAAAGCTGATGAAAAATATAAAGAAATGATAATTGAATCAAAAGCAGGTGATATTGTATACACCGCTGCTGTTTCCGGAGTTAATGCAAATTTCTTAAGACCAAGTTTGGAGGCAATGGGAATAACCGAAGACATGTGGGGAGACTCAAAAAAAATTAATTTCGGAGATGAATTAGATGCTGCGCAAGCTGAAGCTAAAGCCTGGAAAACAATATGGTCAGCTGGTCAGGGTGTCACATCTATCGAAGATTGTCCAAGTACCAAAGATTTAATCGAAAGACTTAAAAAAGAATTCATTTCATCAATAGAAAATCAAGCTGAACTATTAAAGAAATTTAAATAAAAATCAGTAAACCAATCAATTGATTCAGGGTTTCTAAGTGAATCCAAACTTAATGCCAGATTTGGATTGTACCCCATAAGTAATTTTTTTATTGGAACTTCCACTTTTTTTCCACTTATCGTATAAGGAATTTGTGGAACCTCAAATATGAGATCAGGTACATGTCTTGGCGAGCATTTATCTCTTATTACTTTTTTAATATTAACTTTATCTATTTTAGATCCTGTTTGAATAAACAGTAATAACTTGTCGATTTCTGAATCAAGATGAATAACCAAACTATCATTTATGTAATCTAAATTTTCAAGTGTACTGTATATTTCAGATGTACCGATTCTAACTCCAAACCTATTTAATGTAGAATCTGACCTGCCATGAACAATAAAACTACCAGATTTTGTCTCTGTAGCCCAATCTCCATGATTCCAAATCCCAGAAAATTTTGAAAAATAACTTTCATTGATCCTTTTATTTTTAGGGTCATCCCAGAAAAATAAAGGCATACTAATTAATGGCTTTGTAATAACTAATTCACCCATTTTATTTATAATTTTTTTTCCATTATGATCCCAAACTTCAATACTAGCTCCAAGCATTTTACATTGTATTTCTCCAGGTTTTGATTTTTTGTTGGGATTTCCTCCAATAAAAGCAGTGCAAACATCGGTTCCGCCGCTAAGAGAAATTATATGACTCATAGGGAATAAGTTATTCAGTTTCAAATGGGTTTCAGCAAATAGCGGGGAACCTGTGGAACCAATTGATTTCAAATTTGCTGAACCTTGACTTTCAACTTCAACCGGAACGTTATTAACCAAATTTTGGAAATAGGTTGCACCATGACCAAAATGATTAATTTGTGATTTCTCAGCAAATCTCCATATTACACCCGAGTCAGGAAAATTTGATGGTCCATCATACAAACAGAGTGTTGTGCCTAACAAGAGACAGCTCAGGGAATAATTCCACATCATCCACCCAGTTGTTGAATACCAAAAAAAATTATCTGATTTGGATACATTTTGGTGTATACCCAGAGCCTTACAGTGTTCTAATATCATCATTCCCGTACCATGGGTAATGGCTTTAGGTTTTCCTGTGGTACCTGATGAAAATAATATCCAAATAGGATGATTGAAATCAACAGACTCATAATGAAACTCATATATTTCAACCTTTGTTTTAAAAGTTGAAAATTCATTAAGATTAATCTTAGCCTGAATTGATCTGATGGAATTTTTTATTTTATCTGCTTTATATTTCAAACTATAACTATTTCCTTTGTATTTATACTCTTCATGATATAATAGAAGTTTTGGTTGTAGTTGATTAAAACGTTCTTTAACAGATTCAAAACCGAAATCAGGGGAACATGATGACCAGATTGCACCCAATGAATTAACAGCCAAAAAGGCAGCAATGACCTCGGGTCTATTTGAACAATAAGCCACAACCCTATCCCCTTTTTTGATATTATTATTTATTAAAACTTTTTGAAACTCAAGAGTTTTTGATTTTAATGAATCCCAAGATATTTCAGTGTAAAACCCACTCTCATCTTGAAATTTTATGGCGGGCTTAGAATTGTTAGTATTTCTAAAAACATTTTTTGAATAACTTATTTTGGAACCTTGAAACCAATTCACATTTAAAAAATCTTTATTATTTTGAAACACTGATTTTGGTTTAGAATCGAATTCTATTTTAAAAAAATCAACAATTGATTTCCAAAAATAAGAGAGATTTGAAATGCTCCAAAGGTGTAGATCATCATATTTTACAAGATTTTGATTGTAGCGTTTATTAACGTAATCATTAAACTTGGATAGTATTGATTTCAAAATTTAAGATTAAAAGGGTATTTTAGTGAGAGGCTAATATAGTTATCAATTCTCTCAATAAATAAATAAATATTAAACAAACCAAGAAAAGTCAAAATATGAATTTTGAATATTCTGAAAAATCTTTAAAAATTCAAGAACATTTGAAATTGTTCATGGATAAAAATATACTTCCCATAGAAAAAGAAATTATTGAACATAGAACAAAAAATGATTGGAAAAATTCAGTAAAAATTGAAGAACTCAAAAAGATTGCCAAAAAAGAAGGACTTTGGAATCTTTTTCTTCCAGTTGAGTATGGTAAATTAAGTCCAGGGCTGACCAATCTTGAGTATGCTCCACTTGCTGAAATAATGGGTAGATGTTCATTTTCATCGGAGATATTCAATTGTTCAGCCCCAGATACCGGAAACATGGAAGTTCTTGCAAAGTATGGTAATGGTTTTCAAAAAAAGAAATGGCTTGAACCACTCATGAACGGTGATATTAGATCTGCTTTCCTTATGACAGAACCTGATGTAGCTTCCTCAGACGCAACAAATATCGAAACTTCAATAATTAGAAATGGAAATGAATATGTTATTAATGGAAAAAAATGGTGGTCTTCCGGGGGAATGAATCCTAAGACATCTTTTTATATTCTTATGGGTAAAACAGATTTTAATGCTGAGAGACACTCTCAACAAAGTATGATAATTATTCCGTCGGATGCCAAGGGAATAAAAATTTTAAGACCGTTGAGTGTTTTTGGCTATTTTGACTCTCCAGAGGGTCACGCTGAGATCGAATTGAATAATGTAAAAGTTCCGAAAGAGAATTTAATACTTGGTGAAGGGAGAGGTTTTGAAATAGCTCAAGGAAGGCTTGGCCCTGGAAGAATTCATCATTGTATGAGACTTATAGGAGCAGCGCAAAGATCACTTGAGTTAATGTGTTCAAGGGTTAATGAAAGACAAACCTTTGGAAAAAAATTAAAAGATTACAGTAGTATTCGTCAAGACATTGCAAAATCAGCATGTGAAATTGATCAAGCCAGATTACTAACATTGTCAACAGCATATAAGATTGATAGATTTGGTGCTAAGGCAGCCATGAATCAAATTTCAATGATTAAAATTGCAATTCCAAAAATGGCTTGTAAAGTTATTGATAGATCAATCCAAGCGCACGGAGGTTTAGGCGTTTCTCAAGATACTCCCTTGGCATCATTTTACGTATATGCTAGAGCAATTAGACTTGCTGATGGACCAGATGAAGTACATATGTACCAACTAGGAAGAAATCTAATAAAATTGTACAATCAAAAAAATGATACAAGAGGTAAGAAAGGGAGAGGAAATAAATAGTGAGTCTCTAAAAAAATTTTTATTTGAAAGTGGACTTCTTTCAAATCATTATAACAAATTAAAAATTTTACAATTTAATAATGGATTCTCAAATCTCACATATCTTATAAAATTTGAAAACAAAGAATTAGTTTTGAGAATGCCTCCCAAAGGAGCGAGATTTGGACATGATATGGAAAGGGAGTTTAGGGTACTATCGTCATTAAGAAACAGTTCGCTAAAGATCCCAAAAGTTTATTTTTTTTCAAAAGATATTTCAATTTTAGGTGCTCCATTTTATTTGATGGAAAATATAAATGGAATTATCCTCACAAAAAATAATCCTCTTTCTAAAAATCTAACAGCGCAGCAATACCAGTTTATTTCTAAGATGTGGATTGAAAACATTGTACAAATTCATGAAATTAATTTCAAGAAAATGGGTTTAGATAAGATTGGAAAACCCAATGGATACGTTGAAAGACAAATTAAAAATTGGAGTACACAGTATATTAAATCTGAAACAGAAAACATTGATGAGTCAAGAAAAATCATAGGTTGGTTAGATAGGAATAAACCAAGAAAATATGATCATTGTCTAATTCACAATGATTACAAATATGATAATATAGTTTTCGATAAATCATTTAATTCAGTTAATGCAATTTTAGATTGGGAAATGTGTACAATCGGTGATCCTTTAATGGATTTTGGAACATCACTTGCTTATTGGACTATCGAATCGGATCATAAAAATATTAAAGGTATTTTAGATTACCCTACTGTAAACGCTGGAAATCCCACTAGAATGGAGCTTGTAAGTATGTACGAATCTAGGAGAAAGATTAAAATTAAAGATTTAATTTTTTATTATGTTTATGGACTTTTCAAATTATCTGTTATCGTACAACAAATATTTTACAGATATAAAAAAGGTCACACCAAAGATGAGAAATTTAAAGACCTAAATTTAATGACAAGATTATTATTTAAACTTGGTTGGCAAGCAATTCAAAAAAACAAAATTGAACATTACTATTGACTTACTCTTTAACTATAATAAATGTTGCTGTTCCTCCAGTAGCAAGATTCCATTTATTAGAAGAGATCATCTGATTTTTATCATCATATAATCTAAGTTCAGCAGTATTAGGACCCGAACTTCCCTGGTTGAGCGCAGTAAAATCAATTTTATTAAAACCTTTGATAAGAGGTAATTTAAAACCCGAGAAGTCTGAATCAAGCATTAAATTATTTATAACTATTGAATCATTAACTAAGATTCTAACACGATCACCATCTACATATTCAAAGTCTCTACAAATTATATTAACATCATCAGACCTAGTTTTAACATCACCTAAATACTCTTTTTTACTATATCCTTGATTTGATTTTTTTTCATTCTTTTTATTTCTTTTTAAATAAATATCAGCAGGATCTAAAAAAGTTTCACTTTCAAATATTGACTTTTTATCTTGTTTTTTATCCAAGGAAACCTCAGTTGGTGAAAAATAGTTAGGATTAACTGGAGATATTTTTAAATTATTAATTCCAGTTGACAGTGGAGGAAGTAACTGGATTTTTCTTTGTGTATTTTCAATCTGACCATATGTGTTTTCTATACAAAAAAGTATTAAAGCAATAAAGATGAATCTTTTAAAAAAAATAAGACTTGTCATTATTTCAAATTAGCTGAGATCATTATACATAACCCCGAATTAATCATTACCAGTGCTAATGTACCTATTAAAAACCAAGATTGCTCAGAATTTTTCAATGTTAGGGCCTCTCCAAAAACACACAATCCAGCACTAAAAACTATAATTCCCAACAAAGATTTCAAAAACCAATTTCTATTATTTGTCATTTATAATATTTTTTGTATTTCAAAAAAGAGAATGTTCCTAATATAAAAACAAATAGCATTGAATAATAAACAAAATCTGGTGTGATTACCTTATCTCCACTCGCATATGAATGAAGGCCAGTTAAGTAAAAATTAACACCAAAATATGTCATCATAATTGATGCAAAGGCTACTATTGACATTAAATTAAAAATCCACTTCCCTTTTAAACCTGGTATTAACCTCATATGCAGAACAAATGCATAAATCATTATACTTATAAGCGCCCAAGTTTCTTTGGGGTCCCAACCCCAATATCTACCCCAACTTTCATTAGCCCATTGTCCACCAAGAAAATTTCCAATTGTTAACATAATCAATCCAACTGTTAAAGAGAGTTCATTAATAATGGTTAGTTCCTGAAGGTTTAAATCAATTTTCTTTTTGTTTTTTTGGTTGGTTATCATTATCAAAATTAATGATACAATTCCCAGAATCATGCTCAGGGTAAATGGCCCGTAGCTTCCAACAATAACAGAAACATGGATCATTAACCAATAACTATCCAATACTGGAACAAGATTGGCTATTTCAGGATCCATCCAATTCCAATGAGCAATCATTAATATCATTGAGGAAACAAAAGAAGTAGCTGCAATAGTTAAATCAGACTTTCTTCCGAATGCTAGACCAATACCAACTGTCGCCCAGGCAACATAAATCATGGACTCGTAAGCATCACTCCATGGTGCATGACCAGAAACATAAGCTCTGGCTATTAAGCCGACTGTATGAATAATGAATAAAGCAATGATTGAATACTTCGAAAAATTTATTAAATACTTCAAATATGAATTTTCATAGAATATTTGGAAAATCAAAAAAACAAACATTAAAACACCTGCATACATGTACCAGCTAAAAAGTCTTTTAAAAATATCATATTTATTATAGTAAATTTCTGCTTTGATTTTATCCTCGCTTGGTAAAACTTGTGAACCATATTTAGTTTGAAAACCTTTTATACTTTCAATTAGTTTTTTTGAGTTTTCATAATCTCCTGTCTTTATGTCACTGTCTAAGGTTGAAAAGTATAATGGTAGAACATTTTTTACATACAAAGAATCAACTCCCTGAAACTGATCTGTATCATTTTCAGAAAAAGAAATCCACTTATTGTTTGGATGATTAGGTATTGGGAAAATTCTTAGAATTTTACCCTCAAAAGCTGAAAATAGTAAATTTACTTTTCTATCAGTTTCAATAAAATCTTTTTGAAACTGATTTGGCAATGAAGCCTTATATGCACTTTCTAGCTGTGATGAAATTTTATAATTTCCATTTTCATCAAAAAAATCAACGAATGCAGCATATTTATCTTTCTTTTCCCTACCAACAATTTTTCTCAAACTATCGTTTCCTCTTTTTAGATAAATAATAGGTGTATTGTACCATGAAAGAGGGTTTTTTAAAATCGAAATTAGTACCTGATCTGCACTTAAATCTTTGAAAGTATCAGATTTGCTAACCTTTCTCAAAAGTTCAGAGGCAAAAGTATTAAGTGGTTTCATACGACCTCCGGCATCCTGTATCACTAAACTTCCGAATTCTGCAGCATGTTCATAAGAAACTTGAGTATCTGAGTTAAAAAGATCTAAAGTTTTTAGTTGACTTTGACTGTGGGAGTGATTTTCTTGAGATATTGATTGTAAAGAAACTAATCCAATAATAAAATATAATGCCTTTTTTCTAAGTCTTAATTTCTCTAACTTTTTAGCTAAATCTATAAACCTAGTTTTTCCAAAGAACATAACTCCCATTAATCCGGCATATAGTAAAATATAGCCTACATAAGTTAACAAGGTACCGTAAAAGTCGTGGTTCACCGATAGCACCGTCCCCTTCTCATCAGGATCAAAAGATGCTTGAAAAAATCTATATCCCTTATAATTTAAAATATGGTTCATATAAATTTCATAATCAAAATTTGTTTCATCTATTACACTGACTTTACTTTTGAAACTACTATAGCTTTTTTCAGTTCCAGGATACTTTTCAGCAATAAAATCATTAAGTCTGATATTAAATGGTAATGTCTTTTCTAAAGACCCATATGTTAATGAAAAGTCAAGGTTTCCAACATTTATTTTTTTTGGAATATTTACAATTCCTTTTCCTCCAAGTATACCAATTACTTTGGATTGATTCATAGTGGAAATTCTTACAACAAGACCCTGTTGAGAAGATTCCTCATTTGAACGAACCACTTCAAAATCACCCTCAATTATTCCATCTGGAAAAACAAACTGTAAGCCTGCAACATTATATAAAGATCTAAGCATTAAAACTTCATCTTGATCTTTAATTAAAGTTCCTTGACTTTGATCAGACATTTTCATATAACTTCCCTCAAATGGACTTTCTATGAATAATTTCCCATTTTTGGTTGTAATATTTATCGCTCCCTCAGTTTGTTTATCTAATGCAAATAAGATATTGTGTAAACTTGTTACTTGGCCAGATTTCAAAAAATGTTCATGCCTTGTACCATCACTCGCTTCAACAATTTTTAAATACTGCTCACCACTTTCTTTTTCTATTACATCCTCTTTTGCATTTTCATAAAAGTCCTCAAATTCTATTGAAAAGTCCTGACCCTGAAAATCGTAATTCCAAATAAAATAATTGTTGGTTGCTTCTGAAAATAAAAACTCATCTTCAAGACCTCTTCTCACAGGCACTCCATTAAGTTCTCCATCAACTAAAACTGTAAGATATGTTTCTTCAGAAAGAAATTTATTGGAAGAGGTATTCTCTCTTATCGGCATTACACCTTCATAACCTATATATCTTGTTACACCTGCACCTAAAATTATCAATATCCAAGATAGGTGTAACAATAAAATTGGCCATTTTTTGAAAGTAAGTAAATTGTATCTCTTGATGTTAAATGCAAAATTAATAACAAAAAAAACCATCATTAATTCAAACCACCAAGCATTGTATATTAGTATTTTTGCAGTTGTTGTGTTATAGTAGCTCTCAACAAAAGTTCCAATTCCCATGGAAAGAGGAAATAAAACAAATAAGATGGCGGTGAATTTTGTAGAGATTAAAAAGGATACTAATTTTTTACCCATTTGTTAGTAAAATTACAATTCTGATTATCTTGATTAATGTTTATGTAAGTTTCGTCAATTTTTTCAGCCATCCATTCTTGAATTTCTTTTAACTGTTTTTCCCTAAGTGCAAGCTCTTTTATTTTGATATAATCCTTAGAGTAATCAGCAATGTGTTCATCAAACCTGTTACTAACCTTAATTATTTTATATTTTTGAATACCTCTTTCATCTTTTTCAAGAAGTGGTGCACTTATTTCTCCATCTCTCAATCTTTGAGCCTGACCGTACAAAACTGGATCCATTTTAGTGAGTTCAAATCTTGTGTCACCAGTGGTTGGGTTAATCAAAACGCCACCATTATTTCTTGTTTCTATTTCATCTGAAACAGATTTTGCAGCTTCCTCAAATGTAATCTCTCCATCAACGATTCTCTTTCTGACTATATCAATTTTTCTTTTTGCTTCCATAAGAGCTTGATTTGTAATTTCAGGAATCAATAAAATATGTCTTATGTCAACCTCTTGACCTCTTATTTTTTCTACTTTAACTATATGCCATCCAAACTGAGTTCGAAAAGGATCAGAAATCTCACCTTCACGAAGTCTGTATGCTACATCTCTTAAGTCCTTATCGTATCTTGGGCGGTTGCGATTCAATGTGTATTTGCCACCTGTAGACCTTGAGCCTGGATCTTGGGAATATAATATTGCTTTTGTTGCAAATGAAGACCCATTAAATTCAATATCATACTTGATTGTTTCAAGCCTTTTGACTACTTTATTTTCGTCTACCTCTGAAACTTGAGGCTTAATGACAATCTGTGCTAATTCAAGCTCTGCACCAAATACTGGCCTTTCGTACTTAGGTATTGAGTTAAAAAATTGTCTAACTTCTTCAGGTGTTATTTCAACTTCATCAACTATTTGAGACTGCATTTTTTGTGATAACTGGTTTAATTTATTTATCTCGAACAATTCAGTTCTGAATGATTGTTCATCGGATTTTTTATAAAAATCAAGAACTTTTTCTAAGCTTCCCAGTTGATCTACAAAGTACTCGATTGTCCTGTCTACATATGAATAAATTTGACCATTATCAACCTCTAGACTGTCTTGTTCAGCGTGATGAGCATATAATTTATCTTCCATCAACTTTCCTAATAAACTACATCTTCCAATATTTTCTGTCGAAACTCCTTGAGACTGTAAGTCAATCAAAGTTTTATCCACATCGGATTCAAGAATTACATAATCTCCAACAACAGCAGCTACTCCATCAATTTTGATGGATTTTGAAACCTGAGCATAAAACACTGATTGACAGAGTAAACAAATAATCACAGAGAAAACAATATTAAAATTGTTACTGCTCATAAATTTCAAGTTCTTTAGTTTGAATAGCGTCGATGTATAATTCATTTTCGAAATTTCTTATGAATTCAAGTTTTCTTTTATTTACTAAAATCTGTCTGAGTGTCGGCTCTAAATAATCTATGGGAGCGATGTTATTTCTCAAAGCAGATTCACTAACTTTTATCAAATATAGTTCCAAAGAGTCTTCAAGTTGGTAAAATAAATTTTTTTTTACAATATTATTTTTCACATAATCTCTAACTTCGGGGAATTTTGAAAAAAAAACATCTTTGTTAATCCATATTGAATCATTAAATGAATATGATGAGAATTGTAGTGATATGGAATCTAAAAAAGAAATATCTGATTTGTTAAACCTTCTAAATCTGTTACGAATATTTGGGATTTCAAAGTTTTCATTTGAAATTTTAATAAATCTAGCCTTAACTATATCCTCGTTTAATTTATAGTTAATTTTATTTTGTTTGTAATATTCATCAATACTATTTTGATTGACAACTGTATCCATTAAAGATTTAACAATTTTTTCTTTGTAGTGAAATGAAAATAATTCGTCACTGTATTCTTTTGCCATCACCAACAATTGATTTTTCTTTTCATTATCAAGATTTATATTGGCCTGTTCAATCAAAATGTGATTTTTTGCCCACTTCGCTATCTCGTTTTCGATCAAAACTAAACTTTCTTTTTCAGATAAATTTTTTGGTATGTATTTTTTAATATCCTCAAAAAAAAGATAATTTGATTTATACTTTGCGATTGCGCGTACTGGTTTATTTTCAAATAAATTACAACTTGAAATTAAAAAAACAATAAGATAAACTATGAAGCGCTTAAATTTCAAAATATAATGTTTATCTAGAATAATTAGGAGACTCTTTTGTAATCATAACATTATGCGGATGGCTTTCTTGTAGACCGGATCCTGTAATTTGAACAAACTTTGAATTGTTTTTCAAATCATTAATATTCTCACATCCACAATAGCCCATTCCAGATCGAATACCTCCAGTGAATTGATGTATGCTTTCA
This sequence comes from uncultured Bacteroidota bacterium, assembly GCA_902523635.1. Taxonomy (GTDB): domain Bacteria; phylum Bacteroidota; class Bacteroidia; order Flavobacteriales; family Flavobacteriaceae; genus MAG-121220-bin8. Next base: position 124,722 of record CABZAE010000001.1, on the reverse strand, counting down.
AAAAGATCTCCTTTGTATGGAACTCGTCCAACCACACCCTCTGGAACTAATTTTGTTGAATCATTAACCTTGTTTTGAAAATAACGCTCTTTACTTCCTTTTTCCATTGCTTCAATTGATCCCATTCCTCGATAGGTTTTATATTTTCTTCCTTCGTAAATTATTGTTTCACCAGGTGATTCTTTTGTTCCTGCCAAAAGAGAACCCAACATAACACAATCAGCTCCAGCAGCAATTGCTTTTGTAATATCTCCAGTATATTTTATTCCACCATCTGCTATCAAAGCAACATCAGTTCCTTTCAATGCACTTGAAACATCAAAAATGGCAGAAAGTTGTGGATAGCCAACTCCAGCTATTATTCGAGTTGTACATATAGACCCAGGACCAATACCAACTTTTACTCCATCAGCACCAGCTTTTACAAGAAACTGGGCGGCTTCTTTTGTTGCAATATTACCAACGACAACATCGATTTCAGGAAATTTGCTTTTTATTTTTTTTAATACAGAAATGACACCACGGGTGTGTCCATGAGCAGTATCAACAACTAGAGCATCCACCCCTGCACTTACAAGTGATTCACATCTTTCGATAGCATCATCGGAGACTCCGACAGCAGCAGCAACTTTAAGCCTTCCAAATTTGTCTTTATTAGAAACTGGTTTTAAAAAAATCTTTTGAATATCTCGAAAAGTAATCAGTCCAATTAATTTATTTTTTTTGTCAACAATTGGTAATTTTTCAATTTTATGTTTTTGTAAAATTGTTTCAGCCTCTTTCATTGAGATACCGTCATATCCAGTAATTAGATTATCCTTTGACATGATATTTGAAATCAATTTATCATCATTATTTTCAAACCTCAAGTCCCGATTGGTAATAATTCCGATGAGTTTATTGTCCTTTTCTACGATAGGAATTCCTCCTATACTATGTTCTTGCATGGATCTTTTAGCCTCTGAAACCAATGCATCTTTGTGAAGTGTTACAGGGTCTAATATCATACCTGATTCAGATCTTTTTACTTTTTTAACCTTATTGGCTTGATTTTCAACTGACATGCTCTTATGAATGACTCCTATTCCACCCTCTTGCGCCATAGCAATTGCCATTTTACTTTCAGTTACAGTGTCCATTGCAGCTGAAACAATTGGAATGTTAAGATTAATTTTCCTGGAAAATTTAGTTTTTAATTCAACTTGATTTGGAAGCACTTCTGAATAAGCAGGTATTAGCAAAACATCATCAAATGTTAAGCCTTTAGAAGACAACTTGTTATTAGGAGGGTTCATAGCAATTAATTTAAGAATTAATTGCGTGCAAATATAACAAATTTTAAAGTAGTTACTTTAACTCAAACAAAATTATTGTATTGATGGTTTCCACTCAATGCAAAGCATACCTGGTGTGGCAGAACTTGGGTGTTTACAAGATTCTGTGTTAAAAGACATACAATTTCCACAATTTGAATCTTTTGAAAAGAAATTCTTATAGGTATGATCATCGCAGACATTAAAGACATCTACTTTGGTTTTATGCTCTAAACAAAGCAAATCATTTGATAAGTTTTCACAATTAAAGCATGTATTACTTGTTCTTATATTCATTTCTTTTAAATTTTTGATAAATGTATATTAAAGTTTGTTTAGAATGAATTTAAATTTTACATACTTTATTTTAATCAAAATAGTTACTACACAAATTATCAAAATAAATTAGATCTGTTTTTTTGAATTTTATTGAAATTTCAGAGTTTATCTCAACTGAATGTGGTGAAAATAAAAACCATCTATTTTTCTTAAACGTACCTTGAATCTTATATTCCTTTCCTTGAAAGAAACATTTTTCAACTACCAATTTTATGTCTGAATTTTTAACAATTTGAAGCTTTTCTGGTCTTATGTAATATATTTTATTGTCAATTTCTATCTGGTTGAGATCACCTAAAATCTTGGCACAATAACAATTGATAGGTTCACAATACATGTTGTGAGGATTGTCGTATTGTTGCAAAACACCTGCTTTGAAAATTAAAATTTTATCTGCAATATTCATCGAATCATTAATATCATGGGTTACTAGTATGGTTGTCGTTTTAGTTTCCTTAATTATTTTATAAATCTCATCTCTTATAGAAAATTTGATATTGGAATCTAAATTACTAAACGGTTCATCAAGTAACAGTAAATCAGGTTTTCTGATTAGTGCACGAGCAATACAAGCTCTTTGCTGTTCTCCACCCGATAGTTGATGTGGATATCTATTTTCAAGTTGATCTAAACCTGATAATTCAATCATATTTTTATAATATTTAAAATATTTATTTTCTAAGTTGAAAACAATATTTTCTTTTAGAGTGAGGTGAGGGAATAACGGATAATCTTGAAATACAAACCCAATTTTTCTATTCTGTGGCATCACAAAAATATTTTCATCATTTAATATTTCTCCATTTAATTTTATTATACCTGAATCAATATTTTCCAAACCGGAAATACATTTAAGAAATGTTGTTTTTCCACTTCCACTTTCACCCAGAAATGATATGATTTCACCGCGATTAACCGAAAAATCCAACTTTTTAATAATTGGTTTATCTTTTTTGTACGATTTGGCTAATCCTTTGACCTCAAGATACATTGATTTGTTTATTAATTGAATTTTTCAAAATTATCAATAAAAAACTTCCAATAACAATTATAATGAATGAATATGCTGCTGACATGGGAATCATTTCTTCAATTGCAAACTCATATGTTTGTGTAGCTAACGTATCAAAGTTAAATGGTCTTAAGATTAATGTAATTGGAAGTTCTTTCAAAAGATCTATAAAAGTAACTATTAGTGCTGTTAGAATTGCAAACTTATTTATGGGAATATGGATTTTTTTTAAAAGATTAAATGGACCTAAACCTAAATTTTTTGCAGTTTCATCATAAGACTCAGGATGCTTTTCTAAACTCGACTTGATAGGTGATTTTCCTACTGCCAAAAATCGAACAACATAAGCATAAATCAAAACAAAAAAAGATCCATAAAAAACAATCGAACTTTGAGATCTATCTATGGTCGTAAATAAAATTATTAGACCAAGACCAATCACAGCACCAGGGACAGCATATCCAAGTGATATAACTTCACTTGTATATCTGTTAAAACTGGATTTCGTAAATTTTTCTACCATAAGAAAAAATAAAACAACCAAAACAACTATTACAGATGCGAGTGTTGAAACTGATACTGAGTTAAGGGTAAGTTCAATTAAATCCAAAAAATCTATTTGATTATAAGTCAAAAAAATGTTGCTGACAATAAATAAAAATGGTATTAAAAAACCAAGTAAGAACGGAATGAAACAAATAACAATAGATAATAAATAATTCTTTTTTTCTAAAATTGAAAGTTTTTGAATTTTTGAGTTTGAACTATAGTAAAATTTAAATCTTGAGTGATATTTTTTTTCTACATACATAAATAGTAATACAACAAAAAGTAACAAAACAGACAATTGAATGGCTGCGCCTACATCCCCCATCGATCCATAAGCTCTAAATATCCCAGAAGTGTAAGTATTTACTCCGAAATATTTAACTGCTCCATATTCATTTAAAACCTCCATAATGACCAAAAATAATCCTGAAATTATTGCTGGAGAAGAAAGAGGAAGTATGACTTTAAAAAAAGTTTTTGTCATTGATAAACCTAAATTTTTTGAAAGGTTTATGTAATTCGAACCGATTAGACTAAATGATACCCTACAAACTGAATATACATAAGGATATAATGCAAGTCCCATTAGTAATCCTAGTATTTCAACTTGCATGTAGTCATGGTTGACAAAATCGGAAATTGAATGAAAATTTTTTCTAAAGAAAACTTGTAAAGGACCTGTGAAACTCAAAATGTCAGCATATGTAAAAGCCATGATGTAAGTTGGGATTGCAAGAGGAAGATATAACACAATATCAAAAAATTTTCTACCAGCAAATTGATAATTACTTATAATCCATGCAGGTAGAACAGCAAACAGTAAAGAAAAAAAGCACGTAATGATTAACAAGTAGAATGTACTTATCGTGTAGTCAATTAAAAGAGTATCCCATAGATACTTGAATGTAGTATTTTCTAAACTGGGTAGTCTTACGAAGAGTGTCAAAATTGGAAGTAAAACCAAAAAGGCTAAAATAAAACTTCCAATAATCCAACGTTTGTTGTTTGAAAAAAGTATTTTTTTTATTTCCAACCTGTACTATCAAAAATTTTCAAAGCTTCATCCCTAAATTCTCCCAATTTATTAAGGTCTAGGTTATCCCTTTTGAATTCTCCCCAACCTTGAACAATTTTAGAAGGTTTAACATTAGGATTAGCAGCATATTCATAACTATTATTAACATAAGTCATTTGAGCTTCCTCACTAGTCAAGAATTCCATTAATTTGATGGCATTTTCTTTATTTGGAGAATTTTTTGCAAGAGCTAGTCCTGAAATATTTATATGACTTCCCCTATCCCCCTGGTTTGGAAAAAATACAGATACTGATCTTCCAGCATTTAATTCTTCTTCCTTTTGAGATGAAAGTAATAACCCGATATAGTAAGAATTCACAATAGCCACATCGCCCTGTCCAGCAGCTATGGCTTTTACTTGATCGCGATCATTTCCTTTGGGATCTCTCGCGAAATTTTGAACCAATGCCTCAGACCAATCAGATGCGACATCACCTCCCAAGTTTGCAACAATCGATGACATAAGTGCTTGATTGTATGCATTTGATGAGGATCTTACAAGTATTCTTCCCTTCCATTTTTCATTTGACAAATCCTCATATGTGGAAAGATCTTCTTTGTTTACTCTTTCATTACTGTAAACTAAGACTCTGGCCCTGTATGTTATAGGAATCCAATATCCATTTTTATCTTGCAAATCTTTAGAAACATTATTTTTAATAACAGAGCTTGAAACTTTTTGAAATAGACCAAGATCAGCACCTTTTTGTAATTTACCAGCGTCAACTGAAACAAAAAGATCTGCAGGACTATTTTCTCCCTCATTTTTTAATCTTTCCAGTAGCTCATCAGCATTCGCTTTGATGTAGTTTACTTTTATGCCTGTTTTGTTAGTAAAATTTTCATATTGCTTTTCATCAACCTTATAGTGTCTCTGACTGTATAAATTCACCTCTTGTGACTTTTTTTCAGCATTTTCACATCCTATCAGCAAAGTAAAAATTAAGATTATGTATATATTTTTCATTTATTATTTAGATTAATTCTAAACTGAAAGATAGATAAAACAATTAATTTTTTAAAATTTGTATAGTAAACCAGTATAAATTCCAAATGGATGTCCCGGTCTTAATCCAGCAGGAGCTCTCGAAACAGCATATTTTTTATCAAATAGATTAATTATTTTAGATGTGTAAGTTATCCCTGGTCGAACTTTATATTTAAAAGAAATATCAAAAATAAAATATGAAGGAATTTCAATTGAACCATCAGCTTTAGTTGAGAATTTTCCATTATAATTTCCATTAAAATTAATTTCAAATTTATTTGTTTTGAAACCAATATTTGAATTCAATTGATGTTGCGGAATGTATGGAATTCTATCACCATAACTTACTTCTCCCCAAATATCTTGAGTACTTCCAAAATCAGTTAAGAATTTAGAATTAGTAAGAGTATATGTAAATGAAAAGGGAACAGAAATATTTTTATTATCAACAAAATCAGATGTCAGTAATATTTCTAATCCATTAACCAAGGCTTTTCCTGCATTAAATGGATCAAGCTCTCCAAAACCACCTGTTGCTGCAAGATCATTTCCTAGTAAATTACTGTAATCGTTTTGATATGCTATAATTTCAGCATTTACCCTATTTATCGAAAATCGCCCTCCTAATTCTAAATTCAAACTCTCCTCAGATTTTTGACCCACAGAACTGCCTGGAGGTGAATATCCTTTATGTATTCCTCCAAATATCGAAAATTTATTATTTATGGTATAATTAACCCCAATCCCAGGTATGAATACAGATACTTTGTTTTCTCTAGAAGAAAGGTCATTAATATTTCTTGATGGATTATTTTTTCCAAAATCATCTCTTGCCAATGTTATTGATTCATATCTTAAACCAGGTGAAACTGTAAATCCTTTGATTTTATATTTGTACATTATGTAGGAGGCAAAAGAATTTGCCGAGCTTATTCTATTTCCTTGAGATCCTTTGTCCCCATAACTATGTAATGACATAGATCCATTAGTTATTGAATATTTATCCTCCCATTGAAACCTGTCTTCCTCGTCGTAATGAACTCTCAAACCAATTTCTAGATCATTAAAGGAGTTGTTGTCTCCATACCAATGATAATCGATTTTTGTTTGAACTCCTTTTGAAACATATTCTCTGTTATTTGCTTTAACTTTTAAAGCATTTTCTGAATCTAATAGTCCTTTTAAGATTGAGATGTGACCAGCATAATTTTGAGAATTAGAAATTACTTTTGAAATTTTTTGTGAGTTTGCTTCAAAAACAACGTCATCCAATTTATACCAATTTCTTTTAAACCCATTGTGATATGCATTAGTTGTAATTTTAAATCTTTCATTGAAATTTAACTCATGAGTCACTAGAAATTGTATGTGTTCAGCATCCATTTTATCTTTTTCAGATCCAGGATACCTTAGAAAAGGATTTTTTTTAAAATCATTTTCAGAGAGTCCTAAATAAGTTTCATTCGATATCTCATCATAATGATGAAATTTTAATTCTAGATTTTGTTTTGTTTTTCTTTTTTTAAATAGTTGAAATCTAATTTTTGAAGTTATTTCATTTATATCAAATCCCGTATTTAAATTATTTCCGAGAGTTTTAAAACCATCAGAATTATAATTTAAATATTCAAACATATACCCAAAATTATTAGAGCTATTACCCAGAGTTAAATGTGTTTGTCCAGTTTTAAAACTGCCGTAACTTGAAGAAACTTTTCCTTTGAATGATTCTGGAATTTCCGTAGAAACAAAGTTTATTGCACCACCTGTTGTATATGGTCCATATTGGATTTGGCTACTACCCTTCAACACTTCGACGGCTTTCATTCTAGCAATAGAAGGAAAATAATATGCAGATGAGGCGCTATAGGGTGCTGGAGAAATTAAGATACCGTCTTCCATAATAGCAATTTTTGAACTTCTTTCGGGCGATGTCCCTCTAATACTTATGTTGGGTCTTAATCCAAAACCGTCCTCTTCATAAAAATTAATTCCGGAAATTTTATTTAAAACTCTATTTATATCTGAATAATTAAATTTTAACAATTCCTCTGAGGAAAGATAATATGCTGCTCCAGTTCTGTTTTTTGCAACAAATTTGTTACCTAAAATAGTATTGGCTTTAATGATTACTTCATCCAATGAGGTTATTGAATCATTTGCAATCACTCCTTCAAAGCTCTGGGAGAAAATATTAAGGCTAAGTAATAAAAATAAATATTTTGAAAATTGATATTTGTTATTTAGAATCATTCTATTTTAATTTTGCACGAATATAGAACACAATGAGCTAAAAAACAAGCTTATTTTTAATTATTCTAAATAAAAATAAGAAATTTTTATTAACTAATTGACTACCAATTACTTACTCTTTAATAAAAATTTTACTTGCAAAATTATAAGCTGATTCAAAGTTTAAAGAATTTATATTTAACTTAACTTTTTTGTAGTTAAAATAAGATATTAACTTTTCCGTTGGAAAATTTCCCGTTAATTCATCACCGGCCATTGGACATCCACCAAAACCTTGTATGGCGGTATCAAACCTCCTACAACCTGCTTTATAGGCGGAATCAATTTTTTCAAACCAATTTGATGGTTTGGTGTGGAAATGTGCACCAAACTCGATCCTTGGGAAATGTTTGATAGAGTTCTTAAATATCTTATCAATTTTAGTTGGCGTAGACACTCCAATGGTATCAGATATTGAAATAGTTTTTACCCCCAATGAATTAATTATACTAATCCATTTTTCTAAAACTTCATAATCCCACTCATCACCATATGGATTGCCAAATCCCATCGATAAGTAAACTACGACTTTCTTATTGTTTTTTTCACTGATTGAAATAATACCCTTTAATACATCAATTGAATCATTTATTGTTTTGTTTGTATTTCTCATTTGAAAATTTTCCGAAATTGAAAAAGGAAAACCCAAAAAATCAATTTGAGAGTATTGGCATGCCTCATTTGCACCTCTCAAATTGGCAACGATGTATAAAAGCTTAGAATTGGTTGATTTTAAATCCAGAGACTCCAAAACTTCTCTGGAATCTTTCATTTGTGGAATAGATCTTGGTGAAACAAAACTACCAACATCTAAAACATCGAAACCTACTCTTAGAAGAGATTGTACATAATTTATTTTTTCATTTGTGGGAATCCAAGTCTTTATACCCTGCATAGCATCTCTTGGACATTCAACAATTTTAACACAAGACATAAAAACAAGTTAATAATTTTAAGGTTTAAGTATCCAAAATGCTACAAATAAATAAATTAAAATTTCTGGTAAATATTTTTTAGATGCTATTTCATTTTTTGAGTCCATAAATTTAAGTTTAGATGAAAAAATTGAAACTAAAATGAAAATAATAGTGGCTTGAACCCAAAAAATTAGGCCAAGTATTAAAAATTGAATCTCAACATTCATGTGATCATGAAATTTGAAACCTGGTAATAAAGCAATAAAAAATAAACTCACCTTTGGATTAAGCAAATTCATTACTAATCCTTTTTTAAAATAATTTTGTGTTTTATTGCTACTGGGAACTAAATCAGATTTTTTTCTTCTTAAAAATGTTCGAATTGAGAGATAAAAGAAATAGCCAGCTCCAAAAAACTTTAAAAAATTAAAAATTAACTTGTTTTCACTAATTAAGAAGCTTAAACCAGACACTACTAGTATTGTGTGAATAATAAGACCTGTGGTTAACCCTACAGATACCAATACAGCTCTTTTTTTTCCCTCAGTTATGCTTTGAGTTAATACATATAAAATATCTGGGCCTGGTGACAAGGTTAGAATAATTGAGCTAAAACAAAAAGCTAATAAGATTTCAAAATGCATAGATAAATAAATGTAATAATAATTTAAAAAAACATTAAGGATTGTTAAGTTCAAATAGATTAATTTTACACTCAAAATTTATTTATGGAATTTATTCAAAAATTAGAAAGCGATCTTTCTATCACCAGATCAAAATTAATATCACATCCATTGTACAGCTCTTTGAATACAAAAAAAAGATTGCTTTTTTTTATGGAGAATCATGTATTTGCTGTTTGGGATTTTATGTCTCTAATTAAAGCTCTACAAATAAATCTAACCTGTGTTGATGTTCCATGGACTCCCAACAAAAATAATTTGGCAGGAAAACTTGTAAATGAAATTGTTTTAGCTGAAGAAAGTGATGTTGACCCGAATGGTAACCCAAAAAGTCATTTTGAACTTTACCTGGATTCCATGCAATTGGTAGGTGCAGATACCAAAAGAATTATAGATTTCATAAGCAACATCAATCATACAAAATCTTATGAAAAATCAATAACAAAAATGAATTTACCTCAACCTGTTAAAGAATTTATGGATTTTACATTTGAAATTATAAACTCAAAAAAAAATCACATAATAGCGAGTGTTTTTACATTTGGCAGAGAGGATTTGATTCCTGATATGTTTGTTGAAATTGTAAAAAAATTAACAAAGAGTGAAGATTTAAATTCTGATCTACTTATTTACTATTTAGATAGGCATATAGAGCTGGACGGAGATGAGCACGGCCCCATGGCTCTTAAAATGATTGATAACTTGTGTGGAAATGACACTAAAAAATGGGAAGAAGCAACAACAGCCTCACTCAAAGCACTAGAAATGCGTATAAAATTGTGGGACTACATTTATTCTAACTTAAATTAGCTCAATAATACTTTCACACTAATTTTAAATTATATATCTTTTTTGTAGGAATATCTTTATATTATGAAAAAAAACTTACTTGCGCTCTCGGCATTCTTACTTTTATTTCATTTTTCGTTTGGCCAACTTGAAGGCGCTATTAAATTTGCAAAATCTATTAATCAAGATGACCTAAAAAGACATTTGATTATTTACTCTTCAGATGAATTTGAGGGTAGAGATACAGGTTCTGAAGGTCAAAGAAAAGCGGTTGAATATTTAAGAGAGCAATATAAAGCGATAGGTGTTGAGGCTGGAGATCCAGATAAAGATTATTTTCAGCCCATGACGTTAAATTTCAGTCCCAGAAGAGGTGAACCAGCAAAAGATGTCAAAACCGAAAATGTTATTTCAATAATCAAAGGAAAAGAAATTCCTGATGAATACATTGTAATTACATCTCACCTAGATCATGTTGGGGTTGATAACGGTCAAATATATAATGGTGCAGATGATGATGGCTCTGGCACTGTTGCAATGTTGGAAATAGCTGAAGCTTTCAAATTAGCTGAGATGGAAGGAAATGGACCAAGAAGGTCTGTTGTTTTTCTACATGTTACTGGAGAAGAAAAAGGGCTACTTGGGTCAAGATATTATACCGATAAAGATCCAATTTATCCATTAGAAAATACGGTGGTAAATCTGAACATGGATATGATAGGAAGGATCGATCCAACAAGAGTAGCAAAAAATAGAGACTATATTTACTTAATCGGAACTGATCATGATAGTCAGGAGTTACATGATGTTTCGGAGGAAAGTAATAAAAAAACTTTAAACATGACCCTTGATTACAGGTTTAACGATGTAAATGACCCCAACAGATTTTATTACAGAAGTGATCATTACAATTTCGCAAAAAATGGAATTCCTGTAATTTTTTATTTTTCTGGAACTCACGAAGATTATCATCAACCAACAGACACAGTTGACAAAATTGAATTTGACTTACTTGAAATGAGGACTCAGTTAATTTTTTACACTGCATGGAACATTGCCAATAGAGAAAATAGGCTTTCATTAAACAATGAGGAAGATAATAATAGTTCTTACAAACACTCTGAAGAAGAACTGAAATCATTTGAAGGAATTTATGTTAGTGAAACATTCCCACTTGATTTCAAGCTATTTCTATTAGACAATAAGCTTTGTTGGGTTCCTGTAGGTGGTTCAGATGAACAATCCTTAATGCTAGACGAAATTGGTGAGGGTAAATTTGAGTCGAAAATTACTGGACTTGAACTGGAATTCAGGTTAAAAGAAATAAAAAATGAAATTAAAACAGTCTCTCAAAGGGGGACTGTCGTTAAGAAATTTTCAAAATTTGATAAGAAAATGATTTTGACTATAAGTGGAAATAAAATCAATTTTGAAAGAAAAGAAGATTAGCTATACAATCATTAAAAACAGAATTATGAAAAAATATTATTTGATATCACTGAGCTTTTTGTTGTTCTCTTGTAGTTCCTCTGATGATACTGAAGTAGTAAAAGATGATACCACCCCTACTGAATTTATTTTTGAATACAATTTACATAGCAGTCTCCCCAATGACTGGACAACTGAGTTTTACAAAATTATGGATGTTTTAAAAAAAGTAACGCCATCTGAACCGAAAAACTATTTTAACAAACTTCCCATATATGCTTGGAATAGTAATACTGATAAGCCATATAAGAACAAAATTGGAGATGCCACCGGAGCATCAATTAGCGGAAATTCTGAGGGTAGATTTATGGTTCTTGAAATTCCTGAAGATGAGTTCAAATTTAATTCAATGCATAGATATTCTGTGATCGCTCATGAATATTACCACGTTTATCAAATGTCTTTATCTAAAAACTTTTATGATGGAAACATTGAATTAAAGTGGATGTCTGAGGGATCCGCAGCAACATTTGAATCACTATATATTCAAGATAAGTACTCGTTTAATTACTTTAAGGATGCACAAACAAGCGTACACTCCGATGCAATTAACAACCCATCAATTTTTGAAAAGTTTAGTGCCTCAGGAGGTGATAAAGATATAAATTACTCATCCTCAGTTTTCATGTTTTTAGTCTTGACAAAAGAACTTCAGAAAAAAGGAATGACTGAAGCTGGAGCATTTAAACTAGCAATAAATGATTTTTGGTTAAAAAACCCAACCGACTCAAACTGGAAAGTTAAGTTTGAAGAAATTTTTGATATTAGTGTTCCTGGCTTTTACAATATTTTAAAATCATATACCAACGATATTAACACAGTTCTCCCATCAGAAAGCTTAAAACTTGATAGTATTTATAATTGAATGGAAAATTTAATTTTGTATTATAACTAACTATTTTTCCATACAAGTCTTATCAACCAAACAAACATTATAGATAAAATTAGAATATTTATTTTTTCCAAATAATCAGAAAAGGTCAGTATTAACATGTATAAGACTGCAATAGTAAAAAATAAAATCTCTTCAGCATTTTTTTTTAACATATATAATAGTCAATTTTAATAAAGTTGAACCAAAACAAAAAATCCTCAAAAATGAGGATTAATTAAGGGTGGAAGACCGGATTCGAACCGGCGACCTCCTGAACCACAATCAGGCGTTCTAACCAACTGAACTACAACCACCGTTTACATAGCAAATTTAAATTAATAGTTAGATAAAAAAAATTATTTTAAATCGTTTAAACTACATACGCCTAATAACCTTTGCGTGTTAAAACCCTCAGCATAATCCACTCCAATTAATCTTCCTAAATCAGCTGATCTGTTAATTACGTTATCAATGAAGTTTTTTTTGCTTATTAATGTTTCTGGCTCGTTACTTTCAGGATTGTAAAACTGTGATTTATAAGCATTAATAGCACTGATTTTTTTTTCCATAAATCCAGAAACGTCAACTACAAAATCAGGACTCAAATTTTTCCATTGAATATAATGATAAACTGATTTTGGCCTCCATGGTTGTTGTTTTTCACCATTGAGACTTGTATAAATTTTTACAAGCCCACTAAGAAATGATGAATCGCTAACTAATTTTGAAGCTTTAGGATGGTCAATGTGTCTATCGTCTAAAGCATTACAAAGAATAATTTCTGGCTGATATTTTCTTATAACCTGAATTACTTTGATTTGATGGTTTTCATTATTTTTAAAAAAACCGTCTTTAAACTTTAAATTTTCACGTGTTTTTAAACCTAAAATTTTTGAAGCTTTGTTCGCTTCCAAAGTTCTTACTTCAGCTGATCCCCTTGTTCCCAACTCGCCAGATGTAAGATCAATAATTCCAACTTTTTTACCATTTGATATCTCTTTAGCCAAAGTGCCACCACATCCCAATTCAACGTCATCAGGATGAGCACCGAAAGCCAAAATATCTAGTTTTACTTCCATATTTTTCTAAAAGCCTGATTCAAATCGTCTTCTAAATCTTGATAATCCTCTATACCAACTGAGAATCTAAGAAGTCCATCAGATATTCCGTATTTAATTCTTTTTTCTCTACTTACTTTAGCATGTGAAGTCTCAGCTGGACATGTTATTGTCGATTCTATACCTCCAAGACTTCCAACTGGTTTGATAATTTTTAAAAACTTTGGAAATAAATTAACATGTTGCTCGTCTTTCAGAACAAATGACAACATACCTCCAAATCCTTTCATTTGTTTTTTTGCTAATTCATGACTTGGATGGCTTTTTAAACCCGGGTAATTTACATTTTTAACATAAGAACTTTTCTCTAAAAATTTTGCAATTTTATGAGCATTTTTATTTTGAGTTTTAACTCTAATCTGCAATGTTTTTATACTTCTTTCAAGTAACCAGGTTGACAGCTCACTAATATTCCCACCATAATTAATTGATGAGTCTATTATTTTTTTTATTCTTTTTTCATTAGAAACCACTACCCCAGCTAAGATATCACTATGTCCTCCAAGGTACTTAGTTGCACTGTGAACAATCAAATCAATTCCTAAGTCTGATGGGGTTTGGTTGACAGGACTGGCAAAAGTGTTGTCAACCATTGATATCAGTTTATTTTTTTTAGCAATATCTGCAATTTGTTTTAAGTCGATAATTTCAAGTAACGGATTACTGGGAGTTTCTACATATATCATTTTGGTATTTTGCTTAATTGCTTTTTGATATTCAATTGGATCAAGAGACTCAACAAGTGTATAATCAATTTTAAATTTTTTAAATTCATTGAATATCATATTTATTGTTCCTCCATACAATGAAGACTGGAATACAACATGATCTCCTGACTTAATAAAAGAAAACATAGTTGAAAAAATCGCTGCAATTCCAGAACTAAATAGCAATCCATTTTCGCAATTTTCTAAACTTGCAATTTTTTTTGATAACGAAAGCTGATTTGGTGTATTGAAGTATCTAGGATATTTCATCTGCTCATCTCCTAAATAATCATAAACAGTTCCAAGGTAAATTGGTGAAATGGCACCTTTGTATACACTATCTTTTAATTCACCCTCATGAATGGATCGAGTTTTAAATCCTTTTTTTTTCATATTTAACCTTTAATCCACTCAATAACTGAAGGGTCATCAGGTTTGGTCCTGGGTGAAATAATCTTTTCAACGAATCCCTCTTCATTTATTAAATATTTTTGAAAATTCCATTGTACAAAGGAGTCTTTATATCCGTTTTTTTTCTTTGTTGTCAAAAACTGGTAGACTGGGTGAATTGAGGATCCACGGACAGAAATTTTTTCCATCATTGGAAATGTAACACCATAATTCTCTTTACAAAATTTAGCTATCTGTTCATTAGAACCAGGCTCTTGCCAAAGAAAATTGTTGGAGGGAAAACCTACGATTACAAAATTTTCATATTTATACTTTTTATAAAGATTCTCTAGTAATTCATACTGATATGTCAATCCACATTTTGAAGCTGTATTAACAATCATAACCTTTTTTCCTTTAAGACTTGACATGTCAAACGTTTCACCATATAAATCTGTTACCTTGAATTGATGTAATGATTCTTTCATTTGGGGGGATTTTTGACCAGTTATAAATTGACTAATTATAATGAATGTTAGTGTAAGATTTTTTTTCATGGTCCGGCAAATATAAGAACTTATACAATTTCAGCAGACAATCCGGCTGAAAGAAGTTTTTCACACCTCGGTTTCAAGTCTGAAAGTGAACCGGATTTAACACTACACTTACCTTTGTAATGAACAATTAAACTACATTGTTCAGCTTGTTGTGGCGTGTGGTCACAAACATCAATTAAGGTTTTTATAACATGTTCAAATGTATTTACATCATCATTATAAAGTATTATTTCATTTTCGTGAGATGAATCATTAAGAGTAACCTCCTTTTCGGAAACCTTTTCTTTTGTGCTCATAATCACTAATTTACGAAAAATTAGTATGAACTATTTGATTCAATAATAGTCAAAAAATCTTCCGAGACTAGAGAAGCACCACCAATGAGACCTCCGTCTACATCATCTTGACTAAAGATTTCTTTTGCGTTTCCTGCCTTTACACTTCCACCATAAAGAATTGAAGTTTTTTTGGAAACATCTTCTCCCAAACTTGATGATATAAGATCTCTTACAAATTCATGAATCTCTTGAGCCTGTTTAGGAGAGGCTGTCTCTCCAGTACCAATAGCCCAAACAGGCTCGTAAGCCAAAACAATATTTGACCATTTATTTTTTTCAACTTTCAAAACCGTATTGATTAATTGATTCTTCACAACCTCGAAATGGTTTTTTGACTGTCTGTCGACTAAATCCTCTCCAAAACAAAAAATTATACCCAATCCTTTATTTAAACATAAGTTTGCTTTTTCAAGCAAAATTTCATCTGTTTCTTTGAACTGACTACGCCTTTCTGAATGACCAATAATTGACTTGTTTAAACCTAAACTTTTTATCATATCGACAGAAACTTCTCCGGTGTAAGCACCATGTAACTTGTTATGTATATTTTGTGCAATTATCTCATATTTTGTTCCCACAAGAAAATCTTTTGCAAATTTTAAAAATGGATATGCTGGAGCAATCATGACCTCGACCTCAGAGCCGATTTCTTTTACTTTGATCTGGGAAAGAAACTTTTTTGTTTCTTGGAAATTATTATTCATTTTCCAATTACCTGCAACAATTTTTTTTCTCATTTTAATATAATTTAACTTTTGGATCTAAAATTGAGTAAATCACATCAACAAATATATTAATCAATATAAAAATAAAAGCAATGGTAAGAACTGCACCAATTAGTACAGGAACATCAAGGGTGTTAAGTGAATCCACTATTTCTTTTCCAAGCCCATTCCATCCAAAAATATACTCAACAAAAACTGAACCTGCCATTAAACTGGCGAACCATCCAGAAAGAGTAGTTACAACAGGACTTAAAGAATTTTTGAGAGCATGATCTCTAATTATCACAAACTTTGATAGACCTTTAGAGTAGGCTGTTCGTATGTAATTCTGAGATAATACATTTAAAAGAGAATTTCTCATTATTTGAGAAATAACAGCCACAGGTCTGATCCCTAAAACAAAGGCTGGCAAAATAATATTTTTCAAATTAATTTGAATGTTTTCTCCGTAGTCATCTAACTCATAAAGACTTCCTGTCATATTTAATCCTGTAAATTCATGTAAAACAAAGCCAAAAAACCACGCGAAAACTATGGCACTAAAAAATGAAGGCAAACTCATTCCAAGGGTACTGAAAAATTGAACAGAATAGTCAAACCATGTCCCTTTGTAAAGTGCAGAAAATATTCCAAGAAATAAACCTAGAAAAATTGCAATCGAAATGGATGCAATTGCGAGGACAATAGTGTTTGGTAGCGTGTTAAGAATTACGTCAGAGACTTTAACCCCTTTTTTTTGATAAGATTCTCTAAGATATGGCATTTTAATAACTATATCTGCCATTTTCAATGAAAACAATTTAAAATAAGTATACTTTTTTGAATTTAAGTTTGAAATATTTCTTGTTTCCTTGAAATGAATTGAAAATGGAGATAAATCATTTAAATAATATAGATACTGTACAAATACAGGCTTGTCAAAACCATATTTTTTTTTTACAATTTCTATTTGCTCAGAATCTTCGTTTTGATCTAACATCATCTGAGCAGGATCACCAGGAAGAACATTGAACAGAAAAAAAACGGTAGTAACCACTCCAAACAGAGTTAGTAGCATATTTGTGAATCTTTTCGAAATACTATGCATTTAATTTAAATTCTTGTGAATTAGCGCAAAAACAGAGTAGTTGATCATATCTTGGTAGTTGGCATCAATGCCTTCGCTAACTAAAGTTTTTCCTTCATTATCTTCAATTTGTTTAATCCTCAATATTTTTTGAATAATTAAGTCTGTTAATGAGCTAACTCTCATATCTCGCCATGCTTCCCCATAATCGTGGTTTTTATTTTCCATCAAATTTTTAGTTAAAGAAACATACTTGTCGTAGTACTTCAAAGCTGTTTTCAAATCAAGATCAGGTTGTTCAACTACACCTAGTTCAATCTGTACCAGAGAAATTAAGGAATAATTAACAATTCCAATGAATTCAGAGGACTCACTTTCTTCAACTTTTCTTTCTTTTTTAGTTTGTAAGCTCCTTATCCTCTGTGCTTTAATGAAAATCTGATCTGTGAGTGAAGATAATCTTAAAACTCTCCAAGCACTACCATAATCCTCCATTTTATTTATAAAAAGGGTTCGGCATTTATCTATGACTTTATCGTATTGCTTTGAAGTGTTAATAATGAGTGTATTTTTGGTAAATTTCGTAGAAAAAATTTAAATAGTTAGCTTAGATTTTGAAAAGTTTTAAATAGGTAATTATATGACAATCAATTTAGATGGGAATTTGATGGATTTTAGTGTTCCAAAAATTATGGGTATTCTGAATCTTACACCTGATTCTTTTTATGATGGTGGGATTTTCAATACTGACAAGAAGATTCTATCTCATGTTGAAAAAATGATTTCAGAGGGTGTTGATATAATTGATGTGGGTGGATGCAGTTCAAAACCAGGAGCAAAAAATATTTCTCTGAAAGAGGAGCTAAAAAGAGTTATTCCTTACATAACATTAATAAAAAAAAATTATCCCGAAATACCAATATCTATAGATACATTCAGATCAATAGTTGCCCAAAAAGCAGTTGAAAATGGTGCAAATATAATTAATGATATTTCCTCTGGAGATTTAGACGAAAAAATGTATGATGTTGTTTCCAATCTCAATGTTCCATATATAATGATGCATATGCAGGGCAAGCCTGCAGACATGCAGGTTAAACCTACTTATAAAAATGTGGTTTTAGATGTTGCAAAAACTCTTTCAAAAAAAATTGCTTTAGCAAGAAGTAAGGGCGTAATTGATATAATAATTGATCCTGGTTTTGGATTTGGAAAATCTATTAACCACAATTATAATCTTTTAAATAACTTAGATTTTTTCAAAGAACTTGGTTGTCCTATTTTAGTTGGTATATCCAGAAAATCGATGATTTATAAAGTTTTGGATACAGATCCAAAAAACAGTTTAAATGGCACGACATCTTTGAACACCATCTCATTATTAAAGGGAGCTAACATTTTAAGAGTTCACGATGTTAAGGAGGCAAGTGAAGTTGTGAAATTAGTGGATTTTCTAGGTTCAAACAGTTAATTCAAATTTGATTAATTTTATATAAAATCTTGTATTTGGACAATTTGAGCTTCATTGACATAAGTTTTGTAAATATTGTAGACTTATTTTTAGTTGCTATTCTTCTCTATTACGTGTACAAACTTGTAAAGGGTACAGTTGCAATTAATATTTTAATTGGAATAATAATTATTTATCTTATTTGGAAACTTACTGCCCTTTTCAATATGAACATTTTTAGCAGTCTACTAGGGCAATTTATAAGCGTTGGTGTTTTCGCTCTTATCGTAGTCTTTCAACAAGAAATAAGAAAATTTCTCTTAATGTTAGGGTCAAATAACTTAACTAATAATAAACTATACTATAAATACATTAATATCTTTAAACCATCTAGAGAAATAAGTCAAATGAATATTGATGAGTTCTTAAAAGGATGTAATAAACTAATAAAAAGTAAAACAGGGGCACTTTTTGTCATCGAAAGAAACAACAGTTTAGACTTTATTAAAAATACTGGTGATGAACTTTATTTAGAAATTTCATCACCAATTATTGAAAGTATTTTTTTTAAAAACAGTCCACTTCACGATGGTGCAGTCATAATAGACGGAAATTATATAACTGCCGCAAGGATAATATTACCTGTTTCAGAAAATAAAAATATTGATTCCAGTTTAGGACTAAGGCATCGAGCTGCGATAGGAATTACAGAAAAAACTGATTCGATTGCTATTGTAGTTTCGGAGGAAAAAAGCAAACTAAAATTTATTAAGAATGGTGAAATATTTGACTATAAAGACGAAAAAAACTTAAAAACTATGATTGAGGCTGAACTAGTTTGATTTTAGTTTTTTTGAGCTGGTCCTCATATAAATTTTTGTAGATCCCATTGTTAATTCTAATTAAGTCCTCATGTTTTCCCTGTTCACAAATTACTCCTTTTTCCAAAACAAAAATTCGGTCTGAATTTAAAATGGTTGAAAGTCTATGAGCTATTATTATTGAGGTTTTATTTGTTGTAATAATGTCTGTAGCCTCTTGAATCATTTTTTCTGATTTTGTATCTATCGAAGATGTTGCCTCATCAAGTATAAGAATAGAGGGAAATTTAACATATGCCCTTAAAAATGCAATCAATTGTCTTTGACCTTGAGACAACATGATTCCTCTTTCTCTCACATTGTAGTTGTAACCATTGGGAAGGGACATGATAAAGTCATGAATACCTATTTTTTTAGCAGCTTCCTTTACTGATTTAAATTCAATTCTCTTGTCCCACAAAGTTATATTGTTTAGTAGCGTATCGGCAAATAGAAAAACATCTTGTAGCACCATGGCAACATTAGATCTAAGTGATGAAATATCAATTTTTGAAATGTCAACATCGTCCAGAAGTATAGTTCCTAATTGTGGCTCATAAAACCTGGATATTAAATTGACGATTGTAGTTTTACCTGACCCAGTAGATCCCACAATTGCTATTTTTTCCCCTTTTTTTATTTCAAAACTAATTTCGTTAAGAACCTTTTCTTTTCTGTTATAGGAAAAAGAAACATTATTAAATTTTATATTTCCAAGACACTTGTCTAAATTTAATTTTCCATGTTTGGTGATAGAGCTTTGAGTATCAAGAATTCTAAAAACCCTATTAGCTGCCACCATCCCCATCTGTAACGTATTGAATTTATCAGCGATTTGTCTCAGTGGTCTAAACAACATTTGTGATAATTGAATAAACAAGAATATAGTTCCAAGTGTAATATTTGATTCCTCTAATAAAAGATTTAAACCTCCATACCAAACAATTAATCCAATTGTAATTGAAGTAGATAATTCTGCAAGAGGGAAAAAAATTGAATTATACCAAACTGTTTTTAGCCATGCTTTTTTATGTTTTTCATTGATCTTAATGAATCTTTCATATTCAATTTTTTGACGATTAAAAAGTTGAACTATTTTCATTCCACTTAACCTTTCTTGAACAAAGGAGTTCAAGTTAGCAACCTCATTCCTCACATCATTAAATGCGGCTTTCATAGATTTTTGGAATTTCCTGGTTGCGAAAAGTATAAATGGTAAAATTAAAAAGACCACTACACTCAATTTCCAACTTAGAATAATCATTACTATCATTACGACTAACATTTGAAGTAAATCTGCAATAATCATAAACAAACCTTGACTAAATATACTAGCTATCGTTTCCATGTCATTTACAGCTCTAGTAACCAGTCTTCCGACAGATGATTTGTCAAAGTATCCCATCTTAAAATCAATTATGTGTTTAAACAACTTGGTTCTCAAGTCAAAAACCACGTTTTGTCCTAAAAGATTTGCGAAATACCCAAAAAAGAACATAAATAAGACGTACATAATTAAATTGGCTATCATTAATACAATAATGACAATAAAATCCTCATACCTATCATTAGCAAGATATTCGTCGACAGCAATTTTGATCAAGTAAGGTGTTAAAATTGAAAAAACTGATATCATCACGGCAGAAAATGCTACAATAGCAAAGGTTATTTTATATTTTGTTACATATTTTAGCAGCCTGCTAAAAAGTGAAAAATCAAATTTTTTTGTATTTCTAATCATGTAAAATACTTTTAACAGGATAACTTATGTGATGAAGATAAAGTCCGTGTG
The DNA here is from genome assembly GCA_902523635.1 of uncultured Bacteroidota bacterium. GTDB lineage: Bacteria > Bacteroidota > Bacteroidia > Flavobacteriales > Flavobacteriaceae > MAG-121220-bin8. The sequence goes on along the minus strand of CABZAE010000001.1, from coordinate 103,399 downwards.
CCGGAACTGAATACCCTGCTTTTGTTCTGTCACCAGATCGGATCAACTCTGTTAATGACGTGATTTTATTTTTTTCTTGACCAATGTCAATTAATGTTCCGACGATTGCCCTTACCATATTTCTTAAAAATCTATCTGCTGAAATCTCAAAAACCCAATGATTATCATGTTTAAACCATTTAGCCGATATAATAGAGCAATCGTAAGTTTTTACATCTGACCTTGATTTTGAGAAACACTTAAAATTTTTTTTTCCTAATAAATTTAGTGATGCTAAATTCATTATATTAAAATCCAAATCCTTTTGCAAATAATAAAATCGGTTTTTCATAAAAGGATTTTTTAAATTGGTCAGCTTGTACTGGTATGTTCTACTCAGTGCGTCAAATCTGGCATGAAAATCATTCTCAACCCTATATAAATTATTAACAGAAATATCATTGGGCAAAAAGGAGTTTAACTTATGTACCAAGCTAGATTTATCTTGGATTTTTATTTTAAGGTCGAAGTGAGCATAAAAAATTGTTGCATGAACTCCAGCGTCTGTTCTTCCTGCTCCTACGAGCTTTATTCTTTCTCCAATTATCTGACTCAAACAATTTTCTATTGTTTCCTGTATTGTTATTGATTCTGGTTGCGTTTGCCAGCCATGGTAGTTGGATCCATCAAATGATATGTTTAATAAATATCTCAAGAGATATAGTATTTTTGTGAAATTCAAATATACCTTATTCAATAAGCCAAAAAAATTTAATTTGAAAAAAATTCTTGTCATTTCTGATACACACAGTCACATTGATGATAAAATCATTAGCTATGTAAAAAAAACTGATCAGGTATGGCACGCTGGTGATTTAGGAAACATGTCTGTATTAGATCAACTCAAGAATCTTAAGAAAACTATTGCCGTATTTGGAAATATTGACAACAATATTTTGAGAAAAGAACTAAAAGAACACGAGCTTTTTTATTGTGAAAAAATTAAGGTTCTAATTACCCATATTGCTGGTAAGACACCAAATTACAATAAAAAAACTAGAGAGCTAATTAAACTTGAAAAACCAAAAATTCTTGTCTGTGGACATTCCCATATCCTTAAAATTAACTATGATAAAAAAAATGATTTATTGTGCATAAATCCTGGTGCTGCTGGCAGACATGGTTTTCACAAAAAAAGGACAATTGTCAGATTTGAAATCATAGAAGATAATATCCAGAAAATGGAAATAATTGAGCTTGGTGATAGATCAGTCTTATCTAATCCTGTTGGAAGAGCCAATTATTGAGATGTCTTTTTTTATTGATTTGATTGACAAGAATGTCAGAGTAATAGATATTATAAAATAAAATAATGTTGGATCTTTTAGGGATTTTGCTAACGATCTTTCATCAAAAAAGTTAAATAAACCAAATATCAAAGCAAAAATTAATACTCTCAAAAAATTAATCTGAATTTTTGGTTTTTTATATAAAAGAATGTTGACAATTACTAGAATACTGCAAATTTCTAAAAAAAAATAATCAGTCACGTATGATCTAAAAAAACCAAAATAAGTTTCGGACAAAGGAATTTCAGGATTATTATCAATAGAAATTATAACAATTGTATTTACCAGAATTAGTAGCAACATATAAATCGATTGAATTCTTTGTATCATTGGATTAATTTTCTTTTAAAATTATAATTAATTATTGATTTTAATAAATAGTTGTATATTTACATAGATTACTTTAATCACTCCCACTATTATCAGAAGTTTACAACACTCAATTATAAACAGATCATAAAACTAATAGATGTTTGAAATATCCGCTTTGAAAGAGAAAAAGATCTCAGAATTACAAGAAATTGCATCTGAACTTGGAATAAAAAAAACCAATTCGATGAAAAAGCTAGATTTAGCGTACAAAATAATTGATCATTATGCTTCTAACAGTAATAAGACTGATGTCAATCCAATTGAAAAAAATTCTGATAAAAAAGATATACTTGATTCTGAAAAGATTACCAGTGAAAAAGTAGAAAATAGTTCTAATAATGGAACAAAATCCAATTTCAGGAAAGAGAAAAACCATAATAAAGATAATAGGAATAGATACAAAGAACCTGATTTTGAATTCGATGGTATCATAGAAAGTGAAGGTGTTCTTGACATCATGCAAGAAGGTTATGGATTTTTGAGATCATCAGATTATAATTATCTCACGAGTCCCGACGATATTTACGTTTCTCAGTCTCAAGTTCGGCTTTTCGGCTTAAAAACTGGTGATACAGTTTTAGGACACGTAAGACCTCCGAAAGAAGGTGAAAAGTATTTTCCACTAATTAAAGTTTCTAAAATAAATGGGTTAAGCCCCAATGTAGTGAGAGATAGAGTGTCATTTGAACATTTAACCCCTCTGTTTCCTAACGAAAAGTTTAATCTCGCAGATAAAAACAACACTATTTCTACAAGAGTCATGGATTTATTTTCTCCAATTGGTAAAGGACAAAGGGGAATGATCGTGTCTCAGCCTAAAACTGGTAAAACCATGCTACTTAAAGATGTGGCAAATGCGATTGCCGCAAATCACCCTGAAGTTTACCAAATAATTCTTTTAATAGATGAAAGACCTGAGGAGGTTACAGATATGATGAGAAATGTAAAAGGTGAAGTTGTAGCATCAACATTTGATGAACCTGCCGATCGACATGTAAAAGTTGCTAACATTGTTCTTGAAAAAGCAAAACGATTAGTAGAATGTGGTCATGATGTTGTGATACTATTAGATTCTATTACTAGGTTAGCTCGAGCCTACAATACTGTTCAACCAGCCAGTGGAAAAATACTTAGTGGTGGTGTTGATGCTAATGCTTTGCACAAACCCAAAAGATTTTTTGGTGCTGCTAGAAATATTGAAGGTGGTGGATCTCTCTCAATTATTGCAACAGCACTAACTGAAACCGGTTCAAAAATGGATGAAGTAATCTTTGAGGAATTTAAAGGAACTGGAAATATGGAGTTACAGCTCGATAGAAGAATATCAAACAGAAGAATATTTCCAGCAATTGATCTAGTTTCCTCAGGAACAAGAAGAGATGACTTACTCTTAGATGAAAATACTATTCAAAGAATGTGGATAATGAGGAAATACCTTGCAGATATGAATCCAGTCGAGGCTATGGAGTTTATAAATGATAAAATCAAAAAATCATTAAATAACGAAGAGTTTTTGATATCAATGAATTCTTAATTTCTACTTTTTTAAAGTTGCTATATGCTTGGATAATTTGGACTTTAAATTTGATGACTTGTTAGAGTGAATTATATTTTTCTTTGCTAACTTATCTAACATAGAAACAACACTTGGAAAAAGCTTATTAGCAGCTTTTTTTGATTTTAAATCTTTCAACTTTTTTATTGCATTTCTAGTTGATTTGTGCTGAATCTTATTACTAATTTTAACAGATTCATTTCTTCTAATTCTCTTCAAAGCAGACTTATGATTTGCCATATAATAGATTTAGTAGCCCGTAGGGGAATCGAACCCCTCTTACCAGGATGAAAACCTGGCGTCCTAGCCGATAGACGAACGGGCCAAATTTAATGCATGCAAATGTAATTCAAAGGATACAAACTTGCAAGACTAAATCTCAATTATTAAGAGTAGCTCAATATGCCTTAGCAAATATTACTCGTTGTTTGGATAATTTTCCTGATATCATGCAATTTCCAGGTTCTGAGGATTTTTCGAAAGGAATACATCTTATAGTTGCTTTGGTTTCTTTTTTTATCTTATCCTCTGTTTCTATGGTTCCATCCCAATGCGCAGAAACAAATCCACCATGGGTTTCGATAATATTTTTAAAATCTTCATAATTTTCAGCTTGTCTAATATTATCATTTCTAAATTTTAATGCCTTAGAAAAAATATTTTTTTGAATATCAATTAACAATTCTTCAACTTTAGATGAAACAGTCCCTAATTCTATCGTTTTTTTCTCCATTTTATCTCTACGAAAAATTTCCATAGTAGAATTCTCTATATCTTTTTGACCTACAGCTATCCTTATTGGAACTCCCTTCATCTCGTATTCGTTAAACTTGAAACCAGGTTTGAAAGAATCCCTTTTGTCAATATGAAAACTGATGTTGTTTTTAGAAAATTCTTGAATAGTTGGTTCAATGTAATTTATAATTTTTTCTAAATCTGCTGGAGATTTGAAGATTGGAATAAAAACCACTTGATATGGTGCAAGATCTGGGGGCAGGACCAAGCCATTGTCATCACCATGTGTCATAACTAATGCACCCATCAATCGTGTTGAGACACCCCAAGATGTTGCCCAAACATAATCTAATTTTCCATCTCTATTTGCATATTGAACATCAAATGCTTTTGCAAAATTTTGGCCTAAGAAATGTGACGTACCGGCTTGTAGTGCTTTACCGTCTTGCATTAGGGCTTCAATACAATATGTTTCCTCGGCACCAGCAAATTTTTCACTATCTGATTTTGACCCTTTTATTACTGGGATACACAAAAAGTTTTCAGAAAAATCTGCATAAATATTGTTAATCATCATTGCCTCATCCAAAGCTTCTGCTTTGGTTTCATGAGCTGTATGTCCCTCTTGCCATAAGAACTCTGAAGTTCTTAAAAAAAGACGTGTTCTCATTTCCCATCTTACTACGTTTGCCCATTGATTGATAAGAATTGGTAAATCTCTGTATGACTGAATCCAGTTTTTGTATGTTTTCCAAATAATAGCTTCACTTGTTGGTCTTACGATAAGCTCCTCCTCCAATTTCGCTTCCTCATCGACTTTAAGTTTTCCAGGATTTTTTACATCATTTTTTAGTCTGTAGTGAGTTACAACTGCACATTCTTTAGCAAAACCCTCGGCATTTTTTTCTTCAGCCTCAAACAAACTTTTTGGAACAAATAAAGGAAAGTATGCATTTTGATGTCCTGTATCTTTGAACATTTTATCTAGCTGACTTTTCATTTTTTCCCAAATCGCAAATCCATATGGTTTGATAACCATACAACCTCTAACGGACGAATTTTCAGCCAAATCAGCTTTAACGACCAATTCATTATACCACTTTGAATAATCAGTTTTTCTGTTTGTAAGTTTTTTACTCATTTGTTTTTGGCATAATAATTGTTTATATATGTATAGACAAAATTAAGTTTTAAATTTTAATTTAAACCTTTCATCAAATGAAAAAAATAATCAATAAATTTTTAAAACTTCAGCCAAAATTAGTTCTTTTATTTAGTTCATTAGCTTTTTTAAGTTGTGGTCCTTTTAGCTCATATAATTACAATAATAGTGACGGTATATATGGTTCCGACACCCAAAATACGAGTAATCAAAATGGATTATATTACAAAAACTATTTCGATCAAAAAGCACAACAATTGGGTGTTACAAATAATCCTAATGACAGTATTATAACTGATATAGATTCATACTCAAGTGCTTACGTAGACACTAATATAGAGTACAAAAAAAGTAATGGTTCTTGGGGAGACAATCCAGGTTCAATAAATTTCATTAATAACAGTTTCTATCCCGACCACGCTTTCTACTGGTCCAACTTTCACAGACCATACTACATGGGGTCTTGGTATGATCCCTATTACTACCCATATTACAGCCCTTTTTATTCATGGAATTATTTTCCTTATGGCAGATATGGATACAGAAATTTTATGTATAGACCATGGTTTTACAGTTATTATTACAGGCACCCATATGGCAATCCTTATTATTATGGTCATCAGTTATATGATCCCAGCACTGTTGCATTTATGAACGGAAGAAGAGGGTCATCTGGTTCTAACGCCTCAGGATTTAGTTCAAGTAGAATCAATAGTAACAGCGTTGTCAATAATAATGTCGGACGAAATAGCAGTTCTAAAAAATCTGTTGATAATGATGAAAAAAACAGACGTAATATCAACAGATTGTATTATTCCATAAATGGAAATGGATTAAGATCTAGTTATCAGGCTAGAGATTACGATAATAATGTGAGAAATAGAGACATTGACCTTGGTAGTGGTTCAAATAATGTTGGTAATTCCTCAAATTCTAATTCAATAAAATCAAGCAACTCCCGTAGCTCAAATAACTTTCAACTTAGCAGGTATGGTAATGGGAACAGAAATCTGAATTATTATAACAAATCAACTAATAATGGTAACCCATCTGGCAGATCTTATACTGTTCCTGTTCGGTCAAATAATTCATCAACGCGCAGATCAACTTACTCTCCCTCATCTTCATCGATGGGAAGGTCAAGTATCAGAAGTTCTGGCTCAAGCGGTTCCACAAGTTCTGGAAGTAGCTCGAGCAGATCTAGAAGTCCAAGATAAAATTGGAGATGTTCAAAAAAAGTTCGATAATCATACTGCTTTTCTTTTGTGGTAGTTATTCCAGTTCACAAACTATTCAAGAACTTTTAAATTATTCGATTGATAATCCTAATGGAACTGCAAGGTTCGAAGCCATGGGAGGAGCATTCGGTGCTTTAGGCGGTGATCTTTCTGCTATAAATATCAACCCAGCTAGTAGCTCAGTTTTTAATGACAACGAATATGGATTTACATTAGCAACTCAAAAAAAATCCAACAACTCAATTTTTTTTGGTAATCCAGCTGCAACAAATAACTCCAAGTTCAGCTTTAACCAGGGTGGTGGTGTTTGGTTACTTAAAAATTATGGAGAGGGAAAAATAAAAAAATTATCATTCTCGATCAATGCACAAACTAATAATTCATATGATGATTTTATCGAAATTCGAGGTAAAAACACTATAAATTCGATCGATAAATTCTTTTTAAATAATTCCAACGGATTCAATGCAGATGATTTGAGTGTGGGTAACAATGAAACTGTTTCAGGTGTTTACAAATTCCTTGGACAAAATTATGGTTATTCAGCTCAACAAGCCTTTTTAGCTTATCAAGCTTATTTATTAAATTTTGATGTAAATACCAATTCATTTGTTTCACAAGCAAGGTACGATAGTGGGGTTGATCAAAGACATATTCTTGAAAGCAAGGGGGTTAACACAAAATATAATTTGAATATTTCAATGCAATTCAAAGAAGACTATTATTTCGGACTAAATATAAATACTCACGAAATTCGTTCAGAAACTTACACAATTCATAAAGAAAGTAATTTCTCAGTTAACTCACCAATAAATGAAATTACATTTGAAAATAGTATAGTTACTGGTGGTGAAGGATTTTCCTTTCAACTTGGAGGTATTGCAAAATTTAATAAACTTAGACTTGGCCTTACTTATGACTCTCCTACTTGGTACAGACTCTGGGATGAAACATTTCAATCACTGGAAACGAAATCAACTGATTCCAATGGTTTAAATTACATTGATAAGATAGATCCTAGAATACTAAATTCATACCCAAGATATACACTTAAAACACCCTCAAAACTTACCACTAGTGCTGCAATAATATTTGGAAAAATTGGTTTGATCAGTTTAGATGTTATAAGTGTTGATTATTCCAACATAAAACTTAAACCCACAAGAGACTTTTCAATAAAAAACAGTAAAATTGGTAATGAATTAAGCAATACTATAAACATCAGAGTTGGTGGGGAATTAAGGCTTAATCAGTTAAGCCTTAGGACAGGGTACAGCCAAATGAAAGACCCTTACAAAAAAAATAATTTCTATAATACAAGTAAATCTATGTCACTTGGTTTGGGATATGATTTTGGTGAAACCCTTTTAAATATTTCTTATTCAAAATTCGAAAATAATAAAACTCATCAACTTTTTGATTCTGGTTTGACTGATCTATCTCAAATAAAATCTAATAATTATTTTACCAATCTTTCTATTATTTTCAAATTTTAGGAATTTAAAACAAAAAGTTTGTTAAACTTAATTATTGTTTAATTATCTTCGCAACAGATTAAATTAATTATGAAATACAATAAATTTCTTGAAGATCTTGAGTTAATAGATCAAGACCATAAAAACTATTCTATTGAGACTCCTCTCAGAAAAGATGCTTTTGAAATTTCAGATGATGAAAAAATTTCTAAAATAGAAAAAAATGTAAGGGAAATTCTAGATACATTAGGAATGGATATGACAGATGATAGTTTAAAGGGTACTCCTTTGAGAGTTGCAAAAGCCTATGTAAAAGAACTTTTTGGAGGTTTAAATCCAAAAAACCTTCCTAGCAGCTCCACATTTGATAATAAATATAAGTATGGTGAAATGTTGGTTGAAAAAAATATTACAGTTTTTTCAACTTGTGAACATCATCTTCTTCCGATTTATGGAAAGGCCCACGTTGCATACTTTGCAAAAGATGAAGTTGTAGGGTTATCAAAAATGAACAGAATTGTTGATTATTATTCGAGAAGACCACAAGTTCAAGAAAGGTTAAACATTCAAATTGTAAAGGCATTACAAAAAATACTCAAAACTGATGACGTTGCTTGTATAATAGATGCAAAACACATGTGCGTTAACTCAAGAGGAATCAGGCACATAGACTGTAGTACAGTCACAGGCGATTTTGGGGGAAAATTCAAAGACAAATTAATTAAAAGAGAATTTTTGGATTATATTCGTAAAGATAGTTAATCATCTTACCATGACTTTGCCTCCGAAAGATCTAAGAATATTTAATTCCCTATCTAAAAAAAAAGAATCCTTTAATTCATTAAATCCGAATATTGTTGGTATGTATGTTTGTGGCCCAACAGTATACAACACTGTTCATCTAGGTAACTGCAGAACTTTTATTTCTTTTGATGTAATTTGCAGATATTTAACCCACTTAGGGTATAAAGTTAGATATGTTAGAAATATTACTGACGTAGGTCATATGGAAAATGATGATGATACTGGAGAGGATAAAATATCAAAACGAGCAAAAATTGAAAACATTGAACCAATGGAAATTGTTCAAAAGTATACTAACGAATTTCATTCAATTTTAGATTCTTTCAACTTACTTAAGCCAAATATCGAGCCAACAGCCACAGGGCACATTATTGAACAAATTGAAATGATTAATAAAATAATTAAAAATGGGTATGCTTACGTGAAAAATGGTTCAGTATATTTTGACTTAATGAATTTTTCAAAGGACCATAAATACGGGGTACTAAGCAATAGAAATTTTGATGACATTAAAAATGAATCTCGATCACTTAAAGGGTCTGATGAAAAAAAGAATCCACAAGATTTTGCACTTTGGAAAAAGGCCAATGATTCTCACATTATGAAATGGCCATCACCTTGGGGATCTGGTTTTCCTGGCTGGCATATTGAATGCTCCGCTATGGGTCACAAATATTTAGGTGAAAAATTTGATATCCACGGAGGTGGAATGGATTTGAAATTTCCACACCATGATTGTGAAATTGCACAATCAAAATCCGTTTATGGAGAAAATCCCGCAAACTACTGGATACACACAAACATGCTTACTTTAAACGGAAAAAAAATGTCAAAATCCATAGGAAATTCCGTCTTACCAAATGAAATTTTTGAAGGTTCAAATAAAACTTTTTCAAAAAGTTTTTCTCCAATGACGCTGAAATTTTTCATGTACCAAGCACATTACAGAAATATTTTAGATTTAAGCGATAATGCACTTCATGCTGCAGAAAAAGGTTTTAAAAAATTAATTGATTCATATAAGCTTATCAAAGATTTGCCTTGTAATGATAAAAATTCTGAATTTGAAATAAAAGAATGGGTTGATAGATGTTACCAAACTATGAACGATGATTTTAATACACCTGTTCTAATATCGGAATTATTTGAATGCTCAAAATTCATAAAAAGTGTTTATTTAGGATTTAAAAATCTAAATAAAAATGACAAAATTTTAATTGAAAAAACACTAAAAGTTTTTCTTTTTGACATATTAGGCTTTAAAATAGATCAAACTGAGCTTGAAAAAAAATCCAATGAAGACAATCTTGTCAAAATTTTAATTAATTTACGAAACCAAGCTAGACAAAATAACGACTTTAATCTTTCAGATGATATCAGAAATAAGTTATTAGAAATTGGAATAAAATTAAATGATAATAAAGATGACTCCTCCTACAATTATATAGATTAATGAAGATTCTTATTTATCCTTTTTTAGTAATAATTAAAATTTATCAAATATTTATATCTCCTTTTTTTCCAGCAACATGCAGATTTAGTCCAACATGCTCGGAATACTCCAAATTAAGCCTAAAGAAATACGGATTATTTAAAGGTTTAAAACTATCTTTAAAGAGAATTGTGAAATGTCATCCGATTTGGAAAAGTGGTGGTTATGATCCAGTTCCATAATCTTTAAACTATAATATTTCAAAATGATTTATTTTAAAATAGACTGGGCGCCAAATGAAATTTTTTTCAAAATAGGACCACTTGCTATACATTGGTACAGCATAATGTTTATAGTAGCATTCACCCTAGGTTATTATATAATCAAAAAAATCTTTATTAATGAAAACAAATCTATTGATTTGGTTGAACCATTATTCATATATGTTGTTTTCGGAACTTTAGTTGGTGCACGATTAGGTGAAGTGTTTTTTTACAATTGGGATTATTTCCAAAATAATTTAATTGAGATTTTTCTTCCAATTAAAAAAGATCCAGACTCCTCTCTATTTTTCGGAATAATTGAGGGTTTCAAATTTGTGGGTTTTAGAGGTTTAGCAAGTCATGGAGCAACAATTGGAATTATAAGTGCTATGTTTTTATATAAACACAAGTTTAAATTCAATTCAGTTTTATGGATTTTTGATAGAATTGTTATTCCAATTTCTGTCGGAGGTATGTTCGTTAGAATCGGAAATTTTTTTAATTCTGAAATCGTTGGAAATTACACTGGAAGTAGTTTTGGAATAATTTTTTCTAATAGAGGGGAAATATATCCCAGACACCCAGCTCAACTTTATGAGGCATTTGGATATCTTATACTATTTATATTACTAAGATATATCTATTGGAATACAAATTTAAAGGATAAAAAAGGCTTTATTTTTGGACTCTTTCTAATTTGTCTTTTTTCAATTAGAGTTCTGGTTGAATTTGTTAAAGAAAGTCAAGGTGGAAATATAGAAAGTTATCTTGGAGTTTTATCAACTGGTCAGTGGCTAAGCATTCCATTTATAATTTTAGGTTTTATTTTAATGCTTAGATCTAAAAAACTTAATTAAGATTTACCAACCAAAGATTTTCTAAGAGTGTCAAACATAACGGGAGTTGCTATGAAAACCGATGAGTAAGTTCCAATCATTACTCCTATTATTAATGCGAACATGAAGCCTTGAATTGATTCCCCACCGAAAACAAAAATTGATATCAAGACAACAAGAGTTGTAAAAGAGGTGTTAAGTGTACGACTTAATGTGGAATTTAAAGCAACATTAACAGTTTTGTCAAAGTTCCAAGACTTGTTGATATTTCTAAACTCCCTAATCCTATCAAAAACCACAACTGTATCATTTAGTGAGTATCCAATAACTGTAAGTATTGCTGCAATAAAAGCCTGATTTATTTCCATATTGAAAGGCATGAATGAGTATGTCAAAGAAAATACACCTAAAACAACTAAAACGTCATGAAACACAGCTGCAACAGCTCCTAACGAATATTGCCAGTTTCGAAATCTAACTAATATGTACAAAAAAACAACAATTAACGAGCCTATAATTGCAAAAAATGAATTCTTTTTAATATCATCAGCTATCGTGGGACCCACTTTTATAGAAGACATTATACCGACTTGTTTATCTTCAGATCCATTTACAAAATCATCATATGTTAAATCACTAGGTAATTCAGATTTCAAAGAGTTGTACAGAATTTCTTGAATTTCATTGTCAACCTGAGTTCCTTCAACATCAACTTTGTAGTTTGTTGTAATCTTCAACTGATTATCTGATCCAAAAGTTTTAGCTTCTGCGCTTCCAAGAACAGTTGAAAGTTGTGATTGTATTTGACTTTGATTTACGTTGTTATCAAAACGAACTGTATATGATCTTCCACCAACAAAGTCTACACCCTGATTTAATCCTTTACTAAATAAAGAGAAAACCCCAATAGTTAGTAATGATAGTGAAAACATGTATGCAATTTTTCTTTTTTCTAAGAAAAATATGCCGAGATTTTTAAATAAATTTTTAGTTGGTTTTGTGGAAAAATCCAAAGTTTTAGATTTTTTAATCCTTGCTTCAACCAGCATTCTAGTTATGAAAATAGCTGTGAAAAGAGATGTTGCAATTCCGATCAATAGAGTTGTAGCAAATCCTTTAATTGGACCTGAACCAAAAATAAAGAGGATGAGAGCAGTCAATCCAGTTGTTATGTTAGCATCTAGAATGGACGACAAAGCACTACTGAAACCATCACTGACAGACTGCTTTAGTCCTTTACCTTTTACAAACTCCTCTCTTATCCTTTCAAAAATCAGAACATTTGCATCGACAGACATACCAATAGTCAATACAATACCAGCAATACCTGGCAAGGTTAAAACCGCACCAAGACCTGCTAAAATACCAAAGATCAATACTATATTTAATACTAAAGCAACATCAGCAAATAAACCAGCCATACCGTAATAAAAAGTCATCCAAATCAAAACCATTAATAGCGCAATTGCAAAAGAATTTACTCCTCTCTCAATCGATTCCTGACCAAGTGAAGGTCCAACAATTTCTGATTGTATAATTTCAGCAGAGGCTGGCAACTTACCAGCTCTTAGAACGTTTGCTAAATCAATTGCCTCGTTCAAACTAAATTGCCCCGAAATCTCTGATCTTCCACCAGAAATAGCTCCTTTTGACACAGTCGGTGCTGAATAAACGATATCATCAAGAACAATTGCAATATTACCCTTTTCCTGGTAGGCAACCCCAGTCATTTCCTCCCATTTTCTTGCTCCTTTCCCGTTCATTTGCATTGAAACTGCAGGAGATCCTATCTGATCATAACTCTGACTTGCATCAACAACAACACTTCCACCGAGAGGAGGTTCGTTATCACGGTTTGCTTTAATAACATATAAATCAACTATGTTGGTATTAGGATCTGGTTTCCCAAATAAAAATTTAGTATACCTTTTTTCATTTGGTAATAATTGTCTTATTTCTGGAAAAGATAAATACTCCTCGACTTTGGATTGGTCCTTTTCTAAAAATTGGGCTATTACTGGCCCACCCTGATATCCAGTTCCAACAATAATATCAAACAATGGATTATTTTCCAGTGGAGCAATCGAATCATTTGCTTGGACATCGGCAAGTAAATCATCAATTTTGGATTTACTTTCAATTTCAGTTTGATCATCTTTAGAGAATTTACTTTTAAGTAATTCATTTGCACTGGACAAAAAGGCCAGATAATCATCATTTTTTTCAGTGAACCAAAATTCAAGTTGAGCGGTACTTTGTAACAAATTTTTAACTCTTGCAACATCCTTAGCTCCAGGCAATTCCACTAGGATACGACCAGAATTACCTAGTCTCTGTATATTGGGCTGAGTAACTCCGAATTTATCAATCCTCTTTCTCAAAACTTCGAAAGCCGAAACAATTGACTCATCTATTTTTTGTTTCAAAATTGGTTTAACCTCATCATCTGTCATTTCAAAATTGATGTCGTCACTTAACGTTCGATTTGCAAAAATATCTGGAGATGCCAGTTTAATATCTCCCTTCACTTGGTCGAAAGAGATAAAAAATGACTCTAAGTAAGTATCGTTTGAAGATTTTTGAAGTTCGTCTGCATTGATTAATGCACTGTTAAAAACTACGTCGCGTGAGTTTTCTGACAATCCCAACAAAATATCCTTAACTGATATTTGTAATATTACGTTTATTCCTCCTTTTAAATCGAGTCCTTTGTTGAGCTCCTTTGACTTTGCACTTTTGTAGGATGTAAATCCAAAAATTGTTTGATCAGCAATAGAGTCTAGATAGTTTGTATATGCTTCTTGACGCTTCTCAGAATAATTTATTTCACTCTCAGAAACTGCATTAAATGAATATGACTCAGCCTTATCCTCAACCGAAGATGTTATGAATGTAAATGAAATCTGATATAGACTAACTAATCCAAAACACAGAGCAAAAAACTTAATTAATCCGTTATTGTGCATAATACTTGTCTTCTAAAGAGCAGCAAATATATGACTTACAAAGAGATTTAACAATTATTGACTTTTTAAATTTTTTGTAAAAAATATGGTTACAAAGATTGGTTCATTCTCCTTACTGCCTCGGCACTTTCAGAAAATTTTACCATTTCAATATCATTCAAATCTAAGTTTATAATATCCTCACACCCATCTCTCCCAATTATGCAAGGGACTCCCAAACATACATCATCTTGATTATACTCTCCTTGTAACAGAACCGAACACGGAATTATTCTTTTTTGATCATTAAGAATTGAGTTAACAAGATATCCGACAGATGCTCCAGGTGCATACCAAGCAGATGTTCCAATTAACTTAGTTAAAGTTGCTCCACCAACCATGGTGTCGCTAGCAATTTTCTCTAGTGTTTTATTTGAAAGTAATTTTGAAATCGGTATCCCGTTGTATGTAGCAAGTCTGGTGAGTGGTATCATTGTTGTGTCTCCATGACCTCCAATTACCATACCTTGTATGTCGTTAGCAGGCTTGGATATGGCTAAGGATAAATATGTCTTAAACCTGCTGCTATCTAAGGCACCTCCCATACCAATTACTCTATTTTTTGCAAGCCCTGTAGATTTTAAAGTTAAATAAGTCATTGTATCCATTGGGTTAGATACAACTACAATTATAGCCTTATCTGAATGATTTAAAATATTGTTTGAGACTTCTTTTACAATTCCAGCATTGATTCCAATCAATTCTTCCCTAGACATTCCTGGTTTCCTTGGAATTCCAGATGTTATAACAACAACATCACTGTTAGCAGTTAGGGAATAATTACCAGTCGTTCCTACTACCCGTGTATTAAAACCTAAAGTCGTAGATGTTTGAATTATATCTAAAGCCTTACCCTCGGCAAAACCCTCCTTAATGTCTAACAATACGACTTCGCTAGCAATGGAATTTGAAGCAATAACATCGGCACATGTTGCTCCAACATTTCCTGCACCTACGATAGTTACTTTCATATAAATATTTTACACATCAATTTTTGCATATGTTGCATTTTTTTCAATAAATTCTCGCCTTGGTGGAACATCCTCTCCCATTAACATTGAAAAAACTCTATCAGCTTCTACTGCATTATCAATTGTTACTTTTCTAAATGTTCTGAAATCAGGGTTCATAGTTGTTTCCCAAAGTTGAACAGCATTCATTTCACCCAGCCCTTTATATCTTTGAACAGAAGTTCCTTGACCAAACTCCTTAACTAGTAAATCACGCTCTTTATCATTCCAAGCGTATTGTTTTTTAGAACCTTTTTTAACCATGTAAAGTGGTGGTGTCGCTATGTAAACATTTCCGTTATCGATAAGTTCTTTCATATATCTAAAAAAGAAAGTCAATATCAAAGTTGCTATATGGCTACCATCAACATCAGCATCACACATAATTACAATTTTATGATATCTAAGTTTCTCTAAATTCAATGCTTTGCTATCTTCTTCGGTTCCAATACTAACTCCAAGAGCAGTGTAAATATTTATGATTTCCTGGTTTTCAAAAACTTTATGTTGCATGGCTTTTTCAACATTAAGAATTTTTCCTCTCAATGGTAAAATTGCTTGAAAATTTCTGTCTCTACCTTGTTTAGCTGTTCCACCTGCAGAATCACCCTCAACTAGAAATACTTCACACAGCTCTGGATTCTGTTCTGAACAATCCGATAGTTTACCAGGGAGACCACCGCCGCTCATAACGGTTTTTCTTTGAACCATTTCTCTGGCTTTTCGAGCTGCATGACGGGCTTGAGCAGCCAGAATTACTTTATCGACAATCGTTTTAGCATCGTTTGGATTTTCTTCAAGATAATTTTCCAACATTTCAGAAACTGCTTGTGAAACTGCAGAGTTAACTTCTCTATTACCCAACTTGGTCTTGGTTTGGCCCTCAAATTGTGGCTCGGCTACTTTAACTGAAACAATAGCAGTTAAACCTTCCCTGAAATCATCACCTGAAATTTCAAATTTCAATTTTTCAAGCATGCCTGAGGATTCTGCATATTTTTTTAACGTTGATGTTAATCCTCTTCTAAAGCCTGCGAGATGAGTACCACCCTCGTGTGTATTAATATTGTTTACGTATGAGTGAAGATTTTCAGAAAATGAAGTATTGTAAATCATTGCAACTTCAACAGGAATATTATTTTTTTCACCTGCCATGGAAATCACATCAGCAATTAAGGGTTCCCGGTTTTCATCTAAAAATGAAATAAATTCTTTTAAACCCTCTTTAGATTTAAATTTTTCGGAAACGTACTCACCATCTATTTTTTTTCTTTTATCAGTTATTGACAGATTTATTCCTTTATTTAAAAAGGAAAGTTCTCTCATACGATTTGATAGAGTTTCATAATTGTATTCTAGGACTTCTTTAAAAATTGATTTGTCAGGCTTAAAAGTAACCTGAGTTCCTGTATTATCTGCATTTCCATCGCTTTTTACAGGGTAAAGTGTTTTTCCCTTTTCATATTCTTGTACCCACACCTTACCGTCTCTGTAAACCTTTGCCTCAAGAGTTTCAGAAAGAGCATTCACAACGGAAACACCTACACCATGAAGCCCACCAGAAACCTTATATGAATCTTTGTCAAACTTACCTCCTGCTCCAATTTTAGTCATAACAACCTCTAGGGCTGAGACTCCCTCTTTTTTGTGAATACCAACTGGAATTCCCCTACCATTATCATTAACAGTTATTGAGTTATCTTCATTTATTACAACACTAATTTCATCACAGTGACCAGCCATAGCCTCATCGATTGAGTTGTCTACAACTTCGTAAACTAAATGATGTAATCCTCTTACACCTACATCACCAATATACATTGACGGACGCATTCTAACATGTTCCATTCCCTCTAAGGCCTGTATACTATCAGCTGAATATTTATTCTTGTTCAAGTCTTCACTCATTTTATGATTTTTACTTAATAATTTTGGTATTACTAATATAGGAAATTCAATGACCTTACAGAGGTGGTAACTGCCGAGTTAAGACCTAAGTTATCAACAATTTGGCTTAGCTTTTTTTGTAAGATTTTTGGTGTACATTAAGAACTGCTCTTCCAGAGGGATCATTCATCTTTTTGAAAGACTTATCCCAACTTAGCGCTATTGGTGAGCTACAAGCGACCGAAGGCACAGAAGGAACTGTGGAAGCCGATGCATTTGATGGGAAATGATCCTCGAATATTTGTCTGTAATAATATTCTTCTTTTGAAAGTGGAGTTTGAAAAGGAAAAGTATATTTTGCATTTAAAAACATATCATTACTGACCTTTTTATTAACCAAATCTTTCAAACTATCAATCCAATCATAACCAACACCATCGCTAAATTGTTCTTTTTGTCTCCATGCAACTGAATCTGGTAAAAGGTCCTCAAAGCATTTTCTTAAAACCCATTTCTCCATTTTTTTTTCATTAATCATTTTGTCTTTTGGATTAATTCTCATGGCAACATCCAGAAACTCTTTATCTAAAAAAGGTACTCTTCCCTCAATTCCCCACGCTGCTAAAGACTTATTGGCTCTTAAACAGTCATATTGGTAAAGCTTACTTAATTTTCTAACTGTTTCTTTGTGAAATTCTTCAGCGCTAGGAGCTTTATGAAAATATAAATAACCTCCAAAAATCTCATCTGCACCTTCACCAGATAAAACCATTTTTATTCCCATTGATTTTATTACCCTAGCCATTAAATACATTGGGGTAGAAGCCCTAACAGTGGTCACGTCGTATGTTTCTAGGTGATAAATGACATCCTTTATTGCATCTAAGCCTTCTTGTACAGAAAAGTTAATCTCATGATGAATTGATCCAATATGGTCAGCAACATCTTTTGCAGCCTTCAAATCGGGTGAGCCTAACAGTCCAACAGCAAAAGAATGAAGTTGTGGATACCAAGCTTTTTTTTGATCGTCAGTCTCAATTCTATTTTTTGAATATTTTTTTGCTAAAGCAGATGTAATTGATGAATCTAAACCGCCAGAAAGTAGAACACCATAGGGTACATCACTCATCAGTTGACGATGAACAGCTTTTTCTAAAGATTCCTTTAACAATGAAAGATCAGTTTTATTGTTTGAAATGTTTTTAAATTTCATCCAGTCTCTCTTGTACCACTTTTTAGGTTTTTTTAAAGTTGGAGTTAAAAAATGACCTGGGGGGAAAATTTTAATTTTATTACAATACCTTTCCAAAGCTTTTAGCTCAGAAGCTATAAATAAAGTACCCATTTTGTCCCAACCCATGTAAAGTGGTATTATTCCAATGTGGTCTCTGGCAATTAGAAAAGAATCTTTTTTATTATCATAAAGAACAAAAGCGAATATACCGTTTAGTTCATCAAAAAAGCGCACACCATTTTCTTTATATAAAGCTAAGATAATTTCACAATCAGAGTTTGTTGTGAAATTATAATTCTTCGCTTTTTCTCTTAAGGATCTATGATTATAAATTTCTCCATTAGCAGCCAACACCAAGTTTTTATCATCACTATAAATAGGTTGATTTCCAGATTTTGGATCAACAATTGCTAACCTCTCGTGAGCGAGTAAGGCATTTTCTGAGCAAAATATGCCACTCCAATCTGGCCCTCTGTGTCTAACTTTTCTAGACATCTCTAGAACTTGGGGGCGTAAAACATCTACTTCTTGTTTAATATTTAACGCACAAACTATTCCACACATAATATAAACTTTATGTAAATATGAAAAATTAATTTCAAAATTTTAATGGAAATTTTTTATTAATTACATTTTGTAATTAAAAATAATTAAATAAGTAAAAAGTGTAATTTATCATTAAGATTAAAAAAAAAATAAATTCAAATTGAAACTTTAAGATATTTGATTTATATATTTATGAAATGTCAAATAGTGTTATCATTAATTTAGAAAACATAAACCTTGAAAATTTAGAAAAAAAAATATTTTCTAATATTTCTACTGAGATAAAAGAAGGAGAACTAATTTACATAATTGGAAAAACAGGAAGTGGTAAAAGTAGTTTACTAAAAATATTATATGGAGACATCATTCTTCGTCAGGGTAAAGCCGAAATTGCAGGTGTTGACTTGATTAACATTAAAGAAAATAAAATACCATTTTTAAGAAGAAAATTAGGGATAGTTTTTCAAGACTTTAAACTTTTGGCTGACAGGTCAATTAAAAAAAATCTAGAATTTGTTTTGAAAGCAACTGATTGGAAAGACAAAATTAAAATTAAAGAAAGAATTGACGAGGTATTAGGCCTTGTTCAATTACAAGAAAAAATTAATAATTTCCCAAACCAATTATCAGGCGGAGAACAACAAAGAATTGCCATTGCCAGGGCAATTTTAAATAAACCTAAAGTAATTTTAGCGGATGAACCCACAGGAAATTTAGACCCAGCTACAAGTAAAAAAGTGATGAAACTTTTAAAAGACATTAACGATGAAGGAACCACTGTTTTGATTGCAACTCACGACTATGAAATCATTTCAAAATTTCCATCTAAAACAATTAGGATTGAAAAAGGAAAACTACTTGAGCTTTCAAAAAAATCAACAAATATTTAATATGTATTTTAGCTAATTAATTTTATATGATTAGTTCAATAAATAATATTAAAAATTGCAATTCACAAAATTTTTTTCTCATTGCAGGTCCTTGTGTAATTGAAAGTGAGGCAATGGCGAATAACATTGCTGAAAAATTATTAAGAATTACTAATAATTTAAAGATTCCATTCATTTTTAAAGCTAGTTTTAAAAAAGCAAACAGGTCTAAAATTGACAGCTTTACTGGAATTGGAGACAAAAAAGCTCTTGAAATTTTAAAGAAAATTGGCGAATCAAATCAGATACCTACGATAACTGATATTCACGAGGTAAGAGATGCACAAATCGCATCGGAGTATGTTGACGTATTACAGATTCCAGCTTTTCTGGCTAGACAGACTGATTTATTGATTGCAGCTGCAAATACAAAAAAGCACATTTCCATAAAAAAAGGCCAATTCATGAGCCCTGAAAGTATGAAACACGCTGTGGAGAAAATTAATAACAGTGGAAACAATGAGGTATTTATCACAGAGAGAGGAAGTATGTTTGGATACAAAGATCTAGTTGTTGATTTTAGAGGAATAAAAATTATGAAAAAATATGCCCCAGTCATTCTTGACGTGACACACTCATTACAACAACCTAATCAATCAAGTGGCGTGACAGGTGGATTACCTGAAATGATCGAGACAATGGCTCGAGCGGGAATTGCAGCTGGTTGTGATGGGATTTTCATTGAAACACATTTTGATCCCCAAAGTGCCAAGAGTGATGGAGCAAACATGCTACACATCGACAAAATAGAATCTCTACTAAAGGATTTAGTAGCTATCAAAAAAACGATGAATTCGCTGAAATAAATCAAAAAAATTATATTTGCGAAAAATTTGTTCTTTGAAACACAAAGGGGTCGACTGGTTTTGACAGCGAGTCTGAATAAATAGTAAGCAAATCGAGCTCTGGATTAAAGCTCGTTAAAATTCTGATACCAAATCTTAAATGGCGATAATAAATACGCTCTTGCAGCCTAATAACTGAATATAGTAAGTTTAGGCCTAGTCCTGCAAGGCAGGAAGGTAAGATGTCTTAGAATAGCCCTTGTTGATGGCGATTTAACATAAGGCACCATAAAAATCAACAAAGAAAACTTAATGCTTTGGTAAGTTTTCAAAATTTAAAAGCTAAGTAATACTTCGGTTGTTTTCAGCCAGGGTGTTATCGAAAATCAATTGAAAACTAAATTTGTAGAAAGCTGTTTCTTCACTTGTTTGGACGAGGGTTCGATTCCCTCCGACTCCACTAACTGTACTGCTTTCTCATATTTTATAACAAAATTCACACCATTAAATAATCTCAATAATGTGATTAATATGGTGGTAATTATCAACAACATTAGACATAACTAATCTCCCAACCTTTCTCGTATTTTCTGGACCAATATTTATTAGCCTTTCTATTATTTGTTTTTCCACTATCGGAATTAATTTTAAATGAAATGTCTGCCCTATATGAAATATTTGCATAGTGTACCATACTTTGACTGATCACTGCATCGTCAATTGGGGAATTTAATTTTGTACCTAATCTGATTGCATCAACGAAATTTTGCAGGTGATTAGTAGTCATATCACCCCCACCTCCAAGAGACACAGCCGACTCATTTTCATTTGATTTAGTATTTTCGATTTTATTACCATTACGGTCATAAATAATGTATTCTTGTCTATTAATAAGAATTGAACCTTTACTTCCATATACAATGGTACCTCGACCACCCTCTTGACTTTTTCCATATGCATTTCTACTTCTTCCATTCCAGTTTATGGATTTATCATTAGGAAATATAAACTTTGCTTCCATATTATCATACATGGTCCATCCATCATCCAAAAAATGGTTTTTTTTCGCAAATACGCTTACATTATTAGGATAATTTACCTTGAGTGCCCAGCGTGCGATATCAAGCTCATGTGTTGCATTATTTCCTGCTTCACCCGTTCCATAATCCCAGTCATACCATCTCCAATTATAATCCCATGTGTCGTGAGTATAACTTCTTCTAGGGGCAGGTCCTTGAAACAAATCCCAGTTTAATCCGTCTGGGGGTGTTTTAATTGATTGATTTGGAACTCTTCCTCTGTTATTATTATAAAATGTAACCGCATTATATACATTTCCGATTATTCCTTCGTGAATTTTATTAATAATATATTTAGTGTGATTTGATGACCTTTGTTGATTACCCATTTGGACTAATTTCTTGTAGTATCTTTGATGATTAACTATCAAATCGCTCTCTGCCATATTATGACTACAAGGTTTCTCTAAATAAACATGTTTATTAGCTTGTAAAGCTTTACAAGCACCATACGAATGCCAATGATCAGGCGTAGCCATTATTATTGCGTCCACGTCTTTATCATCAAAAATTTTATGAATATCCTCTTCATTCTTAGCTTTTAGTCCAGTTAGCTTTTCATAAAGACTATTGGCTCTAACCAACTGTTTTTCCATAACATCACAAAAGTAAATGACATCAACATTTTTTAACTTTGACGATGATCTGAGCAACCCTGGCAATCTTCTTCCTAAACCTTGAAATGCAAAACTTATACGATCATTAGAACCAATTATCCTATTGTAATTTTTAGCAGAAAGCTTGTTTGGAGAAGCGAACAAACTTTTTTGAGTTGCTAATGCTGCTAGCGATAATAGTGAGGCTTTTTTAATGAACTTTCTTCTGTTATTTTTCATTTATATAATTTAACATCAACTTCTTTTTAATTATGATTTTATATAACATTTTAAACATGTGGGCTAATTTTATTTGTACCATTACTAGACTAATATTCCCTTATTTTTATATTTTTAAAATAAACCTCGTCTCCGTGATCTTGTAATAAAATATGTCCAGAATCAGCCTGACCAAAGCCTGGCCATTTTTGATATTTACTATAATTAACCAATGATTTAAAAACCTGTGAATGTCTATCATATTCAAGCATTTTTATGTTATCCATCCAATGTTCAACATGGCTACCATTGACAACAATTCTTGCTCGGTGCCATGTATTTGGTAGGATTTTTCTCTTTCCTCTCGATTCTTGCAGATTCTCTGCTGTAATTAAATCATACAAAGAACCAACGGTTCTATTTCCTAATACACCCTTTTTTGAATCAGGATGATTTTTATCATCCAAAATTTGAAATTCTAATCCAATTGAAGATCCCTCGCCCTTATTCATGTTTGTGTCTACAAAATACTTAATTCCACTGTTTGCCCCCTTACTAATTTTAAAGTCAACTTCTAGTTCAAAGTTGCTGAACTTTTTTATTGTTACAATATCACCAGCTCCTCCAGTTTCCCTACCTCCCGAAGATATAACTTTTAGTGCGCCATCTTCAATTACCCAACCTTTCTCAGGAAATGTCTTTAGTTTTGCTCCTCTCCATCCAGCACTTGTTTTTCCATCCCATAGAAATTTCCAACCTTTTGAAATTTGATCATCGGAAAGAAAATTATCAATATGATTTATTTCAGTTGCATAACTTTCAACGGGCCATCTATTCTTTTCAAGATTTGATGTCAAAATCCTCATGTTCTTCCATTTCACAACTTTACCTAGATCTTTTTCGGAATTTATAGAGTGTAGTTGCATAGCAATAAAACCTGTTTTTGAAGTATCATCAAGAAGATTAGAACACTGAACTCCATTAACCCAAGTTCTAATTGTGTTACCAATTGCCTCCACCCTCACATTATTCCAAACTCCATTTTTAAAAGCATTTTTTCCTTTTTCGTTTCTAGTCAGTGGATAAAGAAATAAATCCCTTCTCGATTGATCATAAATTCCACCAGTCCATGACCTAAACTCATCTGTATCAAGTTCACATTGATATCCGTATACATGACCTTTCTCAGAAATAAGACTCCTAAACTGAACTCCAGAATTTAATCCAGGTGTTGCAAAGATCTCATATTCCAAAATAAAGTCATCATAGTGTCGTACGGTTCCCATATATGTGCTTGGTGAGTTAAGGATTGTAGTTGCAGTGACAACATTGTCTTCATTAATATCAAAATTGGCTTTTCCTTGCTTTATTTCCCATCCAGAAAAATTATTTTCATTTAAAAGATAAACCCAATTTGATTGTGAAAATAAAAAACATGGAAATAGAAAAAAAAGGAAAGTTTTTGCAATGAGTTTCATATTTTTTTCACTTTCTGTTCAAATTAAAAAATAATTAATAGAATTTTATTTCAAAAAAAACACAACTTTAACAAACTTAAGATTTTATAATAAAATTAAATTTTAATATTAGAAAATATTATGGTATTTTTTTTGTTAACTGTAGGTATTTATACAAAATAATTTTATTATTACACATTATTTTCTAATGACAAATCAATTCAAATTAAATTCTGATCAAATAGCGATTTTTGAAACAGCTAATCAATTTGGCAAGAAAGAGCTTTACCCTCTCTCTGAAAAAATGGATAATGATGAGTGGTGGCCAAATGGGATATTCAAAAAAATGGGTAACCTTGGTTTACTTGGTCTCACAGTAGATTCAAAATATGGAGGTGCTGGAATGTCTTACCTTCAAGCCGGATTGGTTTGCCAAGCCTTTGGTAAATGGAACCATGCTTTGGCACTAAGTTGGGTAGCCCATGACAATTTGTGTCTTGACAATATGTACAGAAACGGATCAGATTTTGTTAGAGAAAAATATGTTAAAAAGCTTTGTAGTGGTGATTTAATTGGATGCTTAGGTTTGACCGAGCCAGGCGCCGGGTCAGATGCATTGGGTTCAATGAAAACAACTGCTGTTAAAAATGGAAATAAATATGTTTTAAATGGTAGTAAAACATACATAACTAATGGAGCTATTGCCGATGTTATTTTAGTTTATGCTAAAACTGATACAAGTAAAGGGAACAAAGGAATTTCTGCTTTTGTTGTTGAAACAAAAACAAATGGATTTAAAGTCGTTTCCAAATTGAGAAAAATGGGTTACAGAGGAAGTCAAACAGCTGAATTATTTTTTGATAATGTTGAAGTACCTATTGAAAATATGATTGGTGAAGAAGGTACAGGTCATATTACGATCATGAATGGTTTGGATTTTGAGCGTGCAATGATAGCACCGATTTGCTTAGGTATTAGCGAAAGAGCTCTAGAAATTTCAATTGAGTATGCTAAAATCAGAGAACAATTTGGAAAACCAATTTCAAGTTTTCAAATGATTCAATCAAAAATTGCAGATATTTATACTTGGGTCAAAGCAATTAAATCAATAGTCTATTCGGTTTTATCAGAATGTGATAACATTGACAAAAAACTTGCTGGTAAAGGAGAGATTCATATCAATTCATCCGCTGCTGTTATGTTTGCATCCACCACATCAAACAAAGTTTTAGACGAGGCTGTTCAGATTCATGGGGGAATGGGTTACATGTGGGAGAGTGAAATAAATCGTTTATACAGATCCAATAAACTTCTTGACATTGGAGCTGGAACTACAGAGATCAGAAAGAAAATCATAGCAGAAGGGCTTTTACATTAAAGATGAAAAAAACTATTTTTTTTTATTTTTTTTTCTGCTTAATTATTTCGTGTTCAAAAGATAATGAGATTGATGCTATTTCTGAGGATGTATCAAAAAATTCTTTGATAGTTGGTTATTTACCAACCTGGAGATTTGATCTAAACAAAAAAATCGATTACTGTAAACTAACACATTTAAATATTGCATTTGCTAATCCAGATGCAAATGGTAAAATTATTATGCCTGACATTTCTTCTATTGTTAGTGAAGCTAAAAACAATAATCCTAATATTATTATTTGTATTTCACTTGCAGGTGGAGTACTGACCAATGCCCAAGCTAAAAACTGGAAAAACCTAATTGATAACCCTGGAAATGTTTCAGGTTTTGTTTCAAACATTGTTCAATATGTTTTGGATAATAAAATTGATGGTGTGGATGTCGATCTTGAATGGGATAATGTAACATCCGGTTACAACAATTTTGTGTCAAAACTTCACTCTGAACTAAAAAAACACTCCAAAACATTGACAGCAGCTTTACCAGCAACTACAAGATTTAACAACATCAGTGATGAAACACTTAGGTTATTTGATTTAATTCATATTATGGCTTACGACTTTACTGGCCCATGGAATCCAACTAACAAAGGACAACACAGCTCTTACTTACATGCAGTTCAATCTATTGATTTTTGGATAAAAACAGTTGGTGTTTCTGCCAACAAACTAACACTTGGTGTCCCTTTTTACGGATATGATTTTTCAAACTCCAATAACGTTACAGCATTTACGTATTCAAGTATGGTTTCATCTAATCAAAATTATGCTGACATTGATAATGTAGGTTCAAAATTTTATAATGGTAGGCTTACGATAAAATCCAAAGTAAAATTAGCTTCAGAAAAAGTAGGTGGAATTATGATATGGGAACTTGGCCAAGATTCTTTTGGGACTTTTAGCCTATTGAAAACAATTCACAATCAGTTTTCGCAGCTTGGTGTCAAGACAACAAAATTATGTCAATAACTAAAAATATGTTTAAGACTTATTTTACTATCAATTGCCCCTTCATCAGTTGATAATGAGCAGGAAAAGTACAAATGAAAGTGTAAATGCCAGTCGAGGGCGCTTCAAAAGTTACACTTGTAGTTTCGCCTCCTCCAATGAGTGTGGTGTATGCAATCATTTCATCACCTTCAGGAATGTATTCTGAATCAATTGCCTCCACTGCTCTCCTTGCAAAATCATCAACATCTATTCCACTTTTCAATAAAACAAAATTGTGACCCATTATCATTTTATTTCCTCTTCCCGTGTGATTCAATGTTAATGTAACCTTTTGACCAGGTGAAGCAGATAAAACTTTTTTATCAAATTGCATCTGATCATTGGAATTTAGAATCAAATTCAATTCTTTAGCTTTTTTTTCTATAACTTCAAGTGTTGTTGGTTTGGATTCTTTTTTTGGGGTGTCATTACAACCAAACACAACCAAAAAACAAATAAATAAAATGGAGACTTTTATTTTCATATAATTATTTTAGGTTGGCAAATTTACAATAACTTTGAAAAAATCAAAATAAATAAACATCCCGACCCGTATGTATTTATTTTTTTGATATCTTAACGGAAAATTTAAAAAATGAAAAAATATATTTACACACTCGTGTTAATAGGTTTTACTTTGACTGGGTATTCACAACAATGGGTAGATAACATGTCTTGCAATAAAAAAGCATCTGAAATAGTAAATCAGGCAATAACACACTTGGCTAATTTAGAACATTTAATGGCTGTTGGAATGGCAGATGCAGCCCTTTTGATTGACGAAAACTGTGATTGTGCAAAGTTAGTATCAGCGGCTGCTGCAAGCAATAATTCAAATTGGGGTTCAAGAGCCAAAAAACTTCAAAATGTTAATACTAATAATTTGAATGAGGTTGAGAAAGCTTGGTTTATGCTCCTATCCACCCCAAACAACAAATTTAATGAGGCTTCACAAAAAGCATTGAAACTTTACCCCGAAAGCGCATTAATAAATTGGTTGGCAACTCGTTATAATAATTTTGAAGGAATGAAAAGTTTTGCTTCTAAGTTTCCAGAGCTTTCTGCGAGTGCCCATAATGCACTAGCATATGAATATGCAAGGCAGGGAAATTATGATGCAGCCTACAATGCTATTTCTAAATCTTTAAGTATTCATGATGGTCCAAACGCCAAAGATTCTAGAGCCGAAATTGCTGCAATGGAAGGTGATTACACAAAAGCTGTAAACAGTCAATTACAGGCATATGATATTGCGCCATTTGCATCGCCTTATTATCAAAATCTTGTAATTTACGCTAGAAATCGTAATATCGAGGGATTGACCAATTCATTGAAAGAAGCTCAAATTGCAGTTCAGGATGCTATTGAAGAACAAAACCTAGAAGAATGGAAAAAATACATAACTGATGATATGGTTGTTACAGCTGGAGATTCAAACCTGACTAAGTTCTATGAGCAAACGGAAGAAAGATTTTTACAAGAAACCAATTTTACATGGAATGAATTTAAGCTAAATGATATCGATGTACATTTTTCGCCAGATATGTCAATGGCTGTTCTCACATTTTATGCAAAAGGATCATTTACATTAAATGAATCCAAAGAGAAAGTTGATTACAGCACTAGAGCTTCAGCTGTTTGGATAGCGACAAACACTGGTTGGAAAATGGTTCACACAAACTATGCTCCATTCGGAGGAGCTGGAATTCCCCAATAAATTTTAATGAAAATAACCTCCAAGCTATTTTGGGGGTTATTTTATTTAGAAGCTTTTCTGTTATCGATAAAGCTTTTAATAAAAAAGATTAAAGCTATAAGGCCGGAAATAATCATAGCAGTAACTCTTACAATCGCCATGTCATTTCCTCTTTCTATCGCTCCCTTGAGAGGCATAAATAAACCTACAATACAAATAAAAGTTGCTAAAACAGCGATATGAGCAATTATTTTATTTTGATTTTTTATACCATTATTACAAAGCAATAACACTAAGCCAAATATAACTGGAATTAATGCGGTCATTGATTTTCCGTCTCCATCAAAATAACCCCAACCACCAATAGCTATCAACATTACAGAATTTAAAAGATTTGCTTTAGTTGGATTCATATAAAATTATTTTAGTATAAAATTACGAGAATATTATTAGATACCGTTTATAAATTCAGAAAATGAGTCATTGAAACTCAAACCCCTTGACGTTCTTGTAATTGAAATTTTTTTATGTGCAGATAAACCCCAAAGTAAAAATTCACACATGAAATTTAAATCTTTGGGATCTAACTCCTTGACATGATTTTTTACAAACTTTTTTAGAACTCCAATTGTTTTAAAAGTATCATCATAGGACTTATTGTCCAGATTTTCATCAATAAAAAGTTCACTATTCTTAAACCAATCTTTTATTTCTGAATATGGGTCAACGTAACCCTCTTTATTTAACTTTTTAATCTTTGGAAAGAATTTAGTAAAAAACGTTTTACAAGATTCAATTATCAACAATCTGGAAATCTCCGTGGCCCCCTCCTGTTCACCCTCATAAACCAATTCAATTTTACCATTAATTGAGGATATAACAGCATTAAAATCAGTCATTCTAACAGTAGTTTTACTTTCATTGTTAACCAACATTCTTCTCAGTGAAGAACTCATTAGATTTTCGTATGCTGAAATACTTAACCTGGCACTAACACCACTCTTGGGATCTATGTAAACACTTTCCCTAGCTTCAAAACTAATTTGTTCGATCAAATTTTTAGCTAAATCTGGCACATGTATATTTTTGAACTTATCTAGATTTGATTCTTGATTTGTAATTTTTTTTGCGATCTCTAAATTTTTTGGATAATGTGTCATAATTTGAGATCCTATTCTATCTTTTAGAGGAGTGACTATACTTCCTCTATTTGTATAATCCTCAGGATTAGCAGTAAAAATAAATTGTAAGTCTAAAGGAAGTCTCATTTTGAAGCCCCTTATTTGAATTTCACCTTCCTGCAATATTGAGAAGAGGGAAACTTGTATTCTTGCCTGTAAATCTGGAAGCTCATTTAAAACAAATATCGATCGATGAGCTCTTGGAATCATTCCAAAATGTATAACTCTTTGATCTGAATATGATAATCTAAGACTGGCAGCCTTTATTGGATCTACATCTCCAATTAGATCTGCTACAGTAACATCAGGTGTTGCAAGCTTTTCATAGAACCTATCAGTTCTATGTAACCATTCAATTGGGGTTTTGTCACCTAAATCTTTAATCATATTTTTTCCATAGAAAGAAATTGGGTTCAATGGATCATCATTAATGTCTGATCCTGAAATTACAGGAATCCATTCATCCAGAAGATTTATTAATTGTCTAGCTATTTTTGTTTTAGCTTGACCCCTGAGTCCTAGCAAATTTATATTATGACCTGAAAGTATCGCTCTTTCTAAGTCTGGAATAACTGTATCCTCATATCCATGTATACCATCAAAAGATGAAATTCCATTAGACAGGTTATTTTGCAGGTTATTTGACAATTCCTGCTTAATAGTCTTATAGGCATAATTTGACTTCTTTAGATCTCCTAAGGTTTTTATATTAATACTCATTTTACAATCTTTTTTTTCTGTTTTTTTCATAATCTTCGAAGATCATTTCTCCTAACCCTTTTAGTCCTGTATAAAAGGCTTTTCCTTTGTTAGCCTTCGTAAATTCTTGAACAAAACTTTTCAGATAAGGATCTTGTGCAATCATAAAAGTAGTTATTGGTATATTGAGTCTCCTAGCTACCTGTGCCATATTGTAACACTTGTCAACTATATGTGAATCAAGTCCATTGCTATTTTTATAATAACTACCATCTCTAAGTTTTAGGCAACTTGGTTTGCCGTCGGTTATCATAAAAATTTGTTTGTTTGAATTTCTATTTCTTCTAAGAATGTCAATGGCAAGCTCTAGTCCAGCAACCGTATTAGTGTGATAAGGTCCAACTTTCAAATAAGGTAGCTCCTTAATTGAAATTGGTCGTGCATCATTACCAAATACAATGATATTTAACTTGTCTTTAGGATATCGGGTGGTTATAAACTCTGACAAAGCCATTGCTACTTTTTTTGCTGGTGTAATCCTATCCTCACCATACAAAATCATACTATGGCTTATGTCTATCATTAAAACTGTACTCATCTGTGCTTGATGATATTGATCATTGACAACAAGGTCATCCTTAGATAATTTAAATTCATTTATTCCGCTATTTATTTGTGCGTTCCTAATAGTTTCTGTTATGGATATTTTTTCAATGGAGTCTCCAAACTCGTATGACTTTAAATCACCTGAATCGCTCTCTCCAGATCCTGAATGATTGGTATTATGATTTCCATTTCCAATTCTTTTCATTTTTCCAAAGATTTGCTTTAAGGCATGCTGTCTTAGAAGCATTTCTGTTTTTGCGGTTAGACCAACATTGTTACCTTCCTTATCATTTAAATCTTTCTTTATATACCCCTTTTTTAAAAGGTCCTCAATAAAATCATCAATTGAATAATCATCTGTAGTCAAAACAAATTCCTTATCAAGCTCCTTTAGCCAATTTATTGCTTCATCAAAATCACCCGAGGTATACGTAATTAATTCTTTAAAAACATCAAACAGCTTTTCAAATGGTGTTTGATGTTTTGGTAGATAATTTTTAAATAAAAATCCCGTTTGGTTTAAAAAACTCATTCTTATTGTTTAGCTGATGTATGATCACTGACGATAAACCATTTACCATCAATTTTTTTCCAAAGCAGTGTAAAATATCCAGATGAATCATCATCACTCCTTTTAAGATAATACTCACCAATCATTAAAGAGACTTCATTGGTTACTGAGTTCAAACTATTGATTTTGAATGATAGATTACCCATTGATTTTTTATTAGGATAGCTTATCAAGTATTTTTTTTTTGTTTCTTCCCAACCATAGATCGGTCCATTCGATCCGGAAAAAACAACAGAATTTGATTTTAAATAGCCTTCCATAAACAAATCGATATTTCCTGAGTTCCATGCGTTTTCTTGCATTTGCATGACATTCATTATTTCAAGAGAATCTCTTTCATGTGTAGCATTCTGTGACATCAAATAAATGGAAAAGAAGAATAAATAAATATTTAATAAAAATTTCAATTTATTCATTCAACTTTATTTACCATTTTGAATTGGATCTGTATCAGGCATTAACTTATTTAAGATAGTGTAAACAGGGCAAAATTTGGTTACCGGACTCGCTATTTGTAGTACAGCCACTGCAACAGCAATGTAAATCCAGTTTAAACCAAACTCACTGGCTAACAGTATAGAACCAATGTTCAAAAGTCCAACTATACCGTCATGGACCCTAACTTTAATAATATTTTTTTCAGTATTCATAATTTTTTTCTTTAAATGTAATTGATTAGTGTTTATTATTCAATAATTAGATTTAAATATTTCAATTGTTAATAACTATCATCAATGGTTTTTTCTTATATAGTATTGTAATCAAAAAAAAATACATACCTTCAAGTATCTTTTAAAACAACAAGTATAACTACTTATGGATCAGAAAGTTAAATCTGAGAATACAAGGAAGCTTATTATTGATACATCTTTTGACATTTTCTATAAAAAAGGTTATCACAATACCAGTATTCCAGATATCATGAAGAAAACCAAACTTACTAAAGGGGCATTTTATCATCATTTTAACAATAAAATTGATATAGGAATTAAAGTGATTGAAAATATATTATCAAAACGAATCCAAGAGGGATTTATTAAACCACTATTAGAAAATAAAACAAGAAAAACTCCTGAATTACTTCATTATGTTTTCTCAGAAAGAATTAAAGGTTTTTCTAAAGAAGAAAAGGCTCAGGGATGTCCAGCAAACAATTTAATCAATGAAATCGGTTGTAATTCACATGATTTTAGAAAGCCTTTGCAAAAACTAATTGATAATTGGCACAATGTGTTAACAAAAACCATTCAAAGAGGAATCGATCTAAATGAAATTTCGAAAAAAACAAATGCTTCTTCAGCTTCAACAATGTTAATATGTTCGTTCGAAGGAACAAGAGGAATCAGAAAAATATATGATGATGATGAATTATTTAAAAGTTATTTGCGAGCTGTCAAATCTTACATTAAAAGCATTTCAATTTAAATTATCATTTATTATTATATATAAAGCTTTGATCGAGCTCTTCAGAATCTTTATATTTGACTCTCATTTCTTTTAAATCCTGAGATAATTTTTTAACTACTTCACTGTATTTTGGATCGTTATAAACATTATTCATCTCATTGGGATCGTTCAATCTATCATATAACTCCCATTCATCAATATCATAGTAAAAATGTGTTAATTTATATTCCTTATTTACAATTCCATAATGACGTTTTGCCATATGAACTGAGGGATACTCATAATAGTGATAATAAACTGCCTCTCTGGTCCAACTATCATTGTCACCCTTCATTATAGGAATTAAACTCTCTCCTTGCATATCATCTGGAGCATCAATCATTGCGGCTTCTAAAAAGGTCTGAGCAAAATCCAGATTTTGAACCATTTCTTCACTAGTAGTCCCAGGTTTAATAACATTGGGCCATTTGATCATAAGTGGTGTTTTAAATGATTCATCATAAATAAACCTTTTATCAAACCAACCGTGTTCTCCAAGGTAAAATCCTTGATCAGAAGTATAAACCACAATAGTATTTTTATCCAAACCTGTCTCATCTAAGTAATCCAAAACTCTACCCACATTATCATCAACGGAGGAAATTGTTGCCAAATAATCTTGCATATATCTCTGGAATTTCCATTGCATTTTTTCTTTATCATTCATGTTGGGCCAATTTTCTTTAAAGTCATTGTTAATCTTGTCAAGAGTTACATTATACTTCGCTTTTTGTTCTTCATTTGCCCTACCAAAAGGTCTGTTAAAGCCACTTGCATTAGGACGCATTAAAGAACCGTCTCCCCTTACGTATACTATTTCAGGTTTAACATCACCCATTTCTTCCATTGTAGACGGTCTAACTTTACTGTCATGCATGTATTGCATGTGAGTTAGGATATTCATTTCGGCTGTTTTGGCAGCAGTCCCTCTTCCAGAATAATCATCAAATAAAGTTTCAGGTTCAGGAAATTTTTTTTCATAAAATTCAGCAAATTTTTCAGGACTTGGCCACCAAGCTCTATGTGGAGCTTTATGAAGGTACATCATTAAAAAAGGTTTATTTTTGTCTCTCTTTGTTTTAAACCAATCTAAAGTTAAATCTGTAATCACATCAGAAACGTATCCAGTGATTACAGTATCTTTATCTTTGCCAAGAAACTTTGGATTTATGTAATCCCCTTGTCCTGGAAGAATCAAAAAATCGTCCACACCTTTGGGATTATTTCCAAAATGAAGTTTACCATACATTGCTGTTTGATATCCAGCTTTTTTGAATAACTGTGGAAAAGTTACTTGCGTTGTATCAAATGGAGAATGATTATCTATTTTTCCATTTAAATGACTATGTTTTCCAGTTAAGATCACAGCCCTTGAGGGTGCACAAATAGAGTTAGTTACACATGCATTCTTAAAAATAATACCTTCGTTTGCAATTCGATCTATATTAGGTGTTTGAATTAACCTGTTATCATAAGCACTGATTGCTTGATATGCGTGATCATCCGACATTATAAACAATATATTAGGTCTTTCGTTCTTTGGTTCAGGATTATTACAGGAAAATAAAATTATTGACAGTAAAAAAATAACATTACAAATTCTTTTCATTTTAATTAATCTTTATTGGTTACATAGTTTGGGTTAATCTTAACACTATTCGCATTCATTTCTTTTTTTAAGATAATTAATCTATTTAATAATTCCTTAGTTTTTTCTGGGTAAATTAATGATAAATCATTCATTTCACTAATATCTTCTTTTAAATTATATAGCTCCGTGTGATTGGTCTCATAAAAATATATTAATTTAAAATTACCTGATCTAATTGCAGAACCAGGTTTCCACAAACTTCCATGGTAGTGAGGAAAATGCCAAAAAACTTCACTTCTTTCAAAATTACTTTCATTTTTTAAAAGTGGAGTCAAGCTCTTTCCATCAATTTGGGTTTTGTTTTTTACTCCAGCATAATCAAGAATTGTGGGAAACAAATCATGCGATACGGTCACATCATTTATTTTTTTTGTAAATTTTTGATGAGGCACTTTTATAAGTTGAGGAATTCTTATTCCTCCTTCGTACAAATAACCTTTCCCTGCTCGAAGTGGAACAACAGAAGTGGGGGCCACTCTTCTCTGAGTTGTAAGACCACCATTGTCAGAACTAAAAATTATTAATGAGTTTTCAAATAAATTGTGGTTTTTAAGCGATTCAATCAACTTTCCGATGTTTTCGTCCATTGCATGGACCATTGAAGCGTAGTTATAATTTGCTTGATTTATAACTGTTATTGCATCACCTTCTTTTCTGGTCATAACCTCATCTTTACTGCTACTGATCAATTTATTTTTATAATATTCAACGTGATTTAGATTCGGTTGTATTGGGGTATGAACATTGTAAAAAGATAAAAAAAGCAGAAAAGGTTGCTCAGGACTTTGATTTTTCAAGAAAGAAATTGATTCCTCGGTGAGTCGATCTGTTAAATACTCACCCTCTGGACCATCTTCAAGTTTTGGATTTTTATAGGGTGAATAATACCCTCCCATGGGAGAACCTTTTTCAAAACCACCAACATTAATATCAAATCCGTTCTGTTCAGGATAATAACCCTCAGAACCTAAATGCCATTTGCCAGCATAAAAGGTCTTATAACCATATTGTTTAAGTTTTTCTGCAATTGTTTCCTCTTCTAGAGGAAGTTGATGAAGATCTTCAGGGCCTAAGAGTGGTCTGTTTTTGGGGTCAACACCAGGAATCCAATCGGTTATATTTATTCTTGCGGGATGCTTGCCTGTCATTATTGCTGCTCTGGTTGGAGAACAAACAGAACTTGCTGCGTAAGCAGAAGTAAATTCAAAACTCACATTTTTCAATTTATCAATATTTGGGGTTTCATAAAAATCACTTCCAGAGTACCCTAAATCTTTCCATCCTAAGTCATCAACCAAAATGAAAATCACATTGGGTGGAACATCACTTTTATCATTATAAATACAAGAGTTCAACAAGATAATAAATAGTAAAAAAAATATTTTTTTCATATAAATAAAGATAAAAAAAGGGCTCAAAAAATTGAGCCCTTTTAAAAAATAATAAACTATATTTTGAATTTAGTATCCAGGGTTTTCAATCAAATTTGGATTTTGTGCCATCCTGTTTGTTCCTATCGGGAACCAATACATTTTTTCTAAAAATGGGGTATTTTGTGAAAAATTCCACTTCCATTTGCTTGCTTTGTATTTTCCGTCGCTTGCTCTTCTAGTCCATTTACTACCAAACTTGGGTGTCATGTGTAATTCCTTCTCAGCATCTTTCCAAGTTCTCAAATCCCAGTATCTATGGTTTTCAGCAAACAACTCAACAAATCTTTCATTTTTAATAAGATCCAATGTGATGGTTGTTTTAGCAGGCATTCCTACTCTCGCTCTTAAATTATTTATCATTGCTTTGGCTTGAGCAGTATTACCAATTTCGAATGCAGCCTCTGCACCATTTAAATACATTTCTCCTGTTCTGAGAACAATGTATGGTGTTTCATCCTTACCGAATTCAGGAAATTCATATTGTGGATCAATTCTTTTTTGAACCAATCTTCCTCCTCTGTTTCTGTTTCTAACTGGAGCTCTTTTTGGAGCAACATTTCCTGCTCTTCCTTTAAAAGTACCTGTTCCAACAGTAGTATTATGGAACCAAACTTCTCTACCTTGGAAAACCTCTTCGGGTGTAAATAAAGTAGCTAAATATCTTGGATCTTTAGTGTATATCACCTCCTCAATATCGAACCATACTTTATTATTAAACTTGGCGTGGTGTTTATTACCTGGTGATCCATCAGCATGCTCAAACCTTGCATCTGAAGCCAAGTACATGTGCATATTAGAACCCCAACCAGCTTTGAAGCCATCTGGCATTCCATATCCTGACCAAGTATGAGTTTTTCCTAATGCCCTGTTGTATTGTTCAGCAAAAATAATTTCACTGTTTTGGTCTTTATAAAATATTTCAGCAAATCTGTCTACCATATTAGCTCCTCCCTTGTATAACGGATGTTTTCCTCCGTCAATAACAGCTTTTGCAGCTTGCAGAGACTTAGCATAATATGAACCAGCATCTCCTGCGGGTATAGAGGTGAGTCCATTGGAGGATTGTGGATGATACTTAGCAATTCTGGCAGCATACAACGCAGCTCTGCTTTTTAGAGCAAATGCAGCCCATTTCGATGCCTTTCCGTAAGGTACGATTCCTGGTAAATCAGCTGACGCTGCATCCAAGTCAGCTATAATTTGGTCGTAAGTTTCTTTTAATGTACTTCTTGGGATCATCAATTCCTCAGCTGGTGCATCAACTGATTTAGGTGTAAGCTCTAAAGGAACACCACCAAATCTTTTAGCCATATCCAAATACATCCAAGCACGAAGAAACTTGGCTTCAGCAATTTGGGCTTTTACTGTAGCTGCATCAAAAGTTGCGTTATTTAAAATCTCTATTATCTCATTGCATGATCTAATGTTTGGATAGTGCCATCTAATTAGTCTGGAGTGTGCACCAGTTGCAGTTGGAATATTATAGGACGCGATTATACCCTGTTGCCAAGGAGCCATCAGGGTGTATTCTCCTCCAACAACAGCATCAGTCAATCTATCTTGGTTTGGGAATCCAACTCCCTCATTAGGCTCAAAACTGGACCCAGCATAAATCTTTGTTAAAAAAGCTTCCACTAACTGTGGATCTTTTTTTACAGCTTCCTCAGAAATCATGTCTGTAGGCTGAAGATCTAAGTCTGCACATCCTGTAAAAAATATAATAGAAATTAGGGTGTAAAATATTTTTTTCATGTTATTAGTTTGTTATTTATTTTAATTTAAACATTTTATTTTAGAATCCGATTCTGATTCCTGTTGTTATTGTTTTATTGTTTGGATATGATCTATCAACATCGTTGTTATTAACACCAGTGACAATTTCTGGATCATAGCTTCCAGAGTAGACACCAAGGTTATCAAAAGTGAGTATATTGGAAGCAGCTAAATAAAGTTGAACACTGTCCAATCCTAACCTTTCTGCAAAAGAATTACTCAAATCGTATGCCAAGTTTACTGTTTTTAGTCTCAGATACATTGCATCTACTCGGTTAAAATCTGATGCTTGCTGGTCAATCTGAGGAGTACCTCCGGTAGTGAATACAGGTGGGAATTTCCTAAGAATGTCAATATCTCCATTTGCATCTAAAGTTGATCTATTTTCATATGCAAAATCCTTGGCAACAGATTGATGACCTGAAGCTGACCACGGACTAGAAGCACCAGCAAACGTGATTGTATATCCAGAAGCCCCTTGCCATAACATATTCAAACTCCAATTTTTATATTCAAAATTCATATTGGTACTGTAATTCCACTTTGGCATTCCACCTTGACCTATTACGACCTGGTCTCTCCAGTCAATCAAATTATCACCATTTTGATCAACTTTTATCAAATTGCCAACGATTAATGTAGAGTTTCCTGCCCCGTCAATGTCAACAGGATGATTATCAATTTGTGATTGTTTAGTAAAGAATCCGTTCGTTTGATAACCCCACTGACGATCATCCCAATTTCCAGTAAGAACATATCTCCTGTTATAATCGGCATTTGCTTTAGCAGTTGCTTCGTCTACTCCAACAGTCGGTAAAATATTTTCCTCCCACTTTACATACTTTCCTCTGGAGTATGAAACCATTGGACTGATACCATATTTTAAATCTCCTATTCTACCTTTGTGTGATAACATTAAATCAAAACCTCTGTTGTCTCTAGAATTTAAATTTGTTCTGGGTAAACTAGCTCCAAAATGGAAGGGTAT
Source organism: uncultured Bacteroidota bacterium (assembly GCA_902523635.1). Taxonomy (GTDB): domain Bacteria; phylum Bacteroidota; class Bacteroidia; order Flavobacteriales; family Flavobacteriaceae; genus MAG-121220-bin8. The sequence continues at coordinate 64,999 of CABZAE010000001.1, read as the reverse complement.
ATCTGAATCTGGAAGAGCTAAAATATCTTCTCTTAATCTATAGAAAACATCCAACTCGAAGCCAAGACCACCATCCCATAAAGTACCATCAATTCCAATATTAGCAATTTTCATCGACTCCCATGTTATTAATGCATTTGCCAATCCAGCAGATGAAATAATTGGGTATGGTTGTCCATTGAAAATATAAAATCCGTTTGCAATGTTGTAACCTGTTAAAAAATCAAAATTTGAAACACCGTCATTACCCATAACACCATACGACATTCGAAGCTTTAGGTTATTCCAATTTGAATTACCCTGCATAAAACTTTCCTCAGATATTCTCCATGCAAAACTTGCGCTTGGAAAATAGCCCCATCTTCCTTCTACAGAATATCTTGCAGTTGCATCAGCTCTCATTGTGAATTCAAATAAATATTTATCATTAAAGCTGTAATTAACTCTTCCTACATAACTTTGCCTCGCACTTTCAGAAAAAATTTCAGCATTATCTCTCTCAGCTTCGGATGAATAATTTAAATATGGAGCTTCGAAAGATAATGGGTCGGTTCTCGAACCCATTAAATATTCTCTCTCAAAAGAAGTCGATTCGGCAACAAGAGTCGTTTTTAAATCGTGCTTTCCCCAATCTTTATCATAATTGATAGTTAATCTGGGAAGTAATTCCATATCACGATCTGAATTAACCTGGATATAATTGTTAAATCTTGTTCCAAAAAACTGATATGCTGCATCTCCATCTCCTAATGATGGATCATAGGTATGAATGTCATATCGCTTTGAAATTATCTTGTTCCACTCAGTCTGTGATTCCATATTTAAACTAGCTGTTGCTGATAAACCATCAACAAATGGGACATCATATTTCAGGCTAATTCGAGCTTGTAAGTTGTTGTCTCTGTCCACCCTTGTTCCACTAAATTTTTTCTGAGTGTCCGCAATTGGTGAAAAAGGAGTAGCCGCTCCTGTGTGAGAAGCGTATGATTGATCAGGATATATCGGAATATTTGTGGGTCTACCAGTTGATAATCTATTATACATTTCACCCAAACCAAAATTCGCTCTGTCAAGGGTAACTTGACGATAACTCAAATCAACTGCTGCACTTAAATTATTATTGAATTTTGCATCTAAATTAGTTCTTACATTGTATCTATTTTGAGTGTAGTCCGCACCACGAAGGTTACTTTCAGTGTCAGTAAAACCTAAAGAAATAAAATAACCTATTTTACCGCTGCTTCCTCTGGCGCTTAAATTATGTTGTGATTGAGGAGTCCAGTCTTTGTATAACGCCCTGTACCAGTCAGCACCATCGAAATCCTCACCAGTTAATGAATTAACAACTTTTTTTCGCGTAGTATCATAATTTAGATAACCAGGAAGTTCGTTAGCAGCGCCTAAACCTGTTTCTTCCATAAGTTCTGCAAATTGATGAGCATTTACAGTCTTCGGCATTTGAACTAAGCTAGACCAGGTTGTTGTTCCGTGATATGTAAACTTAGCATCCTCAGGTTTTTCAGAACCTCTTTTGGTAGTTACAAGTATAACACCATTTCCAGCCCTAGCTCCATAAATAGACGCAGCAGCATCTTTTAAAACAGAAATAGATTCAATATCATTCGGATCGATTTGACCTAGTGGAGTCTGAACTCCATCAACTAAAATAAGTGCTGATCCAAAATTTCTTATACTTAAATTTGCAAAATCTGCACCGGGAAGGGCACCATTTTGTCTTGAGGAAAGACCCGCTATTTGACCCATCAAAAGTGTTGAGGTATTATTCGTGGGTTTTAAAGAAAGACCATCCGAAGAAATTGTTCCAATGGCTCCCGTCAAAGATTTTTTTGTAGTTGACCCATATCCTGTTACTACAACTTCTTCAAGCCGAGCTACATCTTCAAGCATTATAACATTTAATGTTGCAGACGTTGTAGCTAGAGTTTGAGTAACATAGCCAATATAGCTGAATATCAAACTAGACTCATCATTTTGTAAAGTAATTGTGTAATTTCCATCAAAATCTGAGGTAACTCCATTAACGGTTCCTTGTTCAATAACAGAAACACCGGGAAGTGGTAATCCATTTGCAACAATTGTTCCAGTTACAGTTTTTTGAGCAAAAGTGATACCTAAACCAAGGAATAATATAAAAAGAAAACTAAGAAAGGTTCTATTGTTCATAATATCTAATATTGTTGTTGTATTTGTAATTTTTTAATTTTCGCCACCAAATATAGTAATATTTATAAAATACTATTAATTATTTTATTTATATACCAAAAAAATTTATCTAAAATTATTGATATATGAAAATTATAAATTGTGAAACTATTGAATTTACATATAAAAACCCTATGTATTTCATACACAGGGCCTTTTTGATTTAATGTTAAAAATAGTTTTTATCTATAACCGTTGTTTGTGGGATCAGACTCCAGGAGTTTTGGATTTCTTAGAATCTCATTGAGTGGAATCGGATATTTTACATGTTTAGGTTTAATATTAGCAGGTCCATTGTTCCATTTTCTGTAGGTGGTATTTTTAACAGTCTGCTCTAATATTCCCCATCTGATCAAATCAACTCTTCTATGTTGTTCTGCACACAATTCCCACTTTCTTTCATCATACATGGAAGTTCTGAAAGTTGCCTGAGTTTTTCCAGACCAGGGTTTATCTGGTTCAAATGCTCTTTCCCTTACTTTATTTACGTATTGATAAGCATTGGCAGGTCCATTGAGTTCATTTTCAGATTCTGCTGCCATCAAATAAATATCTGCAAGTCTGATAAATACAACATTTTCTGGATGACCACTTCTCATTGAATAAGTTTGATCTAAATTTTGCAATTTCTTGAAATAGGGAAATTTGAGTTCGATACCCTCATAATGCGTCATTATTGTAGCATCATATCTCAAATCTCCGTCTTCCCAAGTCGATCTTTTTGCAAGATCGGGTAAAGGAACTTCCGCTCCATACCCAGAAAATGCATGGTTATTAGCAGCAAGAGCTTTTTTCAAAGCATTTTTTTGCTTTTTGTTCTTTGGCTCGTCTCTGAGCCTAGGATTGAACTCATTTGTCATGTTGTTGCTAGCTTGCATTGTTCCTTGGCCAGATCCAGCTGCACCAGCGTAATCAACCCACATGATATGTTCTGGTTTAACTTGAGTACTTGGGGTTGTCGCTGCATAATTGTAGACATCCTCAAATTTTTCCATCAATTTATGTGGTGAATTATCAATTATATTTTTACAAGCAGCTAAACAATCAGCCCACTCCTTATCCATTAAATGATATTTTGATTTTAGAGCCATTGCTGCCCATTTTGTCATCCTACCCAAATCACTACTAGAGTAAGTACTTGGAAGCAATCCAAAGGCTTTTTCCAAATCAGCTTTCATATCTGTTCTTATTGTGGCCATTGGAGTCCTAGGTAATGTGGAAAGATCATCACTTGATAACAATGTTCTAAAATATGGTACATCTCCAAATTGAACGGTTAAGTCATAATAACCAAATGCTCTAAGGGTAAGTAATTCGCCTATCGACTGATCACGAAAAGATTGTGAAAGCTTTTCATTACCCTCGATTCCTTCAATAGCAGAATTTGCATTTCTAATTAAAGTGTAAATGGCATCCCAAATTCTTTGACCATCATAAATTCCTTCATCAAAGGTGTAATTGTGCAATTCCTTCCATATATTTCTACTTGCACTTAGTTCATCTGTTCCAAAATTCCAGGGTGCAGCTCTCCAACGAGAACTATTCCAGCTTCCAGTTTTCATTGCAGCATAAACGCCATTTACTGCCATTGTAGCTTCAGCCTCACTGTTGTAGAAAGTTTGTGGAGACAATCCATCTCTAAAATCTTCCTCTAAAAATTCTTCACACCCAATTGTGAAAGAAAATAAAAGTAAAAAGACACTAAAATTTAAAAGATTTAATTTCATTTTTTTCATTTTTATAGATTTAATTTAAGTCCGACTGTAATTGATGTTGTGTAAGGGTAAGCGTCCTCAGCTGCTCCAAGTTCCAATGAGTTCGCTCCATAATTGCTTTGTTCAGGATCTCCCCAACCAAATTTAGTTAAAAGAGCTAAATTATTTCCAGAGACATATAGCCTAGCGCTGTCAAAAAGTTTTGGATTGGGATCAAAATCGTAAGATAGTGTAACATTTTTTAATCTTAAAAATGACCCATCTATAATATTGTATGAATTGTTTAATTGGAATGAACCAGCATTTACACCTGCTCTTGGAATATCAGATGTTGGATTATTTGGAGTCCAACGGTCTTTGACAGCAGGTAAAACCATAACGTCACCTCCTCTTCCAAAAATTCCTGTTTGCATGGAAGCATCGAATATCTCATTTCCATATGAACCATGAATGAAAAAGTCAAGAGTGAAATTTTTGTAAGTAAGTGTGTTTCGAAGACCACCATAAAAATCTGGCTGTGCACTTCCCAAAACAACCATATCAAGGTCGTTTATAACACCATTCTTATCCACATCTTCGTATCTTGGACTGCCTAAGAAAGATGAACCTTTTACACCATCAGCATCAATTTCAGCACGAGTTTTATAAGTTCCTAGGTAATTTAACCCCATCATAACGGGACCTGGCTGACCAGGTACCAATCTAAATGCGGATCCTCCAGCACCATGATTTGGTGATCTCAAATCAATGTACTCTTCAGCCCCAAGACTTAATACTTTATTTTTATTAGATGAAATCGTAAACGTTGAGCTCCAGTTGAAATCATTTTTTTGAATATTTACAGAACTCACAGAGGCTTCAAAACCTACGTTTTCGATTTCACCAACGTTCTCTAATCTAGTTCCACCAGCTGTTCCGGGAAGAGGTTTAGCCAAAAGAAGGTCTTTAGTTTGCTTATTGTAATAATCAAACTCTAGATTAACCTTGTTATCTAAAAATCCCATTTCAAAACCGATATCAGTTTGATATGTTTTTTCCCAAGTTAAATTTTTACTTGGAAGACTATTTATTAAAACTGCATTTTGTATTTGATTGTTAAAGAAAACAGTGTAAGTTGAGAATTTTTCAAGGGAGTTATACGTTGGTACTCCTTGTTCTCCAACAACACCATAACTAGCTCTCAATTTAAAATTACTGATCGTATTTTGGTTGCTCATAAAGTCTTCTTGGTCAATTCTCCATGCTGCACCAGCCGAGGGAAAGAATGCAAATTTTCTTCCAGTCTCAAATACGGATGAACCATCTTCTCTTCCAACGAGTGTCAAAAGATATTTGTCTTTATAGCTGTAATTAATTCTGGCAAGTATGGAGGTAAAAGTACGTTGATTGAAACCGGAACGGACCTGATGTTTGGAAGGATCAGATCCCAAAGATAAATTATTGAAAGTTACAACATCATTGGGAAAGCCCTCAGCTCTAGCTCCATTTGATTCTATTTTATTTTTTTGCAATGTAAAACCAGCTAAAACAGTCAATCTACTGTCACCATACTCAGTTTCATAAGTCAAAGTATTTTCATTTAGTACACTTTTGTAAAGCTCATTACCGATGATAGCTAAACCGCCATTTCCAGATATTCTTCTAGCTGGAATTATATTTCCTAAATAATCATTTTGTTTAACAAAATTCATGTTTACACCAAGTGTGGATCTAAAAGTAAGTCCAGGAATTGGATCATACTCAACGTAAGCATTGGTAACTAAATTTGTTATCCGATTATGATCGATAGCATGTTCAATTCTAGCTACAGGGTTTTGCTCATTACTTGAGCTGTATGGATTTATGCCTGTATATGTACCATCCTCATTGTATACTTTTCTTGTTGGAAGAATTCTCATGTACAACTGGTCAAGATTAACCTTGTTAGATTCAACTTTTCTATTTGTTAAATTTAGACGAACTCCTGTCCTGAAATTATTATTTAAGTTGGTATCAAAATTAATCCTCAAATTATTTCTGTTAATTCCACTGGCTTTAATTACACCATCTTCTACATATTTATTGAAAGAGACATAATAATTGGATTTTTCTGAATTTCCACTTACCGTAACGTCAGTATTGGAAACCAATCCATCTCTTAGTACCAAGCCCTTCCAGTCTGTAGGAATCATTGTCTGATAATCTGGATAAGGTACAGCTAATGAAGAGTCATTATCACCGTAACCATCGGCGCCGGGTACAAAAGTAACTGCCTCGTTCCAAAATTCAGCATAGGTTTTAAGATCAGCAGTTTGAGGCATCCTTGTCACACTTGCAAATGTGGTATAATGATTAACAGCAACATTGACTGTACCCTCTTTACTAGCTTTTCCACTTTTTGTGTTAATAAGTATCACCCCTGAGGCTCCTCTAGTTCCGTAAAGAGCAAGAGAACTAGCATCTTTCAAAACTTGAATGGATTCAATATCATTAACATTTAAATTGGAAAGATTATAACCTGTTCCGGCAATAAATCCATCAATTACGTAAAGTGGGGAGTTGTTACCGTTTATTGAACTAACCCCTCTAATCCTGATGGCTGCTCCAACACCCGGCTCACCACTGACTTGGGTAACTTCAACTCCGGCAGCTTGACCTTGAAGAAGATTATCAACTCTGGAAACTGGTTTATTTTCAATTGCATCGCCTTTAATTTGGGAAATCGATGAAACCAAGTCTTTCTTTCTTACACCACCATATCCAGTCACAATAACCTCCTCTAAATTTGCAATGTCCTCCTCCAGGATGATATCCAGCGTGGAAGATGCCCCAACTGCTTGGGTTAGAAATCCCACATAAGAGAAAATAATTATTGCATCATCTTGAACTGATAATTCAAAATTACCATCAAAGTCAGAAACTGTTCCATTAGTAGTACCCTTTTCTACAATGCTAACACCAGGAAGCAGATTTCCACTTGAATCTGAAACTGTTCCCTGGACCATGACTTGTGAAAAAACAAGCGATGATGAGCATAATAATAGCAATAAAATGATTTTAAATTTTGTTGTTTTCATAATTTTTTTTTGTCTTGTTGTTTAGGATTATAACCTAATTGTAAAATTAGTAAAAAATCTTAATATGTAACATATTGACGATTTATACAATATATATTTACTAAATTAATAAAAAAAAATATGAAAAATTAAATAATTCATAATTTGAGTGAATTCCCAATTAATTATTTTTTTAAAAAAAATTATTTTAAAACTGGTTTTATGATAAAGAAGTAGTTTTGACTTTTCTCATAAATTCATATCAGCTTGGTAGACTTACACAAAAAAAACCATTCAATATAATTATGAAGTCAAGATATAAACTGTAAAAACAGATATTTTTTATTTTTTATATATTGACATAGATGAAAATGACAAAAACTATCTACTTATTTTTAATTTTTGTTTTTCTTAATGCTTGTTCTACAAGTGATTTGAAAAAAGTTGAAAAACCAAACATCGTATGGCTTGTAACTGAGGATAATTCCACTCATTATATGAATTTATACAATGCAGGTGGTGCCAATATGCCAACAATCTCGGCACTTGCTGAGGATGGAATTATTTTTGAAAATGTTTTTTCAAATGCACCCGTTTGTTCTGTTGCTAGGAGTACAATCATTACAGGAACATATGCACCAAGAATTGGAACTCAGTATCATCGAAAAATGAAAATGGTAAAACTCCCTAAAACAATTAAACCTCTTCCAGTTTATCTCTCTGAAAATGGCTACTATACAACAAATAATGCGAAAGAAGATTACAATTTTATAAAAGAAGGTAAAGTATGGGATGAATCATCAAAAAATGCATCATATAAAAATAGAGCTGAAGGTCAACCATTTTTCCATGTTCAAAATTATCACAATACCCATGAGGGAAGTCTTCACTTTAATAAGGAGCAATTAATTGATGGACTGGAACTTAATAATCTTGACTCAATAAAACCATTTCCATATCATCCAGACACTCCCACATTTAGATATACACAATCTTTGTATTACAAACACCACAACGATGTTGACAAAGAAATTGGAAAATTTGTAAAAGAACTGGAGAATGATGGATTGATGGAAAACACAATTATATTTTATTACAGTGACCATGGTGGAGTACTACCTAGAAGTAAAGGTTACTTATATGAAACAGGACTAAATGTTCCGCTTGTGGTTTATATTCCAGAAAAATGGAAGCACTTGAATCCATTTGAAAATGGTACCAGAACTCCAACTTTTGTTGATTTTGTTGATTTGTTGCCAACTGTTTTGTCCATTGCTGGAATAAAGATCCCAGAGTTTTTAGATGGTAATCCATTTCTTGGAAAAGATTTAAAAAAAGTAAACTTAGAAAAACAGGACATCACTTTTGGGTATGCTGACAGATTTGATGAAAAATATGATTTTGTTCGATCGGTAAGAAAAGGCAAATATAAATACATAAGAAACTTTCAACCATTCAATGTTGATGGACTTTACAATTTTTACCGCTATGAAATGTTAGCATATAAAGAATGGTATCGTTTATACAACCAAGGCAAATTAAATAACATACAAAGCCAGTTTTTTAAAACAAAATCATCCGAAGCTTTGTACAATATTTCAAATGATCCATATGAAATTCAAAATTTGGCTGAGGATGTTAATCAGCAAAAAAAGTTGGAAGAAATGAGGGGTGAACTTGAGAATCATTTAGACTTAACAAATGATCTTAGCTTTCTACCTGAACCCTACTTCGTGGCAAATGGTTTAGAAGATGTGGAAGATTTTTCCAAAAACCACAAAAAATTAATTAAAAGACTAAGAAATATTTCAAACCTAGTTTTTTATGATTATGAAGATGTTTCCAAAAAAATTCAAAATGCACTTAATGATCCCAATCCATGGGTCAGATACTGGGGACTTATCATATGTTCATCTTTTGGAATTGAAGCAATTGAAAATTTAAACAAAATTAATTATTTATTTGAAAAAGATTTGGAGAATTTAGTTAAAATAAGAGCTGCTGAATATCTGCTACTGAATGGTCAAAAAATCAATAATGAGAAAATTAAAAACTTATTAAAAAGTGCAAAAACCGAAACAGAAGCTAATTTAATGCTCAATACACTTGCACTTCTAAAAACCAAAAACCCAAGTTACAAGTTAGAACTTAGTAAAGATGTATTCCCCGAAAATTGGTTACCACCGATAAGAAACGAAAATGCTCTAGTTAATAGGAGGATGAATTATTTAACAAATAATGAATAAGTATATATTTAAAACATTTTTATTTATTACACTTTATGTATTGGTATCATGCAAAAATGTGATAAGAGATGAAGCACCCAATATTGTGTTAATTGTTGCAGATGATTTAGGCTGGACTGATGTTTCATACATGGGATCAAGTTTTTACGAAACATCAAACATTGATAAACTATCAAAAAACGGAATGACATTTTTAAATGGATATGCATCTTCTGCAAATTGTGCTCCAAGTAGAGCTACAATGTTGACCGGAAAATATCATCCCTACCACGGAATTTATACGGTGAGAAACTCTGACAGAGGAAACCGTAAAACCAGAAAAATAATCCCAATTAAAACAAAAACCAAACTTGAACACAATCATTTTATTATTCCTGAAATGCTTAAATCTAAAGGCTATGTTAACGGACATTTTGGAAAATGGCACATGGGACCTCTTGGATATTATCCTGAAGACATGGGATTTGATTTTAATTTAGGGGGAAACGAAAGTGGTGGGCCCGGAAGTTATTTCCCACCATACCGTAATGTGAACCAGAATTTAAAAACTGACCCAAAAGAAGATTACTTGACTGATAGATTAGGAACCGAAGTAGTTAAATTTATTGAAAAAAACAAAAACAATAAATTTTTTGCTTATGTACCATTTTACTCTGTACATACACCCATTCAAGCCAAACCAGAATATGAAAGTAAATACAAAACAAAGAAAAGTGATGATTTTCACAACAGAGCTGATTATGCCGGTATGATACAGTCACTTGATGAAAACATTGGAAAAATATTAAATAAAATCAAAGAACTTAATTTAGAAAATAATACGTTAATTATTTTCACATCAGATAACGGAGGAATAAGATCGATTTCAAACCAACATCCACTTCGAGCCGGTAAAGGTTCATATTATGAGGGTGGAATAAGGGTTCCATTGATTATTTCATGGCCTGGTAAAATAAAATCTGGATCTACATCCCAAGAAAGAGTTAGTAATATAGACTTTTTTCCTACTATCAAAAAAATTATTGGATATGATGAAAAGCTAGAACTAGATGGAATGGATCTAACAAACATTTTTAGAGGAAAAAAACTTAAAAAAAGAGGTTTGTTTTTTCATTTTCCTGTCTACCTTGAGCCATATGATGTTCACAAAGATAATGGTACAGATCCTTTATTTAGAACTAGACCAGGGTCGGTTTTAATCAAAGGGGATTGGAAACTTCACAGATATTATGAGAACAATAAAATTGAGTTATACAATTTAAATAATGATATTTCAGAATCAAATAATTTATCTAAAATTGAGAAAGAAAAAACGAATGAACTTTTGGATGAACTCGAAGCATGGTTAACAGAAAATAATGCTCCAATACCCTCAGAAACAAACTTACTTTTTAGTCAAAAATACAACGACAGTTTAATAAACCTTATTAAAAAAAATAAACTTTCTGGCAGAGTTAATAAAAATGAAAAGATAAGTGATTTAAACCCTTTTTAATTTAAAATTTAAAACGATCTGGATTAAGTTTATTATAAAGTTCATTATTTGAAAGCCCTAAGAAAATTGGATCAATGGTTTTTTTATTCCATTTATTAATTTTTTTTCTTAATTCATTTACCATTTCTGGAAAATTTAAAGCAATATTATTTTTTTCAGAAATATCTAAATCAAGATCATACAAAAAGTTGTTGCCGTCTTCATCAAGTATCATTTTGTAATTTTTGAACCTAATAGCAAACTTATCTTTTCCTCTTACTGTGTCATTATTGACAATTTTAAAATCTCCATTAATTTTCCAAAATAAATTTTCGTGAGGCATACCCTCTTTTTCACCACTTATAAAAGGTAAAATATTTTTTCCATGGATTTGATTTGGCAACTCTAAGTCAGGATTGATAATTGATTTTATTGTAGCAAAAATATCAAAAGAGCTTACTGGATTATCATAAGTTGAATTACTTTTAATTATGTTTGGCCATTGCATAAAAAACGGTGTTCTAATACCACCCTCTCCCAAATCACTTCCTTTAAAACCACTTAATGGTGCATTAGCTCCATTTTTTTCAGTCCATCTTTTCTTTGGGGCTCCATTATCGGAAAGAAAGAAAACAATAGTATTATCAAAAATTTTTTTTTCTTTTAATTTCGAAAGAATTCTACCAACGCCATCATCCATAGAACTAATCATACCAGCGTATATTTTTCTTAAGGGATTTTCAATGTTAGGAAATCTACTTACATATTTTTCTGGTGCTTGAATCGGACCGTGTGGAGCGTTGTAAGGTAAAAAAAGAAAAAAAGGTTTATTTGAATTATTTTCAATAAATTTTACGGCTTCATCACTAAACTCATCAGTTAAATAATCGTCAATTTCTACCCTATCAGTATTTCTTAAAATTTTTGTTCGATAAGCTTGGCTGTGGGCTTTAACTTGTGTTTCGTCTTCAATGGTCAACTCCTCTGGAAGATACCTATGTCCACCTGTTAAGTGTCCAAAAAAATGATCAAACCCTCTGTTATTTGGTCTTAATGATTGATGCGCACCTAAATGCCATTTTCCAATTATTCCAGTTGTGTAGTCTTTGGTTTTAAATAAATCTGCCAGGGTGTATTCGCTTAGCGGCAAACCCATATTTGGGTCTTTTGGAGCAAATAAAATATTTCTACCGTATCCAAAAAAATCCGGATAACGACCAGTTATTATTCCTGCTCTGCTAGGTGAGCAAAATGGGGTAGTTAAATATCCACTGGTAAAAAAAACACCATTGTAGCCAATTTCATCAATATTCGGTGTACTAATGTCACTGGTTCCATGAAAACTAATGTCATTATAACCCAGATCATCAGCAAAAATGATAATTACATTGGGTAGAGAGTTTTCTTTTGAATCGCAAGAAAAAATAAACAAGAATATAAGAAAAATTATATTTTTCATTAAGTTAGTGCATCTAAACAACAACTAAATTATAAATTATTATGAAAGCAAAATTTCTGCTACTGTTTTTTACATTTCTATTTTCTTGTAGCTCTGATAAAAATATGCAACCAAATGTTGTTCTTATTTATTTAGACGATCTGGGTTATGGAGATGTCAGTTCTTACCAGTTAGGGACTCTAGAAACCCCAAACATTGACAAAATTGCAAATGGTGGAATTAGGTTTACTAATGGATATGCTAGTTCAGCTACATGTAGCCCAAGTCGATATGCTCTAATGACTGGAACATATCCTTGGAGAAATAAAAAGGCCAAGATAATCACAGGAGGAAATTTGATAATAGACGAAAGTGAAATGACTTTACCAAAGATGTTCAAATCAATGGGCTATCAAACAGGAGTTGTTGGAAAATGGCACCTTGGACTCGGGAAAGACGGACCAATTGACTATAACAGTTTAATCAGCCCAGGCCCTAATGAAGTTGGATTTGACCACTCCTTCATCATGGCTGACACTCAGGATAGAGTTCCTACTGTATACATTGAAAATGGTAATGTAGTTAACTTAGATCCAAACGATCCAATAGAAATTAATTTTGATGATAATGATTATGGACTTCCAAGTGGAACAAAAAATCCAGAAATGTTAACAATGAGATGGCATCATGGTCACAATAAAGCAATTATCAATGGTGTTCCAAGAATTGGGTATATGAAAGGTGGTGACAAAGCAAAATGGAGCGATATTGATATGGCAGATGAATTTATTAATAAGGCGAAAGATTATTTAAATAAAGTGAAAGATAAACCGTTTTTTCTGTTTTACTCACTTCAACAACCGCATGTTCCTAGAACACCGCATCCAAGGTTCGTTGGCTCATCAGGAATGGGACCTAGAGGAGATGTTATTAAAGAAGCTGATTGGTGTATTGGAGAAATGTACAACTACCTTGAAGAAAATGGCATCTTAGAAAATACTATTATCATTATTTCCAGTGACAATGGGCCTGTTTTAAATGATGGATATTATGATGATGCTGTTGAAAAATTGGGAGATCATACTCCTGCAGGAAATTTGAGAGGAGGAAAATACAGTCTTTTTGAAGCGGGAACACGAGTTCCATTTATCACTTATTGGAAAGGGAAAATTAAACCGGAAATTTCTGACGAAATTGTTACCCAAATAGATTTCCTGAACTCATTCTCATCACTATTAGGTTCTGAAATTAAATCGAATGATGGTGTTGATTTATCCAGCGTGTTTTTTAAAAATAAAGGAAAAGGTAGAGAGGAACTGGTCATTGAGGCAACCTCAAGAACTGCTTTTAGAAAAAATGACTGGGTAATGATTCCACCATACGATCTAATCGCTGTACATCCGAGAGTTAACATTGAATTAGGTAACTCAAAAGATCATTTGTTATTCAATTTGGAGAATGACATATCTCAACAAAATAATTTGTCTAAGAGTAACCCCGATAAATTGAAAGAAATGATTTCCCGGTATCAAGAAATTTTAGGCTCAGACAAAAAAAAGGCTAAAAAACTAGAACTTGAATAATATTAAATGCAAGTATTAGTTACTGGAGGTTTAGGCTACATAGGTTCTCACACTAGTGTTTTACTATTAGAAAAAGGGTATGATGTAGTAATTGTTGATGATTTATCTAACTCTAATGAAAAAGTTCTCAAAAATATTTTTAAAATCACAAATAAAACTCCAGCTTTTGAAAAAATTGATTTAAAAGAAAGAGAATCGGTATCTAAACTTTTTAAGAATTATAATTTTGACGGAATAATTCATTTTGCTGCCCATAAATCTGTAAATGAAAGCATTCTTTATCCCAAAAAATATTTTCAAAACAACATAGGATCTCTTGAAAATATTATTGACGAAATTAAATTATTAAAAAATCCTATAAACTTTATTTTTAGTTCAAGCTGTACTGTTTATGGGCAAGCTGATTCAATGCCGATAAATGAAACTTTCAAACTCAAAAAAGCAGAATCTCCATATGGTCAATCAAAGAGAAAATGTGAGGAAATTCTCGAATCTGTTATTGAATCGGGTCACTGCTTCAAGAATATAACTCTGAGATATTTTAACCCAGTTGGTGCACATCCAACATCTATAATTGGGGAACTTCCTACTGGTGTTCCTGAAAATCTCGTTCCTTACATCACTCAAACTGCAATCGGTAAAAGAGATTTTTTAACTGTTTTTGGAAATGATTATAATACTAAAGACGGGACTTGTATTAGAGATTACATTCATATTATGGATTTGGCAGAAGTACATATTTCTTGTTTGGAGAAACTAACCGATGTAAATGACGACAACTATTTTAAAGTTTATAATGTGGGTAGCGGTAAAGGAACTTCAGTTTTAGAGTTGATTAGTCTTTTTGAAAATGTTAATCAACTCAAACTAAATTATAAAATTGGTAAAAGAAGAAATGGTGATGTGATCGTAGCGTATGCCGACTCTACAAAAATCAAAGATGAGTTAAATTGGTCAACAAAATACAGTTTGGAAAATGCATTGGAAACTGCATGGAAATGGGAATTGAATTTAAAAACTAATGAACAGAGAAATCAAAATTAAATCACCAGCAAGAATAAATTTAATTGGTGAACATATTGATTATAATGGTGGCTATGTTTTACCGGCAGCAATTGATTTAAACATCAATTTTCATTTAAAAACAAACTACACTAACATTTGCAACATTGAATCAATAGGTTTCGGAAAATTTTCATTAAATCTTGATGATTTGCAAATTGAATCAAATCAATGGAAAAACTATATTATTGGAGTATTATATGAAATAAAAAAACAAAATAATAGTATTGGAGGTTTCGATTGCAAAATTGAAAGTAATATTCCTGCTGGTGCTGGTATTAGTTCTTCTGCTGCTTTGGAATGTGGATTAGCTTTTGGTTTAAATGAACTTTTTGATTTAAATTTTAGTAAAATTGATTTAGTAAAAATTTGTAGAAATGCTGAACACAATTTTGTTGGAACAAAATGTGGAATCATGGACCAATTCTCTGTTATTTTCGGAAAAAAAAACAAATTAATGTTTCTAAATTGCAAAACTTTAGAATCAAAGTTGGTTAACGCCGTTTTTGAACCTTACTCAATCGTTCTTCTAAATACTAATGTTTCGCACAATCTAGCAGAAAGTGAGTACAACAGTCGAAGAAATGATTGTAATAAGGCATTAAACATTATAAACTCCAAAGGATTTAAATTCAATGATTTATGTGAAATTCCGGTGGATATTTTAGTGTCATTTAAAAATAAATTCAATATGAAATTATATGAAAAAGTTGAGTATGTGATTATAGAAAATAAGAGAACTATTACTGCTGCAAAACATATTGAAAATAATGATTTAATTCAATTTGGAAAATTGATGTATGAATCACACAACGGTCTGAGGGAAAAGTATAAAGTCAGTTGTGAAGAATTGGATTTTTTGGTTGATTTATTTAAAAATAATAATAAAGTAATTGGTTCAAGAATGATGGGTGGTGGATTTGGTGGATCAACAATTAATTTAGTTAATACAGATTATGTTAAAAGCTTCATTGATATTTCAAAAAAAGAATATTACAATAAGTTTAATATGGATTTAACATCCATTTCTGCCTCTACATCTAATGGTGTGGAAGTCTTATGATTAAAATGATAGATAATAAAACTAACAGAAGAAAGAATATTTTAACTGGTGAGTGGGTATTGGTTTGTCCCAACCGGTTGGAGAGGCCTTGGATTGGCGAATCAAATAAAATTGAAAACCCAAATTTAAAAACTTATGATCCCAATTGTTACCTGTGTCCAGGTAATTATAGAGCAAATGGTGAAAGAAACAAAAACTATACTACAACATATAGTTTTATTAATGATTATTCATCATTAGAATTGAATCAGAAAAGTGAAAATATAAATGATAATCTTTTGGAAGCCAGAAGTGAAAAGGGAATTTGTAAAGTACTGTGCTACTCACCTAATCACTCTCAAACAATGTCTAGAATGAATGTCGATGAAATAGTCTTAATTATAGATTTATGGATTAATGAGTACAGGTCTTTAGGATTAATCCAAGAAATAAAACATGTACAAATTTTTGAAAATAAAGGAGAAATGATGGGTTGTTCAAATCCCCACCCTCATGGTCAAGTCTGGGCACAGGAGACTGTTCCCGATATTGTAAAAAAAAAGGATTTAAATCAAAAACATTTTTTTTTAAAAAATAAGGTAAGCTTACTGAAAGAATATCTTGAACAAGAAATCTCTGTTAATGACAGAATTGTTATTGAAAATAATTCATTTGTATGTCTAGTCCCTTTTTGGGCAACTTGGCCCTATGAAACAATGATAATTCCAAAAAAACAAAAAAAGTCAATCTCAGAACTTACGAAGGATGAAATTGTAGACTATGCTAAAATTTTAAAAACTCAATGTCAAAAATTTGATAAGTTGTTCGGATGTCCATTTCCATATTCAATGGGAATCCACCAATCACCAACAGACAAAAAGGCAAATAAACACTGGCATATGCACATGTCTTTCTACCCTCCTCTATTAAGGTCCTCAAAAATTAAAAAATTTATGGTTGGATACGAAATGTTTGCTGGTCCTCAAAGAGATATTACACCAGAGTTTGCAGCGGAAAGATTAAGAAAATGTTAGTAGTTTTGAGCTTCATTACGAAAAAAAAGCCTACATCATGAATGTTTTGTATAAACTCTCATAAAACAAGATTAAGGCTAACTGACTGATCAAGGATCCATATTGGCGTGCTTTAGCAGAAAAGACTCACCCCTTTATAAAAAAATTCGCGTTGAGTTTATCAAAAAGATTGATATAGGCTTTAAATTAATATTTAAATGAACGTTTATTTATCAAAAATTTCAGAAATAGAATGATTTAATTTTTCTATTCTTTGTTCAACAAGATTACTATTTTTCTTTTCAAACATATTCTCCTGCTCATTCAGAGTTGCTAGTTGTAAGGCACACATTGCTAAAACGTCCTGTTTATCTTTTACAGCATAGTTTTCCTCATAATGTTTAATCATAATCTCAATTTTTTTTGATGCAGCCCTTAGACCTTCTTCTTGTTCAGATGGTACATTCAAAGGATAAATTCTATTAGCAATTGTCAATTTAATTTTTTGCATATTCTTAATTTATGTACTTAAATTCATTATACACTTATCTATTTCTTTTATCATATTATTTAGCTTCGCTTTTGTAAATGTTTTGTCGTTATTGCCTTGTAAAGATTCAGCAATTTTTAAAGATTCGTATTTAATTTTGTATTCATTTAGCTCTTTTTTATAAATTGAAATTTGATTCTCTTTCTTTTCAAGGTCGTGGCTTATGCTTGAATTTTCTTTTCTAAGATCAAATACCAAAGTTTTGAGCTTTTCTACATTAAGTTCTAATATCTCAAGATTTTTAGTGGCCATTAACATTGAACATTTAACCAAATTTAATATTACTTATATTTATAAACAAGTTGGATTTATTTTTAAATGAATATAAATTAGAAATGTTTTTAAAGATAAAAATGTCTAAAACATTAGTTGTTTTATTTATAATTACAAACTTTACCATTAAATCACAAGAGAAACATCCACAAAATTACTTCTCTGACCCTCTGAATATAGAAAAAATATTAAATGGGAATTTTGGTGAAACTAGATCTGCACATTTTCACTCTGGAATCGATTTTAAAACCCAATTTAAAGAGGGGTTGAATGTATATAGTTCTGCTGAAGGTTATGTTAGTAGAATAAGCATAAAACATGGTGGTTTTGGTAAAGCACTGTATGTCAATCATCCAAATGGATACACAACTGTATATGCACATCTAAAAAATTTTAGTGATAAAATTGAAAACTATATTAAAAAACTTCAATATGATAGACAAACTTTCCAAATTGAACATTATCCAAAAAAAAATGCAATACAAATATTAAAAAAAGAAAAAATTGGAAATTCTGGTAACACCGGTTCATCATTTGGACCACACCTTCATTATGAAATTAGAAAAACTTCAAATCAAAAAGCATTAAATCCACAGCTGTTTAATTTTAACATCAAAGATTCACGAAAACCTACTCTCTCGTCCGTTTTTATTTATAAAATTGATAGTCTCTACCAACAAAGTAATCCAATAAAAATCAAAGTTTCAAAAATAAATGATAGCATATATTTGAGTGAAAAAGTTTTTGCTAAAGGTAAAATCGGCTTTGGTGTTTCAGGTTATGACAGACAAGATTTAGCAAATAACAGAAATGGAATTTACAAATACCAAACTTATTACAATGATAGAAAATACATTGAATTCAAATTTGATTCATTTTTTTTTGAAGAATCAATCAAGATAAAAACTTTAATTGATTATAAATATTACATAAAAAATAACGAAAGAATTATAAAACTTTTTATTGACCAAGGAAATGATTTGAGTATTTATTCTGAAAATATTGATGAAGGTTATTTGGATGTTAAAAATAAATTTTCTGAATTTTTAATCAAGTTATCAGATCTGAAAAACAATAGTTTATACATTAAGATTCCTATTGAATTTGGTGAGTTTACTAGTCCTGTTAGTTTCGATTATGACAAGGAGCTAAATAAGTCAATCGATAATCAATTAGAACATAACTTTAATTTTGAAAACTCAAAAATAAAGATTCCCAGAAATACTTTTTTAAAAAATGTAAATCTAAAATTATCTAGCAGTCAAGATTCTTTAAAAATATTGAATCCATACATACCAGTATTTAAAAATATCTCTGTTGAGTTTAAAAATAACTCTGATTCAAAGGGGAACTACTTAGCATTTAAAGATCAAAATAATAATGAGTCTTTTGCCACATCAACTTTAAATAAAAATGACTTCTTTAATTTGAAGACAAAATCTCTTGGAACATATTTTATCAAAAAAGATACTATTCCTCCGAAAATAAGATTACAAAACTTTAAAGATGGAGTCTGGATAACAAATAAAAAAAATATAAAAATTAAAATTTTAGATGATGAAACTGGAATCAAAAACTATAATGTTTGGATTAATGGAAAATGGATGTTATTTGAATATGAATATAAAAAAAATGAATTGGTATATAATTTTGACTCCTATTTTGAAAATAAGGTTGATAACGAAATATTTATCAGAGTTGAGGATATGGTGGGAAATAGAACTGAAAAAACATTTAATTTTTATAGAAAATAGTTACTTATCAATAAAATCTTTAAGAGTTCCAATTACAAAATCAACTTCTTTCTTTGTATTATACTTGGAAAAAGAAAACCTAAGTGAAGGTTTACTCAAATCATTACCACTCAAAATTTCTGAGAGAACATGTGAGCCTTTGTTACTTCCAGATTGACAAGCACTTCCCTTAGAGCATGCTATCCCTTTCAAGTCAAGATTAAAATCCAGCAGTAATGATCTTTCATTAGAAATCGGCAAACATATATTTATTATAGAGCTACTTGAATTTTCTAAATCATCACAATTTGCATTAAATTTTATTCCGTCTATTTCTTTTTTTACATTTTTTATAAAATATTTTTTTAATTCTAATATGTGATTATTATCATTTTTAAAATTTTGATATGAGTTTAAAAAAGCTTTTTCCATTCCAAAAATATTGTGAACAGATTCTGTACCAGCTCTCAAACCTCTTTCTTGTCCTCCTCCAATTAAAATTGATTTTAAATTTAAATTCTTATTCACATACATGAATCCAATACCTTTTGGTCCATGAAACTTGTGAGCAGATCCTACGATAAAATCGACATTACATTTCGAAAGGTCTAACTTATACTTTCCTATTGACTGTACCGTATCTGAGTGGAAAATTGCATTATGTTTTTTACACAGTTTACCTACCCTATCTATGTCGGTTATTATACCGACTTCATTATTGATGTGCATCAATGTAACCAATGTTTTCTTATAATTTTTTGAAAGATGTTTTTCTAATTCATTAAAATTGATATTGGCATTTTTATCTAGTTCTAAATATTCAACTTCAACGTTGTATTTTTTGTTTAAAAATTCTACAACATTTAATACTGCGTGGTGTTCAATTCTAGTTGTTATGATGCGTTCAACATCAAGATCCCGAACTGCCGAAATTAAAACTGTGTTGTCCGACTCAGTTCCTCCAGATGTAAAAAAAATTTCATTTGTCGAAACATTAAACTCAGATGAAATTGATTTTCTAGCGTTTTCAATTATAGTTCTTGATTCCCTCCCAAAACTATGTGTTGAGGATGGATTTCCATAAGAATTAGACATCACAAAATTCATACTTTTTAAAACATTGCTGTCAATTTGAGTTGTAGCTGCATTGTCAAAATATATTTTTTTCATTTTAATGGAAAAACTTTATAGTGTCAATTATAATTTCTGTTGCTCTAACAATTTCCTTCTTTGAAATTGTTAGCGGAGGAGCAAACCTAATAATATTTCCGTGGGTAGGTTTTGCCAAAAGCCCATTTTCTTTTAATCTTAAACAAATGTTCCATGCTACTTCACTTTTATGATTATCATTAATTACTATAGCATTAAGTAACCCTTTTCCTCTGACTATATTGACAACTTTACTTTGTATAGTGTAGTGTCTTAATTTTTTTCTAAAAAATTTACCTAATTCATAAGCATTGGAGCATAAATCCTCATCTTTAACAACCTTCAGAGCAGCCATAGCAACCTTACAAGCTAGTGGGTTACCACCAAATGTTGAACCATGCTCTCCAGGCTTTATAGTTAACATTACTTCATTTGATGTTAAAACTGCCGACACTGGTAAAACACCACCTGAGAGTGCCTTACCTAAAACCAATATATCTGGCTTAAAATCATAATAATCACAACAAATCATTTTACCGGTTCTACCTATTCCAGTTTGAATTTCATCAGCAATAAACAAAACATTATTTTTTCTGCACAATTCAAAAGCATTTGGAAGGTAATTTTCATCAGGAACTATGACTCCAGCCTCACCCTGTATTGGCTCTACCATGAATGCAACTACATTTGGATCATTAAGAGCTTTATCTAAGCTTTCAAGGTCGTTATATGGAATGATCTCATATCCAGGCATAAAAGGACCGAAGTCATTTGTACTTAGGGGATCATCAGAAGAGGAGATTGCAGCAAGAGTTCTTCCCCAGAAATTCCCAGTCACGAATATTATTTTAGCATGATTTTTTTTCACACCTTTAATTTTATAACCCCATTTTCTGGCAAGCTTTACAGCTGTTTCACCTGCCTCTACTCCAGTATTCATCGGGAGAAGTCTATCATAACCAAAATATTTTGTAACAAATTTTTCATATTCTCCTAAAATATTATTGTGAAATGCTCTTGATGTCAAGGTTAATTTTGATGATTGGTTTACAAGAGCATCTATGATTTTAGGGTGACAATGTCCTTGATTGACTGCTGAATATGCTGACAAAAAATCAAAATATTTTTTACCTTCAACATCCCAAAGGTAAATTCCATTACCTTTTTCTAAAACCACTGGAAGAGGGTGGTAATTAAACGCTCCGTAAGAGCTCTCCAAGTCAATAAAATATTCGGTTTTAGATAAAGCCATTTTGAAATTTCAATAAAATTATGATACTTATTTGAACTAGACAATTAAAACTTAAATTGAACAAATATTATTCAAATTGGTTAGCTTTGAAAAAAGTATGGTTTGAAATTTATTAAGAGTAAAAATAACTCCGAATATAAAAAATTAAAAAAATTAATTTCTTCGTCCACTGCAAAAAAGAGTTCAGAGTTTATAGTAAAAGGATTAAAAGAAATAGATCTGTGCTTTGAACATGGATTCAAACCAACCAAAATCTATATATGTTCAGAAATTTTTGATTTTGAAAAACGTAAAATTCATATAAAAGCAGAGTTGATAGATTTATCTTTAACTCTCTTTAAAAATATATTCAAAAATAAACATGATGGAATTATTGGTTTATTTAAAAAAAAAGATTTTAAATTAGATAATCTCAACCTACCCAAAAATACATTTATTGTAGTATTGGAATCTCCTGAAAAACCAGGAAACATTGGAGCTGTTTTTCGTACAGCTGATGCTGCTGGAGTGGATGCAATAATAATTTCAAATCCCAAAACTGAAATATATAATCCCAATCTTTTAAGAAATAGCCTAGGAAGTTTTTTTTCGATGCAAATTGGAATTGCTAGAAATGAAGAAGTCCTAAATTTTCTTCATAAAAAAAATATTAAGATTATGTCATCATTGGTAAAAGGCGATTTAAACTACCACTTGGCAGACTATAGTGGATCAATTGCAATTGTAATTGGACCTGAAGAATCTTCATTATCAAATGATTGGATTGCCAAGTCTACAGATAAAATAAAAATACCTATGAAAGGAAAAATGAACTCATTAAATCTTTCAGTGTCTGCAGCAATAGTTATATTTGAAGCATCTAAACAAAGAAAGATATGAGTCCTGAATTTGTCTTTTATTCCTTAATAACAATTATAATCCTGAACTTTCTTAAAGATTATTATTTAAGTTTTTTGAATTCTAAAAATTTTGATAACAAAATCCCAGATGAGGTTTCAGACGTATTCGATAAAGAAAAATACTTGAAGTCTCAACTATACAAAAAAACTCAGTACAGCTTTTCAAAACTTTCAAGAATTTTTGGACTGTTAATAATTTTATCGTTTTTTTTCTTAGATGGATTTTATTTTTTGGATGAGCTATGTAAAAATCTTTTTGATTCTCCAGTATTAGTAAGCCTATGTTTTCTTGCTCTTATCTATGTAGGAAATGAAGTATTAAGTTTGCCTTTGTCTTTTTATTACACATTTGTCATTGAAGAAAGATTTGGTTTTAATAAGACTACGTTAAAATTATTTGTATTAGATAAAATTAAATCTTGGATTCTTACACTTCTTTTGGGTGGTACAGTTTTAAGTTTTTTACTTTATCAGTATGAGTCTTTGGGCAACAATTTTTGGATAACTGCCTGGATCTTTTTAACATTAGTTTCAATTTTACTGAACGCCTTTTATTCACAGTTAATTGTTCCTATTTTCAATAAGCAAACAAAATTAGAAGACGGTGAATTAAGATCAAAAATCGAATCTTACTCTAATAAAGTAGGATTTGATTTGAGTAATATTTTTGTAATTGATGGATCAAGAAGATCGACTAAAGCAAATGCCTATTTTTCAGGGTTTGGAAAACAAAAAAGAGTTACACTATACGACACCTTAATTAGGAAATTAAACACGAATCAAATTATCGCTGTAATTGCACACGAAATAGGTCACTATAAAAAAAATCATATAGTTTACAACATTTTTTTCTCAACTCTTCAAAGTGGTTTAATGTTGTATTTATTATCGTTTTTGTTGGAAATGCCTGTTTTTGCAGAAGCATTAGGTTTAAATACATCAAGTTTTCACATTGGAATAATATGTTTTTCGATTTTATTTTCTCCCATTTCTGAATTGATTTCTCTGACCTTTAATTATTTTTCGAGAAAGTTTGAATACGAAGCTGACGAATATGCTAAGAAAACTTTTGATGGCAAATATCTTGTTGAGGCTCTTAAAATTCTTTCTAAAGATAGCTTGAGTAATTTAACACCTCACCCCAAATATGTATGGTGGTATTATTCCCACCCAACTTTATTTCAAAGAATTTCCAGGCTTTAATTAATTTATTAAATACCAATTTTTTAATTATTTTTAGTAGATGATCGTTGCTAATGCCATAAAAGAAAATAAACTAATCGCAAAAGAATATAAAGAATTATTAAAAATTAGCTATCAATCCCTTAACTCAAGCGACCGCAAACTAATTAGATTAGCCTTTAACACATCAGTAGACGCACATAAACAACAAAGAAGAAAAAGCGGTGAACCTTACGTTTTCCATCCCATAGCTGTGGCAAAAATTGTTGCATCAAAGATTGGTTTGGATGCAACATGTATCGCTGCAGCCTTATTACATGATGTTATTGAGGATACAGAATATTCTGAAAATAAGATCCAAAAACTTTTCGGACGCACTATTACTAAAATAGTTGTTGGGCTTACTAAAATTTCTAAACTTAAAAAAGAAAAAAACGTATCACTTCAGGCTGAAAATTTTAGAAAAATGCTTTTAACCCTTAATGATGATGTTAGGGTAATATTAATAAAAATAGCTGACAGGTTACATAACATGCAGACATTAGATGTTATGAGCCCTGAAAAACAAATTAAAATAGCATCTGAAACCTTATATATTTATGCTCCGATTGCTCACAGGGTTGGTCTCTACGATGTAAAATCAGAACTTGAAGACTTAGGACTTAAATATACAGAACCTGAAATATTTGAAGAAATTAAGAACAAAATTGAACAAAGTAAATATGAGCAAGATAAATACATTAAAAATTTTTCCAGACGTATCAGTGAAAAGTTGAGAAAAGAGGATATAAATTTTAAAATCAGTGGAAGACCAAAATCAATTCACTCAATTAGAAACAAAATCTTAAAAAAAAATATTTCATTTGAAGAAGTATATGACAAGTTTGCCATTCGTGTAGTTTACAAAAGTGAGCCCAAAACTGAAAAATTTATTGCTTGGAAAATCTACTCTATTGTTACCGATTTTTACACCCCAAATCCACTAAGGTTAAGAGACTGGATTACCTCACCTAAATCAAATGGATATGAGGCCTTACATATAACTGTTGTAGGCCCTAACTCCAAATGGGTTGAAGTACAAATTCGCTCACGCAGAATGCATGAGATTGCAGAAAAAGGTTACGCTGCCCATTTTATTTATAAGCAGGGGAAACAAACTGATAATGGTTTGGAAGGTTGGTTAAATAGGCTACAAGAAGTTCTTGAAAATTCAGAGACTAGTGCACTTGATTTTGTTGAAGATTTCAAATTAAATTTATATTCAAATGAGATATTTGTCTTTACACCAGCTGGGGAACTAAAGTCACTCCCTAAGGGGTCTAGTGCACTTGATTTTGCTTTTAGTGTTCATACTGGATTGGGGTTGAAAACTAGAGGAATAAAGGTTAATGGCAAAATTGTTCCCTTAAGTCACCAACTCAAAAGTGGAGATCAAATT
Organism: uncultured Bacteroidota bacterium; assembly: GCA_902523635.1. Lineage (GTDB taxonomy): Bacteria > Bacteroidota > Bacteroidia > Flavobacteriales > Flavobacteriaceae > MAG-121220-bin8. The sequence continues at coordinate 39,692 of CABZAE010000001.1, read as the reverse complement.
AAAATCATCAAATCCGAAAATACTAAACCATCTGCAAACTGGCTGGATTATGTAAAAACTTCACGTGCCAAAGCAAAAATTAGAACAGCTCTTAAAGAAGAAAAAAAATTATTAGCCGAAGATGGCAAAGAAATATTGAGAAGAAAGTTGAAGCAATTAAAAATAGAATTTAATGAGAAAAATATTAATAGACTTGCTAACTACTTTAACCTCAGAACTAGTTTAGATCTCTTCTACAGAGTTGGTATTGGGAAAATTGATAATGCATTGTTAAAGAAATTTTCAGCATCGAATAATACATTATTTAATTTTATTAGAAAAAATATTTCAAAGAAAAGTAAAGAAATAAGTCACACAGAAAAGGAAATAAAAAACAATTTTGATCAACTCGTTTTCACTAATAATGAAGAACAATTAGATTATTCACTAGCTAAATGCTGTAATCCAATTCCTGGGGATAGTGTATTTGGTTTTCTTACAGTTCAAGATGGTATAAAAGTTCATAAAAAAACATGTTCCAATTCAATAAGTTTACAATCAAAATTTGCCTACAGAATCGTTAAGGCGAAATGGATTGATTCTAGCCAAGAAGATTTTAGATCCATAATAAAAATTTCGGGTATTGATAACCTAGGAATAGTTAGCGAGATTACCAAAATTATTTCTAATAGCCTCAATATTAACATGAAAAAAATGAGTTTTGACACTGTAGAAAACACTTTCCTTGGAACAATTACGTTGGATGTTAAGAATAAAACTATTCTTGAAAAATTAATAAGTAGACTAAAAAAAATTAATGGTATTGAAAAGGTTGTCAGAGAATAACTATTTTAAAAATTATTTAACTTAATTTTGCGAAATGGAAAATAAAACAAATCAGGAAATTGTTAAAGATGTTTTTACTAAGTTCTTGGACAAAAATGCCCAAAGAAAAACACCTGAAAGATATGCAATTTTACAAGAAATATATGATTCATCTGATCATTTTGATATTGAATCTCTTTACGTGAAAATGAAAAATAAAAATTACAGAGTAAGTAGAGCGACTCTTTATAATACGATTGAGCTTCTGCTTGAATGTAAACTTGTAAGAAAACATCAATTTGGATCAAACCAAGCGCAGTATGAAAAATCATATTTTGATCACCAACATGATCACATAATTTTAACTGACTCAGGTGAGGTTAAAGAGTTTTGTGATCCAAGAATCCAATCAATTAAGCAAAACATTGAAGAAATTTTTGATGTCAAAATACACAACCATTCATTATATTTTTACGCAACATCAAAAAAAAATTAGTTAGATTATGACCGTTGATTTGCTGCTTGGATTACAATGGGGAGATGAGGGAAAAGGAAAAATCGTCGATGTACTTACTAAAAAATATGACATTATTGCTAGGTTTCAAGGTGGACCCAACGCAGGACACACCTTGGAATTTGATGGTATTAAACATGTTCTACATACTATTCCCAGTGGTATTTTTCATGAAAAATCATTGAATCTAATTGGAAACGGAGTTGTTATTGACCCCGTGATTTTTGAGAAGGAATTAAAAAATCTTGAACCTTACAAAATTAACTTAGAATCAAAACTTTTTATATCAAGAAAGGCACATTTGATTTTACCCACACATCGTCTTTTAGACGCAGCCTCTGAGCTGGCTAAAGGCAAATCAAAAATAGGTTCGACTCTAAAAGGGATTGGGCCAACATATATGGACAAAACTGGTCGAAATGGTATTAGAGTTGGTGATATTGAAATAAAAAATTGGCTTGAAAAATACAGAAAACTTTCAGATAAGCATGAGCAACTCATTAAAAATTTAAGAGTCGATTTACAATATAATTTACCAGAACTTGAAAAAGAATTTTTTAAAGCGATCAAAACCCTGCAAAAAATTAAATTTATTGATAGTGAGTTATTTATTTACAATCACTTGGATAATGGTAAGAAAATTCTAGCTGAAGGTGCGCAAGGTTCTCTTCTAGATATAGACTTTGGAACCTACCCCTTTGTAACCTCTTCAAATACTACCGCTGCAGGAGCTTGTACTGGTCTTGGAATTCCTCCTAATAAAATCAAAGATGTTTTTGGAATTTTTAAAGCTTATACGACTAGAGTTGGCAGTGGTCCATTTCCAACTGAGCTCTTTGATGAATTCGGAAAAAAAATTGCCAAAATTGGAAATGAATTTGGAGCAACCACTGGAAGACCCAGGAGATGTGGTTGGTTAGATCTCGTTGCATTAAAATATGCCGTTAAAGTGAATGGTGTAACAAAACTGATGATGATGAAAGGGGATGTTCTTTCAGGTTTTAAAAAGATTAAAGTTTGTGTAAAATATAATAATGATGGAGATGAAATTAGTCATTATCCATTTTCACTTGAAAACAATCTAATACCAATATATAAGGAATTTGATGGATGGAAAGATGATATAAGTAAAATAAATAAATTTGAAAACCTTCCTAAGAATTTTTTAGATTATGTGAAATTCTTGGAAAATGAATTAAAAGTTCCTATATCAATCATTTCTGTGGGCCCAGATCGAAAACAAACAATAATTTGTTAAAAAATTTTGATTTGAGAGTATATATAATTGTAATTTCTCTTTTTTGCAGCGGAATAATTCAGTCTCAAGAGAAAAAAGTGATTGAGATTAAACAAGCTGGATCTTTTGATAAAAATGAAAATGTAAATCCCGGAGCAAATGTTTTAAGGAAAAATAAAGACACAAGGGTTCATCTTTTTCATGAGGGAATGAATATATACTCAGATTACGCACTTTTCTACAAAGCTTCAAACTCTTTCAAAGCCAATGGCAACGTTGTAGTTAAACAAGGAGACAGTATAACTATGATCAGTGAAAATCTAGACTATGATGGTAACAAAAGAAAAATTGTTGCCAGAGGAAATGTAGATTTTACAAATAAAGAAACGAATTTAAAAACCGACATTCTATTTCATGATCGTAATCTAAAAGAATTTTTCTTTTTAAACGGGGGATTAATCAAAGATAGTGTAACATTAATAAGAAGTAAAGAGGGTAGATATTTTCAAAAGCAATCTAAATATAAATTCAAAAAGAATGTATTTATTGAAAACCCTAATTATACTATTAAGTCTGATGAGTTAGATTATTTCACCAAATCTGAATTTACTTTTTTTTATGGCCCTACAAAAATTGTTGGTAAAGATTATGAAATTTATTGTGAAAATGGATTTTATAACACAATTGAAAAGAATGGTTATTTCAATAAAAATTCTAAAATTAATTATAATAATAGGATTATCAAGGGAGACAGTTTAACTTTTGATGATAAAAAAAAGTTTGCACTTGGAGTTGATAACATTACTATAACAGACACCATAAATAAAACAATAATTAAGGGAAATTATGCTGAAGTTTTTAAACTCTTAGATAGCGCAATGATTACTAGAAAGTCGTTTGCAATTAAAATTATAGACAAAGATTCTCTTTTTATTAAAGCTGACTCTCTCTTTGCTGTAGGTCCAGCAAATGCAAGAAAAATAAAAGGCAGATACAATGTTAAAATTTTTAAAAGTAATATGAGTGGAAGATCCGATAAAATTCTAATTGACGAGCAAAGTGGTATAACGAAGTTAATTAGAAATAAAATTAGTCCCAAACAAACTCAAATAATGACACAAAATGAAATAACAAAAATTAACCCAGTTCTTTGGATTGCAAATAATCAGATGACTGGTGATGAAATCCATATTACAAGAGATCTAAAAACAAATGATATGGATTCTCTAAAAATATTAAACAATGCATTTGTAATTGAAAAGGACACACTTGGTCTAAATAATTATAATCAAATGAAAGGGATAACTCTATTAGGAAAATTTTACAAAAATAACCTAAAGACCGTAAATCTAATTCAAAATACTGAAATGGTTTATTATTTATATGATGATCAAACAAAAGAACTAGTGGGAATTGATAAAGCAATATGTAGCTCGATTAATATGGACATTGAAAATAATGCAATAAAAGAAATTACTTTTTTTACAGATCCAGAAGGAGTGGTATCTCCTGAAAAAGATTTAGAGGAAAACCTTAAATTTTTAGATGGTTTTAATTGGAGGATTAGTGAAAAAATTAAAAATAAAAATAAATTATTTGATGATTAACTTTGAGAGATAAGTTTCTGAAATATCAAGCACAAACAACCAATCATCCAATTAGCTTGGAAGTTTCTCATGCTATTGGGAGTTACATTTACACAAAAGACAAGAAAAAATATTTGGATTTTGTTGCAGGGGTATCCGCATCTAACTTAGGTCATAAAAATAAAAAAATACTAAGTGCTGTAAAAAAGCAAATTGAAAAGTATTGGCATGTAATGGTCTACGGTGAGTTCGTTCAAGAATCCTCAGTAAAACTATGTGAGTTAATTTCAAAACATCTTCCCGATCCTCTTAGTGTAACATACTTAACCAATTCTGGAACTGAAGCAATTGAAGCAGCCATGAAATTATCAAAAAGGGTTACAGGAAGAACTAAAATAATATCAGCGAATAATGGCTATCACGGTAACACCCAAGGTGCAATGAGTGTGATGGGTTTTGAGAAAAGAAAGAGAGCTTACAGACCGTTGATTCCTAATATAAAATTCATTGACTTTAACAATATTGATCAAATAAATTTAATCGACAATAATACTGCCTCTGTTATATTGGAGACAATTCAGGGAGGAGCTGGATTCATTCTTCCTCAAAAAAATTTTTTGAAAGCAATTCGAAAAAAATGTAATGATGTTGGTGCATTACTAATTCTTGATGAAATTCAACCTGGAATTGGAAGAACTGGTAAATTATTTGCATTTGAACATTTTTCTGTTAATCCGGACATCCTTGTTTTTGGCAAAGGATTGGGTGGTGGCTTCCCGATCGGAGCTATGACAACTGATATGAAAAAAATGAATTTGTTTAAAAAAAATCCTATACTAGGTCATATTACAACGTTCGGGGGGCATCCAGTTATTTCAGCTGCTGCCTATGCAAATCTCAAAGAGACAATCGAATCTGGTGTTATTGAAAAAATTGAGGAAAAAGAAAAGTTGTTTAGGAAATTATTGAAACATAGACTCATCACCGAAATAAGAGGAAAAGGATTAATGCTTGCTTTGATAATGAAAAACGAACAAACTTCAAAAAGATTGATACTAGAGAGCTTGAAAAAAGGATTAATATTATTTGGACTTTTATTTGAGTCTAAAGCAGTGAGAATTACCCCTCCACTAAACATTAACAAGAGGGAAATAAAGATAGGATGCTCGATAATTATGAGTGTTCTTAACGATGATGTTGATTAAATTGTTAAAAAATGATTAGAATCCTGAATCTTAATTAAATTTTCTCTGACTATCTTTCGATTAAAAGTTTATAGATAAATGAATTTTAATATTAAATCAGTAAATAAATTTGAATCAATGCTAAAAACAAATTCCTTTTTGTTTTTTGATTCCAATGAATTTGAAGAAATAATTATGTATTATTTGGATACAGGAAATATCCCCTTAGCAAAAAAAGCTGGTAAATTAGCTTTCGAACAGTATCCAAGTTCAATTTCATTAAATTTAATAATTGCTGAAATTTCAATCGTTGAAAATAATTTAAAAAAAGCTGAGAAAATAAATAATAAATTACATCAGCTTGAGCCTTTAAATGCTGAAATATTGTTTCAAAAATCTAAAATTTTATCTAAGAAAAAAAAACATTTAGAATCTATAGAATCTTTGAAAAAAATTGAAAAAAATTCAGATCTGTTTTATGATTCACTTTATACGATTGGTAAAGAGTATTTATTTATTGATGATTTTAAAAATGCAAAAGACACTTTTATTAATTGCTTAAAAATTAATAGCAATGATTTACTTGTAATTAATAATTTACTGTTTTGTCTTGACTCAATTGGTAATGTCAAAGAAACAATTGACTTTTTAAATAATTTTTTAGAATCAAATCCATATTGTGAAATCTGTTGGCATCATTTAGGTAAGCAGTATGTTAAAGTGAAAGATGATAAGAAAGCACTAGTGGCATTTGAATATGCCGTAATTTGTGATGAATCATTTGAAGGTGCATATATTGAAATTGGAAAACTTTATGAGAAATCAAAAAAGATTAATTCTGCAATAGAAAATTATGAAATGTCTATGTCTGCTAGTGGTCCGAATAGTTATTCCCTGTACAGAATTGGAAGGTGTTATGAAAAACTATACAACCAAAAATTAGCCAAAAAATATTTTTCTAAAGTTGTAGAAATTGATCCTTTACATTCTAAAGCTTGGATGAAAATATCCGAATATTTTTTCAATGAAAATAAATACTCTATCTCGAAAAAATTCATTTTAAAATCAATTGAAATAGATCCTGACAAAAAAAAGTTTTGGGAATTATTTTTAAAAATTTCAATTCAAATTGATTCGAAATCTGAAATTAAGCTTGCTATTGAAAAAATTATCAAAATTGAGAGACAACAAATTGATTCAATTCTACATTTAACTAATTTTTGTATTGGATTAGATAATACAGATGTTTCTGAAATATTAAAAACTAAAATCTTAAAGATCTGTGAAAAAACAAGAAATCATGAGTTTAAATATTTATTGTCAGTACTATCCTACAATCTTGAAAAAAAATCTGAAGCACTAGATTATTTAAAAATTGCATATACAAATTGCCCTGAAAAATTTAATTTTTATAGAAAAAAATTTAAAGATATTCCAGCTCTTGAAACTTTTATGAATATTTCATAAGTCATTGTCCTCTAATAATTATTTATTTTTACCAAAATGAAAAAAATAAAATTCCTTCGTTTTGGTGTTTTTTTAAGAGGAATTGCTATGGGTATTGCCGATATTATTCCTGGTGTTTCTGGAGGTACGATAGCACTAATTACAGGAATTTACAGAGAGTTATTAAATACGCTAAATCTAATTGACTTGAATTTTTTTCAAACAATTGTAAAATTTCAGTTTAAAAAAATAGGTCTAAAATATAATATTAATTTTCTATTGAGTCTGATTTTGGGAATAACTTTTAGTCTAGTTGTATTTAGCCAAATTTTATTATTTCTTTTAAATAATTTTAGTACCCCACTATGGTCATTTTTCTTTGGATTAATTCTATCAAGCATCTTTTTCTTATTAAAAAAAATTAAAAGATGGGAATTCATTATTTATTTTTTTCTAATGCTTGGCCTTGTTTTAGGTTTATTTTTACAAAATTTGAATCCAGGAAATTTTGAGATTACTTATGTCTTTCTGTTTTTGTGTGGTATGTTAAGTATTACAGCTATGCTATTGCCTGGAATTTCTGGTGCTTACATTCTTATATTGCTAGGTGCCTACGAAACTATGATTATTACATTAACAGAAGTAGTTAAATTCAATAGTGATTATTTTCTAAATCTTTTTTCATTCATCTCCGGTGCTCTTGTAAGTGTTAAATTATTTTCCAAATTCTTAAGTTGGACATTCAAAAAATACACAAATGAAACATTCTCTTGCTTAACGGGGTTCATGATGGGATCACTCCCATCACTCTGGCCACTGAGAGATGAAAATTCCAACTTGAAATCATTTTCTGAATTTAATACAAATCATGATTTTTTTGATGGTTTAGTTTCGGTAATAGTTTTTATCTTTTTAGGTATTTTATTAGTTTTCATATTAGAATACATCACGAAAAAAAATGGAAAATAGCCTTGAAAAAATAATAAAATTACTTGTTAAAAGTGTTTTAATGGGTACGGCAAATAAGCTTCCGGGCATCTCAGGCGGTCTAGTAGCATTAATAACGGGATTTTACGAAGAAATGATTGAAAGTTTTAAAAAATTAGATTTAAATTTTTTTAAAGCTTTACTTAAAAGAGATTTCAACTTATTAATTAAAAATTATAATGTATTTTTTTTACTAACTATACTACTTGGTATAATTATAAGTTACTTTACAACATCTCAAATTCTTGATTATTTATTTATCAAATCTGAGCTTTATGTTTGGTCTGTTTTCTTTGGTATGGTTGTTGGCTCAATTTTTATTTTATTAAATAAAAACAGGATTAATAATAAGTACGATTTTTACTTTGTTCTTATTGGTTTATTATTTGGCATTTTGATTAGTAACATAGATCCATTTACAGAAAATAAAAATTTATTTTTTATTTTTTTTTGTGGGTTTATCAGTATCTGTGGTATGATAATTCCAGGGATTTCAGGATCATTTTTATTAATAATTCTAGGGAATTACAAACTACTTTTAGTAGACTCAGTAAATAATTTATTATACCTACTAAAAAGTTTTTTTAGTGATGAATACAACTATGTTATTGACTATGATTTAATATATGTTTTAATCATTTTTTGCATTGGTTCAATTTTTGGCTTGGTTGTTTTATCAAGTTTACTTAGTTATTTAATTAGAAACTTCAACGACAAGATAAATAACTTAATTATCGGATTCGTCTCTGGTTCATTATTAATTATTTGGCCCTGGCGAAAGGTTAGTAAAGAGACAGTGATTTCAGAACATAGTTTAACTGAAGATAGTTTTATGAGGTTTATGCCAGATTTAAAAAATTTTGAAAATATAGTTGCACTTGGGTTAATAATTTTGGGTTGTATATTTATAATTTATGTAGAAAATTATGCCAAAAGAAAAAAAAATTTACGGATTAATAGGTAAAAATATAGATTACTCTTTTTCCAAAAAATTTTTCACTGAGAAGTTTTTAAAGTTAAATATTGAAAATTCTTGTCAATACATAAATTTCGATATTGATAATCTTGATGGTTTTGCAGATCTATTAAACAAACCTAACATCAAAGGACTGAATGTAACAATTCCATATAAAGAAAGCATTTTAAAATATTTGGATGAGATTGATGGGGAGGCACAAAAAATTGGGGCGGTAAATACCATAAAAATTGATTCGAAAGGAAAATCAATTGGATTCAATACAGATTATATTGGTTTTAAATATTCAATAAAAAAATTTTTAAAGAAGTATCACAAAAAAGCTTTGATTCTTGGATCTGGTGGAGCATCCAAAGCTATAATTTTCGCCCTAGATGAGCTGAAAATAGAAAGAACTATTGTATCAAGAACTGATAAAATAGGTTATATAACCTATGAAAAAATTGATTCTCAAATAATAAAAAACCATCAAATAATTGTTAACTGTACTCCGTTAGGCACATCACCAAATGTAAATGCTTGTCCAGAATTACCATATAATTTTTTAACAGAGAAACATTTGTGTTTCGATTTAATTTATAATCCAAAAAAAACAAAATTTTTGAAAATGTCTGAGAAAAATAAGTCAAAAATAGTTAATGGTTATGAAATGCTAGAGGTTCAAGCTGAAGAAAGTTGGAGAATTTGGAACTATTAACTTTTTAAAAAAAGAGTTGTTTTGAAATTAATAATTTGATTTATGAATTTTGAAAAAAATTATGAGCTCAAACAAGACTTAATTAATAGATTAAGAGATCTTATTAATAATAATAAAAGTATATCAAAAAATTATTCTGAGTTCAAGGATATTAGGGAAAAGTGGTTTCAAATAGGTCCAGTAGGTAATCAAAAAAATGACGACATATGGAATAATTTTCAGCATCACATAAAAAATTTTTATGATTATTTAAGAATTGATAAAACTTTAAAAAAAATTGATAATCAATACAATATTAAAGAAAAAGAAAAGATAATAGATCAAGCCAGAAAACTAGCACTGAGCGATAATTTATTAGTAGCTGAAAAATTGATCAAAAAGCTTAAAAAAAAATGGAAGTTTGATACAGGTTCAACATATAAAGAAGATATAAGACTTAAAAAAGAATTCGAGGAAATTCAAAGTACAATTGAACAAAACATAAAACTTTATAAAAAAAATAGAGAAGATATTCATAACGAAAATCTTAAAGTTAAAATGAGGTACTTGAATAAATTCAAAGAAATTTTAACTAAAGAAAGTCACTCCATTGGTGAATGGAAAAGGAAGATTGATGAAATCGAAATTCTAAAGGAAAAAATTCAAATATCAGGACCCCTTGGAACAAAACACAGTAAAAAGTTTTGGAGTGAATTCAAAAAATACAATAAAGAATTCTATAGTTCTAAGAAAATTTTTTTTAAAGAAAGAAAAAAACTTTACAAAATTAACATTACAAATCAAGAAAAATTAATTTCAGAGTTGAGGAAATTGAAACAAGAGAAAAAAATGGAGACGCTGAAAATAAAAAATTTACAAAAAAAATGGAAATTAATTAAACCTATTCCTCAAAAAATTAACCAAAAAAATTATAAAATATTTAAAGAATTATGTGATGAATTTTTTGAAATAATTCGAAATAAAAAAAAAGAATTAAATAAAAAAACAACAGAGGAGTTAAAATTACAAGCTAATTACGTTAAAAAATTAGAAATACGCATTAGAAAGGGAAACATAGATTTGAGTAAAGTTATAAGCGATTGGAATGGTTTTTCAAAAACTGAAAAGGAATTAGAAGAAAGATTTCTAACTATTCTGGAAATATATTTAAAAAAACAAAATTTAGATCAAAAAGAAATAGACAATAAAATTTTTGACCTTAGAACCGATAGAATGAGTGATAGTGAGAAAAAGGCTGAAAAAAAAGATCTGAAAAAAGAGTTAGATTTTAATCGAAAACAACTTTCTACATATGAAAACAATATTTCATTTTTCAATAACAAAACAAAACAGAAAAATATTTTAGAGAATGTAAGCAAAAATTTAGTCTCTATCCGTTCCAAAATAAAAATGCTTGAGCACAAAATAATAAAACTCACAAAATAGAGTCTTTAGTCTTCTCCCAATATTCATTCAATTCTAACAAACTTACGTTATCAAAATTTTTGTTGTCAATTTGCATTTTTTTTTCAAGTAGATTGAATCTAGCAATAAACTTTTTATTAGTTTTTTCCAAGCAGTAATCAGGGTCTAGATTCAAAAACCTAGCATAATTTATTAAAGAAAAAAGAACATCACCAAATTCATCCTCAACTTTATCTTTATTATTATTCTGAATTTCTATTTCAAGTTCATTAATTTCCTCAAGGATTTTTTGTTTTACCTCACCTGCTTTTTTCCATTCAAATCCTACATTTGATACTTTTTTTTGTATTCTAATTGCCTTTAACATTGAGGGTAAAGATTTGGGAACACCAGCTAAAACACCTTTATTACCCTCACTTAATTTTATTTTTTCCCAATTCTTTTTAACCTCATTTTCGTCGATTTCCATTCTTTTATTAAAGATATGTGGGTGTCTAAAAATTAATTTTTCAATAATTGAATTAGCAACATCTCCAATATCAAAATAATTAGATTCACTGGCTATTTTTGAGTAAAATATAATGTGTAATAGCAAATCACCTAACTCTTTTTTTATTTCATCATTATTTTTATTTAAAATCGCATCAGCAAGTTCATAAGTCTCCTCAATTGTTAAGGGTCTCAATGATTTAAAGGTTTGTTTTTTATCCCATGGACAATCAGATCGAAGGGTGTCCATTACATTCAGTAACTTACCTATTGCCTTTAATTTTTTATTTAATTTCATAAGTATTCTTAAAAAGCATTGGATAAGGAGAATCAATTTTTCCTAACGAGATATTTTTTAATTTATTACTAATTATTTTTCGTTTAAAAGAACTTATTTTGTCTGTGAATAATATTCCCTCAATGTGATCATATTCATGTTGGACAACCCTTGCACAAAGCCCATCCAATTCAAGAGTTTGTTTTTCAAAATTTTCATTTAGAAAATGGATAACTATTTTATCTTCACGTTTAACATTTTCTCTTATATCTGGCACACTTAAACATCCCTCGGTGAAGGAACACAAATTTGATGATTTACTCAAAATAACTGGGTTTATAAAAACCTTCTTAAAATCAATGATTTTTTTTCTTTCTGAAGAATCCAATTCCTCATCATTAGCAAAAGGAGCTGTATCAACAATAAATAATCTAATTGACTTTCCAATTTGTGGAGCAGCTAAACCTACTCCATTAGCATTGTACATAGTTTCCCACATATCTTGTATAAGTTTATCAAGATTTTTATGATCATTTTTTATTTCCTTAGCTTTAAGTTTCAAAACTTGATTCCCCAAAGCCATAATTGGTAATATCATATTTCTTTATTTTTTAGATATGATTGTAGTATAAGAGTAGCACTAATTTTGTCAATCAATTTCTTATCTTTTTTCTTGTTTTTTTTTAATCCTGAATTAGCGATTGTTTTTTTTGCAACAATTGATGTGAACCTTTCATCATATCTTTCAATTTTTATCATATCGAATTGTTTTTTAATTTTTTGAATAAATTTTAAAATATTTGGCTCAATTTGGGAGGGGGTATTATTCATTTTAATTGGCTTGCCAATAACAATTTTTTCAACATTGTAGTCAGTTATTTTTTTTTTTAAAATGCTAATTATATCTTGACAATCAACTGTTTCTAAACCAAATGCTAATTTATTAGATTCATCAGTTATAGCAATTCCAATTCTTTTCAAACCGAAATCCAATGCAATAATTCTAGACATCATTCAAAGGTAATTCATATATTATTAAGTATATAATCTAAAAATATATTATTTACCGTGTATATTTGAAAAAAAAAAGAAAGTGAAAGAAATTATTGAAAAAGCATGGGAAGATAGATCGCTATTAGAAAATATAGAAACAGTCCAAGTTGTTCGTGATGTAATAAAAAAACTTGATAATGGTGAAATCAGAATTGCTAAAAAACTTGACGGCAACTGGGTGGTTAACGAATGGATCAAAAAGGCTGTAGTATTATACTTCCCAATACAAAAAATGAAAACCGTAGAAGCTGGACCAATGGAGTTTCACGATAAAATTCCTTTGAAAAAAAACTATTCTGCCAAAAAAATAAGAGTTGTCCCTCACGCTGTTGCTAGGTATGGTTCTTTTATTAACAAAGGTGTTATACTTATGCCCAGTTACATTAACATTGGAGCTTATGTTGATTCAGGAACAATGGTTGACACTTGGGCTACTGTTGGGAGTTGTGCACAGGTTGGAAAAAATGTTCATTTAAGTGGAGGTGTTGGTATAGGGGGAGTTTTAGAACCTCTTCAAGCATCACCTGTAATAATTGAGGACAATGCCTTTATTGGATCTAGATGTATAATTGTTGAGGGGGTAAGAATTGGTGAAGAAGCAGTATTGGGAGCAAATGTTGTCCTTACAGCATCAACAAAAATTATTGATGTAACAGGTGAAAAGGCTATAGAATCAAAAGGTTTTATTCCTTCAAGATCAGTTGTTATCCCAGGATCATATCCCAAAAAATTTCAATCAGGTGATTTTAATGTTCCTTGTGCACTTATCATTGGTCAAAGAAAAGAAAGCACTGACAAAAAAACGTCCTTGAACAATGCTCTTAGAGAACACGATATCTCTGTATAACTTATATTTAATGCAGCCTCTAATTAATAAAGCTATAAAAATTCTGGAAAAGGGTGGAGTTATCATTTATCCTAGTGATACTATATGGGCGATTGGTTGCGATGCAACTAATCAGGAGGCAATTGATAAAATTTTTGACATAAAAAAAAGAGATTATTCTATGCCATTAATTTGTTTGATCGACAGTATTAAAATGTTGGAAAAATATGTTTATGTAAATGATTTTATTAAAAGTTTTTTAAAATCAAATACAATACCTACGACTATTATTTACGAACAAATTAAAAATTTAACTACTTTCAAAAAAAGTGTAGGAATAAGAATTCCTAACGATTCATTTTGCCAAGAATTAATTAAAAGATTTGGAAAACCTATTACTTCAACATCTGTAAATTTTTCTGGAAAAAAATTTCCAAGTTGCTTTGACGAAATAGATTCCGAAATATTAGAAATGGTCGATTACGTTGTAAAAATTAACTTAAATAAAAAAATAAGTAAGGCCTCTAGAATAATAAAAGTTAATAATGATAATACAATAAAAACACTAAGATCATAAATGGAAATTAACGGATTTAATATTATCAATAATGATTTATTTAGATCCATCGGAAGATGTAGCGATGAATTACAAATCAAGTGTTTTGTCATTGGAGGTTTTGTCAGAGACAAAATATTAAATCTAAAATCACCAAAAGACATAGACATATTGGCAATTGGTGATGGAATCAAATTAGCTAAAAAGGTTAGTGATTTTTTAAATTTAAAAAATCAACCGACTATTTATAAAAATTTTGGTACTGCAGCATTTTGTTATAAAGGTTATGAAATTGAATTTGTTGGATCTAGAAGTGAGAGTTACAATTTCAAAAGTCGAAACCCGACCGTTAAACCGGGGTCACTTGATGATGATTTAAATAGGAGAGATTTTACAATCAATTCAATTGGAATTTGTTTAAATCAAGAAAATTGGGGTGAGATAATTGATAAGTTTAATGGATTAAAAGATATCAATAATAAATTAATCAAAACAACAATTGATCCCCTGAAAACTTTTTCAGATGACCCATTAAGAATGTTAAGAGCAATCAGATTCTCATGCCAATTGAATTTCAAAATCGATCAAAAATCAATAGAAGGAATTAAATTAGAAAGGATCAGAATAAAAATTATTTCTCAAGAAAGAATTACAGATGAAATAAACAAAATATTAATGACAAAAAAACCCTCAATCGGATTCAGAGCTCTTGATAATACAGGTTTACTTGAACTAATATTTCCAGAACTAAACAAATTAAAAGGAATTGAAGAAATACAAGGACTGAAACACAAAGACAACTTTTTTCATACTCTTGAAGTACTAGACAATCTTTGTAAAACTTCAAATAACCTGTGGTTAAGATGGGCTGCTTTATTACATGATATCGGAAAGTTTAAAACAAAAAAATTTATAAAAAAAACTGGCTGGACATTTCATGGTCATGAACTTGTTGGATCAAAAATGGTTAAAAATATCTTTAAGAGGTTCAAAATGCCCTTAAATCATAAGTTAAAATATGTTCAAAATATTATTTTCCTCAGCTCTAGACCTATAATTTTATCTGAAGATTACGTTTCTGACTCAGCAGTTAGAAGATTAATTTTTGATGCAGGTGATCAAATTGATGATTTAATGAAACTTTGTGAAGCAGACATAACTACTAAAAATCCAGAAAGATTTAAAAAATATCTCGATAACTTTTCGAAAGTCAGAAAAAAGATAATCGAAGTTGAAAAAAGAGATAAAATCAGAAATTTTCAACCACCAGTTACAGGTAAAGAAATAATGGAATATTTTAACATAAAACCTGGAAGAGAAATTGGAATATTGAAAGAGTTTATAAAATCTTCTATTCTAGATGGAAAAATTACTAATGATTACAAATCGGCTAGATCTTTGATGATTAAAAAAGGTATCGAAATTGGTCTAAAGAAAAAACAATGAAAAAGCAGTTTACGATAGCATCTAAAGCTAGCTTAGTTCTTGTATTATTAGTGATTTTGGCTGGATCCTTAGTTAGAATGACAGGAAGTGGTATGGGTTGTCCAGATTGGCCAAAATGTTTTGGATACTTTATCCCACCTACTGATGTTTCACAAATAGAGTGGAAATCAAATACTAATTTTAAAAAAGGTATTATTATAAAGTTTGAAGAGAGACTGATTTTTGCAAAAGAAGATTTTAAGAGTGGTAGTTTTATTGATTTAAATAATTGGAATGATTATACCAAACATAACTATTCCGATTTTGATCCCGTTAAAACCTGGATTGAATTTTTGAACAGATTAATTGGAGTAGTAGCTGGGCTAGCTACTCTTTCAATGCTTTTTCTTTCCATATCTCTTTGGAAGAAAAAAAAGACGATATTCTTTATTTCACTAGCAATTGTTCTGGGAATGGGGTTTCAAGCTTGGCTTGGTAAACTTGTAGTTGATTCAAATCTAGCTCCATATAAAATTACGACACACATGTTAATGGCGTTGATCATAGTTTCACTACTGATTTATTCAATTTTTTTAATTAAAGGAAACACTTATAATATTGTAGTTCAAAATAATTCTTTAAAAATATTAATTGTATTTTCTGTTTTAATAAGCTTAATACAAATCACAGTAGGAACTCAAGTAAGAGAATTTGTAGATATTCAATATGAAAGTTTTGGACCTGAAAAAAAGGAAATGTGGCTAACAAATCCTAATTTCTATTTTTATTTCCATAGATCCTTTTCAATATTGATTTTTTTGGTTAATCTTATTTTATTTTATTTGGCCTACAGGAAAAAAATGTATTTAGGAATAATCGAAAAAATAATGTTTATTATTTTTCTGGAAATCGTTGTTGGTATTGCAATGTATTATGGTGATTTTCCTCTTTTAAGTCAACCAATACACTTGATACTCGCAACCCTACTGTTTAGTTACCAATTTTATTGGATGTTACACATAAGAAGAGTTTAATGATTTATAGATTGAGAGTAGTTTTTGATAGCAATGATGATGTAATTAGAGATTTTGAAATTGAACAAAATTCAAATTTTGAACAACTTCATTTTTTGATATTAAAATATTTTGGAATTAAAGGAAATGAACCGGCTTCATTTTTTGTAAGTGATAATAAATGGAAACAAGGAGAAGAGATTTTTTTGGAAACCTATGATGAAACTAAGAATCAGAAATTGATGAAAGATACTAGTCTGAAGTCAATGTATAATGAATCAAGTAAATTTTTATACATCTATGATTACTTGAAACTTTGGACTTTTTTTATAGAAATTATTGAAGAAACAAGAAAAATAAATAATGTCAGTTATCCGCAAAAAATTTATGAATTTGGAACATTGCCAACAAAACCACCAAACAAAAATTTTATTTCTGAAGACATGAATAATGACTCATTAACATATGATGATGATGATTTTTCAAGTTTTTATTAATCTATGCTTAACATCTCGTGATTTTCATAGTTTCTGGAAATGTAATCAAAGGAAGCTTTCATAATTTCACCCATACCTTTAGCCATTTTAAAACTTATATCTCCAGTAAGTTCATAGATCTGTCTTGAAAGTAAATTAATCTTTTCTTTTTCAGAAATATTGTCTCTTATCATGCAGTTAATTACCTCCTTTGTTCTACCTCTTGAGCTTAAAATTCTTTTAGCCAATATTGATCTTTCTTCAATTTTGTACTGATTCACAGAATTAATTTCTAGCTTTTCCTTGATAATTTTCATTATTACATCGTTTTCTTTAAAAAACTGTGGTCTATAAATCTGTAGATTTCCCTCATAGCATTGCTGATCAAAATCAATAGCCCTAATTTTATAAACTACTTTATCAAAATCGTGTGTTGGAATTATCACGTAATTATATGCTCTCATGTCTCCAAGTAATCTTATCATACACCTTTCATTGAACTTCACAAATTCTTTTGCAATTTGAGCTTTTTCGGAATCATTACATTTGGGAAGAAAGTTTTCATAAAATTCATCCCCGGGTATTCCAGTGATGTGTTCTTCTATCAGTGTATCATCAAAAACTAAAAAATTTAAATTATAGGGAGATAAAATATGCTCAAACTCAAGACCGTAGATTCTTGATGCATCTGCTTGTTTTACATAAAAGTATGTGAAATTATCGTTTAGAATATTTCTTATCTTAATCCTAAAGGGTTTTGAATTTCCAAAAGTACAGTAATCGATTGCATCAACATTTAAAAACTTAATATTATTTTCGTTACCATCAGAGTGGAGCAAATTATAAACTTTTTTCAAGTTCAAATCAATCTCTTTTCTTTCAGAATCAGAATAAAAAACTCTTACCCACAATGTGTCAATGTTTTTGTCATTGAAAACTGAAACTGAACCAGAAAATCTTTTTAAATCACTATAGAAAATTGGAATCTCAATTTTTCTTTTATAACTATTTAAATAATTGTCTAAGCTTTTACAAATTCTGTAAGAGGGTTTTTTTTTGGACATAAGTTTTTTATTCATAATATAAAGTTAGTTGATTATTATTTTAGCAAACAATAATCAAATATTAAATTTGTTTTATTAATTATTGATTTGTTTGAACTAAAGTCAGATTATAAACCTACAGGGGACCAACCGGAAGCCATAAATCATTTAGTTGATGGGCTAAATGCCAATTATAAGTATCAAATTTTAAAAGGTGTTACTGGATCCGGTAAAACATTTACTGTTGCAAATGTGATTCAAAAAGTAAACAAACCAACTTTGGTTTTAGCCCATAATAAAACGTTGGCTGCTCAACTTTACACTGAGTTTAAAAATTATTTTCCGAATAATGCGGTAGAATATTTTGTTTCATATTATGATTACTATCAACCAGAAGCCTATATACCTGTAACTGGAACTTACATTGAAAAAGATTTATCTATAAATGAGGAAATTGAAAAGTTAAGATTAAGCACTACATCATCTTTGCTATCAGGTCGCAGGGATGTTATCGTTGTAGCCTCTGTCTCATGCTTATATGGCATCGGTAATCCCTCTGAGTTCAAAAGAAACATAGTCCAAATTGAAAAAAATCAAATCATTTCAAGAACTAAACTTTTACACAAGCTTGTTCAGAGCTTATATTCAAGATCAAATCTTGAATTCTTAAGTGGAAATTTTAAAGTTTCAGGAGATATTATTGATGTTTATCCGAGTTACGCAGATCATGCATTTAAAATTCATTTTTTTGGAGATGAAATTGAGGAAATTGAGATTTTTGACCCACTCAATAACAAAGTTTTAAAAAAAATTGATACTTTATCAATTTATCCAGCAAATATGTTTGCAACATCGCCGGATGTATTGAAAAATGCAATGGATGAAATTAAAGAAGATCTTGATAAACAAGTTCTTTATTTTAAAGAAATTGGAAAACACCTTGAGGCAAAACGTCTGTATGAAAGAACAAATTTTGACTTGGAGATGATTGCAGAACTGGGTTACTGTTCTGGTATTGAAAATTATTCAAGATACATAGATGGAAGAAGCCCTGGGACAAGACCTTTTTGCTTGTTAGACTATTTTTCTGATGATTATTTGATGATTGTGGATGAGAGTCACGTTACCCTCTCTCAAGTTCACGCGATGTATGGTGGTGACAGAAGTAGAAAAGAAAATCTGGTTGAATATGGGTTTCGCTTACCTGCAGCAATGGATAATAGACCATTAAAATACGAAGAATTTGAACTAATACAAGATCAAGTCATTTATGTTAGTGCTACACCATCTGACTATGAAATGATCAAGACAGAGGGGCTTTACGTAGAACAAATTATAAGACCTACAGGATTACTTGACCCAAAAATAGTTATTAAACCAAGTGAAAATCAAATTGATGATCTGATCGGCGAAGTACAGATTGTAGTTGAAAGGGATGAGAGAGTATTGATTACGACACTAACAAAGAGAATGTCTGAAGAACTCGTAAAATTTCTCAGTCAGATCGATGTTAGATGTCGCTATATACACAGTGACATTGATACACTTGAGAGAGTAGAAATTATGCATGGGTTAAGAAAAGGTTTATTCGATGTTCTTGTAGGTGTAAATTTACTAAGAGAAGGGTTGGATCTTCCCGAAGTATCACTAGTTGTAATATTAGATGCAGATAAAGAAGGTTTTTTAAGAAGTTATAAATCCCTTACACAAACAATTGGAAGAGCTGCCAGAAATTTAAATGGTAAAGCAATAATGTACGCCAATAAAGTCACGAGCAGTATGAAAAAAACTATTGACGAAACTAATTACAGAAGAAATAAACAAAAAGAGTATAATATTAGAAATAAAATAATTCCAAAACCAATTAATAAAATAGTTTCAGATATTTTTGAATCTAGACAAATTGAAAATACATATAAAGATCAAGAAACATTAGAAATTGATTTTGAAAACATGACCAAGGAAAGAAAAGAGAAAGAAA
The DNA here is from genome assembly GCA_902523635.1 of uncultured Bacteroidota bacterium. Lineage (GTDB taxonomy): Bacteria > Bacteroidota > Bacteroidia > Flavobacteriales > Flavobacteriaceae > MAG-121220-bin8. The sequence goes on along the minus strand of CABZAE010000001.1, from coordinate 19,718 downwards.
TAAAAAAATACAGAAAACAAATGGAAAAAGCTGCAAAATCTCTCGATTTTATTGAGGCTGCAAAATTTAGAGACATAATTAAAAAACTCAAAGAATAAAAAAAGGGAAGAAAACTCTTCCCTTTTTTTAATTTTTTACTTCAATAACCTGCTTGGCACTATTTTGAAATTCCTTTCTTTTAGGCAGGTTTATTGTCAAAACTCCATTACGGTAATAAGAATTCACCTTATTATTTTCTACAGAAATTGGTAAATCAAAAGTTTTTTCAAATTTTGAAAAACCAAAATCTCTTCTTGAATATGTATAGTTCGAATTTTCATTTTCATTATTTGTAGAAATTAAAAGTGATCTGTTTTCAATTTCGATATTAAAATCCGTATTATTTTTACCTGGAATTGCTATTTCGATAACGAATTCTTTTTCGTTTTCCTTGATATTGTATGATGGAGAAATATACTTATCATTCATCATCTTAATGTCCCAGTTATCACTGAAAAATTCATCAAAGATTGAAGGAAAATAAGATTGTCTTTTTATTAAATTCATAATTTATTTTTTTAGTTAAACATTATTACGATAAGCTATGAAACAAAATAAATGCCATGCTGAAAAACATGACAATATGTCTTTATATAGGAAAAAATAAATGACAATATGTCAATTTATATAAGTTCTTGTATTTTGTCAGATGCTTCTTGAAACTCTACTGCGCTGTAAACTTTGTGACCACAACTATCAATTATTTGTTTTGCAATGGATGAATTTGTTCCTTGAAGTCTTACAATTATAGGAACATGTATCTCATTTTTCATGTTATTTAGAGCATCAACAATTCCTTGTGCAACACGGTCACACCTAACGATTCCTCCAAAAATATTAACTAAAATGATTCTAACGTTTTTGTCTTTTAATATTAGTCTAAAAGCTGTCTCAACTCTTTTTGCATCTGCTGTTCCTCCAACGTCAAGAAAATTTGCCGGATCTCCGCCGGATTGTTTGATTAAATCCATAGTAGCCATAGCCAATCCAGCACCATTAACCATACAACCAACATTCCCATCCAAATCAACATAATTCAGACCAACTGATTTGGCTTGGGTTTCAATTGGATTCTCTTCTTTTAAATCTCTTAGTAACTCAAATTTTTTATGCCTAAAAAGGGAATTATCATCCAATGATACTTTTGCGTCAACAGCAATAATTTTATCATCTGAGGTCTTCAATACAGGGTTTATTTCAAATAAGGACGCGTCAGATGATGTGTAACAATTATATAATAGCGTCACAAACTTTACCATGTTTTTGTATGATTCTCCTACCAAACCCAAATTAAAAGCAACCCTTCTAGATTGAAAAGGCATAATCCCGATCAATGGATCAATTTCTTCATAAAATATTTTTTCAGGTGTTTTTTCTGCAACGGACTCAATATCTACTCCACCTTCAGTTGAGTACATAATCATATTTTTACCAGACTTTCTATTTAGAAGTACTGAAACATAAAATTCTTTTATTTCACTAGGACCTGGGTAATACACATCTTCAGAAATAAGGACTTGATTAACTAACTTACCCTCTTTTGGTGTTTGGGGGGTGATTAATCTCATACCTAAAATTTCCGAAACAACTTTATCTAAATCAGTTCTGTTTTTGGCAATTTTGACCCCACCTCCTTTGCCTCTACCACCAGCATGAATTTGAGCTTTGACCACGAAACACTTAGTATTTGTTTCAGAAACCAATTTATCTGTAACTTTTTTTATATCATTTCTATCGAAAAGAACTTTTCCTCGCTGTATTGATACACCATGTTCCTCTAAAATATTTTTTGCCTGATATTCGTGTAAATTCATTAACAACAAAAATAGAAAACATTGACATAAAATAGGAATAATTGAAAATCTATTATTGTTATATTTGTAACAAAATGTTTTTTTATTTTATAAAACAATTTTTATTGAAGAATTTTTTCATTTTAAAATAAATTTGGAATATGAATAATAATACATTACTTGAAGCCACCAAAAAGTTTGGAACTCCCCTTTATGTATACAATTCTGAGAAAATTAGAGCTCAATATACAAGATTAACCAAAGCTTTCAAACAAGTAAAAAAATTACAGTTAAATTATGCTGTGAAAGCACTCTCAAATATTTCAGTATTAAAATATATAAATAAACTTGGGGCTGGAATAGATACCGTATCTGTTCAAGAGGTTTTACTTGGTATTAAAGCTGGGTATGTTCCTGAAAAAATCATTTATACTCCCAACGGAGTCTCAATAGAAGAAATTAAGGAGGTGTCAAAAATGGGAGTTAAAATAAATATTGACAACCTTAACACCTTGGAACAATTTGGCAATATTCACCCTGAGATTCCTGTTTGTATAAGAATTAATCCTCACGTTATGGCTGGCGGAAACAGTAAAATCTCAGTTGGTCATATTGATTCCAAGTTTGGAATAAGTATCCACCAAATCCCGTTACTACTCAGAATAGTTGAAAACACTAATATTAGAGTTAATGGGATTCATATGCACACTGGAAGTGATATACTTGACACTGAAGTGTTCATTCACGCAACAGAAATCTTATTTCAGGTTGCAAAGCAATTTAGATTCTTGGAATTTATAGACTTTGGAAGTGGATTTAAAGTACCTTATCATAAAGGAGACAATGAAACAAATATTGAAGAATTGGGCATCAAACTCTCAGACCGTTTTAATAGATTTTGTGAGGAATATGAAAAAGACTTGACATTAATATTTGAACCCGGAAAATTTCTTGTGAGTGATGCAGGAAGTTTCTTATGCTCCGTGAATTCAATCAAACAAACAACTTCTACAATTTTTGCGCAAGTTGATACAGGATTTAATCATTTTTTACGACCCATGATGTATGGATCCAATCATCAAATTGAAAACATATCAAATCCATATGGTTCAGAGAGATTTTACTCTGTTGTAGGATACATTTGTGAAACCGACACCTTTGCTACAAACAAAAAGATTTCAAAAATTTCAGAGGGTGATATTTTAAACATCAAAAATGCAGGTGCATATTGCTTTTCAATGGCAAGTAATTATAATTCAAGGTATAGACCTGCAGAGGTTTTTTACATAGATAATAAATTAACATTAATTCGAAAAAGAGAAGTTTTTGATGATTTACTTAAAAATCAGATTTTAATAGACTTCTGAAACCAAATTAAGATATTTCACCAGATCCAATTAGTTCACCTTGATCATACCATGCAGCAAACTGTCCTTTAGCAATTGCTGATTGCATTTCTTTAAAAAACAAGTAAGCACCATTTTTTTTAATAATCAATTTAGCCTTTTGTAATGGTTGCCTGTACCTAATTCGAGCATCGACATCATAAACTTTGGTGTCTTCAAAAAACTTATCTTTTCTAATGAAATGTAAATTTTTTCTTTGAATAAAAAGAGTTTTTCTGTAAAGTCCTGGGTGATTTTTCCCCTCACCCACATAAATTATATTTTTTTTTATATCAGTTTTAATTACGTACATTGGCATTTCACTTCCCCCTATTGCTAAGCCCTTTCTTTGACCAACAGTGTAAAAATGTGCACCGTTGTGGAAACCAACATCTTCCCCATCTTCAATATTGTAATTGTAGGGTTTTGACATTTTAGGTAATTTCTTTTCATCAAAATCGGATGAATCAATCATGGGGTAGACTTTATGATTGCATGGAATTTTAATAATTTTTCCTTTTTTTAATTTCAGTTTCTGTTGTAAGAAATCAGGCAACTTAACTTTTCCAATAAAACACAAACCTTGTGAATCTTTCTTATTTGCAGTTACAAGTTTCTGTTTTTTAGCAATATCCCGCACCATTTTTTTTGAAAGCTCACCTAACGGAAATAATGCCTTACTAAGCTGAAATTGTGATAATTGACAAAGGAAATATGACTGATCTTTTTGATTGTCATAACCCTCGTGTAAACTGTAAATTTTTTTACCATTGATTTCTTCATGTTCAATTCGTGCATAATGTCCAGTTGCTATGAATTGAGCATCTAAACTCATTGCGATTTTTAAAAAAATATCAAACTTTATTTCTCTGTTACAGAGCACATCAGGGTTAGGGGTGTTACCATTCTCATACTCATTGAACATATAATTGACAATTCTTTCTTTGTATTGCTTACTTAGATCAACTGTCTGAAATGGAATTTTAAGTTTTTCACAAACCATCATTGCATCATAACTATCCTCTAGCCAAGGACACTCGTTTGATATGGTTACTGACTCGTCATGCCAATTTTTCATAAACACGCCTATGACATCATATCCCTCTTTAATAAGAAGGTATGCAGCTACACTTGAGTCTACACCACCAGATAATGCTACAACAACACGTTTTTTTTTAATTGGCATAGATAAAACACTACCTTCTTTTCTGTAATTTTCTTTGTTCTTCGGCACGATCCATCATTTCCTGCATTTTTCTTTGAAATCTATTTTGTTTTGAAGGTTTCTTTTTGTTCTCCTGGATCTGAAGATGGATTTTTCTTTCATCAATAATAAAATACTTAATCGCAAGCATCAAGAGTATAGTTAAAATATTCGAAACAAAATAATACAGACTGAACGCACTTGCATAATTGTTGAAGAAAAACAACATCATTACTGGCATCAAATACATGATAAACTTCATATTTGGCATCCCTGGTTGTGTTGGTTGCATCTGAGCACCTGATTGCATCATTGTATAGAAAAATATTGCGATTGATGCTAAAATTGGAAGTAAACTGACATGATCTCCATACCATGGAATAGCAAAAGGGAGCTCGGCAACTACATCATAAGAGGACAAATCATCAGCCCAAAGAAAAGACTTTCCTCTGAGCTGAAAAGCAATAGGAAAAAAACAAAACAAAGCATAAAAGACTGGCAACTGGAATAGAGCAGGAACACATCCTAACAAAGGATTAGCACCTGCTTTATTGTACAGCTTCATAGTTTCCTGTTGCTTTTTGATGGCATCATTTTTATATTTTTCATTCAATTCCATAATTTCAGGTCTTATTACCTTCATCCGAGCTTGCGAAAGATACGTTTTGTAAGTGACAGGGGACATTGCAAGTCTTGTAATTATTGTCATAAATATTACTGCTAAACCAGCTGAAAAATAATTGCTGAGGAATCCAAATAATGGAAAATAAATGAACCTATTGATCCAGCCAAATATACCCCATCCAAAATATATTGATTCATAAATATTATTATCATATTTTTTTAAAACATCATAATCGTTTGGACCTATATACCAATTAAAATTTGAATCAATATCTCCTCTTATCAATTTAATTGGTATTAGAGAAGAATAATTCTTAGTGTACATAACATCCTTACCTTGATCTTCAAACATTTTTTTTGATTCAAAGAAAACATTGTCAGATGCCTCTTCAAGAACAAGAATCATGTTAAAAAAATGTTGACCGTAGGAAATCCATGAAACTTCGTTTTCGTTATGATCACTATCACTATACGAACTTAAATAATCGGTGTCATCTCCCTCAAACTGATAATAAAGCTGACTGTATCTGTTTTCATAATCTACACTTTTTGCTTGCCTAAGTGCTTTTAAATCCCAGTTCAACACAACTTTTTGGTCATTTAAAATATTACCTAAACCAGAGGATCTAACTGAAAAATTTATCATATAGCCCTTATCAGGAATGATATACTCAAAGACTATGAATTTTGAATTGGGTAAATCACATGACATTAGAATTTTAGTTTCATCACGTTTTTTTTCAATTGTCGGTTTAAATGACAGGTTTTTTGTGTTGATAGCTCTTCCATCATTAGTGATAAATTCGATGCTCATACTGTGATTTGAATTATTTATCAAATACAATGAATCCCCCTTGTAATCATTAAATTTTTTAAGAAAAGCCCGACTAATCATTCCTCCTTTGGAGTCGATTTTTAAAAATAAATCTTCATTTTCAATCGTAATATCCTCATATGTTACTTTATTAAGTAAATCAACGGTTTGATCATCAGATCCTTCAGAAACAATTAAATCATTAAGAGATTCCATATCATTTTCATTGTTAGATTCCAAATCCTGATCATCTTCATTAATAACAACGCTTTGGTTACTAGATCTATCGGACTCTGGCTCCGGAACAGTGTAAATGTACCATACAAATGCAATCATTAGGATTACAAAGCCTAAAATTTGATATGGGTCAATCTTGTTCTCTTCCATTATTAATTCTTTTTTTATAAACTAGACATGCTTTAACAAATGAAACAAATAGAGGATGTGGACATTCAACAGTGCTTTTGTATTCTGGATGAAATTGCACCCCAATGAACCAATCATTTTTAGGATATTCAATGATTTCAACCAATTTCGTTTTGGGATTTATTCCACTGGTTTTTAATCCATGCTTATTCAATTTGTTTTTGTAGATTTCATTAAGCTCCCACCTATGTCTGTGCCTTTCGTAAATCACTTCAGCATTATATATTTGATATGCCAAGCTATCTTTATCAATTTTACATTCCCAAGCACCAAGTCTCATTGTTCCACCTTTATCTGTAATATTCTTTTGATTTTCCATAAGCGAAATTACTGGATCAGGAGTACTTTTATTCATCTCAGTTGAGTTTGCCTTTTTAAGTTTCAAAATATTTCTTGAAAATTCAATCACCGCCATTTGCATTCCCAAACAAATACCTAAAAATGGTATGTTATTTTCTCTTGCACACTTTATCGCTTCAATCTTTCCCTCTATTCCTCTTTCACCAAATCCAGGAGCAACCAAAATACCATCAAGATTAGAAATTTCTTTATTTATTTGATTGGCATCAATGAACTCTGAATGAATGGATATGACTTCTACTTTAGTTTTGTTTTCAGAACCAGCATGAATTAAAGATTCAAGAATAGATTTATAAGAGTCTTGTAATTCTACATATTTACCAATCAAACCAATGTTTATTTTTTTTTCAGGAAATTTAAGACGGTTAACGAAAACTTCCCATTTTTTTAAATCAGTTTTATTGTAGGTTTTGATGTTTAATTTATTTAACACAACTTCATCCAATTTTTCATTTTTCATCAAAATTGGTACCTCATAAATTGTTGATGCATCTATTGACTGAATTACGGACTCTACATCAACATTACAAAACAAGGCTAATTTCTGCTTGATTTCTTTAGTCAACTCGTGTTCAGTTCTACAAACTAAAATGTCTGCATTCAAACCACTCTCCATCAACTTTTTTACTGAATGTTGCGTTGGTTTTGTTTTCAGTTCTCCTGCAGCAGATAAAAAAGGAACTAATGTTAAATGGATTAAAAGGGTGTTTTCTCTGCCCAGTTCCCATCGAAGTTGTCTTACAGATTCTATGTAAGGTAAAGACTCAATATCACCAACTGTCCCTCCAATTTCAGTTAATATAAAGTCATATTTGTCATTATGTGATAATAATTTTATTCGTCTTTTTATTTCATTAGTCACGTGCGGAATAACTTGTACAGTTTTTCCTAAAAACTCACCTTTTCGTTCTTTTTCTATAACAGTTTTATAAACCCTTCCAGTTGTAACGTTATTAGACTGAGACGTGCTAACGTTTAAAAAACGTTCGTAATGACCCAAGTCTAAATCAGTCTCAGCACCATCTTCAGTTACATAACATTCCCCATGTTCATATGGATTTAAAGTTCCAGGATCAATATTAATGTAGGGATCAAATTTTTGTATTGTTACTGAAAAGCCTCTTGACTGTAATAGTTTTGCAAGTGATGATGAGATGATGCCTTTTCCAAGTGATGAACTAACTCCACCAGTTACAAAAATGAATTTTGTTTTAGACATCAGCTATATTAAATTAAAAATGCAAAAGTACAAAAAGAAATAAGAAAGAATTTTTATTTACTATATTCATTGAGATCACTTAAGTCAAACTCAACAATTTCTAAGTTATCATGTCGAATCATGTACACGGCCTGGTTTACAAGCATATCATTTTCAATTTGGTAATTGAATTTATTTTGTAAATATTCAGTTTGTCCAATTTTAATAGATTTTTCTATTTTTCTGAACACAGCAGATCTTAATATCAAATCCAAGGTCAAATCATAAGCTCGTATTGCGGTTTTATTTGGAAGTTTTCCAAACTCAAGAAGATAATCTTGATTAAAATTAGTCAAATTTTGATTGTAAATGGGCTTATAATAACTGGGATAAGTAAAATTCAATTTTCCAAGATGTTCAAAAGAAATATTTTCATTTTCATATATATCTGACCTGTAAGTAGTCATAAGTCTTATATCTCTTTCTTCGCTCACTTGAGAGTTTAAAAGTGAAGAAACACTTGTTATGACATTTAAATTTTGAGATTCCAGAAAAACAAAGTTTTTCTTACTGTAAACCAGCAATGAATCGGTTATTTCTGGATCAACAAAACTCTGCGTGTCATTAATTTTAATTAATTCAGCATAAGAATATCTCTCTAAAATTTTATTTTTTGATTGTATTGATTCCTCATCATAAATTATCATTACACATGGGTCGGGTTCATCAATAACCAATGAATCAATGAAACGAAACATCGCTTTTTTCTGAACTTCTTTTTGAGATATTGACTGCACAATATTGTTTTTTATATCAACCTTGTTAGTTGTGAGCGGTGAAATGACGATTGTTTTAGATTTAGCGATACCATTTGAAATTTGACTTACATTTCTAGGTATGAATGGACCTAGAAGAAAATCATAGTTCTTAAAATCATTTTCTAGTAATATTTTTTCGATTTTAGCTTGATCGTTTTCTGTGTCAAAAACCTTAAGCTCAATATCCAATCCCAAATCAACCGCTTCTTTTATTGCTAGCATAGCTCCTGAATAAAAATCAAGGGAAATTGTAGTCAAGTTTAGCTCCTTTAAAAGACGTTTATTAACCTCGACAGAATCAATTTCAAATTGATCAATTTTAAAAGGAGCCATTAGCCCAAGTTTTAATGATTTTTTTTTGAAAACACTATCTTTCAGATTAATTGTTTGGAAAGGTTTATTAATCGGTTCATTTTTATTTTGTTCTAATAAAATTATGCTGTCATCTACAATTGATATTAATTTTCTCTTTTGAGGTATATTAAGTTGCATTTTCCTAGAAAGTTTATTTCCTTTAATTTGAGGATTGAATGTTTTCAAATCTTCAACAGAAACATCATAAATTTTGGAAATAGAATATAAAGTTTGTTTTCTTTTAACTTCGTGTAACAGTGTATCGATTGTGTAAGATTGAGGTAAGTTTTCACTATTTACTTGCGAGAAAACAAAAAAGGGTAAAAGAAATAATAAAAATATTTTTTTCATCACTCCCATTCTATAGTCGCTGGAGGCTTTGAGCTCACGTCGTAAACAACTCTATTAACCCCTTTGATATTATTAATAATTTGATTAGAAACATCTTGAAGAAATTCATAGGGAAGATTGACCCAGTCAGCGGTCATACCATCTGTGGATTCGACAGCTCTCAAAGCAACGCAGTTTTCATAAGTTCTCTCATCTCCCATCACTCCAACACTCTTTACGGGTAGCAGAATCGCCCCTGCCTGCCATATTTTATTATATAAGTTGTTTTTTTTCAAACAATCAATGAAAATTTTATCTACGTTTTGTAAAATCTCCACTTTCTCTTTACTAACTTTTCCCAAAATTCTTATAGCTAACCCCGGTCCTGGGAAAGGATGTCTGGATAAAATATCTTTATTAATTCCAAGTGCATATCCTACTTTTCTAACTTCATCCTTGAACAACATCTTTAGTGGTTCGATAACTGATAAATTCATTTTCTTTGGTAACCCACCAACATTGTGGTGAGATTTAATAGTTGCAGATGGCCCTTTTACAGAAATTGATTCAATTACATCTGGATAAATTGTTCCTTGAGCAAGCCATTTTACTCCTTTAACCTTCAATGCTTGTTCATCAAAAACTTTTATAAAAGCTTTTCCAATTACTTTTCTTTTAAGTTCGGGATCAGAAATACCAGACAAACAATTTAAAAAGTAGTCAGAGGAGTCAACTCCAATAACATTTAAACCCATTCCCTCATATTGTTTTAAAACTTCATCATATTCATTTTTCCTGAGCAGACCGTTATTTACAAAAATACAATGAAGGTTTGAGCCAACAGCTTTATGCAATAGAACTGCAGCAACAGACGAGTCAACTCCACCAGATAAACCAAGTATTATTTTTTCATTTTTAACAGTTTCTTTAATATAAGATATTGTTTTAGCGGAAAAAGATTCTGCAGTCCAATTTGCTTTAATTTTTGAAATTTTGATTAAAAAATTTCTTAAAAGATCTTTTCCTTTTGTTGTGTGGTAAACTTCAGGATGAAATTGAATACCGAAAACCAATTCTCTTTCAATTTCAAATGCAGCATTTTCTACGTCTGATGTGCTAGCAATTAATTTTGCTCCATTAGGCAAATGCTCAACTGTGTCACTGTGACTCATCCAAACTTGAGTTTCTGCATCAATACCATGAAAAAGTTCCGAATTACAATCTATAAAGTTTAATTTTGCTCTACCGTATTCTCTTTTATTTGAAGAAACAACTTTCCCCCCATTAAAATGAGCTAGGTACTGCGCTCCATAACATACTCCGAGAATTGGTATTTTACCCTTAAAATTTGTCAAATCGATGTGTAAGGCGTCTTTAGATCTTACTGAAAATGGAGAACCTGACAATATTATAGCTTTATATGAATTGATATCTAAATCAATTTTATTAAATGGATGAATTTCGCAATATATATTGAGTTCTCTTACCCGTCGTGCAATTAGTTGGGTGTATTGTGAGCCAAAATCAATTATTAAAACTTTTTCACTCATATTCAAAATTAACACTAAAAAATCAAAATGGTAGTTCTAAATCGTAATAACACTAAATTTTGAATTAAAAGGATTAATATCCTTGTATAAAATATCAACAAATTGAAAACCAGTATCTTTAAAAAATTCTGTAAAATTAATTTCTCTTTCTTGCAAGTTTTTATTTGGAAATAAATGCTCCTGTAATTTTTTGAGTCGATCGAGTTTATCTTTGTTGTCTTTTTTAATCGCTTTAACAATTCTTTTTTCTAATTTTTCTAAACCTTTAATTTGTTTTTTTTCTTGAGCTCTCAATGCTCCAATAAATGATTTATCAATTTTTTCACTGAGTTCATGAAGTTCATTAAAATTTTGATTCAATATCTTTTTCATTTTTGACAAATCAAATGAGTCTGAATTCAATCTTTTAATTAAATTGGTACTTAACTCACTGAAATCTGAGAACAGGTCAGAAACCTCAACACCAATTTTTTTGCATTTTTTTTCTTCTTTTTTTCTTATAATCAAAACAGATGATCTTATTTTTAGTATAGGGAAAGTAATTTTTCTTTCTTGAAAATAATTTTTTAATTGGAGCCAATATGCTATTTCACTTCCACCACCAACATAGGCTAAATTTGGAAGTATTTTTTCTTGAAAACACGTTCTTAATAATACATTTGGTGAAAATTTTTCTGGATATTTTATAATTTCATTAACAATTTGATCTTTTGAGAAAATCTTACCATTATTGAGGATTTTATATTTCTCACCAAACTTTTCAATTCTGTCTCTTTTATTTTTCTCAGTGTAAAATAAATTTATTTTTCTTGGGTTTACTTGAACCTTAAAGCCTAAACTACTGATTTTTTCATTTGTAACTTTAACTTTTTTAAAACAAGTTTGACAAGTGATTTCATCAATAAAATCTTTTAAAAGAAGTTCTTTTAATTTTTTGTTATCGGGATTTAAAATCAATAAACCATAATTTCCAAATAATTTATGAACGAGCTCAAATGTTGCTATTGATAAATTTTTGTTCTTAATGTATGAGTTTTCAAACAAATCAATAATTTTTTTTGAATTTAGATTGTTATCTCCAAAAAATTGTTTTAAATCTTGAAAGGTGTCTTTTAAAGTACTGGTACTAATTTCACCTACTTTACCATTACTTTTCATATTCCAAGTGAACTTTTTTTGAGAATTTTTGAAATTATTTATTTCATCAAAATCATGATCCTCTGATGCCATCCAAAACACCGGAACAAATTTATTATTTGGAAATTTTTTAACAAGCTCATCACAAATTTTAATTGTATCTATGATTTTATAAAAAAAATAAAGGGGCCCGGTAAATAAGTTTAGTTGATGGCCAGTTGTTATAGTATATGTATTTTTTTCAGTTAGAGATTTAATTAATTTTATTTGAAGTGATTTATTTTTGATTTTTGAGTATTGTTCAACTAAAACATCTTTTAAAACTAATCTGTAATTATCGTTGTAATTACTTTTTTTTTCCTTAATCTGTTTGTCGAAGTTCTCAATTGTGCAAAATCTATTGAAAAATGATTGAACTAAATCTTCGTTTTTTAGATAGGATGATGTAATTTTAGGTAAGTGGTTTGTAACATTTATATCCAAATATTTCATGTTATATTCTCTTAAAAAATGAATCAACAAATGCTTTTTTATCAAACAATTGTAAATCTTCAATTCCCTCACCAACTCCAATAAATTTTATTGGAATATTAAGCTGATCTGAAATTCCAAGAACAACTCCTCCTTTGGCAGTTCCATCTAATTTTGTTACCGCTAGTGAAGTAATTTCAGTAACACTTGTAAATTGTTTAGCCTGTTCAAAAGCGTTTTGGCCAGTTGATCCATCAATAATTAAAACAACTTCTTGTGGAGCATCAATATGTATTTTTTGAAGTACTCTTTTTATTTTGCTTAGTTCATTCATTAAATTGACCTTGTTGTGAAGTCTTCCAGCAGTATCAATCAAAACAACATCTGCATTTTTTTTCTTAGCTGAGGCTAAAGTGTCATACGCTACAGAAGCAGGATCACTTCCCATTTCTTGCTTTACAATATCAACTCCAACCCTATTAGCCCAAATCTCCAGTTGTTCAATTGCAGCAGCTCTAAAAGTATCAGCAGCACCTATAACAACTTTTAAGCCTGTAGACTTAAAATAATGCGCCATTTTACCAATAGATGTTGTTTTTCCAACCCCATTTACACCAACAACTAAAATTACATGAGGTCTACTTTTTGAAAGGTTAAATTTTTCATGATCTTCGGACGATGCTATGATATTTATAATTTCTTCATTTAGTATTTTGTCTAACTCTTGTGTGCCAATATATTTTTCTTTAGCAACTCTTGATTCAATTTTATCAATGATTTTAAGTGTAGTTTTAACTCCAACATCCGATGATATTAACACATCCTCTAAGTCATCTAAAATCTCATCGTCAACTTTAGTTTTTCCAATAAGAACTTTTGAAATTTTATTGAAAAACGAAGTACTTGTTTTTTCTAACCCCTTTTCTAAAGAAACTTTTTTCTCTTTTGAAAAAAATCTTTTGAAAATAGACTTTTCTGTATGTTTTGGTGATTCACCTTTTTTTAGTTCTAATTCAGGCTGTGACTCCTGTTTTGGTTCAGGTTCCGATTCTGGTTCCGGTTCCGGTTCTGACTCCAGTTTTGGTTCAGGTTCCGATTCTGGTTCCGGTTCCGGTTCTGACTCCAGTTTCAACTCTGGTTTTGGTTCCGGTTCCGGTTCTGGTTCCGGTTCTGGCTTAGGGTCTGGTTTTCTTGGCTTCTTGTTAATTAGAGAAAAAGACTTTTCTGATTTCTTTAGCTTTTGTTTTTTACTAAAACTCTCATCAATTTGCTCATTTTGATCATCAGAAATCTCAGACTTTTCTGATTTTTTCTTTGGAGTTCTTTCTAAACCAAAAATTTTCTTTAAAAACTTCATAAAACTTTGTAATTCAAATATATGAAAACAAAAAAAGCCACTTATGTGACTTATTTAAAAAATGATTATTTCTTAGCTAGCCAATCATTAACCCTCTCAGGGGGCATGATTGATTCGACAAAAACATAAGCACCTGTTTTGGGACTTTTAACCATTTTTATTGCCTTAGATAGTCGTTTTGAGCCTGTTTGAAGAGAAGCAACTGCTTTTTTTGCCATTATTGAAAAGTTATTTGATTTCTTTGTGAATCGTATTTTTTTTCATGATCGGATTGAATTTTTTAAGTTCCAAACGATCAGGTGAATTTTTTTTATTTTTTGTTGTAACATACCTTGATGTACCGGATAAGCCAGAACTTTTGTGCTCTGTACACTCCAATATAACCTGAACTCTATTACCTTTTTTAGCCATTAAAACTTAATATTGGAATCTTTTAAAACGGTAGAGATACCTTTCTTATTTATTGTTTTCAAAACAGAAGTAGATACTTTTAGGGATATCCATTTGTCTTGTTCAGGGATATAAAATCGCTTCTTAACAAGATTTGGCTGAAAACGTCTTTTGGTTTTATTCATCGCCTTTGAGACATTGTTTCCAACAAGGACTTTTTTTCCAGAAATGTCACAAACTTTTGACATAATTTTATAAAATCGAATGCAAATTAACAACTTTTTTAAGCTTTAGCCAAATATTTTAATAGTTGTTGTTTAACTCATGAAAAAAAAGTTCTAGTGCCTTATTTACAGTTTTATTGATATTTTTTTCACGGTTATTACCAAAATTAAATTCAAATGACTTTACACCATTTTCAGACGCTATTGATATGAATATGTTACCAATCTCAGCATCAGAATCCCCTTTTGATGGACCAGCATTTCCTGTTGTCGATATTGAGAAGTCTGTATCCAACATATTTCTAACTTTGAGTGCCATTTCATTAGCAACCTCTTTACTTACTACAGAATGATCATTAATTATTTTTTCATTAATTCCAAGTGTTTGTTTTTTTATTTCAGTATCATATGCAACAATAGATCCCTTAAAAAATTTAGATGCACCAGCTAATAATGTTAACCTGGAGGATAATAAACCACCTGTTAGACTTTCGGCAGTTGATAATGACTTACCAATCTCAATTAATTTTTTTGAAATTTCAAATTCTATTGGGTTGACGTTATCATAGCCAACGATAATATTCCCAATCAAAGAATACAACTTACTGATCAAATGATCCATTTCACTTTCTAATCGATTTTTATTTTCACCTTTAGCGGATAATCTTAATCTTACTCGACCATAATTTGGAAGATAAGCAAGCTTAAAGTTTGAAGGTAATTCAGACTCAAAGGAAACAAGTTTCTTTGCGATGTAACTTTCACCCTTTCCATATGTCAATAAAGTTCTATTAACAATAAATGGACATTTAAATTTTTTTTTTAAATCGGGAATAATGAAATTTTCCATCATGGGCTTCATTTCAAAAGGAACACCAGGCAATGAAATATACAAAGTACTTCCTTTTTGAATGCTCATTCCAGCTGCTGTTCCAAAAGTGTTTGGAATTAAGGTAGCTCGTGAAGGCAATAAAGCTTGTGCCCTATTAAGTTCGTTTATAGGGTTATCACTAAATTTTTTAAAAAGGTTTTCAATATGATTCAAGACATCTTTGTTGTGTACAAGCTTATCTTCAAAAAAATTACAAAAAGCTTCTTTGGTAATATCATCATTTGTAGGACCTAATCCACCTGTCAAAATTACCAAATCGAAAACATTACATGAATCTTTAAGCATATTGAATATTTCTTGCTTAGTATCTCCGATTGAAACTATTTTTTTTACCTCAATTCCAATTTTTATTAATTGTTTGGTGATAAAAACCGAATTTGTATCGATAATTTGACCTATAAGGATTTCGTCTCCAATTGTTACAACCTTAGCCCTCATTTATTTTATTTTCAATTTGAACAGCTCCTCACCATCCATAAATCCGATCAAATGATCACCCTCATTAACTTCAGCAACTCCAGCTGGTGTTCCAGTGAAAATTACATCTCCAATTTTTAAAGTAAAAAACTTAGAAATATCAGAAATTAATTGATCGACATTCCAAATCATTTCAGATGTATTTCCATTTTGAACAACTTTACCATTATTTGTCATATGAAATTTGATGTTACTAATATTTTTAAATTTTTTTTTATTAATCCATTTTCCAATCAATGCTGATCCATCAAAAGATTTAGATTTCTCCCACGGGAGACTACTCATTTTTAATTTGTCTTGTACATCCCGAGCTGTAAAGTCAATCCCTATACTTATTTCATCATAGTATTTGTGTGCAAACTCAGCTGAGATGAATTTACCCACCCTATTGATTTTAACCAAAAACTCTAGTTCATGATGAATGGTTTTAGAAAAATCCGGAATAAAAAAAGGTTGATTTTTTTTAATAATTGAAGTTTCAGGTTTGAGAAAAATTACTGGACTATCATTTTTTTGTTTTTTAACTCTTTGATGTGCTTTAAATAATTTCTCCCAATGCATATAACTTTCATATTTATTATTTTTTATTAAACTTTTCCAATCTCAATTTTGTCAAAACTTTCTTAGTGTACATGGGAAAGTCAGCATTTAATATCCAACCAAAATAACCGGGCTCATTCTGCATGACATGTTCAACGCTTTTACCTTTATGTTTTCCAAAAGAAAAACATGGGATTTCATTTTCATTTAATTTGATAAATCCTGCAGGGTCAACATTTTTTCCTCTCTTGGAAAAATTAGAAAGAAACTTTACATCATTTTCCAACTCAGAGTATTTCTTTAATTGAGATTCTAAAACCTCATACGTAGCTAAAGTATCGACTTTTGATGAATGGGCATTATCTAAAATTTTTCCACAGTAATATTTATAGGCTGCGGCTAATGTTCTTTGTTCCATCTTATGAAAAATATTTTGAACATCAATGGTGTGAATATTATCAATATCAAAATCAATATCAGCCCTAAGGAGCTCCTCAGCAAGTAATGGAATGTCAAATTTATCAGAGTTGTACCCCGCTAGATCACAATTATTAATCATTGATTTAACCTCATGGGCTATCTGACTAAAATTAGGTTCATTAACAACCATTTCATTTGATATTCCGTGGACATTAATCGCTTCCTGAGGAATTTTAATTCCAGGATTTACTAGCCAAGTTCTTGATTCTTTATTTCCGTTTGGATAAATTTTTAAAACTGATATTTCAACAATTCTATCGGACGAAACATTAATTCCTGTTGTTTCAAGATCAAAAAAGCATAGAGGTTTACTTATTTTTAAATTCATGCCTTAAGTCATTAAACTTCCTGGTTAACATCCCACTTTTCTATTAGTTCCTTTATTGTTTTTATGAACATTCCGCCAGTAGCACCATTTATAATCCTGTGATCATAGCTATGAGATAATATTATTTTTTTTCTAATTCCAACGAAATCTCCCTTGTTAGTTTCAATTACAGAGGGTTCTTTTCTGATTGATCCAAATGCTAAAACACCCAATTGTGGTTGGTTAATTATTGGTGTTCCCATGAGAGTGTCAAATACACCAACATTGCTGACAGTGTATGTTCCATCTTTAACCTCTTCAGGTGCAAGCTGTGAGTTTCTAGATCTTTTTGCTAGATCATTTACTTTTTTTATTAAACCTAGTAAACTGAGCTGATCAGCATTTTTAATAACAGGAACAATTAAATTTCCATCTGGTAATGCAGTTGCCATACCAATATTTATATTTCTATTTAATTTCAAATTATAACCACTCAATGAACCATTTAAAACTGGATATTTTTTTAGAGCTTTTGCGACAAGCATTATGAATACAGGAGTGAAAGTGAGCTTCTCACCCTCAGAATCTTGAAGCTTGGTTTGTACTCTTTTTTTCCAATCCCATATGTCAGTAATGTCAGCTTCTATAAAAGATTGCACATGAGCAGACTCATTTTTACTATGGATCATATGATCAGAAACTAACCTTTCCATCCTTGACATTTCATAAATCTTATCGCTTTCAGAAAAATTAAAATTATTTTCTTCAAATTGATTAGGTGTTGTTTCATTACTTGATCTTTCATCAATGTATTGTATGAGATCATTTTTTGTTATTCGTCCATCCTTTCCTGATCCATTTATTGAGTTTAACTCATCCTCAGAAACACCTTCTTTTTTAGAAATACTCCTCACCAAAGGAGATAAAATTAGTTTCGATTGTCTTGATGATTTAGGATCGATTAAATCTTTTGCTTTCGAAATCAAATCAATAGTTTCCTTTTGAGCTGAATCGATAAGTTGACTAGATTTTTTTGTTTCAATTTCAATCTGATCTTTGATATCCCTTGATTGTTCAATATCTGATTCTATTTCAATAATAGCTAATGGCTCACCAACTCTAACAACCTGATTAACAAGGCAAAGTTTTTTTAATAAAACTCCTTTGACATCAGATGGAACTTCAGAATCAACTTTATCTGTTGCAATTTCAACGACTAAATCATCTACTTGGATTAAATCACCCTCATTTTTTAACCAATTAATAATTGTAGCTTCCTCTACACTTTCTCCCATTCTTGGTAATGTAAGCTCATATTTGGCCATTCAAATAATATTATATTAACAAAAATATCAAATAAAAACTAAGGTGTGCTTCTCAACGAATTTTCAAATGGTATGCGTTTGACAATACTCCTTCCAAGTGTTACTTCGTCAGTATATTCTAACTCATTACCAACAGAGACTCCCCTTGATATAGTGGTAATTTTAATTTCGATATCTGTTAGTTGTTTGTATATATAAAAATTAGTAGTATCACCTTCCATCGTTGGACTTAAAGCAAAAATAAGTTCTTCGATTTTATTTTCTTTTAATTTTTCAATTAATGGGCTAATGTTTAGTTCATTTGGACCAATTCCTTCAATTGGGGAAATTTTACCTCCTAGAACATGATAGATTCCGTCAAATTGTGCAGTTGTTTCAATTGCCATGACATCCCTAATATCTTCAACAACGCAAATAATATTTTTATTTCTTTTAGGACTTAAGCAAATATCACATATTTTATTTTCACAAATATTGTAGCAACTTTCGCAATGTGTTATTTTATCTACCAAATTTGTTAATGATTTAGATATGTTGTGGGTCTGACTTTTTGGTTGTCTCAATAAAAATAAAACTAACCTAAGAGCAGTTCTTTTGCCAATTCCTGGCAATTGCGAAATTTCATTAACAGCATTTTCCAGAAGATTTGAGGAAAAATTCATTATGCAAAGATAACATTTGATTTTTTAAGAGCCATAATTGTTATATTTGAAATCAAGCCACAAAAATGTCATCTGTTTTAATTTTAACAATAATACTTCTTTATTTTTTAGGACTTTTTACAATTTCTCAACTTACTAGAGGAAATGATGACAATTCTACTTTTTTTTCTGCAAATAAACAATCTCCATGGTATTTAGTTGCTTTTGGAATGATAGGAGCATCACTTTCAGGAATTACTTTTATTTCTGTTCCTGGTGATGTTGGAAAATTTGAGTTCTCTTATTTTCAAGTTGTGCTTGGCTACCTTGTTGGTTATTTTGTGGTTGCATATATGTTGTTACCCATTTATTACAAAAAAAATCTTACATCAATTTATGAATATTTAAGAGACCGATTCGGACCTGTAAGTCATAAAACAGGTGCTTTTTTCTTTTTCATATCAAGAATAATCGGAGCCTCTTTCAGACTTTTTTTAGTAGCTATTGTACTTCAAAAATTTGTTTTTGACTCGTTCCAAATTCCATTTGAATTCACAGTTATTTTTTCAATTCTTTTAATCT